>CAMEFI010000010.1 GCA_945915475.1 uncultured Clostridium sp. | reverse complement strand
ATATTACGTACTGCAACCTTGGCATTTTCTCCTTTTTTCTTAATATCTTTTACCAGATCTTTACGACGTTCCTCTGTCAGTTCCGGAAAATTAAGAATAATGGATTTACCATCGTTGTTCGGTGTAAGGCCAAGATCCGAACAGAGAATTGCTTTCTCAATCTCTTTCAATAAAGATGTCTCCCATGGTGTGATTAATATCGTTCTTGCCTCTGGTACGCTGACATTTCCAACCTGCTGAAGTGGAGTAGGTACTCCGTAATATTCAACCTTAATATTATTCAGGATGTTAGGATTGGCACGACCTGCCCGAATATTACTGTACTCGTTCTCCAAGCTTTCTAATGATTTCTGCATTTTGTCTTCAAACTGTTTTAACATATGATAATCCTCCTAAATATATTCCTTTTGAAATTCTATGCTTCAATATATGTTCCATTTGACTTGCCGGTCATTGCCTTAAGAATACTTTCTTCCTCATTCAATCCGAATAACAGCATTGGCATGTGATTCTCCATTGCAAGTACTGCAGATGCCAGATCAATCACTCCTAACTGCTGATCCACAATATCCTTCATCTTCATTGTAGAGTATTTCTTTGCATTTGGATTGGTCTTTGGGTCACTGTCGTATACCCCGTCAATTGCCTTGCCGGATAAGATCACATCAGCTTCAATCTCAATTGCCATAAGCACAGTCGACATATCTGTAGAGAAATAAGGATGTCCGGTTCCGCCTGCAAAGAATACAACTTCACCATTCTCCAATGCAGAAACTGCTTCATCCTTACGGAATAACTCTGTTACATTACCACACACAAAGGGTGACATAATTCTTGTCTTCAAGCCAACTGTGCGAAACATATCTGCTGCATAAACACAGTTCATAACAGTAGCCAGCATTCCAATCTGATCTGCTTTCACACGATCCATATTCTCGGATGTTCTTCCTCTCCAGAAATTACCTCCACCAATTACAATGGCAACCTGTTTTCCTTCATCCACTGCCTTTTTAACCTGGCTTGCAACTTCAAGAACCGTTTTCTCGTCAAATCCCTGATGCTTATCTCCAGCCAAAGCTTCACCACTTAATTTTAATAAAATTCGATTTGCGTCCATAGTATTCTCCTATTTTTATATACTGTAAAATAATTGTTTAAGCAAAGAAACTCTTTACATCAATGTCGGAATAACTCTGTGAACAGAAGCCTTCAATCACGGCACCATTATTGATCTGTACAGAACGAGACTTGATATTACCCATGATAACAGCTGTAGAATCAACGATAACAGGACCTTTTACATCAATATCACCGTTTACCGCACCTGCAATCACGGCAGACTCACCTTCAATACCACCAATGATCATGGAACCAACACCGACCTTGACACTACCGTATGACTTAATATTACCTTCAATTCTGGCTCCATTCGCATATAATTCACCAGAAGTAATGTCTCCTTTAACAGAACCGCCAACTACAACTTTGCCTTTACAGCTTACAGAACCTTCAATGGTACCAATAACATCAACCGAACCATCCGTATCCAGATCTCCTGATATTTTTGTGCCCTTGGTAATGTATGTAGTCTCTGTATCAGCCTCATCTACGATATACGCACGATCTGTTTCCGTCAAATTCTTATCATCATTTCCTTCATTCAATGTTGTTACTTTCTTTTCCTCGCTCATGTTGCCTTCCTCCACTTTCTCTATATTCTCCTCACTTACAACATCCTCTTCTATTGCAGTTTCTTCTACAGGTTCAGCAATTTCCTCAACTGAATCTGCAGCCTCAGCAAGGTTATCCTCTGTAGCCTCATCTTCTGATAGGATTTCTTCAAGAGTCTCTGTAAGCTGATCCTTTTCCGGTAATTCTGTTGCTATATCGGCTTCTTCTGTAACCGGCTCTTCATTACTATCTGCATTGCTTTCCTCTGCAACTGTTTCTTCTACAGTCTCTGCATTATTGTCTTCTACAACCGGCTCCTCAACAATTTCTGTATTGCTTTCCTCTGCAACCGGCTCTTCAACAGTCTCTGCATTGCTTTCCTCTGCAACCGGCTCTTCAACAGTTTCTGTATTACTTTCCTCCACAACCGGTTCTTCTATAGCTTCTGTGATAGTATCTTCTTCAGATAATTCTTCCGCAATGTGCTCCACGGCTGTTTCTGACAACAGCTCATCAAGTGTTTGTTCTGCCGGGATATCATCGTTATTCGCTTCTTCCATCTTTGCAGGCTCTGGTCTTACAACCGGTTCTCCCGCAACAGATTTTGCTCCGATACGATTCAATAATTCTTCAATACCAGGGTCAGACGCATGTTCCGTCTTCTCTATCCTCTGAGCTACTTCAGGTTCTGGCATGTCTGAATCATCCTTCGGAATTGAACTTTCTAATTGGTTAAGCAAATCATCAACTGACAGTTCCTCCTTCCCAACAGCTTGCGACATATCCTCAGATGTTTCTTCAATTGTTATATTCTCCTGTTTTTCAGATAACTGATTCAACAATTCTTCCACAGACATATCCATCGTATTCACTTCCATATCATCTTTAATCAATGACTGCGGGGCATTGTCATCTTCATACAACTCATGATTCAACAAATCATCAATCTGGTCTGACATATCCTCTGGCGCGATATCCAAATCCTCAACATTAGAGTCTTCCGTTGGCATTTTAACTGTTAGCTTCTTATCTCCACGTTTTGCAGGCTTTGTCTTTTTATCTTTCTTCGTCTTTTTCTCTTCCCTGACAGCTGTTGCTTCCTCTGTCTCGTCTAAAACTTTGTCATCTTCATACATTTCATTCCCATCCGGCATTAACTCATTCATTGCCTGTGTGAAATCTGCTTTGAAATCTTTAAAAAAACTCATCTTATCCTCCATAAATTCTAATTGTATTCTCATTGCCTAACTTTCTAAACAATGCTCCATCTGTACAGATGAATATAGCTTATCTATCTGGTTTTGCAAATGCATCACCTTAAATACCAGAGCCAGATTCAAAATGACGGATGCAAGCAAAAGAAAAACCGCACAAAATACAATAAAATTCTTCATGCGTTTCACTCGTTTGTTCCTTGCAGTCATCTGGTTCTGATTTTTTTGTGTCTGCTTACTCATTCGTTATAATCATTTCCTTTCATATAGGATTTCCAATATCTAATACTTTTACACGATTAAACTTGATTATAACATAGTTTATACTAAAATGAAACAAAAAAAGACAGAAAAAAGACCTCTCTAAAACAATAGAAAGGCCTCCTAATTCCATAATCATTCTTACGCTTCGATGATTTCTTTTTTGTTGTAGCTTCCACACTTCTTACATACTCTGTGAGGAACCATTAACTCTCCACACTTAGAACATTTCACTAAGGTTGGAGCGGTCATCTTCCAATTAGCTCTACGCTTATCACGTCTTCCCTTTGAAGATTTGTTCTTTGGACAGATAGACATATTTCACACCTCCTTAAATTGATTGAAGATATCACTAAAAACTGCCATTCTTGGATCCGGAACCGTCTGGTCACAATTGCATGTGCTCTTATTCAGATTGGTTCCACACACCTTACAGATTCCTTTGCAATCCTCCTTGCAGAGAACATTCATAGGAATTACGGTGAATAACTCATCCAAAACGAGCCTGTCTATATCCAGAGTACAGTCTTCGATATAACTTACCTCATCGGTCTCAGAAGCATCTTCCACATATGCTTCTTTCTTCTCGACATTCACAGTGCGGCGAATGTGCAGATCATACATACACACAACTTTCTCTAGACATCTGCTACAGCTTCGCTTTGCAACAACTGTTACATCACATTCTATAGCGACTACATTCTTCTCCAGACATTTTATGGTTACTGAAAACGGATCTTTGCTATATAGTACCATTCTCTCACCACTGAAGTCTTCCTGCAGTTCCTCAAGCTGTGCCTGCACAGATATTTCTTTGCCAACAACTGATAATACGTCATATAAGTTTATGTTCATTTCCATTCTCCTAAACTCACACGTCAGCTATTATACATATAATGAATAACTTTGTCAACAAATTTCTTCAGTTTTTTACTATAATGTATACCTAATGTATACAATATCTTGTAATTATTACCTGCTTATTCTACTAACGCAACGGTCTCTCTTGCGATTGCCAATTCCTCATTCGTTGGAATTACATATACTGTAACCTTAGAATCTTCTGTAGATATCCTGATTTCTTCGCCTCTTACCTCATTGGCTTCATCATCAAGGATGATTCCAAGATATCCAAGGTAGTCGCAGATTGCTTTTCTTACTTTGCAATTATTCTCACCAATTCCTGCCGTAAATGCAATTGCATCCACTCCATTCATGGTTGCCACATAGGAACCAATATATTGTGCTGCGCGATATGCAAACATTTCTAATGCAACAGTTGCTCTTTCATTGCCTTCCATACTTGCTGCATCCAGATCACGGAAATCACTGGATACACCGGAAATTCCTTCTACACCGGACTTTTTATTCAGAATATTGAGAACCTCATCTAATGAACAGTTCAGTTTTCCAGCCAGAAATTGAACAACCGCAGGATCAATACTTCCACTTCTGGTTCCCATAATAAGACCATCTAACGGAGTGAAGCCCATACTGGTATCTACAGATTTGCCATCCTTTACCGCTGTAATAGAAGAACCATTACCCAAATGGCATACAATCACCTTGGATTCTTCCTGTTCTTTACCGATAATCTGTAATAATCTTTTTGAAACAAAACTATGAGATGTACCGTGAAATCCATATTTGCGAACTTTATATTGCTCGTAATATTCATATGGTAATCCATATAAATAAGCTTTTTTAGGCATAGTCTGATGAAATGCTGTATCAAACACTGCAACCATCGGTACATCAGGCATCAATGCTTTACAGGCAGAAATGCCAATCAGATTAGCCGGATTATGAAGGGGAGCCAGATCATTGCATTCCTCAATTGCTTTCATAACCTCATCAGTGATCACAACAGACTTTGCAAATTTCTCACCACCATGAACAATACGATGTCCAACAGCATCAATCTCTGATAAATCTTTGATAACACCGGCCTTTTCATCTGTTAATTCCTCTAATACATAAGAAACAGCGCTTTTATGATCCGGCATTGCAACCTCTTTCATAACCTGATCCTTGCCTGTAGGCTTATGAGTTAACCGTCCATCAATTCCGATTCGTTCACACAATCCTTTTGCAATCACTTCCTCAGTATCAGAATTGATTAACTGATACTTTAAAGAAGAACTTCCACAATTAACAACAAATACGTTCATTTTATATCCTCCTATCCAATCTTCTCAATACTTCCATCATCTATATTAATCTGATGTCGTCCATGCTCCTTGGCATAATACATACACCAATCAGCACGTTTTAATAAATCATCCGGATTCTTACAAACCTCCGGATAAGCAGTAAGACCGATACTGACACTCATTGTAATATTCCATTCATTATAGTGAACAACCTGTTTGCATATCTCATCAAACAACTCTTCAATGATCGGCTGTGCGATTTCTAACTTACAATCCGGTAATGCTGCCACAAATTCCTCGCCACCATACCGACATACAAAACCATTGTATTTGTCTATACATTGTTCTGCCACCGCAGCAATGCGCTTAATGACCTCATCGCCTGCTAAATGCCCGTATGTATCATTAACGCTTTTGAACTTATCAATATCAAACAATGCAACACTCATACAGCCTTTCTTGTCCAACATCTGTTCTACGGAATCTTTGAATAATTCATTGAAATAGATACGATTATTGATTCCTGTAAGGCCATCTTTTCTTGCCATTTGCTGCATCTCGTTGTATATCTTGGCGTTGCTGATGGCAATATCATACTGTGCGATAATTGCATTGTAAAATGACATAGATGAACTAAACAGGTCCTTGCGCTCATCACCAATCATGAACAATCCATAGGTTTCATCATCGGCTCCTAACAATTTAATATATACAGAATTAATCTTCACATCCTGTAAAAAAGGGATCTCATCTTTAAGATTATGACTATAGACCATTTCAGACTTATGGTCAGCCACCATCTCTAGAAAGATATTCTCCATTTGATCTTTAATTCTACTCTGCAACTGTCCAATGTTGGTTTTGATTACATAATTAGCATGTCTGTTGAGATATACATTCTCTTTGATATATACTGCACAAAATCCAAGTTTCTTAACAGCCATGATGGAATCTGTAATCTGATTTGAAATTTTCGGCACTTCAAAGGAAGATGCAATATAATGCATAATCTCTGCCTGCGCCTTCATTTCCTCATTCGCTTCTTTGATCTGTTTATTTGCTTGTTGCAAGTCCAATTTCTGAATATTTAACTGATTATTGGTGTTCTTGAGTTTATTCTGCATATTCAGAATATCTTCATTCTTCTCCACAACACGGGCAAACCGGTTTCTCTCTTCTAATATGACATCATCCTTTTGGATAACATACTCTACAAGTTTCATGGCTTCTGTTATCAGAACTAAAAAGAGCATTAGTATATCAAAAAACAGGAACATCCACTGATCACTTGAGTGCATTAACATACGGACAAAAACAACAACAATAACCGGTGCACCAACATCAACCAGATATAATACAGCTTTTGTCTTATCCAAAACTTCCGTAGCCACAAAGAAATCCGAGATAAACATAATCAGCAAAGCAACAATCATAATTGCAGAATCGACTGTACCCTGAAAAAAGGCAAACATAACTGTTGCAAACAGACATTGTACATATCTTGCTGCACAAAGTACCTTGATATTGCGGAAACAATCCGTATGATACAATATCTCTTCCATAATCTCACACAATGCCAAAAAGACTAATATACATATTGTCTTATTAAGCTGAACCTCTTCACTTTCAAACTGAAGCAACAAACGTTGCAGGAAAAAGACAATGTATATTATTCGATGCATCATTATTCCATTTTTTTGTAATTCGATTGCAGGCTCTGTATTCATTCCCCTAATCCTTCCAATACAATTCAATAATAGCACCATTATGCAAAGCACTAAAATGTTCTGCGTTTTCTCCATCAATTCTCTGAATCAGCGTGGTTCCGTTAATACTTTTCAGATCAAATGGATATTTATCAAAAATATCAACAAATACATAGTTCGTCTTACCGGTAAGTGTTATCGGTGTTCCGTTCACTGTCACGAGCATATCAACCGGTGCTGAATTCTTGTTGGCATCTGATTGTTCAATCCATTGATCCACAAGTGTCTTATCCTGCTGTTCCAAAGGTAACACAGGATTAACATTATCCTCTTGCTTCTGCATAACAGACATTTCCTCCGGTTCAATAACTTCTTCTGTAACAAATTTCTCCGCTTTGTAGATATCATCCATGTCTATCCAAGCAACATTGAAATTCTCATATATCTTTGTATCTGCATTTGCTCTTGCACCATTCACAAAGACCTCATGTGGTACCTCGATATCCATAAACTGCATCAACTGACTCAGTGTATAATAATTGAGTATTTCAATCTGATCTCCCTCATTCACCTCGTAAAATTCAGATGTAATTGTTCCGTTAACACTGGCAAATCTTGGACAGACAACATCCCTTTCATTCACAACAAATGTAATCGTCTCATCCAATTTCACGATGTCATGTAGAACCGCATGGGCATTCTCCCCGACGGTAGATGGTATGATCTGTAACTGATCACCTGCCTTAACAGAATGATTCATACCCACATTCTCCCCATTAAGCTGAATACTTGCAGGTTCTCCCTGTTCTCCCCGAACAAATCGCTTCTTATGGTTCAAAACATAATTCAAATCTTTGCCCCTCTTAGGAAAAACATCGTCATTCGACAAACCGTATCCAAGTGCAGCATCAAATACTGTAAGTTTATCATTATCATATAATTTCACACGGGTTCCGTTCACGTTAACAAAGATAAACTGATTCTTCTGATTGTAGAAATTCAAGCAAATACCAATTGGTGTTACTAAAAGAGGATCTTTCTTAACACCTTCTAAATGTATCTCCACAAATCCAAGAACTTCCTCACCACGGAGTGCCACACGCTCCTCCGGCAGCTCCAGATATTGGGCAAGCTTACCGGTAAAACCCGGAATCTTACCACCTCCACCAACTACAAAAGCAGCCGATACCGGATGACCTCCATTCAATTCCATAATCTGTCCGGCAACTTTCTTTGTAATGTCCTCTACAACAGAATCAACGGCATCCAAGACCTCCTGTGGAGTGATCTTATGACTGATTCCCATAATATCTTTGTATGTCAGACTTTTTCTTTTCGGGCTAATCAGCTTAATCTTCTCCGCAGTGTCAAAATCCACTAAATATTTCCGGATGAGACATTCCGTAATCTCATCTCCCGCTTTGGGCAGCATTCCATATCCAATAATACTTCCATCCTTCGTAATACAAATATCAGAAGTTCCTGCCCCCACATCAATTAATGCAATATTAAGCAACCGATAATTTTCAGGAATTGCAACCTGTATAGCTGCGATCGGCTCTAATGTCAGGTTCGACACTTCCAGTCCTGCTAAATCAACGGCTGCATATAATCCATCAACAACCTCTTCCGGTAAAAAGGTTGCCAATACATCTGCGCCAATTGTATGTGCTTTATGACCCTCTAAGTTACCAATCTCATACCCATTCAGATAATAATGGATAACTGTATATCCCACACAGAAAAACTTCACATCCGAGTCATTATCTTTCATCATCTGCTCATGTGCCATCTCTACACCGATCATCTCTAATGAATGTATGTATTCCTGTGTCACAACTGTTGTATCCTGAAAGTCATATGTACCCTTGCCAACTGCCGTCTTAAGCACACGACCAGCCGCCGCAATACAGACTTCTTTAAGCTTCCTTCCAGGGAGTTGGGCCTCTAGTTGTTCTTTCACCTCAACAATCTCATCGCCGATCTTGTGAATATCATGAATCTGTCCATCTAACATGGCACGGGTATCATGATAGCGAACAGCCTGTGCAACAATATGAAATTGTCTTCCTTCCTGATATCCCACTGTTCCAACAATACTTCTCGTGCCGATATCAAGTCCAAAAACCAATGGCTCTGGATATTTTGTCAGTGTTGTCATAACCCTACCCCTTCAAAGGGCACAAAAACCCTATTTAATATTTCCGTAACAAATTATACCACACTATCTTGATGAAAACAATAATTCCTTTACCATATTTGCTGTTTTTTCATAACTATTCTGATTATTGATCACAACATCACAATTTCTTCTATAGAAATCCTCTGAAGCCTGGTTTTCCATTACTGCTTCATACTTGGCACGGTCTCCACCACGACCGGCCATCAGTCTGCGAATCCGTTCCTCTCTGTCAACATATATGTACCACAATTCATCACATATTTTTTTATATCCATCTTCAATCAACAGAGCTGCTTCTATGACATAAAATGCAGCTTTCCCATCCTTCTTCTTTCTCTCAATGTCATGTAGGAGATACTCCTTCACAGCAGGGTGTACAATTGCATTTAGTGCTTGAAGCAGTTCTTCGTCCGCAAACACAATACTACCAAGCTTTGCCCGGTCGATCGTTAAATCTTCATTTAATATATCTGTTCCGAATGTATCTACAATTCTTTCATATACCGCTTCCCCCGGTTTCATCAAATGATGCGCCAGCGTATCTGTCTCCACAACATATGCACCACATTCCTTTTCCATCATCCGAAGTATGGTACTCTTGCCAGTACCAATACCACCGGTTATTCCTATAATTTTCATCTTTGCCCAATACCTTTCTTACTTTGCCTCATACCAGTCATTTCCAACACTGACGCTCACCGAAAGGGGTACTTTAAGATCTGCGGCATGCGTCATCTCCTCCACAAGAATCTGTTTTACCTGTTCCACTTCATCTTTGTGGGTTTCAATCAGAAGTTCATCATGAATCTGCAAAATGAGAGAAGACCGTAGATGTTCCCTCTGTAGTCTTTCATGTACACGAATCATCGCAATCTTAATAATATCCGCAGCAGTTCCCTGAATCGGCGAATTCATGGCAACCCGTTCACCAAAACTTCTTTGCATGAAATTTGATGAAGACAATTCCGGAATCTGCCGGATTCTTCCATATAATGTATGTGTCATTCCCGTTTCCTTTGCATGTGCTACCGTCTCATCTAAGAAATGTTTCACACCCGGATATGTTGCAAAATAACTGTCAATGTATGCAGCAGCCTCTTTTTTGGAAATATTCAGATCCTCCGCAAGACCAAAGGAACTGATTCCATATACAATACCAAAATTAACAGCCTTTGCATTTCTTCGCATCAGATCGTCTACCTGATCAATCGGTACATTGAACACCTGTGATGCTGTAAGCGCATGAATGTCCTGATTCTCGTTATATGCCTGAATCAATTTCTCATCATTAGAAAAATGAGCGAGTACACGCAACTCAATCTGGGAATAATCTGCATCAACAAATACGTAATCATCCTTTGGAATGAATACCTTACGAATCTGCCGTCCTAATTCCGTCCGCATTGGAATGTTTTGCAAGTTCGGTTCTGTGGAACTGATTCTTCCTGTTGCTGTAATTGTCTGATTAAAGGTTCCATGAATTCTTCCGTCAGTCTGAATATACGCCGATAACCCATCTGCATATGTGGATTTCAACTTTGATACCTGACGATAATCCAATACATCTGCAACAATCTGATAATCATTCTTTAATTTGTTAAGAACATCTACATTCGTTGAATATCCTGTCTTCGTCTTCTTGGCTCCCGGAAGTTGTAACTGATCAAACAAGACTTCGCCTAACTGCTTGGGTGAATTGATATTGAATTCACATCCGGCCTCATGATAGATAGCTGCAGCTAACGCATCTACCCGTTCACCTAACATCATACCATACTCTGTAAGAGCTTTGGCATCTACACGAATTCCTTCTTTTTCCATATGCTCTAGCACATACACAGTGGGAAGTTCAATATCCTCATATAAATGATATTCTAAAGCCTTTTCCAGTGCTGTTTTTAAATGTTCCATCGCAAGATAAGGAACACAAGTCTCATATGCCACATAAGAAAGTGCATTCTTTTCCTGAATTGTCATTACAGATAATATTTTCTTGTCCAACAGTTCCTTACGGGAGGGAACCGTAATCTGCAAATAATCCCGGGCAATATCATCATAACCATACGTATCCTTTGACGGGTTAAGCAAATATGCAGCTATGGAAGTATCAAAGATTCGTCCCTCAGAAGAAACCGGAAAGACTTTAAGCAGCTTCTTTAAATCATTTGTCACAAAATAACTATCTGTATTCTTTTCATAAATCTCTCGCAATCGTGCGAAAATAAGTTCCTCTGTTACAAGCATGGAACAGGCTATAAATGTTGCACGATTCCCATCTGTTGTGATTCCGGCCCCAAGGAAAATGCCATTTTCCACGCAGGCAAAAATTCCAAGCCGTTTGCAGTCCGCAATTCCGGAAAAAAATTGTTCCATCTCACTTAATTCTGTAACGTAATGTGTGGTAATATCAAAAGCCGGTTTTGTCTCTTTCCCATTGAAATATTTGAGAATACTTTTTAATTCTAATTGCTTAACAATTTGATACGCTTCCTGTGTAAACGGATTATGATACACCATATCAGAAAATGTCACCTGTAATGGCACATCTAATTTGATGGTGGCTAATACTTTACTCATCAAAGCCTGATCGTAATACTCTGAAAGATTTTCCATGGCTTTCTTTGGTTTAATCTCCGCGATATGTGCATAGGCTTCTTCGATGCTGTGATAAGTGGCAATAATCTTGCCAGCCGTCTTCTCCCCAATTCCGGGAACTCCCGGAATATTATCCGATGTATCTCCCATCAACCCTTTCATATCAATAAATTCTTTTGGTGTCACACCATAAAGAGCCACAACATCTTCCTCATGATAATTCTCAACTGTTGTCTGCCCGCCTTTTGTTTTGGGAATCTTAATTAGAACCTTCTTTGTGGCGAGCTGAAGCAGATCACGGTCACCGGAAAGAACGGTTACATCCATTCCCTTCTCCTCACCTTTTCGAGACATCGTACCAATAATATCATCTGCTTCAAAGCCAGGTGCTTCCATCACGGTTACATCCATTGCCGAAAGCAGATCCTTAATAAGCGGAACCTGCTCTCTAAGTTCATCCGGCATTCCTTTTCTTGTTCCTTTATATGTCTCAAACATCTTATGTCGAAATGTCTTTTCATGTACATCAAATGCAACTGCAAAATGAGTTGGTTGCTCCTCCTCAATCACCTTCATAACAATATTGATAAAACCAAGAACTGCATTGGTATGCTGTCCTTTTGAATTTGTCAAATCCGGTAATCCATAAAATGCCCGGTTCAGTATACTATGTCCATCTACCAATAAAAGTTTGTCCATGTTATTCCCTCACTGTTATATTATTCTTGATCTAATGCATTATACTGCCGTATCTTCTCATAAAATCCAGGTTCCGGCTCGTCCTTTTCCACATTAATACTTAGCATTTCTTCCTCCTCATCCGGTACAAATAAAACAGAATCAAAGGTATCACTAAAATAATGCTCCCCCTGTGCTTCTTTTAATCTCGCCTGTTCGTCTGCCCGCAAGATATTCAGGAAATTCACATAACCAAAAATAAGAAATCCAAGCACAGAAAGAACCACTATACACACAGAAGAACGGAAAAATTCCTGTTTCTTTTTATTATGCATTAACTCCCGGTCGATTCTATCGTCTAATTCCTGGGAAAAATCTCTTGATAACGGAAGATTACTGTCTAACTGCCGCATTCCTTCAATCATTGTATAGTAAATATTCAATTCTTCTTTACAATCCTTGCACCGCGTAATATGCCTGAGAAATTCTGTCTTTTCTTCCTTATCTAACTTATTATCAATATACGCGATAATCTTAGATTGTGCCTCTAGACAATTCATTTGAGGACTCCTTTTCTAAAAATGTCTTAAATGCAGTCGGTAATGCATACGTACTGTCTAATTCTGAACGCTGTACCCACTGTAAAGATTCTTTTCTCTTTCTGCATTGAATAAAATATGCCCGCATCCGCCATTCCACATGACTAAATATATGGGTATAGGGTATTTCATATTCAATTGCAACCGGTTCAAACCCTTCTTTTGCAATAAATGAGACTGCCTGTTTCGCATCCATAGTTCCCTTTGCGTGGTAAAATTCCCACATGCCGGCAAGCAGGCCGGAATCCGGACGTTTTCCAATGGCATAATAATCCCCATCATGTAATACAAAGACTGTCATGTCTTCAATTCTTCTCTGCTTCTTTGGCTTGCGAACCGGAAGCTCCATATACGATTGTTTCTCATATGCCATGCATTGATTCTTAAGGGGACATTCGGTGCATTTCGGTATACCATTGGGAATACAGACAACGGCTCCTAACTCCATCAATGCCTGTGTAAGCCGCCCACAATCTCCGCTTTCATATAAAGATACAAGTTCTGTCCTTGCATTTTTCTTCGTTTTCAGATCATCTATGTTATCATAACAGTTCTGTAGCCGCATCATAACACGCAATACATTTCCATCCACCGCCGGTGTAGGTGCATCATAACAAATAGAACAAATTGCCCCTGCTGTATATTCACCAATTCCTGCTAAACCAATCACCTGCTCATACTTTGAAGGAAATGTTCCGGCATACTGATCCATGATCTGCATAGCTGCTTTTTTTAGATTCCTGGCACGGTTGTAATATCCCAGCCCCTCCCATAATTTGAGTAATACCTCTTCCTCTACCATTGCAAGAGCTTTCACATCCGGTAAGATCTTAAGAAAACGGTCGTAATACCCTTTCACTGCCTCCACCCGTGTCTGCTGCAGCATAATCTCAGAAATCCAGATTGCATAAGGATCCTTTGTCTGGCGCCACTTCAATTCACGATGATTGTGATCATACCAGCTTAATAATGGTTGTTTTATCAAAAGCCAATCTTTCATTACTATTCACCTGTCATATTTCATAACTTCTCCTATCATACCATTATTCCATTCGATTGACAAATAAATAAGCCCAAAAGCCATATTATTTTTTTGTAAAAAATGCTTGACAAAAATACCAATTACCATTATACTAACATTCGTTGGTTTTGCAATAGGCCGGTGTGTCGGAATTGGCAGACGAGGCAGACTCAAAATCTGTTGATGGCAACATCGTATGGGTTCAAGTCCCATCACCGGCATGAAACGATAGCATAATTTGCTATCGTTTTTTTGCTATAACAGCAAAACGTCCATCTGTAACATGATATGCACATGTAGATAATGTTATCAGTTTATCTCCGTATTGTACATCTACTCCGGTATCTACAATGGACATCTTTTTAACAGAATCTACATAAGATAGGAATTCTTCTTCACTACCTGCATTTACAAATTCATAATATTTGAAATCCTTCGATTCCTCCGGAAGAATCTCTCCACGGAAAAAAGCAACCACTTCATACTGCCCATCTCCGTAAATGGTATCAAACCGAAAGGTCTTGTGTTTCTCATAAAACCCATCTTCTTCATATTTTAACAAATCATGAAACATCGTTCCTGCATTCATATTGTGTCCGTAGATAATCACATTATCAGTTGCGGGCTCCAACTTGCAATTACAGTCAACAAAGGGTAATCCGGCCGCAGAATAGGAGCCTTCATAATTCCGATGAATGTAATATTGTCCACCCTCCCTTGAACTTGGGGTATACATAACCGGATAATCAATATGGGTATCCTCAATGGTAAGCCATCCTACAAAATCCGGATTCTCCCTGTATAATGCTTCAAATTTCTTCTGTACAGAAACACCATTCACATCCACCATTACCGGACCGGCATCCGAATCAGAAATGTTATTATCCTTACCATCAATAACAATCTGCTCTTTCAGGTCATTAAGAGCTCCCTCACTCTTTATACTTGTATAATAATAATAGCCCAGATATCCCCCACATCCCACAGCTACCAGAATGCAGCATGCCATCATAACTTTTATAATTCTTTTTTTCATACAGATTCCTTTCTGTCTCGTTTTTTATCCTATTGCCTGCAAAGCGTCTGTTACTATGAAAAAAAGCCGGTGAATGTATACCGGCTTTTGTCCATTAAAAATACTTCTTAGAGCCCCACAGATTACTCTGCTTCAAATCCTGATACTCACCATAAGCCTGTTCTAAAATCTGCTTCTCATTCGGGAACTTCAACAGATGATACGCTTCATGATACTTATAGTATCCAGAATCCATAAAGTACTCTTCTCTTTGAGGTTTGCTGTAATAACTGTCAGCCATCATCAGATACCAATGCACATCTTTATTCACTACATCGTATGCGGTATTAAAGGTATAATTACTCTTATTCACATACTTAATAATCTGAGCACGTACGCCTGTCTCTTCTCTGACTTCTCGCAACGCCGTCTCCTTGTACTCTTCGCCTTCTTCTACCGTTCCCTTTGGTAGTACCCAGCCTTCGTACTTATTCTTATAGTTCTTATAAAGTAACAACACTTTACCTCTGAAGATTACCACACCACCACAGCTTACTGCTTCTATCATAGCTGTTCCTCCTAATAATTGGTGTGTTGCCTAATTACTCTAAAGTATAGCAATTAATACATCAAATAGCAAGAAAAATTTATTCGGACAGATTATAATATGCATCAAACATTGTTCTGGCAATCGCTGTTGCTTTCACACCATTGACATCCGATTCCTCCACAACAACACTGATGCAGACTTCCGGATGATCCACGCTGGTGAATCCGATAAACCAAGAAAAATCATGCTCTCCATTGGCATACTCCGCCGTACCTGTTTTACCTGCCGCCTCGTAAGACGCACCTGAAAAATAAGGAGCCGCAGTACCATCCGTTACAACCTTGCGCATGTATCCCGTAAGAGTATCTACCTCATCCGAAGTCATTAATGTATCATACGAAGCTGGTGAGAACTTTTTAATTCTCTTACCTTTATAATTCTCAACACTGTCAATCATATACGGTTTCATCATCAGCCCGCCATTTGCAATGGTGGACACGATCATAGCATTATGAAGCGGGGTAATCAATGTATCTCCCTGACCAAACGCTGTCTGTGGAATATACCCCTTATCCGACTTACTATCCAGCGTGAAACGGCTGGTGGCACTGGCATCCATATATGGAAGTGACTGATTAAACAAAAAACTTTCCAGGGTATCTTTCCATTTGTCCACATCTAATTGTGTGCCAATATCCGCAAATGCCTGATTACAGGAATTTGCAAGAGCATCCTCTAAATCTTCTTCCCCGTGGGTCTTGCTATCATAACAATGTACACTTACACCGTTAAAAACAGCTTCCGATTGCGAACACTCATACCTATAATCTTTATATTTTCTATTCTGGCGCATAAAGGAAAGTGTTGTCAGCACTTTAAATGTGGAGCCAGGCGGATATAATCCCTGCGTAGCACGATTAAGCAATACTGAACTGGTAGATCCTTCTTTATTCGCCTCTTCCCACACGGTATCAATATCATTTGGATTAAAATCCGGCTTAGAAACCATAGCAAGAATCCGGCCGGTATCCGGTTTCATCATCACCACTGCACCATCTGCACTACCCAGGGCATCATATGCAGTCTTTTGAAGCTCATAATTCAAAGTTGTTACAACCGTATCTCCCTCGTTCTGTTCCTCTCTCAAAGTATGAATAGCACGCTCAAGAAGATTGGCGTGGCTGTCCATCAGATAATAGTTACCAATCAGCTCCACACCGGCTTTGGTATAGTCAGAATATCCCACCGCATGTGCAAACAAATTATCATATGGATAATAACGCTGGCCATTTTTGTTTGTTGCCACTGTCTTACCATCCTTCGTCACAATATCTCCACGATTCACATCCGCCGCATAACTGTCCAAACGGGTATTGGCTGCATTGGCAATGACCTCGTCCTTCTCTGCAATCATAAAATGCAGAATGTACGCAATCAGACCAATCACTAAAAAGCCACACAGATAGGTGATTCCGATAATGGGACCATTCATTTTCTGATTAATCTTATCAATTTTTTCTTCTTTTTCCAGAAAAGCACGCTGCTGTGGTGTTAGAAGACGTGTATCCATTTCCTTCTTCTTACGCCCTTTGCGCGGTTTCTTCAATGTTTCTTCTTTCTTCTTCAATCTTTTCAGCCTCTTTATTTTCTATTGTACTAATTCCCTGCATAATGGAAAACATCAACAGTGAACTCAACACCGAACTACCTCCATAACTGACAAGTGGTATTGTAACACCCGTAGATGGAATAAACTTCGTCACACCACCAATGGATAAAAATGTCTGAAACATATAACAAATTGCAAAACCAAATGCCATTGTCTTATAGAATCGATTTCTGACATGCATTGCAATCGTCACAAAACTGATAAAACAGCTAAAGCACACCAGTATTAGGAAAATAGCAAATATCACACCTAATTCCTCCGCAATGGCCGAGAAAATAAAATCACTCTCGCATACGGGAATCACATCCGGAGATCCTTTCGTAAGTCCGGTACCAAAATAACCACCACTGCCAATGGCAAACAGTGACTGCGTTATCTGATAACCGGTTCCGCGAATATCCGCCCACGGATTCTTCCAGACATTGATACGAACCATAACGTGATCGAACAGCCGGTCTTTAAATAACAAAAATGCCAATCCAGCCATCGCAAAGCCACCTGTGATAAACCCGATCAGATAGCTGATCTTACCTGTTCCCACATAAATCATGGAAATAAAGATGACAAAGAAGATCAACGCACCACCGAGATCCTTTTCCAATACAAGTACTCCCATATGCACACAGGCAAATGCAGTCGTAATCATAACATTTTTGAATTCTCTGCTCTTTGACAACATACTTGCAATAAAAAAAACAAACAGAATCTTGACAAATTCCGAGGGTTGCAGGGAAATACCAAACAACCGAATCCAGTTCACAGATCCATACTGTTCCACACCGATGACAAAGACAGATGAAAGTGCCAAAATTCCAACTACACCATATACAATTCCATAATTACGAAGATTCTTGTACTTATCCATGATCTTCGGTATTACTGCAACCAGTATCATTGCTGCTGTTGCTATAACAAACTGTTTCTTTGCAAGGGAAAAATTCAATCTTGTTAACATAATATATCCGATTAACAGAAGAAAACACATGTTGTTGGTAATAACTCTGGATGAATAGGGATATATATAATGGTACAGATACATATACATGGTTGCTACAAATATCTGCAATCCATAAAAAATAACAATCGTTTTCATCTGCTCAATATTGCGCAATGCAAATGTCAGATATGCAAGAAAATGAATCACAAAAACATATACAATCTGCTGATTCAGTTTCTTCATCTTCTCTTTCTCATCCACATGGCGGAATGCAGTATAACAGGATATTGCATACAACACCATCATCACCAATATAATATATTTTGATGCATTAATAATAACATTCGTCATTTACTCTACTCCACGTTTGTAATGTCCTCTTGTCTTCTCTCCACGGAATTCAGAGTGATCCAAGAAAGACTGAATAATCATTTCTGTTTCTTCTTTTGTCTCTATTGTAAAATGTAGCCTCAGATCACAATGTTCCCGTAACGATTGGGAGAGGCAGTCAAATAACACAGTAGGAACACTGTTATAAACAAGATTATAACAATATTTGCATATGCATGCCACAAAGAATTGTTTCCCCATACGATCCGTTAAAAAGCAGCCTGCATCTGCATGATTACAGCGACCCACAGTAGCACCCACACATTGAGCACTGACCATAAGCTGCTGATATCCATATACTTCTAATTCGGTACTGGATAGTTTCATCCTTTCTAACTGTTTCTCGTTCAATTCAACCGGTAAGGTTATTACCGTGTGTGGTAACTGTCTGCGAATCCAGCAAGCGGCTTCCCTGTTCATGGCATACACGCTGTAATCCGTTATCACATATCCTTTATATCCAATCTGTTTCAGATAAGCAAGTTCATCAATATTACGGACCACAACACCATACATTTTTGTTATTGGAAGCTGCGCCCATTCCCGGAAGGATGCACCCCGTAAAACAGCCGGTAAAACGTAATAATATTCCCTTCCCTGTTCAACCATTCCCATTATATCGTCTTTTGAAAAATACTGCAAATCGATATAAATGCGTCCGAAATACTGCTTATAACTGTCAGCCACAGCAAGCTGCTCTTTTTGTGACACAAGAATTGTTGCGATAGAGTCATGTTGCGAAGCTTTTTGTAATGCATCTACTTCATCTACCTCAAATGATGGGGTTAAATGCGGTTTCAGACATCGCCGTGTCCTCTCTAATATGTTCTGCTCTAATTCAGCAATTGCATGTCTTCTCAGCTCTTTCAGTGCCTTCAGTGAATAAAATGCTCCATTTTCTATCTCTACCGTAAATGATGCAAACTGATAACGGGTTCCGCCAGTCTTTGTGATCTTCTCCCGGAGAATCTCTTCCGTCATGGGTTTAGCGCTTGCTTTCTCAACAACATCTCCCTTTACCGTTACACGATATGTCTCTTCTTTTCTTTGAAGAGAAACCGTAAGTTCAGCCTCCTCACCAATTGCAAGCCGGATTTCCCCTGACAAAGTAATCTTATTCCCTGTATCCACATATTTTCTAAGTTCCTGTGTAAGGGGATAATCAAGCATACGAGAAACCTTACATCCTGTAAGATTACCTTTTGTCTTAGGAATATTCAATAAAATGTCTTTTCCCTTATCGCTTTCTACATTGCATGTCAAAGTAACGGATTGTCCGGCATTGCCCATTACCAGGATATCTCCAGGATTCACCCTGTCTTTCAACCGGATCTGCACCTGATTCTTTCGAATACCCGTAACCGTTCCAATTTCAACACCACAATGCCCCGGTGCTTTCAAGGACATCATATCTGCACCATTTTTCTGATAATAATATCCTTTTGTATATCCACCCCGGTTGAACACTTCAGCCACCTCTCTCTCAAGAGTACGAACAAGTGCTTCTGAATACTCGCCCTGCATATATGCATCTGTTGCTTTCCGATATGCACGGGTAGCTGCTGCAACATATTCCGGCTTTTTCATTCTCCCTTCAATCTTGAAAGAATCTACGCCTGCCTTAATCAAATCCGGTATGGCTTCTAATCCGCACAAATCCTTCGGGCTAAGAAGATAATCCCCCTTCGTGTCCACCTCATTCCCATTTTCATCCTTTATTGCATATGGCAGTCTGCATGGTTGTGCACATCTTCCCCGGTTGCCACTCCGGCCACCCAGAAAAGAACTCATGAGACATTGTCCGGAATAACAATAACAAAGTGCCCCCTGCACAAACACTTCAATTTCTGGTACAGAATTGCCACTTTTCAATGCTGCAATCTCTTTTATAGAAAGCTCTCTTGCCGGTACAATTCGGGTTACTCCGTACTCCTTTAACAGATCATACGCATAAGGTGTCGTAATCGTCATCTGTGTAGATGCATGAACGGGCAGTTCCGGAAACCAGATAGAAACAGCCTGCATAACTCCATAATCCTGCACGATCACTGCATCGATTCCTGCCTCATAAAATGGAGACAAATAGGCATATAATCTTGAAATCTCCTCATCACGAAATAAGGTGTTAACGGTCAGGTAAACCTTAACACCATATATATGTGCATATTCAATTGCTTCTATCAAGGCAGCTTCATCAAAATTATCTGCATATGCCCGTGCCCCAAACTGACTGCCACCTAAATAGACTGCATCTGCTCCGGCATGCACGGCTGCTTTCAATGCATCCATAGAACCTGCCGGAGCTAATATCTCAGGCCTCATATATTACTCCTGTCTTGTCTTTTCTGCTTCTAACTGAATAATCTTACGCTGTAGAGCATTCACCTGTTCCTTATATTCTTCCACCAGACGCATTGCTGATTCATACTTAATCTGTGTCTCAATCACTTCATGGCGAAGATCATAGATCTGTTTTTCTTTTTCATCATCCTGAGCCGATAATTTGCCCGTTTCATTCTTCACTTTGAAATAATCATCTGCAATATTAATTGCCAATAAGATATTCTGGTATTCTGCATTCAATCTGCGGAATCCATCGGAAGCTTTACACTCCGCAATCTTACTATTCATATAATTTGCAACTTCCTGCAAATAATCTGTATTCTCATATCCACTTAAATTATAGATACGACCATTAATCACTACTGGAATATCATTCTTATCTGCCATCTTCTAATCTCCTCCATTTAATAATTTCTCTAATCCAAAATGCCGGTATGCCATCGGGGTTGCTATTCTTCCTCTTGGTGTACGACTAATCAATCCATTCTTGATCAGGTAAGGTTCATATACCTCCTCAATTGTTCCGGAATCCTCTCCGATTGCTGCTGCTAACGTATCCAGTCCTACCGGCTTGCCATCAAATTTCTGAATCATTGTCAAAATAATATTCCGGTCAATCTGATCCAGTCCAAAAGAATCTACCTCTAAACGATCCAGTGCATCTTTTGCAACCTTCTTATCAATATGTCCCTCAAAGGAAACCTGTGCAAAATCTCTTACCCGTTTGAGAAGCCGGTTTGCAAGCCTCGGTGTTCCTCTTGAACGTCTTGCTATCTCTAAGGCTCCCGGTTCATCAATCGTCACCTCTAACACATCTGCAGAACGTAATACAATCTGTTTGAGTTCTTCGTTGGAATAGAATTCTAACCGGTTCACAACACCAAAGCGATCCCTTAATGGCGCCGTAAGCATTCCTGCCCGCGTTGTTGCACCAACTAATGTAAACTTCGGAAGATCAAGACGGATACTTCTGGCTGCCTGCCCCTTACCGATCATAATATCAATTGCAAAATCCTCCATCGCCGGATATAATACTTCCTCCACCTGGCGATTCAGACGGTGAATCTCATCAATAAACAAGACATCATTTTCATTCAGATTATTGAGAATTGCTGCCAGTTCCCCCGGCTTCTCAATTGCAGGACCGGAGGTAATCTTCATATTACTTCCCATCTCATTGGCAATAATGGAAGCCATTGTTGTTTTTCCAAGTCCCGGAGGTCCGTATAACAACACATGATCAAGTGCCTCACCCCGCTTCTTAGCCGCTTCTATAAAGATTTTTAAATTGTTCTTTGCTTTCTCCTGCCCAATATAATCCGCAAGCATAACCGGTCTTAACCGGTTCTCAATCTTCACATCTTCCGGAAGAATCTGGGTGCTAATCATTCTGTCTGCCATGTCATTCCATACCTTAATCCCGTATTATTATTCACTATCATTAAAATATCTTTTTAAGTGCCGCCTTTAATAACTCCTCAGAATCCATAGACTCTGCTTCCGGAATCTGCCTGACAGCCTTTAATGCCTCCATATCCGAATAACCAAGACTAACCAGTGCCAACACAGCATCCTGCACACTGTCACTTTTTGCAGAAACCGTATTCAAAGAAACATCCTCATTGTTATCTCCAACGCCAAATACATCGTCCACCTGAAGCTTATCCTTTAATTCCATAATAAGCCTTGCCGCACCCTTCGCACCGATTCCATTCGCCTTTGTAATGGCCTTCGTATCATCCGACATCACAGCAAGTGCCAAATCCTGCACGGATAACGCTGATAATACAGCTAATGCAACTTTCGGTCCAATACCGCTTACACTAATCAATAATTTGAAAGTGTCTAACTCCTCTTGTGTCGGAAATCCAAATAACGTTACGCCATCTTCCCTGACATGCAGATATGTATACATTTTCTGTTCCCGATGCAGCTGTATTCTACTTAATGCCATGCCGGAAGTAAATATCTGATAACCAATTCCATGATTCTCTAATAAAATTTGATCCGACAGTATTCCTTCTACCGTTCCTTTTATGTAACCTATCATGTAAACCTCTCTTATTACGATTCTACCATTTACCTGATTGATTATAGCACATTCTTTCATATTATGCTATGATAGATTCTGTCAGACCTGCATTTTATAATCCATTCAGGGAATTATCTGATTCTTATATATAAGGAGAACGTGTATGAAGATCATAGATTATACAGAACCATTATCGGATGGCAATTTGCCCGCACCCTATTATCAAAAAAGACATCCTCATGAGCGATTACTATTTTTTGATATTGAAACAACCGGTTTTGCAGCTGCCAATACAACATTATATCTGATTGGCGTTCTATGGTACGAAAATGACAGCATTTACCTTCGGCAGTGGTTTAATGAAGATGGTTACAGTGAAGAGGTCATTCTGAAAAGCTTTGACACATTCTGTAAGGAATATGATGGACTTGTTCATTTTAACGGATTAGGATTCGATATACCATATCTGCGCCAGAAAGCCGCAGACTATAACCAGAATAATCCATCATGGGAGAATTTACAACAGATTGATATCTTCCGACTCATTCGGCCATATAAGAAAATATTCGGCCTTAACAGTATGAAACAGACCCAGATAGAAGAATATCTGGGTATTCAAAGAGAAGATACCTATACCGGCAAAGACCTGATCCATATCTATCAACGCTATATTGCCAGACCAAATGATACGGAAGAACGTCTGTTGCTTTTACACAATCATGATGATCTGCTAGGAATGCCACAGATCAGTTCTATTTTGAACTATAACCTGTTCTTCGAACATATAAAACCTTCTCATATCCAATTTGAGAAGAAAGAATCTCAGCTTTGTATAACGTTCCAACAGGACTATCCTGCTCCTCTGCCACAAAGAATTGCCATTACAAAACAGTCCATATACTTAAATGCTTATGGGCAACAGGCACTTCTCCTTATACCTTTGCTAAGAACAACCTACCGGCATTATTTCAAAGATTACAAAAATTATTATTACCTGCCACAGGAAGATATGGCTGTTCATAAGAGTGTAGCAGCCTATGTAGATCCTTACAGCCGGATAAAAGCAACTAAGAACAACTGTTATGTAAAAAAGAATGATACCTTCCTTCCCTGCCCGTGTCCGGAGAAATTTGACATTTTTCAGGAGGAACCCTGTTCCAAAACATACTATCAAACACTAGATTCCCTGTTAGAAGCTCCGGAAGACAAGCAAATTCATTATATACGTTCCATATTAGAAAGATTTCTGTAATACGAATGCAGGATTATTATGCTTTTTTGTAGAAGAAAGAGTCAACTGTCTGAAAGCCAATCTCTTTTGCATGAATAATCTGCTCCGTACTACCAATAAACAAAATGCCATCCTTGACTAAAGTATTATAAAACCTCTTATAAACCCCATCTTTGGCTTCATCCGTAAAATAGATCACAACATTACGACATACGATCATATGCATCTGTGAAGGATATTTGTCTTCCAACAGATTATGTTTGCGAAACTCTACACAAGACTTGATATCATCATTAATCTGATATCCCCGATCCTTTTTGGTAAAATGTTTCTGCAACATGTCTTTCGGAAGACGTTCCAGGCTTTTCTCACTATAGAATCCTTCCTTGGCAAAATTAAGAACATCCTCATCAATGTCTGTGGCATAAATATGAATCTGATTCAAAGGAAAATGTCTTGCCAAAATCATTGCAATCGTATAAGGTTCATCGCCTGTTGAACAGGCAGCACTCCAGATATTTAACTGTTTGCCAAACTTCTTTTCCAGATAAGGAATTGTCTGTGTCTCAAACAGCTCCCATTGTTTCGGATTGCGATAAAACTCTGACACGTTAATCGTCAGATAACTGACAAAAGAACGCAATAAACCAGTATCTTTTTTCATAGCAGCAAAATAAGTATCAAATGTCGAATATCCTTTTCTCCTCATTAACGACTCAATCCGTCGTTTCATCTGCCGCTCTTTGTATAAAGACAAATTAATGTTTGTCAACTCATATACATCTTTCTTAAAATCTTCATAATCATATGCCATATTCATTATCCTCAATAAAAAGACCCCGCCTTATCCTATAAGGCGAGGTTCCATTCCATTCTTATTATTCTTCTACAGGAGCTTCCTCTTCTGTAACTGCTTCTTCTGTAACTGCCTCTTCTTCATCATCCGGAAGTAATGCTTTCATGCTCAAGCTGATCTTTCTCTCTTCCGGCTTGAAATCAACAACTTTAACTTCTACTTCCTGTCCAACAGATAATACACTTGAAGGTTTCTCAATATGTTCCTTAGCAATCTGTGATACATGCAACAATGCATCTACCCCCGGCTCTAACTCAATGAATGCACCAAAGTCTGTCATTCTTGCAACTTTACCAGTCACAACATTACCAATTGCATACTTATCAGCAGCGGTAAGCCATGGATTTGTATCTTCAAACTTAAGGCTTAATGCAATCTTCTCACCCTGAATATCCTTGATCAAAGCCTTAACCTTATCACCGACATTGAATAACTTCTTAGGGTTATCTACTCTGCCCCATGACATCTCTGAAATGTGAAGTAATCCATCTGCTCCACCTAAATCAATAAATGCACCAAAGTCTGTCACATTCTTAACAGTACCTTCTACTGTATCACCAACATTAATTCTTGCAAATAAAGCTTCCTTGGCAGCTTTCTTCTCAGCTTCAATTAACATCTTGCGGTTACCAATGATTCTTCTCTTACGAGGATTAAACTCTGTAATCTTGAATTCAATCTCCTGATCCTTATACTTTGTTAAATCTTTCTCATAAGTATCAGATACCAGACTTGCAGGAATAAATACCCTTGCCTCTTCTACTGTAACACTTAAACCACCATCTAATACCTGGGTAACAACACCTTTCAATACTTCTTCGTTATTAAAAGCTTCTTCTAACTTCTCATTGGCCTTCTCTGCTGCTACACGCTTAACAGATAATAAAACCTGACCATCTCCGTCATTGGTCTTAATAACCTTAGCTTCGATTGTCTCACCAACCTGAACCTTATCCTTCAAAGAAATGTTAGCATCATTTGAATACTCATTCTTTGTGATGATTCCATCGGCCTTATAATTGATGTTCAAAATAATCTCGTCATCTTTCACATCAATAACGGTTCCTTTCACGATCTTACCTACGCTAATTCTGCTCTCCTCTGCCAAACTAGCTTCAAACATTGTTCCAAAATCTTCTGCCATGCTACCATGAACCTCCTTAATAATTTGATTAGGGGTAGATGCCCCTGCAGTAATACCTACCCTACCAACGGATTCAAAAGTAGCTAAATCCAAGTCAACGAGTGTCTGTATATAGTAAGTATTTGCACATTCTTTTTTGCTAATCTCATATAGCTTTTGCGTATTCGAACTGGTCTTGCCACCAATCACAATCATCGCATCTACCTGCTTTGCAATGGTTGCAGCTTCCTTCTGTCGCTCCTCCGTTGCATTGCATATGGTGTTATAAACGGTTATATTATAACCTTTTCTTTCAAAAATTTCAACCATCTTATTGAATTTCTTGTGATTAAATGTCGTCTGTGACACCAGACTTAGTTCTTTTTCACCAAAATCCGGCAAATTATCTGCCTCATCTTCACTTTCAATTACAATGGGTTCTGTATTACACCACCCACAAATGCCTCTCACTTCGGGATGATTTTTGTTTCCGATAATAATGATCTGGTTTCCCTTTGCACTATCTTTATCCACAATATTGTGTATTTTTTTCACAAAAGGGCATGTGGCATCCACTAACTCTAATTTATGCGCTTTTGCTTTTTCGTATATGCTTCTTTCCACACCATGGGAGCGAATCACGATGGTTCCTTGTGTAAGGTGATCGAATGCTTCTTCGTTTTCAATAATCTGTACACCCTTCTCTGCCAAGTCCTTCACAACCTCTTCGTTGTGGATAATCGGGCCATACGTATACACATGTCCATGTTCTGCCTGTTGATATACCATATCTACAGCACGTTTTACACCAAAACAAAAGCCTGCTGTTTTTGCCAATATAACCTGCATTTTATTGCTCCTTTTTTCAATCTTATACTGTCTTTTGTTCAGCAATACTCAAGATGGTTTTCACCACTTCCTCAATCCCCATTTCAGAGCTATCTACCAACACCGCATCCTCTGCCCGTTTTAAAGGGGCAATGGTACGATTCATATCCCGGTTATCTCTCTCGATAATATCCGCCTCAATCTTGTCAAAATCCGGCTTTTCACCTTTTTCAACCAACTCTTTATAACGGCGATTTGCCCTCTCATGAGAAGATGCTGTAAGATAGATCTTCACCTCAGCCTTTGGTAATACATTGGTTCCAATATCTCTTCCATCCATTACCACATTATATTCCTGTGCCATATCCCGTTGCAAATCTAAAAGTGCGGCACGTACCGGTGCCTTTGCAGAGGATTTAGAAGCCATGTTACCGGTCTCTTCCGTACGCAGATACGGAGTTACGTTTTCTCCATTCAGATATACCTGCTGTGCACCATTTTCATATGAAATCTCAATCTTTATCCGGGCACAGGCCTGCTCTAAGGCATTATTATCTTCAATATCAATATTATTAGTCACCATATAATATGCCATAGCCCGGTACATTGCACCGGTATCCACATAAATATATCCTAACTCATTTGCTACTCTTTTGGCAATGGTACTTTTTCCCGCACCTGCCGGTCCATCAATTGCAATTGCTGCCATACTCTTATCCTCTCTTCTTATATCGTTCTCAAATCAAAATAACTTATTTCACTTATGTTCTCTTTTCATAATACGTTGACGAGAATCAAGTGTCAATCCATTTCACAACATTTCAGGCACAGGATAGTCCGGCCAGATACCCGGTGGACCAGGCAATCTGCAGATTAAATCCTCCGGTCAAGGCGTCCAAATCCAGTACTTCCCCGGCAAAATAAAGACCACTTGTAAGCTTGGATTCCATGGTTCCCGGATCAATTTCTTTTACAGACACTCCGCCTTTTGTAATAATCGCTTCATCCCAGCCTCTAAGACCTGTAATAGTAAACGGAAGATTCTTAATGGTATGCCCTAACGTCTTCCGTTCTTCCTTCGTCAATTCATTGATCTTTTTCTCTCCATCCAATCCGCTTTTCCCAATCACAACGGGAATCAAAGCCCGTAACAACAATTTTTCTAAAGCATTCTTTAACTGCTTATTCCGGAACACCTGAAAATCTTTGAGAATCCGATCATCCAACTGTTTCTCGTCGAGTGCAGGTTTCAAGTCAATCGTCAAGGAAAGGTACTTATCCAGATATTTATGGATATAGGCACTCGCCTTAATGATGATGGGGCCGCTGACACCAAAATGGGTAAACAGCATTTCCCCAAAATCCGAATACACTTTCTTACCATCTGCGTAAATAGTAGCGGATACATTTTTCAGGGAGATTCCCATCAGCTCCCTGCAACAGTCCTCTTGCAATTCCAACGGCACCAGGGAAGGCTTAGGAGTAACAACCGTATGTCCTGCCTGTTTTGCAAAGGTATATCCATCCTTACAGGCTCCGGTTCTCGGATAGGACACACCACCGGTTGTTATAATCACACTATCTGCGTATAGTTTTTCTTTGCATCCTGCAAGCTCTACTCCTTTACAGATATTCTTTTCCAACAGCAACCCCTTTACCTTCGTATTCAACCGGATGGTAACCCCTAACCGTTTCATTTCTCTTTCTAATACCTTAATGACATCCGATGAATGGTCTGATACCGGAAATACCCGATTGCCTCTTTCCACCTTATAGGGCATCCCCAGCTCCTCAAAGAAATCCATCACCATATCATTGGAAAAAGTATAAAATGCACTATATAAAAACTTAGGATTGGACACCACATTTCCAAACAAATCTTCAATATCACAGGCATTGGTAAAATTACATCTCCCTTTTCCAGTAATAAAAAGTTTCTTACCTAATTTCTCATTCTGTTCTAACAAAATGACTTCTTTTCCATTTCTCGCTGCAGTAATCGCCGCCATCATCCCGGCTGCACCACCACCAATTACTATAATCTTTGCCATTGTCTATACATGCCTTTCTCAAAATATACGCCATACATCAAATATACCAAACCGGGATTTCTAAAATATTGTCTCTTAACATTCCCGGTTGCGGACACAGACTTATAACTGCACCCATTCCTCTTTTTTTATCCGGAATCGTATCCAGTATCTGAAATGCACTGGTTGCACTGGCATTTTCCGATGTATTTTTCTTTATCTCAATGGGATAAAGAATTCCATTCTCTTCTATAATAAAATCAATCTCACTTTCCTGTTCTACACCATTTTTATTTGCTTTCTTTTTATCTTTTCCACGATAGTAGGAAACACAATACCTGTAATCAATTCCCTTGTTGGAATAGGATTTCAGGATTTCGGAGATGACAAATGTTTCAAAAATTGCGCCAGCCATAGCACCAAATGCCAAAGTCTCCGGAGTAAGCCATCTGGTAAGATATGCAGCCAAGCCGGTATCACGAAAATAAACTTTGGGCGTTTTGATGGCACGTTTTAAAACTGCATGTGTATAAGGTTCTAACAGATATATAATTCCGGAAGCCTCCAATATTGACATCCAACTTTTAATCGTCCCAACATCCTTCCCTACTTCTTCTGCAATATTACTATAATTCACCATCTGCCCGGTTCGTGCTGCAACTGCAATCATAAATCTCCGAAAAGCATCCAGATCCTGAACTGCAGACAATTCTCTTACATCCCGTTCCAGATATGTTTTTACATAACTTGCATAAAATGACTGCCAATCCATATCCGGATTCTGCATTTCGGGATATCCTCCTCTATGGATGATATTCCATATATTGTCGGGTTTTTGAACAGTCTTCTGCCGTTCTAAAATATAATTCATTGTCGGCAGAAAAGGCATATCAAATGCATCACCACACATCTCACGCATGGAAAGGGTAGATAATTCAGCAATACAAACTCTTCCGGATAAAGATTCTGATACATTTTTCATTAACCGAAAAGGTTGTGAACCCGATAAGCAAAACAACCCTCTTTCGTTATGTTCATCACAGATCATTTTAATATACCGAAACAGTTCCGGCACTCTCTGTACTTCATCCATTATAACCGGCGGCTGGTTCAGCATCAAAAACATATCCGTACTGTTCTTTGCCTGTTGCTCCACAAACGGATCATCAAAGGTAATATATTTTTTATCAGGAAACATTTTCTTTAACATGGTTGACTTGCCTGTCTGGCGGGCTCCTGTAACCAAAACGGCTTTAAACGTTTTTTCTACATTGTCTAAATACTTTTCCACACTTCTTGTAATATATTCCATAGATAATCTCCTTAATACATCCTGATTTCCACAATTATAATTCTTGATAATAGGAAAGTCAATTAAAAAATGCGACTAATTTGGAATTGAAATCCAAATTAGTCGCATTTTTTCATTTCTATAACGGAGCATCTATATTTTATACCGGATATACTCCGTTTTCTTTATCTGCAACTGTTGCATCTACCCCTGTCTGCTGAGCTTCTCTGTATTTGAAGAACTCTGTTGCGACCTGAGGGAATAACGCATAAGACAATACATCCTCATCCTGCTGCTTGTACTGTGCCATCTCACTCTCTAATTTCTCAAGCTGTGGCTCAAGATCATCTGCCGGACGATAGGTGATCGGCTTGTCCATTCCAAGTGCATCCAGGGCTTTCTTCTGTACTTCCGGATTCACTGGCTTAACTGTCTGACCATACTTACCAACTAACAGATCACGGGATTCCTTCGTCATGTTCTTATAACGCTCACCCATAACCACATTTAATACTGCCTGCGTACCAACAATCTGGGAAGATGGTGTAACAAGCGGTGGTTCACCGAAATCTTTTCGTACACGCGGAACTTCCTCTAATACCTCGTCAAACTTGTCTTCCTGCTTCATTTCTTTTAACTGGGAAACAAGGTTAGACAACATACCACCTGGTACTTGATATAATAATGTCTTGATGTTAACACCCATTACCTTCGGACTCAACAATCCGGAATCTAACCACTCCTCACGCATTGGACGGAAGTAGTCTGCAATCTCTGCTAATAAGTTCTGATCAAGACCCGGATCATATGGGGTTCCCTCAAATGCTTTTGCCATAACCTCAGTAGCCGGCTGTGAAGTACCCATAGAAAGTGGTGACATTGCTGTATCAATTACATCACATCCTGCCTCCACTGCCTTCATATAAGTCATAGAAGCTACACCGGAAGTATAGTGTGTATGTAACTGGATTGGAAGGGATGTTCCTTCCTTTAATGCCTGCACTAATTCAGTTGCGGCCGTTGGAACCAACAGACCCGCCATATCTTTAATACAGATAGAGTCAGCACCCATATCTTCAATCTTCTTCGCCATGTCTTTCCAATAATCCATTGTATAGGCATCCCCTAATGTATAAGAAAGAGCAACCTGTGCATGACCCTTCTCTTTGTTGGCAGCCTTTACTGCTGTCTCAAGGTTACGAATATCATTCAAACAATCGAAAATACGAATGATATCAATACCATTTGCAATGGACTTCTGTACAAAATACTCTACTACGTCATCCGCATATGGAGCATAACCTAAGATATTCTGTCCACGGAACAACATCTGTAACTTGGTATTCTTGAATCCATCCTTTAACTTTCTAAGTCTCTCCCATGGATCTTCTTTTAAGAAACGAAGGCACGCATCAAATGTTGCACCACCCCAGCACTCTACAGAATGATAACCAACCTGATCCATCTTATCGATGATCGGAAGCATCTGCTCCGTAGTCATACGGGTAGCAATCAATGACTGGTGTGCATCACGTAAAACTGTTTCGGTAATTCCTACCGGCTTTGCTGCTTGATTTGCCATTTTAATTTCCTCCATAATCATAATTCAATCGATTCTATCATGATTTCCCTGTGTTCGTTCTCAAAACGAATCAAAGAAATACTATACTATCAAAATACACCGAAAATAGCCATAAATGTACCGGCTGCTACGGCAGTACCGATAACACCTGCAACATTAGGTCCCATTGCATGCATCAATAAGAAGTTAGTAGGATCTGCCTCTGCACCAACCTTCTGAGATACACGGGCAGCCATTGGCACCGCAGATACACCGGCAGAACCGATCAGTGGATTCACCTTACCATGTGTAACCAGACACATCAACTTACCAAATAATACACCTGCTGCGGTACCAATACAGAACGCAATCAAACCTAATGCAACAATCTTCAAAGTATCCAGATTCAGAAATGATTGTGCTGTTGTTGTGGCACCAACTGAAGTACCCAGTAAGATAACAACAATATACATCAATGCATTAGAAGCGGTCTCGGTTAACTGTTTCACAACGCCACACTCTCTGAACAGGTTACCAAGCATCAACATACCAACCAATGGTGCTGTTGTTGGAAGAATTATTACAACAACAATGGTAACAATAACCGGGAACAGAATCTTCTCTAACTTGGAAACCGGTCTTAACTGTTCCATCTTAATCTTCCGTTCCTTCTCCGTGGTTAACAGTTTCATGATTGGCGGCTGAATAATTGGTACCAACGCCATATACGTATATGCTGCCACAGCAATCGGACCCATTAATGTTCCACCCATTCCAAGCTTACCTGCAAGGAAGATAGAAGTCGGTCCGTCAGCACCACCAATAATGGAAATGGCTGCTGCCGCCTTGTCTCCAAATCCCATCATAATTGCAAAGAAATATGCGGAATAAATACCAAACTGAGCGGCTGCTCCCAATAAGAAGCTCTTCGGATTCGCAATCAAAGGACCAAAGTCCGTCATTGCACCAACACCTAAGAAAATCAAAGATGGCAGTATACTCCACTCATCTAACAAGTAAAAATAATGTAATAGTCCGCCGTCGGCAATGATACCAGGGAACATGTTCGCCAATAACATACCGAAGGAAATCGGAACTAACAAAAGTGGCTCAAAGCCATATTTAATTGCCAGAACAAGAAAGACACAGGCAATTGCAATCATTACAAAATTACCCCAGTAAAGATTCGCAAATGCGGTCTGCCCTGCTAAGTTCTGCAATGTAGTCCATATATAATCCATCTGCACTGCCTCCTGTCAAAAATGAATCATTTGCATCAATTAGTTCAAAGAAGCCAGTGTATCACCAGATTCTACACTATCACCTACAGCAACATTGATAGATGCAACCGTTCCATCTTCCGGAGCAGTAATCTCGTTCTCCATCTTCATAGCCTCTAAGATCATGATAACATCACCCTTTTTCACTGCCTGTCCGGCATTTGCTTTAATGGCTAAGATCTTACCAGGCATTGGAGAAGCAACTTTGACAGATCCTGCTGCGCCACTTGCTGCCGGAGCCGGAGCTGCTGCTGGGGCTGCTGCAACAGGAGCTGCTGCAACAGGGGCTGGAGCTGCTGCAACTGCGCCTGCTCCTAATTCTTCTACTGCTACATCATAAGCGGTACCATTAACTGTAATTCTATAATTCTTCATTCTGAAATTCCTCCTCTTAATATCTCTTTGCTTTACGAATGGAACGTACAACTAAAGAATCTGTTCCACCTGCTGCTTCATTTGCTGCGGCAATTGCAGCGGTAATTACTGCTACTAACTGTGCATCATCCATTGGATTCTCTGATACTACAGGTGCTGCGGCTGCAACCGGTGCCGGTGCACTTGTCTGAACCTCTGTATCTTTCTTCCCGGATGTCATCTTGGTTAAAAGTGCATTAATCTTAGAGAACTGTGCAATAATGATAGAAATAAAGATCAATACAATAAATACAGTTCCCATTCCCATCAAAGTATTGGCCGCTGCCTTACCCATAATCTCGCCAAAGGAATACTCCGGTGTTGCGGTAATCTCTTTTACCTGATATGGGGATACACTCTGTCCTGTTAACTCATAAGAATATGCATAAGCCGAATTCTCTTCATAGACAAAACTGTATTCTACATCATACTTGTCATATACAGCTTTGACATCAACTATTACATCTCCGTTGTTTTCTTCAATGCTATAATCCAACATTCCAATGAAAGTAAGAAAATCATCCTGTGCAGATTCATCTTCCATATCATTGAGTCTGCTAAAATCATACATGATCGTGCTGCCATCTTCCTTTGAGCGGTATCCTTTGAATTCTCCGCAATCCGTCTTAGCATTATCAAAGTTGGAAATACCGGTCAACAGCACTTCCGCCATCGGATCATCACTATCTGCTAAATATGCACGGTAAGCATCACTTACATTCTGCATCTGGTATGCCTGATATACCGTATCCGATACGATATCAGTGCTTGTATAATCAAAGGTTACATCTTTCTGCCCACTGCTGCAGGCTGTCAAAGAAAAGAAAACAGCAATCATAGAAAACAATAAAACAAACTTTTTCATTTTCATATGGCTATCTCCTCTCTATACTGCACCATGCTTCTTTAATGGTCTTTCTTCTCTCTTGGTGTAAAGCATCTCAAATGCAGCAATCAGACGCTTTCTTGTTGCTGCGCCTTCAATAATATCATCCACATAACCACGTTTTGCGGCTGCCATCGCACTGGACATTCTGGTTGTATACTCTGCTTTGGCTTCTGCAATCTTATCCTTGTCTGTCTCATCCGCATACATAATCTTAACAGCCATATCCGGTTCCATTGTTCCAATCTTGGCATTTGGCCATGCATACTCAATATCTGCTCCGATAGACTTAGAATCCATTGCAAGATATGCACTTCCAAGTCCGTTCCCCATTACAAGGTTCACCTTTGGAACCGTTGCATTTGCAAATGCATATGTAAGTTTCGCAACAGCTTTTGCGATTCCTGCTTCTTCTGCAACAGTTGCTTTATATCCTTTTACATTCGTTAAGGAAAGCACCGGAATGTTAAATGCATCTAAGAAGTTCACAAATTCAGCGGCAATATAGGCTCCACTTGTAGAAAGAACATCTCCGCCATCCGATACCTGGTTGGCAACACAACCAACGGTTGTACCATTCAACTTAATGAAACCAATCACCATATCCTTTGCGTAATCTTTCTTCAATTCAACAAATACGTTATTATCAGAAATATGTGTAAGAACAGATCTTGCATCATCTGCAAGTCCCTCCAGATTCGGGATCTCTCTATTCAGATCATCCATACAATCTGTAAAGTTAGAATCATCCTCATTATTAGAAGGAAGCATTGCTACAACCTGTCTGATTCTACCAAGTACAGCAGAATCATCTTCTAATACTTCATCAACCAATGCATTGTTGCTTCCCTGATACTCTGCATCTGAAGTATCCAATTTTTCAACATAATTATTAGCCAATGCATTGGGACTATTTACGAATAATTTTGCATTATCCTTCACCATAAATGTAATATCCGATAATCCAGGAATGATTGTTGCTCCGCCACCACATACACCGAATACTCCGGTAATCTGTGGAATAACTCCTGATGCAAGAGTCTGTTTCAGATAAATGCTTCCAAAGGCATTCAAAGAGTCCGTTGCCTCCTGCAATCTTAATCCTGCACAGTCTACTAAACCAACGACCGGTGCACCCATTTTCAGTGCCATATCATAGATTTTAGCAATCTTTGCTGCGTGCATCTCGCCGATGGAACCACCTAATACAGTAGCATCCTGGCTGTAAACATACACTAATCTTCCGTCAATTGTACCGTAACCTGTTACGACACCATCTGCCGGTGTTTCATGATCCTGTGTGTTAAAGTCGGTATTTCTAGCAGTTACATAAGCACCAACTTCAACAAAACTTGAGTCATCAAGCAACGCATGAATTCGGTCACTTGCTGACAACGTAAGTTTATTGCTCATTTTTAGCCCTCCGTTAAAATTTATTATAAGGCTTACGAAATGTAAACCAAATCTTAGCCGATTATATTTTATTACTTTTACCTTCAGATTTCAAGGAAAATTTATTCCAAATAATCACTAAAAAAGATAAAAATTTTTTGTTTTCTGTATCTTATATTTCTAATTGACATTTACTGTGTGGACTTATATCATATTGTTATGATGATTTTTATAATTATTGTTGCGTTATTGGGCTGTATCGGATATTGCGTTTATAAGCTTGATCTATACAAAGCATATAATAATTATCATGTAAAAGAGATTGATAAATTAGAAGCCGATCTGGATGCAGAACACAAACTCAACGAAGACACTCTCAAAAAACTGAATACCATTGCATATACGAATCCTATCACAAAGCTTGGTAACATTGACTATTTTATGGAAGAAGCAGGTAAATTATTTGAGGAAGATCCGGCCGGTGATTACAGTCTTGTCTGCTTTAATATTCAGAACATTGGTAAGATCAACCAGTTGTTTGGACCTACGGAAGGCGATAATGTCGTTCTTTATGCCGCACGCTCTCTCCGTAAGATTGGTCAACGGGAACGTCATCTGTTTGCGCAGATTTATTCTAATCTGTTTGGCATGATTATGAAAGGAAAATCAGAGGAATATATCCTTAACCAGATTGCAGAACTTACCGGTTTGTTACAGGATTACAGTGAGAATTTCCAGGTTCTGTCTTCTTTTGGAATCTTTCATATTACCAACACAAGACAGCCCATCATGGAGATGGTCAATGCCTGTATGCTGGCACAGAAATTTATAAAAGATCCAGAAGAATGCAACTATATGTTCTATTCTGAGGAATTAGAGTCCAATTTCAAACAGAACATGCAAATGAGCCATGAAATGGAAGAAGCCATGGAACAGCATAAGTTTCTTATGTATCTGCAGCCAATGGTAGATTTGAAGACATTTCGAATTGTCAGTGCCGAAGCTTTGGTACGTTGGGATTATCCCGGCAAGGGAATTCTATCCCCTTATGCATTTATTCCTCTGTTTGAAAGTACGAATCTGGTACAGAAACTGGATTATTACATGTGGGAAGAATGTCTGAAAACCATCCGGCGTTGGATTGATAATAAGATTATACCAACTCCCATTGCCATGAATATCTCTCCGATTCATTTCCAGAATACAAAATTTATTGATTATCTGGATGAATTATGTGGGCATTATCTGATTGATAAGAACCTGTTGATTCTGGAGCTTCCGGAACGTGGTATCAGCAACGGTGGTGCCCAGATCAAAGAGATCATTAGCACTTTAAAGGAGCATGGTTATATCTTATGCATTGATAACTTCGGAAGTATGAACAGCCCTTTGAATCTGCTACGGGATTATCCAATTGACCGGATTAAGATTGACCGTTCTTTCCTGAACCAGAACAGTGACTCCGAAGAAGGTATGTCCATTCTCCGTTATCTGATTGCCATGGCCAAAGAAGTTGGCCTTACAGTAATCACAGAGGGTGTGGAGACTTTAGAGCAGACGAATCTTCTCAGCGAGATTGGAAGTGATATTGCACAGGGATATTTCTTCAGTAAGCCAGTGGATTTAAGAGAATTTGACGAGCTGAATCATTCCATGGTACAACGGGTCTATCAGAGTGATGAATACTATCCTACCTTTGAAGATTTGGAGAAGGATCTGGATCTCATCTCCTTTATGCTTGGGCAATCTTAATCGTTTTCTAATTATGCGCACACAACACATACATAGTATAGAATATGAAAATACACAAATTTACCTTGTATCCACAAAGAATTATCCCGGATACTTAAGTAAATTTGTGTATTTTTTTACTGCATATCTGTCTTCAGTTTTGCAACAGTGATAACAAAGAAATCATTCTCAGCATCCTTTGATATTTCTCCTGATAAAACCTTCGGCCAGTTGCCTTGTCTCACAAGCTGTCCTTTCATCCTACATTCCACATTATCTCCATTATCAACACTGCTGATTGCACTACCACCCACTTTGAGAGATGACAGATCATCTGACACAATCAGATAAGCACGTACTCTGTAGTTCGTCATTGCAAGCTTATCACAGTTTGCTACCAATGTACAATGTGTCCGGATTACATTTTTCGAAGCATGTTCAGAAGAAGGTGTCTGACCATCCTGCAGATCCAATCCGGTTGTGATATCCGTATCTTTAAATTGATAGGAAACTGCAACCAGTCCTTTGCCGGAAGTTACAGAATCTGTAGCATTTGATGCTGCAGCTTTTCCCTGTGAAACATCCATATTTCCCAGATATAGAGAAACATCCGGGCCGGTATATGTTTCATATACCGGTTTACCATCGGCATCCTGCCGGGATGTCTTTTTTTCTATCTGATACACAATTGTATACATTTTAGAAGAAAAAGAAGCATTATCCTTTTCCGGGAAAGCAATACTTGCTGTATACGGAACTACACCGCTGTCAGTCTCCTCCGGCTTATATTGATTCATGCCTAGTGTCATCATATTCTCTGCTTCCAGTGCAAAACCAATCTCATCCTTTGCCTCCGCAGTTACGTAAGCTTCCCATGTATCCTTGACATCTCCTGAAGCCGGCATTTCTTTATCCGGTGTCACTATCAGTTCTGCCACAACCGAATACTGGCTTTCTGTGTCCGTTTCAAAGGCTGACATATCTGCATTTGAAAAATCCAGTTGGAAGGAAATATCCTTTTTGATATCATCGGACAGTTTATTAATCTGAATATAGGTTTTGTCTGTTTTACCACTATTGATTCCCTGATAATAATAAATATTCTCCTGATTTGCACCAATCACAGCCGTATCTGCATCTCCATAAGAAACAACCGTTCCCGCCGGCAATGCTACCTTAGATGTGGATGTACTGCCCTTTGGCTTCTTTTTCAAATACAAGGCGATATCCAGATAAAGATCTTCACTCCTTGTTGACTTCCAATATGCAGAGGATGCAGTCACATTGTACTGCAAAGACAGCTTAACACTTCCATTCTTTGTCAATTTACTGTCCGACGCAAGAGCTGTAGCATCATCTACAATATTATACTTCACACCAGGAAGTTCATTCACTCTTTCATAACAGTGTTCCGCATAATCTGTTCTGGTTCTTAAGTTATTGTATTCCGATTCGGTAGAAAGCTGTTTTGGTTCCACATGTAATTTATAAAGAGAATATTCTGTCTTGTCAATCTCAGGAGGATTGACATAGATCATAAACTGCTCCACTGCAACATTGGAATAGGAAGCATTGCACACATCCGTATATGTCTCTTTCTTTGTCATACCCACAATATTCTCCAAAACATATGAAGCACCGGAAGCATCTTTAAAATCCTCAAAATTAATTTCTGTCTGACCTTCCGTTGATACGGTATAATAATACGGAACACCGGGATGATTCTGGTTATCCATTGGGATTAACGTTATTTCACTTCCCCTGATAAAAGAAATATCCGATGTAGTTCCGGTCTGATCGTTCCTTCCATCAATCACAAAGGTCTTAGGTATGGAAATATTGGTCATACCTTCTAAAATATCCGCATATACATACTCACAATAGATTGTATAACCTGTACCCATTGGTAATACTATTGAATTATCATCCCCATCCGTCATGAATTTTCCTTCCGTTTTCACAAGCTGTGAATCATAACGGGTTCCGGACAACATGCGCATATTACTGTATATCTTCAAACGTTTTTCCACATACACGGGAATATCCAGCGACCATTTTGGATTACCATTCGTGTCATTATAAACAATATGAACCAATGTAAAGGTTCCCTCGCCTGTATCAGGATCTAATTCATCTCCCTGGGAAGCAGTTTCAAACTGATAGGTCTTTAAATCATCACCTTTTTTATATTGTACACTGGTATCTCCTTCCTCTCCTTCTATGGATATACTTGTTGTGCTATCAACAGTGCGAATCCGAATCTTATGTGTTGTTACCGCTAACGAGTTATTATTTGCCGCCACTTTACTGTTTAATGCTCCGGAATTGTTTGTCAATATATTAATATAGGACTCAATCACCTCATCCAAAGAACCGCTATCTGCCGAATCATATACTACCATAGGAATGATTGTACCATTTATCTTTAATTTGGATTTATATCCATTATTATCCTTATATGTATTCTTATAAATGTTGCTGATAGATAATACATCCTTTGTCTCCGCAGTATCATCCAGCCATCCATTCTTCTGATAATTCTTATTAAGCCAATAATAGCATTGGTTCGAATCTGTCATAATATGTTCCAGATTACCAAAAATATAATGATCTATACCTATGAAGGTCTGCATATCATCCGGAAGCCCCTCCGGCAGTTTCACACCTTCCTTATGATTCTTCGCCTCACCATCATATACGATTGCAGCAAATTCCCGGCTTTTCCCATACATATCCTGGTTCGATGTAAGATTATAACCAGGATCCATACCCACATCCGAAACCGGGCGATACGCCGGGTCTGTATAGGCTACACTGACATTGATCATCCGGCTGAAAGCTTCATTGGAACCACTCGTATCATAATATCCGATCATGGTTCCCTGCTGATAGGAATACTGGTATTGTGTCTCCTTGTTTAAATCAGTGCTATGCGCTGTCGTGTTATATTTGTAAGTCCCATCTGAATATTGAACATAATATAATTGTTCTTTCCATGTATCAATATTACTTACGTTCATGGCTTTTATACTACTCAAATTATCATTACTCGTATCTGACCCTTTCATCATTCCTATATAGTTATCCTGAAGGCGCAGATTATATATATCAGCGGCATTCTTAGCTCTTCCTTCCAAGCCGCCAAGATACAATACATTTCCAGTACTGTTACCGGAATAACCCGCAATCAGATTACCCTCTATGGTTACATCATCCATATCCAGATTGGTACTTTTGCTTCCGTTTGCACCGATGTACCCGCCTGCGCTCCCTGTTCCAAAATCTTTTGCAACATTATTTGTTTTCCATAATGAATTTTGATAGGCAATCATCATGTTCTGATGAATTGTAATCTTTTGGTGTATATTTGTTTTCTTTTCGTGATTATAATAAATATATCCAATGCCTCCGCCAACAATGCCACCACATATCTTACTATTTTTAACGGAATTATTGTCACCATCAACCTTCATTGTGCCATTATGATTATAGGAAGAACCAAACACGCCTGCAAATCCACCTGCAGCATTACAGTATTGCGGTTCCACCACAAGACCATCTACAGATGCATTTTGTAACGAAATGTTTCCTACCGCCTGACCACAGATTCCGCCGGCCACACCGCCATCCTGAAATCCTTGACACAAAAATACAATATGTACATTCGTACTTTTTACATTCTTTAATGTACAAGTTTTATCGACTTCATGGTATCCGATTATGCCTCCAACATATCTTGATGTTTCCAGTTTGACATTTTCTACGGATAAATTATCTCCTGTAAAAGTACGGGTATTACTGACCATACCTCCTACGTTCACCCCACCGGAAATCACCGCAGTGTAGGAGCCATCCGCTTTTTTGCAGCCTTTTATATGGCAGTCCGTCAAAGTCAATTCTGTATTATCCGGGCCCGTTCTTCCAACAAGACCCCCAATTCCACCGAAATTGGTACTTAGTTTATTAAGATGCATACCTATGGTAACCGAATCACTTTCCCTATCACTTCCTACAGTTACAGAACGCATCGTAACAACACCACTTTTAGGTATATATCCTACAACTCCTGCTATTCCTACCAGAAGATTGTCATTATCTTTATTGATATCTTTTTCTGGAATCTCGGGACCATCATACACATTTTCAATATGCACATTGGTGAGGGTAAGCCGATTCACATAGGCACTTTTACACCATCCAACCAGACCACCAATCTTGGAGGGGATTCCGGCTGACTGTACGGTAACACAATCTCCGTACACAATATCGGCCGCATCATTCTGATTCACCTTTAATATTCTATCATCAATCCGTGCAACCAGACCTCCGGCATTGCCTCCCGTATCTTTCTGTCCTTCCGAAGCACTTACATTTCCACTGGTAACCTTCAAATGATTCATGGCACTCAGTGTACAGGTGACTTCCGAATTCGTATATCCAATCAATCCTCCCACATCCGACATACCGGTAACTATTGTATACACCGTATCTGCTATGTCAGCTTCTGTGTTGATTCCACAATTTGTCAATGTAATTGTCTTATTATTGTTATCATATGCTACCAATCCACCGGCATAGCCCTGGGAATTTACCGTAAGGTCATTCAGGGAAACATTATGAAAAGTAATTCCATTTTTCACCTTTAATGTACTGACAAACCCGGCTGCATTCCGTTTCTGATCCGTTTCAGAAATATTCTCTTCTTCTATCTCGCTTTTGTTTTCAATGGAACCGGATAATGTAATATTGGATATGGTTATGGAGGCTGTCGTGGTTATCACATTATTCAGCAAAGCCGCATCCGTCACATCCTGAATTCCATCCACAATCATATGAAGTTTGATTACCGCCGGGGTTCCGTCAGGACCTGCCAGATTACACCGGAACACATTATCTTCTTCAAAATACCGGGCACCCAGCCCACGGAATGCCGTTCCAAATACAGACATATCATAGGTAGTACCGGTAAGATTATAATTCTTACCCTCCTGATTCAGCGCCAGTACTCCGGTTCCGTCAGAATAGCTTCCGGATGCCCAGATAGTATCAGAAGAAAAACTGACATATTGGGAAAGGAAACTGCCATATTGTTGGGTAAAGGTACCATTTAATGTAAAATTATCAGACAGAATAACATTTTTTCTATTATCATCATCTGCTGTACTATTACCCACATTATCATAATTTCCATGTCTCTGTCTGGAAGCTACACTGTAAGCCACCTTGTTATCACTGCCCTTATATGTCAACACACCGGAATCTAATGCCATGGATAGCACCTGCAGTCCCGCAGCATTCGGAACAGAATACCCGGTTGTACTATATACGATCTTCTCATCAGCAGTAATCTGACTATCTAGATATGCGCCATTTACAACGGCATAGGACCGGCTTAGTGGAAGTGTCGTTGCAGTGTTCGATTCCGTATTACCAGAGACATTTCCTGCTGAAAAGTCAGAGATTGTCCTTAAGACTTCCTTTGTGTTACCGGCCTGTTCTCCATCATAGACAACGTAGCCATCCTTCACTCTGCCAACCATGCTGCAGGTATATATATAATCACTTGCAGTAACATTACTATCTGTTGGTGCTCCATAATATACCGTAAACTGCTGCAGACTTTCCACATCCACATTTCGAAGAATCACACCACCCCGTTGAACCATACCAACATAACCGCCAACTACAGCTTTCGTATTCTTAAGGTTGAAACATTCCACATTGCTGTTGGCGGATGCAACCGCACCTTTCACGATTACATGATCAATGATATTCTCACCACCAAGTACTGTGGCAATTACCCCTCCGCCGGTTCCACCTTCATCAACCGTCACTTCCTGGTTCGTCTTATCATCTGTTTTTGTTACTTTCGCATTGATCTGAACCGGTTGAGCATACTGAATGCACAGATTCTTAACTACACATCCCTTTGCATTCTGAATAAAACCATAGCTGGCCATTTCTGCACTATTCTGCTTGGACATGGTAATCACAGGATACTTCGAATTCTCCACTTTTCCAACAAACACACCGATAAATGGATATTGTTCTGATCCAAATCCCGTAAATTCCGGATATGCACTAAAATCAAGATCTCCGGTAATCTGGTAATATGCCTGACTTAATTGTTCCGTGGTTGGAAATCCGCTTTCTTTATCTGCATAGGTTTGCAAGGTATGGGATACATCACTGCCATCACAAAATGTTTCGTCTGTCCCCATGGCATTGATGGACCAGTTACCGGCCTGGAGAATATTAGCAAAATCTGCTTCTTTATACAGATACCGGTAGAGCGAAAGCATCTGTCTGGTGGAACTAATCTGATAAGGATCTTCATATGTTCCACAGCCTTTCGTAATATTTCCCACCTTCGGATTCACCAGAATGTGCCGGTCATTAATCTTCTGAGAAACATAGGGCAGATAATTCTCACTGGCATAAGCAATCTCATCTGAATGTATTAATAATTGTCCCACCGGCATATCTTTATCAAAGTACTCTTCTACTGCATAATTGGGACTTCCATTATTATCTCCTAATTCTTCCCCTAAGGTAATCTTTTTTGTGGAAGGCTTAACAATCCTGCCTTCCCTATAATCCGCATAATCAAAGAGATAGATTCCGGTACAGTTTGCTTCATAATCATAAGAATAGATAAAGGATGCCTTGGAAAGTGCCTCATCCTGTGTTGAAGAATGAAGACCATCGGAAGACTTACCCTGTGCCGCATCGGCAATATCCATATTTTTAAATGACAATGTGATATAGGTGGCTTTTGCCCCACCAACATTACCAATCAGTGCACTGGCCGCTTTCTTCGATTGTGTCACATCGCCATCCTGATAATTTGTCATAGCGATTCCATCTAACGCAACATCTGACCCGGATGCAATATTCGCAATCATCAACCCCACCGGATTCGCGTAATCCATAGAACTGCTGCTTACACACCAGAGATTGCTTAATGTGATATTCTGAAATGCATTCTTAACCGTTGCATCATATAATGTCTTGTTGTTGCTGTCTTTACCTGTTTCCAGTCCATAGATTTTTCCTGACACCAACGCTCCGGCGGACACATTACTATCCGTAGAAAAGGCACTGTATGTTCCACTCAAAGTAAGTCCTTCCACGGAAAGACCGGCCACATCATAAAAGAGACCGGACTGCATCCGGTAATGCTGATAATTCTTGTCATCCGGATACATGGGAACACTCTTATTTTGTTCTCCGGTTATCATATCCTGAACATTCAGTATAATGGTTGCACCGGTTGCTTGATAAGATTCCTTTTCTACCGGTGTGGGATAAATACTGTATCCGGTCATATCAATACTTCCAGTGATGGTATATTCTGTCGGCAGAGAATCCGGTACCGAATCCGAAACCGTCTTCCGGATATTCGGATTCACATAATGCAACAAATGCCAGATCATAATATCTTCCGGTGAGTCTAATACGGCATAATCATCCGAAGCTGCCGGATAGACCAGGGTATCCAGATCATAATAATAACGGGTTTCTGTATTCTTCTTATCTGTTGCACCTACTTTTGCATCATAGCTTTGATAGCTGCTGCCACCTTTCCCCAGATATTTACCGGAACTACTGCTAATGGATACAATTCCACCATGATTTTCATCACTGCCACCCCGGTTAAAGCCAACCAGTTCATCAAAACAGGTACCGGAATAATTAGAAAGCGCAACGCCGGATTCCACTACATAATCTTTTACAGAAAGATACAGGTACTGACCATCCCTTACAAACAGAGCACAATTATCTACACCGGATGTATTTTTTGCGTCAATGGAAGCTTTTTTCCAGGTTATCTGACTGGCATCTATACGTCCGTAAACCCCATGGAGCAAGCCACCAAAACCGGCATTTCCTGAAAGTGCTACAGGAGATGATTCGTCACCTATTGCTATCTCATCCAGTCCGGCATTCACATCTGCCCACTGATAACCAAGCAGACCACCCATTGCCGAAGCATTATTACCGCTGGTAATATTCTGGGTAATTCCAGTCATGGTAAGATTATTCACCTGCATTCTGCATCTTCCTGTATAGCGTAAACTGCCCCCGGTCTGATCCGGCTTTCCAATCACGGTGATAAAAGAACTGACCATAGCCGGAAGTCCGGATAATCCGGTCTTATTCTTTGTATCATTGGTTTCCGAAAAGGTAATGTTCCCATCTATACTGTTCATCCCGGAAAGCTCAATCCGGCATGAGGTATCCGATGTAGTACCTGCCACCTGATCGGTATTCACAATACCTATGACACCACCCATAATATGGGTTGGATCCTGGCAGGTAAAGTCTGTCATGGAACCACTGATGCTCTCCATAACAAGCTGTTTTCCGTTGGCACCTGTATATTGTCCTATCAGACCACCGAGATAATCATAGTCTCCATTGAACTTTTTATTGGAAATTTTATACTGTTCCTGAGGATAATCTTTCATCTTTCCAATATAGCGGACATTTTTCAGTGTAATATCTCCCGATGCAAAACAGGCAAGTCCGCCTGCATGTTCATCATCAGGAACCTGATAATACCAGTTATTTGTATAATATTCTAATCTCAGATACGCAATTTCATAGTTAAGGGTGATATTTTCAAAAGAAGCACCATCTCCCACCGCCGGAAACAGTCCAAGATTTGTCTGTCCCTTTCCGTAGCCATTGATATGATATTGAATCGTGGTACCACCACTTACCCCTTTCAAAGAACCGGTAAATGGATACTTTAATCCTTCACTGTCATTGCGTCCCATACAGGTTAATCCGCTGTCTGTTAAATCATACGCATTCTGAGTAAGGGTATATGCCTTTGCACGAATCGTATCAAATGTATCCGTTGTATTTCCGGTAGGCATAAATGCCCCCTGGGTATTCAGGACAATGGCCAGACGAAGGAGATCCACAACAGAGTCAATATTGGAACCTATGGTACCAGTTACCTGATAATTGTCAATCAGTTTTGTATCACCCACTATCTGGTTACGGATTACTGCACCATAGTTACCGATTTCATTACTTTTAATAGAATCAGATGGATGCCATACAATGTCCGGCTCCAAATAAATCAAGGCATTATCGATAAAGCCTGCAACACTTCCTAAGTATTTCTTTGAAACAGACACGGATTGTTTCGGAACACCATCACTTCCACCATTTAATTCCATGGTTCCTGTCAGAGAAACCGCCGTCTTTTTCTCAACTTTTCCGAATAATCCTCCGAAATTATCACGTATATTATAGAATGCATTTCTTCCGATGCTGACATTTGACACTGAAACTTTGCGCACTCTTCCCTGCAAAGTATTGGTATCTGCAGCCTGATTTTTAATGACTCCAAATAGTCCACCATAATTCGAAACATTAGAAGCATCCATGTCACTTACCGAATGATCTAATACCACTCCATCTATCTGAACATCTGCATCCGCAATTCCGATGATTCCTCCATAAGCTTCTAATTTAAGTGTTTTATTCACAAAAACAAATCCTTTTCCGAAATTCGTACTCTTATTAGCATTCGTGATTCTGCAATCTACGTTCCGGATACCAAACAGAGAATCCGAGCAATCCGGATTGTCCAGATATCCAATTCCCATAGACCAGGTTCCATTGTCTCCCGCTCCGGAACAGGTTTCTACGAGGACAACATTGAAGTTGCAGTCTGACAGTTCCACCTGACTGTTCTGATTCACAACTGCTTTCCCAATCAGTCCACCACAATTTCCTCTCCAGGAAACAAGCCGTACACGTGTATTATTCTGATCCTTCACATGAATGAACTGTATCTTATGTGCCGTCTGTGCCGCATCATTTGCAACATAGCATCCAATCCCCGCAGATATATTACCGGCAGTTCCATCCGTTGTAAAATTCACCACATCCAAGCCGTGTTCTGCCGTTAATAAGATATCTGAATTCTCCACATATCCTGCGAACCCGCCCACATGATATTTCTCTGTATTATTGCTATTGGTTGCTTTTCCCACCACACTGTAAGAACCCGTTACATCTCCACCATAAAGGGTAGCCACATTGCCGGAAAGTTTATCTCCCGGCATAATATTCGAAGCTGTCATTTTCCCTACAAACATTCCTACAGCCGACCAACCGGATTCTTCACCGGAACTTGCTGCTGGATACAGAATAGACTGTTTTCTAATAAAGGTATGGTTCCATGTAATATTCGAAGTGTCTATCTCCCCTGCAAAGCCACCGGCATATCTGCCATATAATTTCCCGCCGGTTACCTGAAGATCCGCATCCATCTGAATATGGGAACCCACAACTTTTCCAAAAACACTTCCTGCGGTCTGCTTTCTATTACTATCTGTTCCGATATCTGCCGAACAGGAAACGGTAGCTGTCCCGGTTGTCTGTAAGGTGACATCTGAATTCTCCACGCATCCTACCAGACCGCCTAATACATTTCCTTCCGCATTATCACAGGGAATGACCGTATTGGTAATCTCATAATCCTTTGCAAAAGAAAGAACCATTTTCCCTGAAATATGCCCAATCCATCCACCAGCGCCCAATCCATCCACCGGTACTTTTACCGGTACCGAAAGAGACACATTAGAAAATTGAATGGTAACCGGATTGGTCTGTTCATTGATGACATGAGCAAAGAAACCGCCTGCATATTTGCAGTCGTCTTCAGCATTATTGGTTGTAATATATGTATCCGTTGTTCCGGTTATGGTAATTCCATTCAGATCCAATGGAGTTAGTGACTGGTCTGCAACCAGATATTGTGCAAGACCACCCAAGCACTCAGAACCATTCACCTGAATATTCATCTTATTCACTTTTGCTGCGGTAGACAGATACTGAAACAGTGGTTTTTCCGTTTTCAGGACAATATTACCAGATGTATAATTCGTAATAATCGTTCCCGAAAAAGGATGTTCTTTACTGCCTACTCCTGTAAATCCCTTTGCAATGGTCAAATCATATGTAGAACTTGTATCATTTAATAAATACTCAAATGTACACTGGGACAAATCCTGTTCTTTACTATATTTCTGCAATGCAATCCATCCGTCAACAGAATTAATAATATACGTCCCCGGTTGTAAAGGCTGGTTCTCCACATATACTAGTCCATCCGCAGCCTCAACTTTATATTCTTCTATTCCTAAAACACAGAACAGTACCCATGTTAGTATAAAAAAGATCTTTGCAAACTGTTTCTTCATGGAGTAACACCTCCTTTATCTGTAATCACAACAAGCCCATTTAATGCATCAATGGTAGTATTCGGATCAAATGCATCTGTTCTGTAAAATAAAATATCCATAGATGCATATGGTTCCATGGTAATTTCAATATAATCTTTGTTATTCTCTCCTGAATCTTCCTGCTTTGATGCATAATACGGACTGAACTGATCCAACTGAAGTTTTGAGGAATCCCATGTAATTCTTATCTTACGGGTTGCACCATCCACTCCCGGCTTATAGGAAATTGTATATGGAAATCCTGCATATTGCCCGACTTTTCCTGTCGGAATTTTAGAGAATTCCCCCTTTAACTCAAACTTGGAGGATACAATACTTGCATACAGGATTCCTCCTAATGTCTCATAATTGGCAACATAATCCGGTGAAACAGGGGTTGCTGTTACACGAATTCCAACGGATCTGTAAGTGGAACTGGTATTCCCCTCCGGTCTTGCAAAAGAAACAGAGAACTGATCCGCTCTTGCCTGTCCACCAGCTAATCCGGCAGTGAAGGAACAAGCCGAATTTGAGGTAATCGTCTTTGTTTCACTGCCGTATGTCACCTGGTAAGAGCCGCCATCCGTTGTTCCCACCAGCTGAAAGTTGATCTGATACTGTATATCCAGATTCCTGTCATTGTACAATAACTGATTCTGATAATTACGAATCTCCAGACTAAACTGGTAAGGATTCACCCCATCCCAGGCATCTGTATTATAAATGACCGGATAATTATCTTCTGTTACATTACTTACATTTTTCAATAAGTTACTGGTGAAATAGAGACTGGATGCCGTTGCAACACCTTTATTCCTGCGTCCGGCATAATACTTTGCCACCATTGTTCCCCCTGCAAGACAGAGCAAAATAAAAAAAGTGAAAAATCCCAGAACCACTCTGTATTTCTTTTTATGAAGTTGTCTTCCGGATTCTTTTTGTTTCTTCATCTTATATCTCCTTTAAGGTGTCTGTTCTCATTCGCCGGCAGATTTCTCCGGTTCAATCTGCATTGCATTTACAATCACATATACCAGATCGGTCTCTTTCAGGTAATCCGAAAACTGAATATTATCTTTCCAGTCAATCTCAATCAGATAATAATCCAGATCAAAGGTAACATTATTATCCTCTACTTTTGTCGTCAGATCAAAAGGAATACCACTCACATTATCGTACAGATCATACTGTCCCACATTCACCGGATTGTCTTCTCCATACATCTCTTTATTATTCTCCAAAGTCAATGTGTCCGACTTTGCATTCTTCGTCAATTGTGTATCTTTTGCAAAAGATTTTGTAATAACTGAATTGTCCGTATCTTTCCATTCAACAGTTATAGTACTGTCATTTGGAGTATTTTCCGATGCTTCCGCTAATTCGTATACTTTATATTCTACCGGAAGATTCTGTGTGTATGCCAGTTCCAATTCATAATGAAATTTGGAATTCTTACTGATTTGATAAGATGTCTCCGTTTCTCCCTCCGGTGGCTGATTCGTTACACCTAACATAATCTGTTTGGTCTCTCCCGGGTGAAGATTTCCAACGGTAAGCTGGAATTCATCCTTGCCGTTTGGTTCTACCAGGTACAGATAATAAGGAGCCATCACTTCTCTTTCCTCGGAAAGTACCTTGCGATGCGCCAGATAGGTATACCATGCAAATCCCATCATCAAAAGAATACAGACTTCAATCATTGCTGCCAGCAACCATTTCTGATTGGCACTTATCTGTTTTCTTCTCTTTGTTGACATCCTGTCATGTGCAGAAGAACCCATTTCCTCGTCTACCTTATTCATTTGGTTCGCTTTGTGTCTGTACTGCATGATAACCATCCACCTTCAAATGCATTCGAATACTCTTCACATCAGTTCCAATTCGTGTATCTGCAAAATCATATAACTGAATCTCATTCCATGTTATGGAAGAATTCAACATTTCCTGCATTTTATCTTTGTCAAAATACTGTAACCTTTCCGGATTCCGAACAACATCCTCTGTAAATTCAGTTGCCGGCAACTGAATACGACTTTGAATACCACTGCTTAGATTGGAATACTCATAGGGCCAATACCAATATACTGTTATGGTAAGAGTCTCCCCTTTCTGTTCCGTGTCGTTCCATGAAAGTTCCCCCTCCATGGGGATATCCGCATCAATAGAATCACAGAACACATATTTCCCATTATGGGTATATTCTGTAATGGCTTTGGAATCTGTTCCAATGGTAATGGTTCCCCCGGAATCGGATGGAATCTCTCTGCGGTCTGCAAAAAACAAAATATGTCCTTTTGCCAATGCCTGTAATTTCTCCTTGCCAAGGATGGCATTCACTTTCCCGGTTTCTGAAACGGTATCCTTCTTACCATCAGCATAAGTAAATAAAGCCGCCGGTGTGATTCGGTAATGATTAATCTCCGGATTCAGTGGTGTCAGCCGAATAGTCAATGAACCATATACACCGGGAGCCATCCGATTGACCTTCTTGGATGTACCATTGGTGTTTTCGACAGAGGAATTCTCATCCACCAAATCATATTGTTCCACATTTTCAAATACCGGCATATCCAGGTCGACAAAAACACTGTCCTCTTCCCCTTCCTCTAATTCAATAAAGCCATCTGTGGCATTGGGATTCTCTGCATTTTTTATCTCTACCTTCAGGCTGTCGCTTGACGCAGTGGTAAACTCCATGTTAGAGACAGCCACCACCTTAATATAAAAAAACCAGGCAACCGTAGCGGCAATCAAAGCTACCATCAGTACAACCAGCATCACATAAGACATAATCTTGAGGTCCCAATCCTTCCCCAACAAATGCACCTGATGAATGCAATGCGTAGGATTCCCTTTTATTCCTGTATTCTCTTGTTGATCTTTTCGCATACATCATCACCGCCTGCTTCTGTGTCACATATCCTGGTCTGTAGATTCCGTCATACCTTCTGTTCCCATATCTATTCTCTCTTCGCAATCCTGTTGTGCAATCTCATCTTCATCCGCTGCATCTTCCTCTTCTTCCGTGTCATCATATCGACCGGTTACCAGTCCCACAATCTGCCAGAAATAGGATAACAGACACAAAGTCAAAGGCAGCATAATCACCAGAAAATAGACCCGGTTATCTGATAATGCAAGAAAACACTTACCGAGAATTCTTCCTCCCGGTAATTCTTTCACAAATATTCCGGCCACCTGTTGTGGATGCACCGGATATGCATCCACGCCAGGAGAAGCATCCCCCTTTGTAATATAAAGAGTTTCCCCATTATCTTCCACAATATCATAAATCCGATGGGTATTATAATATCCCTGAATCTGAGGATCATCGGATGTAAATGTAATAATATCCCCGATTTTCAACTGCTCTGCCGGATATTCTTTTATGATTATACAGGTGTTCTCTGCAATTGCCGGTTCCATACTACTGGTAAGAACCCGTAACACCTGGTATCCTGCAACTGAGACATGTCTGCCGGAAGACATAAGAAAAATCATTCCACATACAGCAAGAATAAATAGTACAAATGCAATATCCCTGATGACGCACAATACTTTTTTCATAGTTATCCCCGCTTTCTCAGACTGTTCTTTCCACGCTGTTTCACTACTCTTTCTGCCGCTGCTTTTTCCTGTTTTCTTCGTTTTTGGATGTTTTTCAGTTCGTTATCTACAATCTTACGGAGATTGGCATCCGGTATATCTGTACCTGCCACAATCTCTTCTAACAACTGCCGAATTCCCTGCATATCCAGTACTTTTTTTCTTGTCTCGCGGTTAATATTCAAAGCATCCACATCCTCCATATAGTTATGCAGCATGGCATAATTCCATAGAAAGGAATGATAAATATCCTGTTCAAAAGACTTGGAAATATTGGGATCCTGCTTCACAAGATCCACCTTAAAGCCAACCTGATTATAGGAATGAATAAAATTCCATAATTTATGACAGGCCTTATAATCACGATTCTTTGCAATGGCATTGGTCTGAACAATGGGATGTTTTACCGCCGGAAAACGCCGCATTGTGGATACAAATTCTGTGGAGACTAACATATTGATCTTTCGATGCAATTGTATGATTCTTGCAAAAGTATCTTTATTTTCAAACTCATTTTCTGTATCCGTCTGTTTATCCCGGATCTTAATACGCAGGGAATAGTCCACCGTTTCCGTATAGTTATCAATACTGGAATCTACTTCAAAATTAACGCCTAATTCATCTTTACTGGCCTCAAAAATGGCATCAAACCGTTTATTGATAAAAAACTGCAATTCAGCGATCAGTGTACAGATAAAACGATTCTCATAAGTATTCAGGGATTCTTCCTTATATACATTGAGAATCTTATTCGGGATCACCGTTCCATCCTCCCGGTATTCATCAATATAATTGCTATGGGACAATAAATGCCGCACGGATTCTGCCGTAATATTTCTTGCCATTGCAATATTGACAATTTCTCTATCCTCTTCAATATATTTACGGGGATGCATGACAACATATTGCAGGGATGGCAACGCCTCTTCAATTGCATTAACCCAGGTCTCATCTACTTCCTTGACCAGACGGACATAGGAATACTTGACGTAGTTGCGACCCGTTTCTAAGAGATTGTAAAAATACTGATAGTATGGATCCTCTTCAATATCTCCTTCTGCCTTTCCGGTCATCTTGGCATATGCATTTAACACTTCATCTGAATATTCATCGTATACCATATTCTTATCCTTCTTCTTATGTCGTTCCATGCAGAAATACAACGTTGTGTTATGCCCCACTCATCTTCTTCAGCCGGGCTAAATATGTTTTACTCACTTTGAAATTATCCTCTCCAAAGGCATGATTCAGATAATCAATCAGTCCGTCAATCTCGTCCCGGATAAATCCAAGTCCAAGAGATTCAAATTTACGTAAGATTTTCTTAGCAAACATAAAATCAATTCCATTCATCTCTGTACCACCACATGCGACATAACACGGTACAAAATCTTTCATCTGACGTAAAATACGGTTACCGAAAGTCAATCGGAAATGTTCAATCAGGTATGTATCCAACTTGTCCAGTTCCATGAGGCTTTCCTCTGATAATGGATAATCCTTCTTTGCCTTATCATATAAAGAAGTGAGATAATCCATGCTAATTGGAATTCCTTCTGTATCCGGTGCCTCAAATACGGTAGCCCGGTCATCTAAATCAATAGGAATTGCACGATCATATACCTTATCTGCTACCGCAAAAGTAGAATCATCATTATTGATGGTTCCTACATAAAACACATTGTCCGGAATCCAGACCTTACCATCGATCATCTTCTCCGGATCATTCTCCGCTTTGCTGGATACCACAGAAATATAACGTTCCTCCGCCCGTGGCAGTTCCAGAATGGATAACATTTCTGCAAAATAGTACTCTACCCGGGCAATGTTCATCTCATCTAATATAATCACACGAATGTTCTCCTGATAATGGGATTCATATATTGTCTTTAAGAAGTCTGTCTCCGTATATTTCTTGGTAAAATCATTATAATATCCAAAAAGTTCTGTCCGGTCACGCCAGGACGGCTGAACAGAGCATATCAGACTCGGATTATTGATAAACTGTCCCAGTGCATATGGAAGGGAAGTTTTACCGGTACCGGAAATACCCTGTAAAATCAGCATTTTGGCTGCTCCAAAGGAAGCAAAAACTTCCCGGATGACTTCCAACTCATAATAAAGCCCCAGCTTCGAAGCTGCGAAATTACGAAATGCCATACAAAGTTCTTCTAATGTATAATTCATTGGGAACTGTGGTGCCACATAATCTTCGGAATGATAGTATGTATCCACCGCAGATAACTTTGGAAAACGTAATTCTCCCACATTCACTTTCTGAACCGGCTTCCCCTCTGCCTGTGCCACAGCCAACGCTTCCTTTTCTTCATCCGTTAAGTCATCTAAATTATTCTCACTCTCTGCAGCGGCTGTTCTGACTTCTTCTTCGTGATCTGTCTCCTCAGCAGTCACTGCAGCCTCATCCTCTTGAAGATCTAACAAATCCGGATTCACCTTCATCCCCATTTCGTTGACCTTCATGGCAAGAATCTTGTCTTTTTCATAATTGGCCTTCATGATCTCCCGTTTTAATTTGACTACTTCATCCTTCATGGCCTCGTACTCCACAACCGGTACTTTAAAACGGAACAATACCCGGATTCCCCGCACGATCAGATAGACCAACAGGATAAAAATCAACAGAATGATAATATGTGTAAGAAATGCCGCAATCCACCCACCGGTGGACAGATCATCTTTGTAGGACTTAAACAAATCCATATAAAACTTGACATCCAGAATTCCTACAATGGCATTCTTCAAAGCAACCACAATATCCCAAAGATATCCAAACACGTCATTCATGAAATTGTAAAAATAATTAAAAAATGCATCCATCTGTTATACTCCGTTGGTGTGTATCATTACATATCTCCATTGATCACCATGACCTGATCCAATATATATCATTCAGCTGTAACAAATTTTAACTGTGTTATAATTTTATTGGCAGCAATCTCATTACCACATTGGGCATCTGTTCCCTCTAACCAGATTTTAAGGGTAATCTTGGTAGCCTTATTATTTTCAAGGGTCAAAACAGTAGTATCAACACTACTGTCATATGTTCCGTCAACTTTTTGTTTCACATCAGATGATTTTGCAGTTTTGTCAGTACGGGAATCCGTAGCAACTTTTTGAGCTTGAGCACTAAAATCCGCATTTGGTTCATACACCTTTACAGCTGTATTATTAATCAGACTAACACGAACTGCAGCCGAAGGTAATATACCGTCATTCTTTGATGATGATAAGGAATAGGTTCCTGACGCCGATGCATTATATATTCCATCATTAAGACCTTCACCAGGTGCTAACTTAACAGTAGTTTGCGCACCTGTAGGTCCTAACGCACGAATCCAAAAAGAATATTCCACATAATATCCAATCGAATTGATGACTGAATTACTGTCAAGTTTCTTAGTCGTAGCAGAAGCACTCAAATCGCTAACCGATCCACTCTCATCATATACCGGTTCATAAATGTCAATACCATCTGTTGTAGTAGCAGGCAACAATTTCCCATTAAATTCTACTGCAGTTGTTTCCGCCTTCCATGAAGACTCATCAGCCGGTCCGTTTGCTGTATCTGTATCTGCAATGTCTGCCACCTGCAAACCCGTTACGTCCCCCACCGTCATGGTCAGATTACTAATCTTCGCCGTATTACTCAGTGTAAACCATGCGTAGGTTGCCGCTGACAACAACAACACGCAAAGCAGTGACATCATAACAATACTGCGGATTTTCTTTGCTTTCTGCGTCATGGTTGGTTTCTTTTTTTCCTTTGTTTCTTTCTTCATAATCCTCATCCTTTCTGTCTTTTTCCTTTATCTCAACTGCGAAATTATAATATTCTTCCAGGTAGAAATAACTTCATCGCAATCATCTAATACATAAATTTCATGGACATCTCCACATGTCCGCCTAATATGTCATCTTTACAATCCGGGTCATCCCCTTCTAACCAGATTACCACAGTGTATTTGTCCACCTCGTCCGGTTCCATATTCTGCCGGCTTCCAATGCATACAAGATCCTTTGCATTCCAGGGAACCGTTTCAAACTGGTAAAGTCCCTCCACCTGGGTAAACTCATGATACTCTATCATCTCGTCCGTTATATGTGCTTTATCAGCATCTTCCACCACAGACTGCACCTTGGGGTCTTCCGCATACTCCATAAAAGGAAATTCCCATTTACTGTACAGACATTCCGGGTAACCACCTTTGTTCTCCTGGGCATAGACATTCTGTTTTCCATTCTGAAAAACCATAACCCATGTGGCAGTATCTGCACTCTTTGCGGTACTTTGCACAGACAATTCATAGTGATAATCATGCGCTTTTGTTGTCTTATTCTTCAGATAAAACGTATACGCCACGTAATTGGCTCCATTATGCTTACCATCCACATCCATCACATCCTTTGGAAGATCGTAGATGGAAATATTCGTGGCATTCTTCACCGCATCATCCCTGAGTGACACAAGAAAATCACTGAAATCCTGATTCTCCGAAAGAATAAATCCCTCATTGGCCATGGGACGGTCTAGCTTAATCACAAATTCTCCTTTTCCCGTATAAAATGCAGCTAATATGTATAAAATCACGAGAATGCTTGTTAAAATAACGATAGTCTGCCATGCCGCCACCACGCGAAAAAGACTTCTGGTAACACTGGCTGCTCCTAAATACCAGTGTCGGAAGCGGTTTGCCGGATCTATCTTATTCCAGAATCGGGAGCTTCTCTCTAGTTTTCTATACTGCTTATCCACAGCATTTAAACTGCCTGATTTCTTATTCAGTTGTTCCTTGTTATCATTCTTTTCATCTGACATATTCTTATCATCCTGTTAACTTACAGGTTCAAAATCTCTATAAATGATCCTGCTTCTCTGTGAAATAATGACCTGCCTCCATTTCCCATTCCGCACCCATATTCATAGGCATACGATGGATGCATTCTGAAAACGCAACGGAAAGAATTGGCTGGAACTGTTTACCGGCTTCTTCTAATATGATTCTCTGAACAGTATCCATACTCATATTTTTGCGGTAAGGTTTCCAACTTGTCATTCCGTCAAAGGCATCTGCTAAGGAACATATTCTGGCTTCAATGGGAATCTGCTCCCCCTTTATACCGAAAGGATATCCGGTACCATCATATTTTTCATGATGATACATGGATATATTATACAAATGCATCTTCACCGTGTCAGAAAAAGGAAGCTTATATACACTATCTAATGTGTCTGCTGTCAATATGGTATGTTGTTTGATCATCTCAAACTCTTCTTCTGTCAAACCGCCTGCTTTGTTCTGAAAACGAATTGGAACAAAAGCCCGCCCGATATCATGCAGAGTAAACAAATCATGTATACAGTCATCCATCTCATGATGAAGGGGCTCCACAATATCCGGATAACACTCTGACAAATAATCATAAAAAACAGTAGCGTACACACCAACCCTCTCCATATGTAGTCTTACATCTCTTGGGATAATACTATACAAACTAGAAAGTGTGGGATAACATCCCTCTTTTGTTTTTTTCATTTCTTCCTTATCATAAACTATCATAAAACCTCCCACTCTGTATAATACATTTTTTGTCGAAAAAGGTCAATAAATATTATAAAATAATAACTATTATTAAAATTATTATATTTATACTCGACATACTATTTTATTCATTTCAAAATATCTTCAATATAAAAAACTGTCTTTCTATGCTTTTAGAAAAACAGTCTTTTCATTATCCATTCTTATTTCAATCTTATTTATTATTTTCCGCAAGAACACCCTTATTGTGAATCAGATAATCTATCAAAGATACAATGGTAAGAATCAACGCAATGTAAATAAGTACATTTTCAAACACTGTAATTCCTGCAGCAGCCCCAGGAAATATACTTCCCAGATCTGCTAATAGAATACAGATCATCACCATCTGTTCTGCAGTCTTTATCTTCCCCCAGATACCTGCCGCAATCACAATCCCATTATCTGCTGCAACTAAGCGGAATCCACTGATGATAAATTCTCTTGCAATAATAACAATGACAATCCAGCATGGAATTCTTCCGAGTTCCACAAAAGCAATCATAGCAGAGGATACCAGTAATTTATCCGCTAAAGGATCCATAAATTTACCAAAATTCGTTACCAGATTATATTTTCTGGCAATCTTTCCATCTAACATATCCGTAAGGGATGCAATCGCAAAAATAACAAGGGCGATCCAGTTGCCATATGGAACGACATCCCATAACATCGCTACAAGAAAAAACGGAATTAATATAGTTCTCATAATCGTTAATCTGTTTGGTAAATTCATACTCTCTCTCCTATCAAATCGTATTCATTGAAGTCCGTAATCTTCACATCAATAAAGTCTCCGGACAATAGTTCTTCATCCGAAGCAACAAAGACACAGCCATCGATTCCCGGTGCATCCATATAGGAACGACACATATACATTTCATCCTTATATAGATAACCATCCACAATGACTTTCAGTTTCTTGTCCATCATGGCACTGTTCAGATCATAAGAAATCTCCTGCTGCAATGCCATAATCTCGTCCCGCCACTGTTCTTTCGTCTCCTCAGATATCTGATCTTCAAATTCTGCTGCAGGGGTTCCCTCCTCTGGTGAGTACGTAAATACCCCCAGACGGTTAAACTCCATTTCATCAATAAAAGACAGTAACGCTTCATGATCTTCCTGCGTCTCTCCCGGAAATCCCGCAATCAAAGACGTCCGTAACACAATATCCGGAATCTCTTTACGAATCATCTGAATGGTCTTTTGGATGTGTTCCTTTGTGGTTCGTCTCCCCATTCTCTTTAATATGTTGTCTTCACAATGCTGCAGTGGCATATCAATATAGTGGCATACCTTGGGATTGTCCCGAATCTCCGTGACTAAATCCTGCGTTATCTCTTCCGGATAACAATATAGTAACCGAATCCATTGCAAATCCTCTATTGCAGATAACTTTTGCAACAGTTCCGGCAACATTTTCTTACCATACAGATCCACTCCGTAAAGGGTAGTTTCCTGTGCCACAAGACAGATTTCTGTAATTCCATTGGACACAAGATACTTTGCCTGTTCTATCAGATCTTCCATGGGTACACTTCTGTAATTGCCACGAACCTTTGGAATAATACAGTAGGTACAATGTTTGTCACAGCCTTCTGCAATCTTCAGATATCCCATATAAGTCCCGGATGTAATTACTCTCTTCGTATGGCTTGGCGGCAGATAATTGATATCTTCAAAATGTGTATACCCTTTTCCCTTTAATGTCTCTTCTACGGCCTCCACAATCGCCTCTGTTGCCGTTGTGCCAACAATGGCATCTACCTCCGGAAGTTCCTTTTGAATCTCCTCTTTATAACGTTGTGCAAGACAGCCTGTTACAATCAATGCTTTTAATCTACCTGTCTCTTTGAGCTTACCCATCTCAATGATATTTTCAATGCTTTCTTCCTTGGCATCCCCAATAAAGCAACAGGTATTGATAACAACTACATCTGCTTCCTTTTCTTCATTGGTAATGGCATAGCCTTTATCCTCGAGTAAACCCAGCATTACTTCGCTGTCCACCAGATTCTTGTCACACCCAAGGGATACAAATAATATCTGAATCATTTTCTGACTCCTATTCATTTACTTATCAAACATGGTAGCAGCTTCTACACAGTTATTCATTAACATAGCAATTGTCATTGGTCCAACGCCTCCAGGAACCGGAGTGATCTTGGACGCAATTGGCTCAACACTGTCAAAGTCCACATCACCACACAACTTATTGTTCTCATTCCTATGGATACCTACATCAATTACGACTGCTCCTTCTTTCACATAAGAAGCATCTATCATCTTCGGTCTGCCGATGGCAACCACTAAAATGTCTGCCCGTTTACATACTTCTTTCAGATTTTTTGTCTTAGAATGTGTGACGGTAACGGTACCATTCTCTCTTAACAGCAATAATGCCATAGGCTTACCAACAATATTGCTTCGTCCAATCACAACACATTCTTTTCCTTCAATCTCCACTCCACTTCTCTTCAGAAGCTGAATGATTCCTGCCGGAGTACAGGATACAAATCCGGGCTGGCCAATGGTAAGTGCTCCAACACTTTGTGGATGAAATCCATCCACATCCTTTTTCGGAGAAATTGCTTTAATGATTGTATCCTCATCAATATGCTTTGGAACCGGAAGCTGTACTAAAATACCATGGATGGCATCATCCTTATTCAAACGATCAATCAGTGCCAGCAATTCATCCTGTGTGGTCTCTTCCGGCAATTCGTAACTTTCAGAACGGATTCCAATATATGCACAAGCTTTTTTCTTATTGCCAACATATACAGAAGAAGCCGGATCATTTCCCACCTGAATCACAGCCATTCCGATTTCTTTTCCCTGTGCTTTTAAAACAGCAACCTTATCTTTTAACTCGTCTTTGATCTGCTTACTGATTACTTTTCCATCAATTAATTCTGCCATATCCTATTCCTCCTGTCTTGTATATTAGAATAATCCAACGATCTTATCCTCCACTACATCTATATTCTCAGCAGCCGGAACCTTTGGAAGTCCAGGCATTGTCATAATGGAACCTGTGATTGCCACAACGAATCCTGCACCGGCATTGACATAGACATCTCTCACACTGATATCAAAATCTGTAGGTCTGCCAAGCTTCGTCTGGTCATCTGACAAAGAGTACTGTGTCTTTGCCATACAAACAGGAAGATTGCCATATCCTAATGATGTAATCTTGTCTAACTGCTTCTTGGCTGCCGCTGTATAATTGACACCCTTTGCTCCGTAAATCTTCGTCGCAATGGTCATAATCTTGTCTTCTAAGGACATCTCATCCTCGTAAAGCATCTTAAAGTCTGCCTTCTTATTCTCTAAAATATCTACAACTTTTTCCGCCAAGGCAAGTCCACCTTCGCCGCCCTTTTCCCAAACCTGGGCTAATGCGAAATCGCATCCCTTACTCTCAACAAATTCTTTTACGTAATTCAGTTCTGCTTCAGAATCTGTCACAAACTGGTTCAATGTCACAACAACCGGTACACCAAACTGCTGCAGGTTCTCAATATGCTTTTCAAGGTTAACGATACCCTTCTTAAGTGCTTCCACATTCTCTATGCTGAGATCAGCCTTAGCAACACCACCATTATATTTAAGAGCACGAACGGTAGCAACTAACACAATAGCATCCGGTGAAATACCGGCCTTCCGGCATTTGATATCCATAAACTTCTCCGCACCTAAGTCTGCACCAAAACCGGCTTCTGTGACTACGATATCCGATAACTTCATTGCAAGCTTAGTGGCGCGGACAGAATTACAGCCATGTGCAATATTGGCAAATGGTCCACCATGTACAAAGGCAGGTGTGTGTTCCAAGGTCTGAATCATATTGGGCTTCAATGCATCCTTCAATAAAGCTGCCATAGCTCCAACAGCCTTAAGATCCTTAGCTGTTACCGGCTTGCCATCAACAGAATATGCCACAATGATCTTGCCAAGCTTATCTTTTAAATCTTCCATATCATTTGCAAGACAAAGGATTGCCATAATCTCAGATGCAACGGAGATTACAAAATGATCCTCTCTCACATACCCATCCATCTTGCTTCCCAAACCAACAACTATATTCCGAAGTACACGGTCATTCATATCCATACAGCGTTTCCATACAATCTGTCTGGTATCAATATTCAGCGCATTTCCCTGCTGGATATGATTATCAAGCATTGCAGCTAATAAATTATTAGCAGATGTAATGGCATGAAAATCTCCTGTAAAATGAAGATTCAGATCCTCCATGGGAACGACCTGGGAATATCCGCCACCGGCCGCTCCACCTTTAATACCAAAACAAGGTCCTAAAGACGGCTCGCGAAGAGCAATGGATGCTTTCTTGCCCATTCTGCCAAGCGCCTGTCCTAAACCTACTGTTACGGTTGTCTTACCTTCACCGGCAGGAGTGGGATTAATTGCAGTAACTAACACTAACTTTCCATCCGGATTATTCTCTATTCTGTGAATCAGTTCATCCGAAAGTTTTGCCTTATACTTGCCATATAAATCCAGTTCTTCCTCAGCAATATCAAGCTTTGCTGCCACCTTTTTTACGTGAACCATTTGTGCTTCCTGTGCAATTTCAATATCTGTCTTCATAATTGTATGTCCTCCTGCATTTTATCCTTTATTCTCGTCACATTGTAACGATATATTTGATTTCCGTCAACAATGAAAGCCAATTGATTGAAAAAATTATTTCTTTTTCATTTGAACTTAATGAAAATAAGCATTCTCTTAATATTCGAAACCAGATGAAGAAAAATAAAATCAAAAATATTCATCCACATACTGTTCAAACTCTTCCTCACTCATAAGAACCTGTCTTGGTTTTGTTCCCTCTTCCGGTCCTACCACTCCAGCCTCGAAAAGCTGATCCATAATTCTGGCCGCCCGGTTAAAACCAATCTTGAACATTCGCTGTAACATGCCAATGGAGGCCTTATCTTTATCGATGATAAATTTACCGGCCTGTACAAAATACTCATCCCGTTCATTATCTGCAGATCCACCACCAATTGCAGTTGCCGTCGACGAAGATGTTGTAATCTGTGATGTCACTTCCTCACTGTATGTTGTTTCTCCATTCTGTGCCTTCAGATACTCTACAACGCTCAAAACTTCATCATCCGATATATACGCTCCCTGTACACGAAGCGGCTTTGGATACATGGTCGGATAGAATAACATATCACCATTACCTAATAGCTTCTCTGCACCAACACTGTCAATGATGGTTCTCGAATCCACTCCCGAAGATACCGAAAGCGCAATACGGGATGGAACATTCGCTTTGATGAGTCCTGTTACCACATCAACGGAAGGTCTCTGGGTTGCGATTACCAAATGAATACCGGCAGCTCTCGCTAACTGTGCAAGTCGAACAATGGCTTCTTCCACTTCCGCTTTTGCTACCATCATCAGATCCGCAAGCTCATCTACAATAATAACAATCTGCGGCATCTTTTCGAGTTTGTCCTCGTCTACCTTTCCGGATTCCTGTATCTCCTTTACCTTCTCATTATAGCCCTGAATATTCCGAACATTGCATTCCGAAAACATCTGATAACGCTTTGTCATTTCAGCAACGGCCCAGTTCAGTGCTCCTGCCGCCTTTTTCGGATCCGTCACAACCGGTGTTAATAAATGTGGAATCCCATTATACACCTTAAGCTCTACCTGTTTCGGATCCACCAGGATCAATTTCACTTCATCCGGTCTTGCTTTATATAAAATACTCATAATCAATGTATTGGTACATACAGATTTACCGGAACCCGTGGCACCTGCAATGAGCAAATGCGGCATCTTTGCAATATCTTCCACGACCACATTCCCTTCAATATCTTTTCCCACTGCAAATGCGATCTTTGATGGATGTTTGATGAATTTCTCTGTATCGATGAGTTCCCGGAAACCAACACCACTTCTCTTTGCATTGGGTATCTCAATACCCACCGCTGATTTACCAGGAATCGGCGCTTCAATCCGGATACTCTGCGCTGCAAGATTCATCATAATATCATCTGCCAAACCGGTTATCTTGCTTACTTTGACACCCTGCTCCGGCACCATCTCATATCTGGTAACCGACGGGCCACAACTATAATTGGTCATAGTAACATTTACACCAAAGCTTTTAAGGACTTCCTGCAGCTTAATGGCATTCTGGCGTATGAGATCTTCCTTTTCCGCCGCCTGGGTTTTTCCTTTTTTAAGTAATTCCAATGGTGGAAATTGGTATGTCTGGTCACTGTTTCCCACTTCTTTTGCCGACATATTCTCCACAGTGGCGGCTGTCTTATTCTCCATATTCAGAGACGATTCCGCTGCTTTTTTTCCGGTCTTTGCTGCTGTGCTTGCATTTTTTGGCAACGTACCGCCTGCCCGTTCTGCTTCCTGCACCGGCAATACATCCGGAACAATCTGCTTCTGAGCCGGGGTCTTCTTCTTTCTGGTCCTTAACTTATGATCTGATGTATTCATCTTTGACGAACTGACATCTTCCATGTTCTCACCGGGAAGATTCACATCATACGTCATTGTAATTTCATGAATCTCTTCATTCACCGGCAATTTATCAATCTCTTTATCCGGCAGGATTCCTTTATCTGCATCCGCAGGAAGTACCGAAATGGACTCTAATACGGATGGTTTCTTCCGGTCAGCAAACACCGGATCCCTATCCTCCGGATAGTCTTCCCTTATTATTGCATCATAATCCGGTTCTCTTTTTCTTCTTTTCACCCTGTGAGGCCGTTCTTCCTCTTCCTCATATGCTCTTCCATCTGATCTAACATCCGAAATGGTTCCAGCCACACCTTTTATCATGTCAATCACGGAAACCTCGGCAAATAACACAATGCAGATAATAATGGCAGCAACAATGATAATATACGTTCCAATACGGCCGACAGCTGCCTCAAGCAGATATGCAAGAGAACCGCACAGAATACCTCCTCCCGCATGTCCTTCAAAGCCATCCACAAACATTTTTGTAAAATCATAGGGTTCCATTCCCATTGATAACTGTATCAACATTCCGATACAGATCAATACAAAGGAGCCAAATACGACCTTATTCACAGCTCTGCGTTTGTATTCATTAATATGTAAGAAAAATGCAGCAAACATCACTGCAACCGGTAACACATACTCAATCTTTCCAAAAATGCCAAAAAAAACATCACTGACACGACTGACAGCACCACAAAGATTAAAATTACCAAGTTCTATAATCAGCATCACCGCTGCAACGATCCAGATAATGATCTCAGATGCATACGTTACTTCCTCTTCTTCCTGTACACTTCGTTTCGAAGAAGTCTGTGCTTTTGTGGACTTTTTCACATTTTTAGAATTCGTGTTCGTCTTCTCATTTGCTTTTCTATTTGAATTTGTTGATTTGCTTTTACGATCAGCCAATCATCCAACCTCCCTTACAAACAACCTCAATACTTTGTATCATTGTGCATAAAACACCACAATATTTATATATTACTATTTTTTCTTTCATTTATCAAGTCATATAAATAAGAAAACGCTTCCCTGATTCCTCCCACTTCATCAATTAAACCAAGCTCTACAGCCTCATTTCCTACCAGAACACTTCCTACGTCTTTTGCAAGTTCCTTCGTGTTAAACATAATCTGTTTCAGCATTTTTTCCGTGATCCCTGAATGATTGCATGTAAACGATATGATTCTCTCCTGCATTCGGTCAATATATTCATAATTATGTTTTACCCCCAGCACCGGTCCATTCATCCGGATAGGATGTACAACCATTGTAGCAGTAGGCACAATAAAAGAATGGTCGCCGGAAACGCTAAGGGGAACCCCGATGGAATGACCGCCTCCTAACAACAACGTAACAACAGGCACCGATAGAGAAGCAATCATTTCTGCAATGGCAAGCCCTGCCTCCACATCTCCACCAACGGTATTGAGAAGCACTAACAGTCCATCAATGGATACATCTTCTTCCACCCTGGCAAGCTCCGGCAAAACATGTTCATATTTTGTGGTCTTCACAAGGGGGCCTAACGACTGATGTCCCTCAATTTCGCCTATAATATTCAGAAGATATATATGATATCCAAATGCATTTTCCCTTAGATTCATCTGTCCAATCTCTTCTATCTGTTGTATCCTCTGCTCTTCAAGTTTCATATCACACAATCGCTGTTCACACCTTTTTTCCCGTTCCATTTCATGAAAATTTGCACCAACATTCATACCCTCACGCCTCGCTTTTATATATAATGAATTAAAATGAAAAAGAGGAAGCAAAAGCTTCCTCTTTAGTATGGGATATTCTCTTTAAAATATACTTACATTTCAACAACAATATCATTGTTATCTTTTAACAAATCAGCTGCAATATAATCACCATCAATGGATGTTCCGTTAAGAATAATTCTGCTTACACCAGACTCTTTTCCATTCGGATTCTTCACGATAATGTGTAATTTGCTACCACGGAAATCCTTATCCATGGTAAACTCTTTCCAGTCAGAGGAGATAGATGGGCTGATCTTAAGTCCGCCGAAGTCCGGACGTAATCCCAATATACCCTCAACACAACCTACCATCACTGTGGATGCTGTACCGGTCAGCCAATGTACATGTGCCCGACCCTCAAACGGAGACTCTGTACTCTCTGTAAACTGACCATGACAATACGGCTCTAATTTCCGAATCTCTGCTTTCTCATTCATGGAAGCAGGCGATGACTCATTAAAGTATTCAAATGCACGATTACCATGTCCCATCAGAGCCTCTGCTAAAATGATCCAGCCCTGTGGCTGTGAAAAGATACCGCCATTCTCCTTCGTAGAAGGATTGAATAACAGCATCAAAGCACCATCAAAGGCATGATTTACATAAGAAGGTGCCATCAGACGAACACCATATGGTGTATTTAATTCCCGATGAACAGATTCCAAAGCAAGTTCTGCCTGTTCTGTGGATGCCAGACCGGAAATAACAGACCATGACTGTGGATTCAGCCACATATTGGCTTCCGGATGATGTTTGGAGCCAATAATCTCGCCATCCTCCTTGTAACCACGAACAAAACGATCCTCTTCCCAGCAATACTTCTGAATGGTATCACCTAATTCTTTCTGTACCTTATCCAGATAAGCAATATATTCCGTATCTTCTTTTCTTTCAGCAAATTCACGAATCACAGTCATTGCGTAATAAAGCTGCATGGCAACAAAGCTTGACTCGCCCTTCTTGCCAAGACGCAGACAGTCATTCCAGTCTGCATGTAAACCGGCAGGCATTCCATGATTACCAAGACGTTTCATGGAAAAATCAATGGCACGTTTCAAATGCTCATATACCGTTGCCTCTCCGCCATTTGCAAACAAGATGACCTCATCCATGAAATCCACGTTACCGCTCTCCGCAATGTACTTATATACAGTAGGGAATAACCATAATGCATCATCTGCACGATATGCCGGATGTCCGGTCTCTTTCACATATGACGGATCATCCGGTGTATCTTCATGTCCTGCATTGTGGTTGAATTTTACAAGAGGAAGTCCTCCACCATTATCCACCTGGGCAGACAACATAAAACGAATCTTTTCCAGTGCCATTTCCGGATTCAAATGAATAATACCCTGAATGTCCTGTACGGTATCCCGGTAACCATATCCATTTCTCAATCCACAATATGTAAAAGATGCTGCTCTTGACCATATAAATGTCATAAAACACTGATAAGCATTCCAGGTATTAACCATATTGTTAAAGCTGTCAGAAGGTGTATGAACCTGTAAATGAGAAAGCTGTCCATGCCAGTAAGTAATCAGCTCATTTAATTCTGCTTGTGTCACGGCTTCTACATCAGTATAGTCTGAAAGAATCTTATCTGCTTCTTTGTCCGACTTCATACCCAATACAAAGGTAAATACTTTACTCTCTCCCGGTGCCAGTTCCATCTTCGTCTGCAGGGCGCCACAGGCATTGGAATTATAATTCAATGTATTATCACACTGACCATTCTCAACAGCCTGTGGATTACTGTAATCATGATATCTTCCAAGGAAACTTTCTTTATCCCCATTGTAAGATACAACATCTGCACCTGCCATTCCAAAGAACCGGGATGTATTCTCATTGCCATCCACCTCGTTCTTAATATTCTCATTAATGGTCTGGAAAATCCGATTACCATTAAAATATGTCTTGGTAATAAATAAAGTGTACTGCAGATTAACCTGATCCTGCTCGTAGTTGCTGTCATTGGTAAACTCACAATAACCAAATGCAGAAAGCTTACGTACTTTATCAGATTCATTCGTAACCTTCACACGCCACACTTCATATGTCTTATTAAGGGGTACATAATATAATACCTCCGAGCGAATTCCATCATACTGTGCAACCATATTGGTATATCCGGTACCATGATGACACTCGCTCTTATAGGCATCTAGCGGCTTTCCAACCGGCTGCCAGGACGCAGACCAGTAATCTTTTGTCTCGTCATCTCTTAAATATATATATCTGCCAGGCTGGTCAAACTGATTAAAAATATAACGGATGATTCTTCCGTGTGCACCACTCTTTTCAAAACTGTAACCACCTGCATTGTTGGAGATAATGGCTCCATATGCCGGAGATCCCAGATAATTAGCCCATGGTGCCGGAGTATCCGGTCTGGTAATCACATATTCTTTTGCTTTCTCGTCAAAATAACCGTATTGCATATTATTCTCCTGTCTCTTCTACTGCATCTTTCAGACTTAAGCTGATCTTACCCATACGATCGATCTCAAGAACTTTCACTTTAACCGTATCTCCGATATTCACAACATCTTCTACCTTGGCAACTCTTTCCTTAGACAGCTTAGAAATATGAATCAAACCGTCCTTATTTGGAGAAAGTTCAACAAAGGCACCAAAATTCATGATACGAACGACTTTACCCTCATAGATCTTGCCAACTTCAATCGGATCTACGATGGAATGAATGATTTTAAGTGCTTTATCAATACCAGCCTGGTCTATGCCACAGATTGCAACCAATCCGTCATCATCGATATCAATCTTGACACCGGTTTCTTCAATAATATTGTTGATTGTCTTGCCCCTTTGTCCAATGATCTCACCAATCTTCTCCGGATCTACCTTCATCTGGCTGATCTTAGGTGCAAGGGCACCAACTGTTGCTCTCGGCTTATCAATAGCCTTTGACATTACCTCATCCATAATATAGAGTCTTGCTTCTCTTGTTCTGCGGATAGCTTCCTCTACAATTGGTCTTGTCAAACCATGAATCTTAATATCCATCTGGATGGCAGTGATACCTTCCTTCGTACCGGTAACCTTGAAGTCCATGTCGCCGAAGAAATCTTCCAATCCCTGGATATCTGTAAGAACGATATAATCATCATCTGTATCACCTGTTACAAGGCCACAGGAAATACCGGCAACCATCTTCTTGATTGGTACACCTGCCGCCATTAATGACATACAGGATGCACAGGTAGATGCCATGGAAGTAGAACCATTGGACTCAAATGTCTCTGAAACGGTACGGATCGCATATGGGAATTCCTCTACACTAGGAAGTACAGGAATCAATGCTCTCTCAGCCAATGCTCCATGTCCAATCTCACGACGTCCGGGTCCTCTTGAAGGCTTTGTCTCACCTACAGAATAAGATGGGAAATTGTACTGATGCATGTAACGCTTTGTTGTCTCTAAAGAGTTAAGTCCATCAATCTTCTGAGCCTCTGATAATGGTGCTAATGTTGTTACATTACAGATCTGTGTCTGTCCACGGGTAAACATTGCAGAACCATGCACACGAGGAATAATATCTACCTCAGCAGCTAATGGACGAATCTGGCTGATTGCACGTCCATCCGGTCTCTTATGATCTTTGAGAATCATCTTACGAACCGTCTTTTTCTGATATTGATAAATTGCCTCACCTAATACAGCAAGCCACTCTTCGTTATCTGCAAATGCTTCCTCTAACTTCTCTGTAATCTGACGGATATTCTCTTCTCTAACCTGTTTCTCGTCTGTGAAAACTGCTTTCTCCATTTCTTCCGGTGGAACAATCTCTTTCATTGCCGCAAACAATTCCTCCGGAACTGCACAGCTTGTATAAGAATGCTTTGGCTTACCACATTCCGCAACAATCTGATTGATAAATGCAATTACCTGCTGGTTAATTTCATGGGCAGCGTAGATTGCTTCAATCATCTTATCCTCCGGCACTTCGTTTGCACCAGCCTCAATCATAATAACCTTCTCTGCGGTAGAAGCAACTGTAAGTTTCAGATCAGATACCGCATTCTGTGCCTCATTCGGGTTAAATACAAATTCATCATCAATCAAACCAACCTGTGTCGTTGCACATGGTCCATCAAATGGAATATCTGATATTGCTGTTGCAATTGCCGAACCAAGCATTGCCGTAAGTTCTGGTGAACACTCCGGATCCACTGACATAACAAGGTTGTTAAGGGTAACATCATTCCGATAATCCTTTGGAAATAATGGTCGCATTGGGCGATCAATTACACGGGATGTAAGGATTGCATTCTCACTTGCCTTACCCTCTCTCTTGTTAAATCCTCCGGGAATCTTACCTACTGAATATAACTTTTCCTCATACTCTACACTTAGCGGGAAGAAATCAATTCCCTCTCTTGGTTTCTCAGATGCAGTTGCTGTAGATAAAACAACCGTATCACCATAGTGCATAAATGCTGCACCATTTGCCTGTGCTGCAACTCGTCCAACATCCACACGAAGTGTTCTGCCGGCAAGTTCCATTTCAAACGTCTTGTACATATTTGTTCTCCTTAAATAAATATTTTGTGTAAGCCACCGAAACAACTGAACTAATGATAGTCATCTAACACATAAAAACTATCAGTACTTCAGAAGTCTCGGTTACTGCCTTACCACAATCTTAAATATTATATCACAACCTTTATGTAGTTGCAAAGGATTTATTCACCCTTCGGAGAATACTACGAAAGAACATACTGTATGTAATATTCCGCACCATACCGCATAGCCTCCTCTGCCTGGACAAAACAATTGCTGTGATGCGGTGCATGATGTTGTCCGTCATTTCCTCCTAACAATACAAATATTCCCGGAATAATTTTTTGATATTTTGAAAAATCTTCTCCAATCATCTGCACGGGCAATTGACGCAGGTTATCCGTCCCTAAAATTTTTTCAAAAATATGCTCTGCTCTTGCGGTCACACCCTGCTCGTTCTCAACCAGCAAAGTTCCCACGTGATAATTCCATTGATATTCTGCCCGGTTTGCATAACAGATTCCCTATAAAAGCTGTTCCATACGTTTTGGAATCTTCATCCTTGTTGTTTCATTCGTAGTCCGCACTGTGCCTCTTAAAATCGCCTGATTCGGAATCACATTTTCTGTTTCTCCAGCATGAAATGTGCATACACTGATTACCAACGGCTCTAACGGTGAACTTTCGCGGCTTACTAAAGTCTGCAGCTGATTCACATACTGACTCCCGATTACAATAGGATCTACGGTAAGCTGTGGAGTGGCACCATGCCCTCCTTTTCCCTTTATTACCAGCTCAAAAGTATCCGCTGAAGCCATCAGTACACCCGGCTGAACACAGACTGTTCCCACCGGAAGATCATTCCATATATGGATTCCTGTAATCTCTGTCAGATTGTTTATCTCCTCTAATTCTACAAGATGTGTTGCACCGGAATCCCAATATCATTGGCCGTTATGATGTGTACCGGTTAGACACCGAAAAACGTATCAATGAAAACCAATATGAAATCAAAGAAGTGTTAGTAACCAACAATGCCATGAAGGTCAAACCGGATATCATCCTATCCAAAGGAAATTACTTAAATATCACTTACAACGGTACGGAATTTCTTTCCGGTATACAGGTAGATAAACTAATGACCTATGCGGAAGAAAACAATATTGCTACAACGGGAGACTATTATGAATTTCATATTTTTGACTTTTATGACACCACTTTCCCGGAGGAATATCTCACTGCTGTATGTGTGAGAATCAAATGATACTACATCTGTTTTCGAAGTGCCGCACCCAGGGCATACTTATTCATTTGTTTTTTGTAAAGTAGGCTTCACTTTCTCTCGTAAGCCGGGCCTAGCTCGATTTCGCCTTGCTCATCTCGCTAGAGGGCTCCGCTTTCTTTCGTAAGCCGTGCCTAGCTCGATTTCGCCTTGCTCATCTCGCTAGAGGGCTCCGCCCTATGTAAGAAATGAAAAAGACAGCAACTTGTATGCAAGCATACAGTTACTGCCTTTTTCATTTCTTACGCACGGCTTACGCGGGACTACTTTCTCAATCCCAAGCTCTCGATTAATGTTCTGTAACGTTCAATATCAATCTTCTTTAAGTAAGCTAATAAGTTACGTCTCTGACCTACTAACTTAAGAAGACCTCTCTTAGAATGATGATCCTTTGGATGTGCTTTGAAATGGTCCTGTAAATCAACGATTCTTGCTGTTAATAATGCAATCTGAACCTCTGGTGAACCAGTATCATTTGCTCCACGTCCATACTTTTCAATAATCTCTTTCTTCTGCTCTGATGTTACCATAACAACATCCTCCTTTATAATAATAATCGCCAGTCACCCAGGGAAAGGTCGGAGTGTCCTTAGTCTGAGTAACGGTTAACATACTTTGACATAATAGCATGGGAGTAGCAAAATGTAAAGTATTAATTTCTTTTTCTTAAAATTTCTTGACATTTTCCTACAAAAAAAGCATTATAAGAAGCAAGACAACATAATATGATAAGGAGTTATATACTATGGCAGGTTCATCATTTGGAACAATATTCAAAATATCAACATGGGGCGAATCCCATGGCAAGGCATTGGGCGTTGTAATCGATGGTTGTCCGGCAGGTTTGGAGCTATCCGAATCCGACATTCAGCCTTTCTTAAACAGAAGAAAACCGGGACAATCCATTTACTCCACTCCCCGCAGCGAGGATGATGCAGTAGAGATCCTTTCCGGTGTATTTGAAGGCCGTACCACCGGCACACCAATATCCATGATCGTATATAATAAAACCCAGCAGTCTAGAGATTATAGTGAGATTGCCTCCTACTATCGTCCGGGTCATGCCGATTATACCTTCGATGCAAAATACGGATTCCGTGATTACCGAGGTGGTGGTCGCTCGTCCGGCAGAGAGACAACCGCACGGGTTGCCGCCGGAGCCGTTGCCATCAAGATCCTGAATCAGCTTGGAATTACATTCACAACCTATACCCGTTCCATCGGCAACATCACAATTGATTATGACAAATTTGATCCGGAAGAAATCTTCCGTAACAAAATCTATATGCCGGATGCCGAAGCAGCAGAAAAAGCCGGTGAATATATCATTGAAATGACCAAAGCCCACGATTCCGTTGGCGGTTGTGTGGAAACCGTCATTCATGGTGTTCCTGCCGGTCTTGGGGATACCGTATTTGAGAAATTAGATGCCAACCTTTCCAAAGCCCTAATGTCCATCGGGGCAGTAAAATGCATTGAGGTTGGCGATGGCATCAAAGCTGCCACTGCCCTTGGTTCCGAGGATAATGATGGATTTACAACAGATTCTGAAGGACATATCCTTCCTCTTACCAATCATGCAGGTGGTATCTTAGGAGGTATGAGCGATGGTGCAGATATCATTTTACGTGCTTCCTTCAAAGCAACACCATCCATTCTCAAAGAACAACACACGGTAAAACAAAATGGAGAAGCCATTGAAGTATCCATCAAAGGCCGTCATGATCCGGTTATTGTTCCACGGGCAGTTGTCGTAGTGGAAGCCATGTCTGCCATTACCATATTAGATGCTTTATTACTGAATATGTCCGCCACAATGGATGGTATCTGCCGTTTCTACAATAAACAATAAGAAAAAGAGCTGTTATGTATGACATTGACAGATTGCCTACCTGCCAATGCTCCATGTGACAGCTCTTTTGCATCATTCACAGATTAAAATAATATCATAATATGACAGTGTATCCACTGTACTCATTCCAATGCCCACTGCAGTCACGGTTCCATCCTGCAATGCATGAATCAGATTCGCGTCTTTCCCCATGTCCTGAATCAGACGACCCACGTCATAACCCTCGATTCCTCCATAAGCGAATTCATAACCGTTGTTACATTTCACTCCACGGTTTTTCAACAGTGTTTCCATCTCACCTTCCACTGTATTAGAGTAACCATCCTTCAATCCTCCTGCCCGTAGAATTGCACATGCCTGTACTTTGGAATCCTGTCTAAGTTCACCGAGGGAAAATGACTGACGTATGGCTGCTACATTCTGATATACAGAATAAAGTGCTGTTGCATTCTCATCTACACTTCCATCCGCATTGAACACATAGGTCACTCCATCAATATCCATTACAGTATTACTAACCCGGATTCCATTTGTGTCAAAATAGAACCGGTAACCATCAATGGTGGCCAAACCGGTAACCATTCTTCCAGCATCATCTGCATAGTACCAGTTACCATCCACTTTATACCATCCTGTAACGATTTCTGCCTTTTCGTTAAAATAATATCTGGCCTGATTATAATCCACAAATCCTTTTTGTATCTTGCCGTTCTCATCCACCTGATAGAAACCGTCTTTCGTTGGTATGACACCTCCCATTGATACAATGCCTTTTTCATCACTGAAATAATAAGCATCCTCGGACTTTACATAGAATTTTCCGGTCTGCAGAATTCCCTGCTCATCAAAGTAATACCGATTTCCATCGATTACCTGAAATCCTATTGCAAATTGACCGTTTTCATCCTGATATGCTGTTTTCCCATCCTCCGTCTGAATCCATGCAGCATAAACGGACTGATTACTCCATGTCATTCCAAGTACCAACAGACCTGTAAAGACAAGTCCGAATATGACAATCCTACTGCTCTTTCTGTTCTTCCTGTTCTTTATTTTCCTCATGTTTCTGTTTCCTTCTGTTCTTCATGTTTGGTATTACATTCTTACGATATCCAACAAAAATAATAATTCCTAATAATAAAACAGTAACCGGCAATACAACCAGTGCCATAATCTTCACCAATCCCTGTGTCTGATTTGGATATAAAGCTACCTGATTACCGACTTCTTTCCCTGGAATCAGAATTCCCGTTCCCTCTGTTCCTGTCAGATAATTCATTGAGGACAGGAAAAATTGCCGATTTCCACCTACACAGTCACTATCCACATCATCCTGAAAGAAAATATCAGATGTAAGAAGAATCATTTTACCTGCATTCTCCTTCTCCGTAAGAGATGCAACACTGAAGGAACCACTTATATCATTTTCACCTTTTGTTGTAATATTATCAAAATCGAATACTTTTGCATATGCCTTTGCTGACGTTGTCAATAAATCAGTACATTGATATCCGTTGGCACTTCCATTCTTATAGATTCCTTTGCTGGTCATGGTAAGAACTGCTAAATGATTCTTTTCAATCTCTTTTGTAATTTCATGGGATTGAATCTTGGGACTCAGATAATACTCTGTATCATATACATAATTATCTTCCACTGTTTCCACCATCACACCGGATTCTGTCTTCAAACCATATTTTTCCAAAAACTGATAGAAATTCGTCAAATCTTCATTCAATGGATCAATGGCAACAAATATTCTTCCATCATCCCTCATGTAATCCTCTAACGCCGTAATCTCTTCATTAGAAAAATCAGTCTGTGGCGCAATGATCAACAAAGCTTTACAAGATTCCGGAATCGTCTGTTCCACTGAATTCAACTTTACTTCTAAATTCAATTCCCGCAATTCGTAATTATTCATCCGCATCATATTAGAAAAGCCGGTCTCTAATTGCGACTCTCCATGATTGGTCAAATAATATATATTCTGGCTATCCTCCGAATTAACATAATATATTGCACTGGTTAACTGATTTTCTAATTCCAATGTACTCTTATATGAATATTGGGATGTCTGCACGGTAGAAACATATTCATTAGCATCTAAGTATACGTATTTATCTCCAGAGATCACAACAAGGCTTGTCTCACTGACATCACCAACCGTTGCAAGATATTGATTGCGGAAATCGGCATCCGACTGCACATTCTTATAATTTACATGAATGTTATCATTTATTTTTTCATATTGTTCAAAAAATTCCTCATAAGTTGCATTAATTCTGCTTCGTTCTCCCAGATAATAGATATCTGTTTTTTTTGATATGGAAGACACGGTATCTTTTGTATCCTGTGACAATGTCAATAACTGTTCTGCCGTAAAATCAAACACTTTTGTAAAATGCATACCAAGTCCTGTCACACAACCAAAAACTGCCAGGCACACAATTAGCCGGATTCCAAATTGTGTATTACCCAATCTTTTTTTCTCTACGATCAGCCAGGTAAGACTAAAAAAGAGAATAACCAGCATGAAAAGATATATAATATCTCCACTTCTCACAATGCCAGAAATCATTGCATAAAAAATATTATAGACAGACAACGAATGAAACATCTTATACAGCCATTCAAAAGGAACGTAGTTCTCAATAATCCTGCTTAGGATCACAATCATATACACACCAAATGCAAGCACAACCGCAAGTACCATGTTAGATGTCAGAGAAGATACCAGCATGCCAATTGCAAGCAGTACCATGCATACCAGTATGACAGCAAGATAGCTTCCAATCAGGAATTGAGTACTCATCTCTCCCCGTCCTGCAATATAGACCGGATAACCAATGGATACAATTACCGGTACTAAAAGCACAATAGCTGTAGCAAGAAATTTGCCAAACAATACCTCAAATACAGAAACAGGAGCTGTAAGCAGCAACTGGTCTGTACGGCTTTTCTTTTCCTGAGCGAGCAAATGCATCGTAAATAAGGGTACCATAATCAGAATCACAACAAATGATTTGCTAAGCACATAGTATCCAAATTCTGTACTGTAGGATGTGAGACAATTTTTTACAAAATATACACCAAGCATCAAAAGATACAGTGCATAATACACATATGTGAATAAAGAAGTATAATATCCCTTTAATTCTTTTCTTAAAATTGCAGTCATCTACTTCTCCTCCTTGCTTGTTGCTTCCACAAATACATCCTCTAAAGTACTTTCTAATCTTGTAATTCCATATACCTGAAACCTCTTACCTACTAAATAAGAGAAAATGCTGTCGCGAATATCCTTAGAATCCCTGGCAACTGCCTGATAAACATAAACACCCGGTTCCTCCTCTTTCACAAACACAACATCTTTCAATCGTGTATGTTGCATTAAAGCTTCCTGAACCTTATTGCGTTTTCCTTTCACTACAAACTGATAGCGGTTATTACCTTTTCTACGTTTTGCCCGGATGGAATTATTATCCATGACAAATACACCATCCTTCAAGATCAGCACCTCATTACAAAGCTCATCAATTTCCGTTAGATCATGTGAACTTATTAATATAGCATGATCCTTTTGTATACTCTTAATTAACTGGCGAATCTTCTTAGCCTCTGCAGGATCTAACCCAACCAATGGTTCATCCAGAATCAAAACAGCCGGATCACCCAGTAACGCCTGTGCAAACCCAATTCGCTGACCATATCCCTTGGATAGATGCTTTATAAATTCATATTCCTTTTCCTGCAAATCCATCTGTTCCAGTACCCGGTCCACCTCTGTCTTTTCTTTTTTGATACCTTTGAGATGTGCCACAAATTCCAGATATTCTCGAACTTTCAGATCCTTATAGACTGGAGGAATTTCCGGTAAATATCCTATCTTTTTCTTTGCACTCTTAGGATTTTTCGTCATATCCACCCCATCGATACGGATAGTTCCATGTGTAGGTGTCAAATATCCTGTTAACAGATTCATAGTCGTTGACTTACCTGCACCATTAACCCCTAACAATCCTATTGTCGTTCCCTCTTTTATTGTAAAGGTCAACCCTTTCAAAATTTCTTTGGAACCATATGCCATTCTTAAATCTGTAACTTCGACCATAATACCCTCCGTAATCCATATAGAAAAAGGCCTCACACAATGCTTCTTAATGTGTGACAGCCTTTTATTCACACTCATATGATTATACAATAAAACCATATAAGATACAATTATTTCATATTTTTTTCATAAATTGACACCTTTAAGAAACATGCGCTCTTGGATGTGCTTTGTCATATACTTCTTTCAGTTTGACATTCGCATTATTCTTAAGATAAATCTGGGTAGTTGAAATATCGGAATGGCCTAACATCTCCTGGACAGATTTCAGATCTGCTCCATTATTCACCAAATGCATCGCAAAAGAATGTCTTATGGTATGTGGCGTAATATCCTTCTTGATTCCTGCTTTTGCAGAATAATACTTAATAATCTTCCAAAAACCCTGTCGAGTCATCGGAGCACCCTGACAATTTGTAAAAAGATACTCCTGATTGTCTTTACACATTGTGTCTCGAGCATTCTGTAAATAATTCTCTAAAGCAATCTTTGTCTCATTTGTAAAGGGAATCACCCTTTCTTTGTTGTCATCATGACATTGCAAAAAATTCATTGCTAGATTCACATCTTTTACTTTTAAACTAATCAACTCGGATACCCGGATTCCCGTTGCATACAAAACCTCAAGCATGGCTTTATCCCGAATCTCCTTTGGTGAATTACCAGATGGTTGCTCTAACAAAAGATTAATCTCATCAATCGTTAATATAACTGGTGCTTTCTTCTCAATCTTTGGAGGTTTCAAAGATTCGCTGGGATCCTCAGATATCTCACCCTGTCTTAACATATATAAAAAGAATGCCTTAATGGATGCAATATTCCTAGATACCGTTGCAGTAGACATGCCCTGTTTCTCAATCATCAGAATATAAGAATTCAAATTCGTTCCTGTCACTGCCTCGATGGAATTACATCCCGAATCTGTTAAGAATTTGTTAAGTTTCATAAGATCCCTTCTATATGATGCAATTGTATTTTTACTTGCACGCTTCACATTCGTTAAATAATCCACGAACTCATTAATCTTTTGTTGCATTCTCTAACCCCTTATTTTCTATAATGAATACCTCTATTATAATGTTTAATTTACATAAAATCAAACATTATTTTTTCGTAAAATTCTTATATTTCCTTATGTTTTGCCACTTTTCTACCAAATGGGGTATTAACATAATACTACCCTACTAGATGTTGGTAAAAATATTTTAAAATATTTTTTTGAAATTTTATTTCGATAAATACGGAAGCAACGATTAACAAAAAAATTGCAAAAATTTTAACAAAATATTGCATTTTATTGACGTTGTTGTAAAAAATTGTCTTTTCCGATGAATGGCTTCCAAACCATTTTCCCATATAGTAAACCGCACAAAAAGTAAGTATATAATGTGGAATAAAAAGTGCCAACGTATAGAGCAAGCCTTTTCCTCCAAATTTAACAAATAAATCGCATAACAAAAATCCAAAGTAGCCACCTACAACAAGTGTAAAACCAAATGCCGCTACATAATACGAAGTTGCAATCCAAAGTGCAAAAAATATAGCCCACTGCAGCACACGTCTCCTGCTTATATAAAGGGCATATGACAAAAATGGCAGATTCATCATTTGCACCACATCAAAATCCTCTAACCCATACTCTAATATCGGTTTATGTAACCATAAAATACAGGCAAAAAACAGGCAACTTCCGACTATGCTGCCTGCAGTCAATGAACCATATGTACAAAAAATCAGCTTGGGATTTTTCTTTTCCGGATACACGCATAACACCCCATAGAAACTATATGCATGTAATGATATAAATATGCCTATAAAGATTAGGATGTCAAAAGCCCATTTTCAAAAACTTGGATGGCATATTGCACAAAAATAGATTATTTAAATGACTTTTGCGCTGTGTAAATGAGACTCTGAAAATCGTGGAAGCCTTTGCTGAACACGATTTTTGCGCTTAGAGGCTCATTGGAACGGTTAGCGCAATGGAATGCAAACAATCTATTTTTGTGCAAGGTGCCAAATTTCAAATTTGAAATGGGCTTTTGACACCCTAATCCTATAAAGCAAAAAACTGTCGTGACTATGATTCATCATCATAATCACGACAGTTCATTTCATTCTCGTATCAAAGCAAAAATCTCTATTTCGCATAATCCGTTACACGGGACTCTCGAATTACATTCACCTTAATCTGTCCTGGATACTTCAACTCATCTTCAATCTGTTTTGAAATATCACGGGCTAAGAGCACCATGTCAGAATCACTTATCTGCTCTGGAACTACCATAATACGAATCTCTCTACCTGCCTGAATAGCAAAAGTTTTATCAACACCTTTGAATCCGTTCGCAATATCCTCTAATTGCTTCAAACGGGTGGTGTATGTCTCCAATGTCTCACGTCTTGCACCTGGACGAGCTGCAGAAATCGCATCTGCTGCCTGTACAATACATGCAATTAATGATTCTGGTTCAACATCTCCATGATGTGCCTCTACCGCATTAATAATAAGCGATGATTCTTTGTACTTTCTACAAAGATCCACACCGATTTGAATATGAGAACCCTCCATCTCATGATCCACAGATTTACCAATATCATGTAAAAGACCTGCACGCTTTGCCATGCGGACATCCACACCTACTTCAGCCGCCAATAAACCACATAATTGTGCCACTTCCATAGAATGCTTCAATGCGTTCTGTCCGTAACTGGTACGGAATTTCATCTTACCAAGTAAACGGATCAGTTCCGGATGAAGACCTTGAACGCCGACCTCTAAAGCTGCATTCTCGCCCTCTTCCCGCATCATCTGCTCGACTTCTTTCTGTGCTTTTTCAACCATTTCTTCAATTCTTGCCGGATGAATTCTACCATCTAATATCAGTTTCTCAAGGGCAATTCTTGCCACTTCCCTTCTAACAGGATCAAAACTTGATAATACAACAGCTTCCGGTGTATCATCAATAATTAAATCAACACCTGTCATGGTCTCTAAAGTCCGTATATTCCGGCCTTCACGACCAATGATTCTGCCTTTCATCTCATCATTCGGTAATTGAACCAACGAAATCGTCGTCTCAGCAACATGATCAACAGCACATTTCTGTATTGCTGTCACAACATATTCCTTCGCTTTCTTACCAGCCTCTTCTTTTGCTCTAGTTTCTAGTTCTTTTACTAGAACTGCGGTTTCATGTTTTACTTCATCTTCAACAGTCTTTAACAAATATTCTTTTGCTTGTTCAGAGGTTAATCCAGAGATTCTCTCTAGTTCCTGTAGTTTCTTCGACTCAAGCTCTTCTACTTTCGCTTTCTGCTTCTCTAAGGACTGTTCTCTAGATACAAGGGCCGATTCCTTCTTCTCAATGGCTTCTGTCTTTCGATCCAGATTCTCTTCTCTCGAAAGAACACGCTTCTCCATTCTCTGAATTTCATTACGGCGATCTTTAATCTCTTTATCAAGATCATTCTTTGTCTTAATTGACTCTTCCTTTGCCTCTAGGAGAATTTCCTTTTTCTTAGCCTCAGCATTCTTTACAGCTTCATCTATAATCTCTCTCGCTCTGTCTTCTGCATCTGAATTCTTCTTCTCAACTACATTCTTACGATATGTAAGGGATAAGAACCATGAAACAATAACAGCTACGATTAAAATAATAGCAAAAACGATAATATAGCCTGGTTCCACAGGAGCACCTCCTTATTAAGTTATCATTGCACTTAACATAAGTACAACAGTTAAATTTTATCTTTTTTTGTGCAATCTGTCAAGTAAAAGAAAGAATTTTATGAAATAATCATTCAAAATCACTTGTCCATATTTGCATATTGATTCAATGCATTTTCAATCATATAAGAAGGAAAGCCTTTGGAATAAAAATATCGGTATATCTTTTGTCTTATAACATAATCATCTAAATCTTTTCCGGAAATATATCGTTCAAACTTGGATTGAAAACATCGAAGTTCATCATCCTTTTGCTGTTCTAAGCAATTCCTAATGATATCTATATCAATTCCTTTTTTGAGCAGATCATAGGTCATCTGTTTCCGACTCTTATTCGATGCATAAGAATTCACATACATCTCCGCATATGACGCATCATCTAAATAATGATATTTTTTTAAGAATGCAATCACTTGATCAATCACGGTAACCGGATACCGATTCCTTTTCAGTTTCATAGTCAGATCGGCAATCGAATAAGGACGCCGTTCTAACAAAAACAGCGCCCGTTCTTTTGCCCGCTTGTAAAGAATCGTCTGATAAATCTCATCTACCAATGCATCCTCTAATTCACGATCTTCCTCTATATGATACTTCTTCACCTCAGAGCGATATAAAGAAAATGCATATCCATCCTCATTATATATCTGATACTGCCGACCATTTGACTCTACTTTACAAATATGCATCATTACTCGTCCTCTAATGTCTCTGCATCCGGTGTCATATTCACTACCGGTACATCAACTAAACCAGCACTTTCCCGAACCTGATTCTCAATCTGTAATGCAATCTCCGGATTATCCTGAAGAAAAATCTTAGCATTCTCTCTTCCCTGTCCAATCTTCTCCCCATTATATGAGAACCATGCCCCAGACTTATTCACAATGTTCTCTTTAACCGCCAAATCTAAAATGTCGCCTTCTTTGGAAATACCCTTTCCAAACATAATATCAAATTCTGCTTCTTTAAATGGTGGCGCAACCTTATTCTTAACAACTTTCACCCGGACACGGTTACCAATCACTTCACCATTCTGCTTCAAAGTCTCAATTCTTCTAACATCCAATCGAACGGATGAATAGAACTTCAATGCACGTCCACCTGTAGTTGTCTCCGGATTTCCAAACATAACACCAACTTTCTCACGTAACTGGTTAATAAAAATAACAACACAATTAGACTTACTAATAACTGCCGTTAATTTTCGTAATGCCTGTGACATCAGGCGAGCCTGCAAGCCAACATGGGAATCCCCCATCTCTCCTTCAATCTCTGCTTTTGGCACAAGTGCTGCAACAGAATCCACAATAATAACATCCACCGCACCGGAACGTACCATTGTTTCCGTAATCTCTAATGCCTGTTCTCCATTATCCGGCTGGGAAATATACAAATTATTAATATCCACGCCTATATTCCCTGCATATATAGGATCTAATGCATGCTCTGCATCAATAAATCCGGCAATTCCGCCACTTTTTTGTACCTCTGCAACAACATGCAAAGCAACTGTTGTCTTACCACTGGATTCCGGACCATATATCTCAATAATTCTTCCCTTCGGAACACCACCAATTCCCAGTGCCAAATCCAGACTTAGGGAACCGGTAGGAATTGCTTCTACATTCATATCCGCTGCGGAATCCCCTAACTTCATAACGGTTCCTTTACCAAACTGCTTCTCAATATTCGCAAGTGCTGCATCCAATGCTTTCATCTTATCTTCATTAGCCATTCTTAAATCCTCCATGAACATTTGTTCGTTTTCTTAATCTTAATATATTCTGTGCAACTTGTCAATAACAAAATCGAATGTATTTTCGATTCTTTCTTATTCATAAAAGGGAAAATCACCACGAAACGATAGAAATAAAAAGATATGAATACTATAACATTCTCCTTTATTCTTGTAAAGAAAAGAATGTATTTTTATGATAAATGTAGTATACTATGAAATAGAAATGACATAAACGGAGTGAACCATGAAACATATTGGAATTATCGCAGAACTGAATCCTTTTCACAACGGACATGCCTATCTGATCCAGCAGGCAAAACAAATGCATCCGGATAAACAAATTGTTATCATTATGAGTGGTGATTATGTACAACGCGGGGAACCTGCCATATTTAATAAATATATCCGAACAAAATGTGCGCTTGCAGCCGGTGCCGACATTGTATTAGAATTACCCTCTTTGTTTGCCAGTGCCAGCGCTGAACATTTTGCCAGTGCCGCTGTTCTTGCTCTTGCCGCCACCAATATGATCGATACCCTTTGCTTCGGAATCGAGACAGAGGATTTCAAAGCATTACAGACTATTGCATCATTTCTTGTTGCAGAACCGGATTCTTATCGAAATACATTGCGTCAGAAGCAGGCAAATGGTCTGTCTTTTGCAAAAGCACGTGCCGCCGCCTTATCAGAACATTTTAAGGATTCCCGTTATCAGGATATTCTGACACAACCAAACAATATCCTTGCCATTGAATATCTGAAAGCAATGGAAAAGCATCATCTTGCCATTCACCCGGAAGCAATCCTGCGTCAGGGTGCCGGTTATCATGATTCCACATTATCTACGACTTATTGCTCGGCTACTGCTTTGCGCACAGCAATGATCCAAGGTCTCACAAAACCATATGATTCCCTTCGCCCTTATATGCCGGAGGAGGTATATTCTATTCTTGTATCCGAACCGGATGCTCTGCCATTATTCTGGAATGATTTTATGCCTTTTTTACAGTATGCATTATCCGCTCATACTCAATCCTTTGACCAATATTGTGACATCTCCACCAATTTTCACAATACTCTGTCTTCCTGCACTCTCATTCCTGATGATTTTGCGCAATTGACACAAAAGCTATCCGGCAAACATCTCTCTCAATCCCGCATCAGACGTTGCCTTCTTAACATTTTATTACAACAGACACAGGAACAAATGGATTCAGCAAAGAGTTGCAATTATATTTCTTATGTCCGTCTGTTGGGTTTTAGAGAGCATGCTGCTCCTATATTAAAAGATATCAAAAATAACGGTTCCATCCCTGTTATCAATAAGGTTGCAGATGCCGGAAGACTTCTTTCTCCGGACACACTCTCTTTCTTTGAATCAGATATCCATAAAAGCCACTTGTATCATCAGGCATTTTATAATCGTTATCACATTGCCCTGGCCACAGAATATGAACACAGCGTCATAATTTATAAATAATATCATATGATAAAACAAGACCGATTCGGGTACTTGCAATGAAACAATTCTTCTTAATGATTTGTCTTCTATTCATTCTATTGTTCTTCCATGAAGAAACCATTACCGGTGCCAGAAACGGTCTTCTTTTGTGGTATCAGACTCTTATTCCCTCTCTTTTACCATTTATTCTTGTCACAAATGCACTTGCTGAAACCAATGCCTATCAGGCAGCCGCCCGTTCTTTTCATAGATATATTCCATACAATCTATATGAAAAAATAGCAATTCTTTTAGGTAATCTTTGCGGATATCCTATCGGGGGGAAAATATTAAATGATTTTGTCAATAATCAGTATGTCTCCTGGAAACAAGCCAATAGCATACTATCTGTATCCAGTCAGGCAAGTCCTATGTTCCTTGTGGGATACGTATATACCCACGTTTTGGATCGTTCTCTTCCCCTGAGCGTCTTTTTAGGAAGCATTTATTTTCCAACCTTTGTGCTGGCATTCGTCCGTAACAGACAATCCTCTCTTCACAGCCGAATGTCTTTCTCCCCATTACCCAGCCATAAATTCCGTATCACTGATACCTTCTTACACTCCTCTAACATTATAATCGTAATCGGCATATATGTGATGGCATTTTCCATTCTGCTTGAGATTCTACATCCACTCTGTCGTTCTCCCTATTTTACAATTCCATTGTCAGGTTTAGAGATTACAACAGGATTACAACTATTAAAAGCCCAGGCATCTCTTTCCTTTATTCGTATTCCTCTCATCTGTTCCTTAGCATCCTTTGGTGGATTATGCAGTGCATTTCAAATAAGAAGTGTCCTCTCCTATGAAAAAGCCTCCATAAAAAAATACCTGCTGGATAAATGCTTACTATCCGCAGGTACTTTCTTGCTTACATATGGTTACCTGTTCTATATCAACACAAGATAATATGTTCTCTAGAACTTCTCTTCCATCGAAAAATCATCTACCACACCCAACGACTTGGTTGGAACACTCTCATCATGAAATGCTGTTGTCTCCACTTCAAAACCATTTTCATCGGCAGCATCCACCTGATTTTCAACCATTCCTCGTCCTACTCTTGGTCCTCTGACTACACGTCCTTCCATCGGTGGAACTTCTCTTGCCTGTTCCCCATTTGCCTTATAAACCGTCTTATCTACTTTTGCAGCGGCAGCAGCCTCTAATGTCTTTGCAACGGTTTCCTGTGCAGTCTGTGGTGTATGAAGCACCGGATTTCTCTTCTTCACAATTTTCTTCTTCATCTTCTTAGTAGGTGCAGAATTTGTCTGTGATGCAGACGGCTGGGAAACATTCTCTGACGGTTGTGCTACCACCGGTTGGGAATTCTCTGGTTCCTTTGTAGCTATTGTCTCTGCCGCAGTATTCATGATCTCTGTCTGTGATGTAACAGGAGCCTCAGCAGCCGGTTTCACATTCACATTGGGCTCTAATGGTGTCTCATTTGGAACAACCTTCTCACCGCTTGTAATAAAATCCGGAATATTCACTGCCGGCTTTGCTTCCTGCTTTGGTTCTTCTGCTTTTTCTTCCTTTACACCAACTGCCTGTTTCACTTTATCAACAACACTCTGCTTTGCTTTTGGAGGAGTTGGAACTGCCTTACCATTTGCAGCTGTCTTGATCTGAGGTGCCTTTGTCACACTGGATGGATCTCCTGTAAATTCCACAATCTGATTCTGAATTTCTGACAGATTGGCATTTGCAACCATATAATCATTGTTAAGGGTTGCCAGTAAATTCTCATAATTGGCACGCTCTGCCTGCATTGTTGCTTCTACATAATCTCTGATACCCGTCATAATATCATTGGTATACTGCATTGCTCCTAAACGGACCTCGTTTGCTTCTGCAACTGCCTGTGCTAAAATATCGTTTGCCTGAACTCTTGCCATTTCAACCGTCTCATAAGCCTTCTGATTGGCCTGATTCATAATCTCAGTCTCAGATACCATCTGATCCGCTTTTGCAGTTGCCTCAGCAAGAATGCCATCTGCATTTTTTCTTGCATCCATTAAAATAGCTTCTTTATTCCGCATAATTTTCTTGCAACGGTCAATCTCTGCCGGAATCTTCACTTTCAAATCTCCAAACAACTCGTCAAATTCATCACGAGGTACAACCACTTTATTCGATGATAACGCTGTTGTCTTACAGCTGTTCATAAAATCTTCAATCTCATTCATTACATCTTCAATACTTTTTCTTCCCATGTCCTTTTCCTCCATAAATTCATATTCTATTTATCCTGAAAACGCTCTTGTAGTTTCTTTGCAACAAACTCCGGCACAAAATCCGTTACATCGGTACCATAACTTGCATACTCCCTTACAATACTGGAACTTAAATATGCATAATCGATACTGGTTGTCAAAAAGACAGTATCAATCGTCTCGTTACTTACTTTACGGTTACTCTGTGCAATCTGTAACTCATAATCAAAATCAGTAATTGCCCGGAGCCCTCTGACAATTACAGAGATATCATGTTCTTTCATATAATTAATCAGCAATCCGTCAAAACAGATTACAGAAACATTATCAAATTCCCTTACCGCTTCCTCTAACATCTGTGTTCTCTCTGCAATGGAAAACAATGGATTCTTTGCACTATTATTCAGTACACCCACAATGACCTCATCAAACATCGCAGCACTTCTTTTAATAATATCCAGATGACCATAAGTAACCGGATCAAAACTTCCAGGATAAATTGCCCTGCTCAAATTTCTGTCCTCGTTCTTTCTCACATCTTCTCCAGAAAAATGTGTTTATTTGTCTTATATCGCTTTTCTTTCAAAATACGAAAACCCGGTATCTCCTCTTCTAATATAACCGTCTCTATATCGGCTTCCACGATCACCAATGCCTTCTCCGCAAGAATTGAATAGAAATCCTTACTCTGAAGCACCTGTATTTCAAGCCCCTTACCGTAAGGCGGATCCATAAATGCCACTTCAAAGGTTTCACCAGACCGAAGCTTTCCAAGTGCAGGCAACACATTCTGTTCGAATATCTCACCCTGTCCATCTAAATGGGTAAATGCAAGATTCTCCTTGATAACAGCACATGCCTCACGATTCTGCTCCACAAAAACTGCCTTTTTTGCCCCCCGGCTTAAGGCCTCAATGCCAATACCTCCACTGCCACTGAATAGATCTAAAAAATGAATATCATATAACTCATCCTGAATCATATTAAACAGAGTCTCTTTAATCCGGTCAGTGGTCGGTCTTGTATCCATTCCTTTCGGTGCTTTTAGTTGTAAGCGTTTCGCTTTTCCTGCAATTACTCTCATTTGAAATACTCCTACTTTATTTTATAAAAAAAGTACGAATTGTCAATACTTTACGTCATTTCTTGTTATATTTTCATAGTTTACATAAAATTACAACATTAATATAACAAAAAATGTACATTTTGTCGAGACGAATTCCTTTTACTTCCCATATTGTTCCATAAACCAGCTTCCTGTCTCTGAAAAATCGTCCTTAAATAATCCAGCTGTTTTCTAATGTAGCTTTCTCCCAATTCGTATCTATAATACTATATGTTTCTCTTCATGCTCCGCATCAAAGGGATACTGTTCTTTTGAAAGCAGAGAAACGGCATCATTTGCTTTCTTCAAAATATCTGCATTCGCATAAATATCCCCTAAATGAAATAACATATCCCCACTTTGTCTTACCCCAAAGAAATCGCCGGGTCCTCTCATTTTAAGGTCTTCATTGGCAATATAGAATCCATCATTTGACTGATTCAGGATATTAAGACGATCCATTGCCTCCTGTTTATCCGATGCACAAAGCATAATGCAATAAGATTGAGCATTTCCACGTCCCACACGGCCTCTTAACTGGTGTAACTGGGCCAAGCCAAATTTTTCTGCATTTTCAATCATCATCACTGTGGCATTTGGATTATTGATTCCAACCTCAATGACGGTGGTGGATACTAATATATCAATCTTTTGTTCCGCAAAGTCTTTCATAATCTGATTCTTTTCATCCGGAGTCATTTTACCGTGAAGATAAGATATCTTCACCTCCTTCGGAAAATAATCCATAAGACTTTCTTTATACTCGATGACATTTTCTGCCTCTACATTCTCACTTGCCTCCACCATAGGACAGATGATATAAATCTGATGTCCTTCTTTGATCTGATCAAACATGAATTTGTATGCAGTGGGACGATATTTCGGTCCAACCACACAGTTTTTAATCGGTTTTCTACTTGCCGGCATATCTCTCATGACAGAGATATCCAGGTCTCCATACATAATAATGGCAATTGTTCGTGGAATCGGTGTTGCACTCATGACAAGCACATGAGGTTCCTCCCCTTTTTCCGATAATTTTTCTCTCTGTCGTACTCCAAACCGGTGCTGCTCATCTGTAATGACCAATGCAAGATTATGATAAACCACCTTAT
>CAMEFI010000009.1 GCA_945915475.1 uncultured Clostridium sp. | reverse complement strand
TTCAGACGTTTCTCATTGCTTACACGCAAAAAAACCGCAACTCCTCATAAAATGAGGAATTGCGGCTTGTATTTAAGTCTCTATGATACTAAATCAATGATTACTCGATGATTGTAGCAACACGGCCTGAACCTACTGTTCTACCACCTTCACGAAGTGCCATCTCCACCATACCCAGTACCGCATTCATAGGAGTCCGAATCTCGTGACTCATGGTAGCCAAGAAATCCGACTTCATATTACTTGCCCGTTCCATCTCCTGTCTTGCCTGAATCGCCGTATACCGGCTATATGCCATATCCGACAGAATCTCTGCCATAGTGTACAAAAATTCTGCCGCTGCATCGACTCTTTCCTTCTGCAAAACCGGCACCTTCTGAATGGCTTCCCAGTAGACATCAAATTCCACTCCGATCTCTTCTGCAATCTTACGTATTCTTTCTTTATCCGGCGGCTCCACCAATACCTGCCCACCAATAAAGCAGCCCACCACATGACCATCTGCCATAATAGGGGCTGCAAAATCAATGAGTCCGGAATGGCAGACATAGGTGGTTGCCCTGCCGTTATGCATGGCAATGTCCGCCCCCTGCCGGTCACATTTTCGACATCTCTGATCTCCCACCTTACTGGTTCTTGTATACCGCATACAGTAATCGGTAAACTGCGATCCCTGTGTAACCGGGTTTCCCTCTGTATCCGTTGTAAGTGCTGCCATCCCGGTCATGGCAGAAAAGGAATCCTGTATTTTCTGTAACACGGACACATCAATCAAATCTGTCACCTGAAGCTCCATATGCCCCTCCTATTCCCCAATGAACTTTTCAATGGTTCCTAATAATTTCTCCTTATCAATGGGTTTTAACAGATATCCCTGTGGTTTCAGGGATAATGCTTTGCGAATCTTATCACGGTCTGTGATACCTGTAAGAAAGAGTACCGGTATTCCGTCTATCTGATGGTTCTTCCGCAGGTTCTCTAAAATCTGCGGTCCATTCTCTACCGGCATTTCATAATCTAATAGAATCAAATCGGTTTGTTTCACTTCTAAGAATTTGTATGCAATCTTACCACTGATTGCCGTGGCAACCTGATAGTTGTCATGCAGGTGTTCTTTGATCAGTTTGAGCATACCCGGATCATCATCAATAATGAGGACATGTTTGCGCCGTTTCTGCTCTTTGATTGCGGCAAGTCTCGCCTTTTCCTCCTCCGATGCCCGTTCCTCTTCTTCCTTCTCCTGCATGAACTTAAGAATCCGTTCCCGGATCTGCTCAATGGTAATAGGCTTGGTCAATGCCAGATCTACCATATAGACTCCAATCCTTTGAAAATTCTCGCAGTCCTCTTCTGAACCAATAATAACAAATACAATCCCCTGTCTTGTAATCTTGCGTTTCAGTTCCACCATTCTCAACAACTCATCCCTGGAATCATTTGCTGCACAGAATACAAAAATATCCGGTTCATACACGCTGAGATGGAGATTCATATCATCGTACCTCATGGACGTACTAATCGTTTCAAAATAATCCTGTGTGTGAGAGAAAAAATCATCCATAATGACATTGTTTTTTCCCGTAAGTAACACTTTGTATTTTGCCATAGGCACCCCTCCTATTCCATCGACATAATTTTATTTATTATCCCATATTTTTACAGTGAAAGCAATCATTTCAACAAAATCTTAATGAAATTTTATGCATTTTTACGAATCATGAATAAAAAAAAGAGACTTGCATATTCTATCAATGTGTAGTAATATGTTCGCATAACAAGACATAGTATTGATTACTACATCGAATAGTAATTTTAACCATTAGAAAGGGCGTGTTATTATGACAACCATATCCTTACAGGCAAGAAAAAATGTTCATTCCTTCCCATCAGAAAAGGCAGTTACAACCAATACCCAGGGAAGATCCTTCCATGTGAAAGATCCCGGTAGCGCACTTACTCATTTTATTGCAATGATTGGTGCCATCATCGGTGCCGGACCACTGCTCACAAAAGCTGCCCACGGAAGTCATGAGACTTATCTCGGTGCTTTTGCGATATTTATTCTCAGTATGATCTGTCTGTATGCTGCAAGTACGATTTATCATACCTTTGATATTTCAGAATCTGTTAACAAAGTATTGCGAAAGATTGACCATGCCATGATCTTTGTATTGATTGCCGGCTCCTATACTCCGGTGTGCTTAATCACATTACCGAAGTCCATCGGCCTCCCTCTACTAACTACTGTCTGGACCGTTGCCCTTGTGGGAACAGTTTTCATGATCTGCTGGATCACCTGTCCTCGTTGGGTATCCTCCACTTTGTATATATGCATGGGATGGCTGGTTGTATTTGCCTTTTCACCTATTATGAAAAATCTTCCAACAGATGCTTTCCTATGGTTGTTAATTGGTGGAGTCATCTACACGGTAGGCGGCATCATCTATGCATTAAAGCTTCCTCTCTTTGGCAGGCACCAATGGAGATATTTTGGTAATCACGAATTATTTCATTGCTTTGTAATGGTGGGAAGCCTTTGTCACTACATTCTGGTATATAACTATCTGACATGATTCCGTTCTTCAAGACTTTCTTGCGGGATCGTTATGCCCTTTTTCAACTTATCTCTCCGGTCATACTATAAAATGTCTCGTATAATTCCGTCTGCCGATCCTTCCGGAATGGGTACCGGTTCCGCACTTTATGTACCTCATCCGGGTCTACATCAATGACCATCAATTCTGACTTGCTGTGTGCCTTGGTAAGCCGCTCTCCTAACGGATCAAATGCCATGGAACTTTCCACATATTCCAGGCCATTTCCCTTGCCTGTCCGGTTCACACCCACTATATAACACTGATTCTCAATAGCCCTTGCACGCAACAGGGTTTCCCAGTGCAGGATACGCTCCTTCGGCCAGTTTGCGATTACCAGAATCATCTCTGCCTCATCTGCAACCGCTTGAAAAATCTCAGGGAACCGGAGATCATAACAGACAAAACCCGACACACGAATTCCCTCTACCTCTGCCGTCTTCACCTCGTGTCCGCCAATATAATGTTTGCCTTCTTCCCCATAATTAAAAGGATGAATCTTGTCATAATCGTAAAGGATTCTTCCCTTCGATACAATCATTAATTTATTATAATATTCCTCACCGAAATCTTCCACAAAACCAAAAGCAATGGCCATCTCATACTTCCGGGAACAGTTCTTAAAAAATTGAAGTGTCTCAGAAAATAGCATTTCTTCCCCGGCAAGAGCCGTATTCATTGTAAATCCCGTTAATGTCATCTCCGGAAATACAATCAGTTCCACCCCCTGGGCATGGGCCTGTTCCATCAACTTTGTTGCCTTCGCCATATTCTTTGCTTTATTTTCCCAAACGATATCCATTTGTGTCAAGCCAATCTTCATGCACAAGCCTCCTTGTCTCTTGCCTTCCTGCATCCACCGTATTCATTATATGCTCATTTTGTGTGTTTTATGTGGATTCTTTCTCATATTCCGGAAACATAATCACTACCTTAAACAAGTCGCCGTCCAACTGAATATCAAAGGTTCCTCCCTGCAGCCTGGTGAGATCCTTTGCAATGGAGAGTCCCAATCCACTGCCCTCCGTGCTCCTTGCAGAATCTCCCCTTGTGAACCGTTCCATTAATTCCTCCGGCTGGATATTCAGCGCTGCCGCCGATATATTTTTCAGAGTGAAAACCGCTTTATGATCCTCACAGATCAGATCAGCATATACCCTTGTCCCTTCTAATGAATATTTGTAAGCATTTTGCAGAATATTTTCAAGAACCCGGAACATCCTTCGCCCATCTGCTAAGATGATAATAGGATTCTCCGGATAGGATGCCAGTATGGTAAGCGCTTTCCGGGTATATTTATCCTCAAACTCGCCAATACTCTGTCTCATGAGTTCATCAAAGGCAAGGGGCATCATTTCCAGTTCCACATTACCGGATGTGGCTTTGGCAGCCTCCACCAGATCTTCCGTCAAATGCCGCAACCGCTGTGCCTTGGCATCTAACACCTCCACATAGTGCTCTGCCTCCGGTGTGGGCATTGTCTGTGACTTCAATAAATTGATATAATTGATAATGGAGGTAAGCGGCGTTTTCAGATCATGGGACACATTGGTGATCAGTTCTGTCTTCATTCGTTCATCTTTAAGGGATGTCTCCACTGCCACCTGTAATCCATCACTGATGTGGTTCACACCATTGGCCAGTTCCTGAAACAACCGTGTGCGCTCATTTACTGCAACAGGATTCATCTCCCCCTGCTTGATGGCATCCAATCCCTTCAGCAGTTCTTTGCCGTCCCGTATCAGTCGTCCCACCACTACGCAGGCACCCACCTGCACCAGTAAGAAGCAAAGAATCCATACACTCTTAACAATACGATTCTCTCCATCGTACAATGTGGCAGCTGTCATCATTACAACGTTCACCAACACATAACCCGTCATTGCACAGAATAAACGGCCTGCCCCACTCCATTGCCTCACGTTGTTCCGGATACCTTTTTTCCATGATTTCATCATGTTAGCAATCCAGGATAACTGCACCAGATTTCTCTCCCGGATACGCCTTACAATACTAAAAATCAACAGAAGAAAACCAAGCCCAAGGGGAACACTGACCGCCGCCGTAAGCCCTGCAATCTTTGCAATAGATATCACTGACCGCTGCATCATATAACGCACAACCCAGACAAAATCCATCACTATAATCCCCAAGCCTGCCAGACAGAAGAATCCCCAAAGCTCCGTTGGCAGCCGGTCAAATGCATAAAGTCTCCCTTTTTCGGAACAATGTGCTGTTGTGTAAAGCAGCCAGACTACCTGCAATAATAACAGTACAAATGCAAACACAACACCCACTTCAATCACACCGCCGTACTCCGTATAGAAACGATAGTACACCAACCCTCTGCACGCTCTGTAATAATCTGTATCTCTTGCCACATCCTCGTTGATTCCAATGGTAAACATGGTATCCTTCGGAAATGCCGACAATAGATTCTTTATCTGTTCGTCCTTAAGCAGCTCATACACCGGATATACCGCACCGGTCTCCCGGACTTTTTCTGCTTTTAATTGATAATATTCCGGAAGGGCTTCAATATCCTGTAACGTGTCTACATTGGCACACAGGGTTTTGTCTTTCTTAATATAATACCAGATACCGGTTTCCTTCTCCAGAGTTTCTTTCGAAGACTGGATATCATGCTGTACATTCATAGCTTTTTGAAACATCTCACTGACAGAGTAGTTCTTTGACCAGATCATGGGAAAGAGCATACTGTCTGTATTCGCATTGGTGGCTCCCTTTTCTTCGATCACTGCAAGCAATTCATCCACGCTATAGATATAGCTGTCCATACAATTAAAATAATCATCCCACGGAGAATAGAATACCTGTGTAGACGGTTCGTAGACCAAATACCCCACTTTATCCAAGTCCGGATATGCATTGATGGAATAAACGGTCTCTCTGTTTTCTTCATTTTCTTCATCTGCTTCCACCACCATGGAATACTGATAATAATCATTAAGATTATACCCGCCGGATGACTCCTTTGCAGAGGAATCGGATTCTGCCTCCTGCCCGGGTGCTTTTATCCCGCTAAACACAAAAATCGCATCCTGTGGAAACCGGTTGGATACCCGGTAATTCGTATTCACAACTCCCCTGTTCATAATCATGTCTACAAACTGTTCCCTCGACAGATGAATAAATGCATTCTTATCTTTTAGCTTTTTTAGACAGTTATATGCATAGTTATAATAGCAGAAGTAATTATCCTGTGCTAAATCCTCTTTTCCTTTGTATTTTTTGAATACATTTAACTCGGATAAAGTGGATGGAATCTCTCCCTTCGAATATGCATACTCCATCTGGGATGTATCATAATCATAAGATGCGCCGCTTCCAATATCAACCATGGCACATCGGTCTGATGCGTTATTAAAGCTCACATTCCGGGCATCCTGCAAAATCTCAGTAAGATCCTTTTTGATGGCCTCCCCATAATAAGCGGTGGCATAATACGTTTTATCCGGATCAGACAGAAGGGAACTTCCAAACATATTGATAAAATATGCAACAAGGATGCATCCGGTCATGCCTGCCACGAAGGTCAGTACGCACAGAATAACACGGAATATTATCCCCTTCCGGGTATTGTACCATTTTACTGTTGTCTGTTCCATTCTGTCACCTTCTCTCTATCCCTTGCTCACCATCCGGTAACCAACTCCCCACATCACCTTAATATAATCCGGATTCTTCGGATCAATCTCAATCTTCTCCCGGATTCTCCGGATATGCACCGACACAATATTGTCGGTTGCATAGGCATCCTCACCCCAGATTCTTTCATAAATCTGCGCAGAAGAAAAGACGGTGCCTACATTTTCCATAAAAAGCTGCAGAATCCGGAACTCTGTCGGTGTAAATTTCTTCAATTCCCCATCCACCGTCACCTGTTTGCCTACGGTGTCCAGGGTAATTCCCCCATTGATCAACAGATGACTGCTCTTTTCCTGCAATCCCCCAAGCTGCGTATATCGACGAAGCTGGGATTTCACCCGTGCCAATAACTCTAACGGGTTGAAGGGTTTCGTTATGTAATCGTCTGCTCCCACATTTAACCCCTTGATCTTATCTGCATCCTCTGATTTTGCAGAAAGGAGGATTACCGGAATGGAGCTGTATTCCCGAAGCTTCAGTAAAGCCTCTAATCCGTCCATTTCCGGCATCATAATATCTAAGATAATAAGCTGCACCTGCTCATCCTGCAGTTCCCGAAGAGCTTCCTTTCCATTGCATGCCGTTATAACTGTATATCCCTCTTTTTCCAGATAGATGGTAATGGCCTCCACAATCTCCTTATCATCATCACATACCAGTATCTTCATTCTCTCACCTCATCCTCACTATATCCTGCCCCGGCAGTTTCCGCAACCCTTACACATCAAACTTTAGAATTATTCAGATTCTTCCATTGCTTCGCAATCCTCACAACACCTCATACTATGTATCATATCAGATAATTCTTACAAAAAACTTGAGAAAAAATGAAGATTTTCTTACAATTTCATTGCCGATTCCAAAAACCCGGATGACACCCTGCACAAAAATAGATTGTTTAAATGACTTTTGCACTGTATAAATGAGGCTCATTGGAACGGTTAACGCAAAATAGACTGCCACAAAGCGGCAGTCCATTTTATCTTGCTATCTTGTGAGACTCAATCGAACCAGTGCCCGCTTCAGCGCAAGCTCTGCACGATCCATATCTCCGGTTCCTTCTTCAATTCTCCGTTTTGCACGAATCTCTGCTTCCTTTGCCCGGTTTGCATCAATCTCATCCGGCCATTCCACACTCTCCGCAAGGATGGTAACTTCATCCTTCAGAATCTGGATAAAACCGGACATCAAAGCTGCTTCTCTTACGGTTTCATTTTCATGAATCCGCAATATACCCGGTGCAATGATTGCAGTGAGAGGAATATGATTCGGGTAAATACCCATGTCACCCTCTGTTGTGGTGAATTCCAAAAATGTGGTATCGCCCTCGTAAAAGATACGCTCCGGTGCCACAATTTTCAATTTCATAGTATCTGCCATGCGCATTCACCCTCTCTTATTTCACCTTTGCAAGTACATCATCAATACTTCCTGCATTTAAGAAATAACCTTCCGGAATATCATCATGCTTCCCTTCGATAATCTCTTTGAATCCTCGAATCGTCTCAGAAATTGGTACATATTTTCCGCTTGTTCCTGTAAACTGCTCTGCCACAAAGAATGGCTGTGACAGGAATCTCTGTACCTTTCTTGCACGGGATACTACCAGCTTATCTTCCTCTGATAACTCGTCCATACCAAGAATGGCGATAATATCCTGTAACTCCTTGTATTTCTGCAGAATCTCCTGCACACCACGGGCAACTGCGTAATGTTCTTCTCCCACAATCTTAGGGTCTAAGATTCTGGAAGTAGATTCCAACGGATCTACCGCCGGATAGATACCCAATTCCACGATGGAACGGGAAAGTACTGTGGTTGCATCCAGATGTGCAAATGTTGTTGCCGGTGCCGGGTCTGTCAAGTCATCCGCAGGTACATATACAGCCTGAACCGATGTGATGGAACCATTCTTTGTGGATGTAATTCGCTCCTGCAATGCACCCATCTCTGTCTGTAATGTTGGCTGATAACCAACGGCAGAAGGCACACGTCCAAGCAATGCAGACACCTCAGAACCTGCCTGGGTAAAACGGAAAATGTTATCAATGAACAACAACACATCCTTACCACCCTGGTCACGGAAGTACTCTGCCATGGTAAGTCCGGTAAGACCTACTCTCATTCTTGCTCCCGGCGGCTCATTCATCTGACCAAACACCATGGTGGTCTTATTGATAACGCCGGATTCTGTCATTTCATGATACAGATCGTTACCCTCACGGGTACGCTCACCAACACCGGTAAATACAGAATATCCACCATGCTCCGTTGCAATATTACGGATCAACTCCTGAATCAATACTGTCTTACCTACTCCGGCACCACCAAACAGACCAATCTTACCACCCTTCTGGTATGGACAAAGCAGGTCAACGACTTTAATACCGGTTTCCAGAATCTCTGTATCTGTTGCCTGTTCCGAGAATTCCGGAGCTTTTCTATGAATCGGAAAATGCTCGCTGCAATCCGGAGCCGGCTTATTATCAATAGGCTGTCCTAATACATTGAACATACGTCCTAATGTATTCTCGCCTACCGGCACGGTAATCGGTGCTCCCGTAGCAACCGCTTCCATTCCACGGACCAATCCATCTGTCGGTCCCATGGCAATACATTTTACGGTATCATCTCCCAAATGCTGGGCAACCTCAACGGTCAATTCCCCACCATCCCTGGTTGCAATCGTAATGGCATCATTAATCTCAGGAAGCTTTCCTTCACTGAATTTAATGTCCAATACGGCACCAATGATCTGGGTAATCTTACCGACATTCTTTTCTGCCATATCTTATCTCCTTAATCATATTAATTATTATTGCTCCGCAGTGCGACTTCGCTTCCGCACTGCTCATTGCCTCTAGGAGATAGCCTCTGCACCTGCAATAATCTCTGTAAGCTCCTGCGTAATCGAGCTTTGCCGTGCACGGTTATACTTAAGAGACAAATCGTCAATCATATCTTCTGCGTTCTTGGTAGCGGAATCCATCGCCTGCATTCTGGCTCCATTTTCACTGGCAATTGCCTCAATGAACGCACCATAGATTATGTTATTCATATATTTCGGAATAATCATGTCCAATGCTTCGTCCGCTTCCGGCTCAAAATTCATGAGTGTCAGCGTATCAATCTCCACATCCTTCATAATCTCTTCCACACTGATTGGCAAAAGCTTGATGAGCTTTGGCTCATGCACCACCGTATTCTTAAATCCGGTATAGGCAAGATAGATCTCACCCACTTCTCCACTCTCGTAAGATGCAAGAACATTTTTACCTATATGGATGGCATCCGCATATAATGGGTCATTCATCACTTCTGAATAATCTTCCACAATATGATAGCCCTTGCGGCTTAGTCCTTCTAATCCCTTCTTACCTAGTGCATAGATATCCGTCTCTTCCGGTGAAAATGCCGCCGTAATCTCTTTCACAATATTATTGTTATACCCTCCGGCAAGTCCTCTGTTGGAAGTAATGGCAATCACCGCTTTGCGCTGTGACTCACTCTCTCTCAGATACCGGTGGTCAATCGTTCCTGTTCTCGCTAATATGGAACAAATGGTATCATATAACATTGTGAAATACGGCTTATTACTCTCTGCCCTGGCTTTTGCCTTCTGAAGCTTAACCGTTGATACCAGTTTCATTGCTTTCGTAATCTGACCGGTACTTGCAACGCTCTCTTTACGCCTCTTAATATCTCTCATCGATGCCAAGACATATCACCTCTTTCTTCTCTCATTCTACAAAATGTCTTCGGACACAGCCTACGACCGCTGTTCCTTAAATTTGGTGATTGCCTCATCTAACATCTTTGTAAGGTCTTCGGAAAGCTTCTTCTCCTCCCGAATCTTTGCAAAAATCTCCGGATACTGTGTATCCACAAACTCAAGTAATTCCTTCTCAAAATCAGTAATCTCATGAACCGGAACATCTAAGAGATATCTCTTAGTTGCCGCATAAATGATTACAACCTGCTGCTCTACCGGCATTGGCTTATACTGTGGCTGCTTGAGCATTTCCTTGATACGCTCACCCTGTGCCAAACGTTCCTTCGTATCCTCATCTAACTCAGAGCCAAACTGTGCGAACGCTGCAAGCTCTCTATACTGGGCAAGCTCCGTACGGATTGGAGATGCAATCTTCTTCATGGCACCAATCTGTGCCGCACCTCCTACACGGGATACGGAAAGACCTGCATTGATTGCCGGTCGGAAACCTGCGTTGAACATCTCTGTTTCCAGATAAATCTGTCCATCTGTAATGGAAATAACATTGGTCGGGATGTATGCCGATACATCACCAGCCTGTGTCTCAATAATCGGAAGCGCTGTCAAAGAACCTCCACCTAAGGAATCATTTAACCGGGCAGCACGCTCCAATAATCTGGAATGTAAATAGAATACATCACCCGGATATGCCTCGCGTCCCGGCGGACGACGAAGTAACAGGGAAAGTGTACGGTAAGCAGTTGCATGCTTGCTTAGATCATCATACACCACCAGTACGTCCTCTCCATTCTCCATCCACTCCTCACCAATGGCACAACCTGCATATGGCGCAATATACTGAAGTGGTGCCAGCTCCGATGCAGTGGACGCAACAATTGTCGTATAATCCATCGCTCCGTATTCGGTAAGGGCTTTCACAATACTTGCAACGGTAGAAGCTTTCTGACCGATGGCAACGTAAATACATTTTACGCCCTGTCCCTTCTGATTAATGATGGTATCAATGGCAATCGCCGTCTTACCTGTCTGACGGTCACCAATGATTAATTCTCTCTGTCCTCTTCCAATTGGAACCATGGCATCAATCGCCTTGATACCGGTCTGCAATGGCGTATCTACAGACTGTCTGGAAATAACACCTGACGCCACTCTCTCAATCGGTCTCGTCTTGGTTGTATTGATAGGACCTTTATCGTCAATCGGCTGCCCTAAAGCGTTTACAACACGTCCGAGCATTGCATCGCCCACGGGAACCTCAACCACTCGTCCAGTGGTCTTGACGGTATCTCCTTCGCTGATATTCTTGTTTGCACTTAACAGTACCGCACCGACATTGTCTTCCTCCAGGTTCATTACCATTCCGTAAACATCCCCAGGAAATTCCAACAACTCGCCCTGCATCGCATTCTCTAATCCATGTACACGGGCAATTCCGTCTGCCACCTGTATTACAGTACCAACTTCGGAGGTCTCTAATTTCTTTGAATAATTCTTAATCTGCTCTTTGATTACAGAACTAATCTCTTCTGGTTTCAAATTCATGGAAAATTAGCACCTTCTCTCTATTCATATTTCTGTATCATTATCTCACAAGCAGTCTCTACTGCATCAGACTCTTTGACAGCTGCTCCACCTGTGTTCGTAAGCTGCTGTCCACCACCATATCGGAAATACGGATCACAAGACCACCGATCAAAGACGGATCCACCTTATAATTCCCTTCAATCTCCTGATACTTTGTAGATGCAATCAACGACTGCTCAATCTTATCTTTCTGCTCCTGCTTTAATTCCACCGCAGAAGAAATGTAGGCAATACCTATTCCCTTTTCCTCTTTGATGGCATCAATCACATAATCAAATACGGAAATGAGGTCTTTCTGGTGTCCCTTCATGATCAACATGGTCATCAGTCCGGTAAGTTCATCTGACACCTTTCCGGAATAAATATTCTCGATTACCTTAACCTTCTCTTCCTTCTCAATATTGGGATGAAGCAGAAATTTATTCAATTCTTCGTTCTCAAGAAACGACTGCTTTACAAAAAGTACCTCTTCTAAAGTGGTATCACAAGAACCATTCTCCATGGCTACCTCAAAGAGTGCACTTCCGTAGGTCTTACTTACCTGCTTAGCCATGTACTACCACCCATTTCTTTCAAAGTCTCTTCAATCAAAGCATCCTGCTTGCTCTCGTCAATCTGCTGCTCCATGATCTTCGCTGCCATTGCCGTTGCCACCCGGACAATCTCCTTGCGCATATCATCCGAAACCTTGCTTTTTTCCAGTTCAATCTCCTGATTGGCCCGGGCAATCAGCCGGTCTGCCTCTTCATTGGCCTCTGCTACGATCTGGTCTTCACGCTTCTTCGCTTTTTTACGGGCCTGCTCTAATATCTCCTCTTTCTCTTTGTTGATGGCCTTTAACTTCTCATCATACTCCGCCTTCAACTTTGCCGCATCTTCCCGGTCCTTCTTTGCTGAATCAATGTCATTCCGAATCTTTTCTGTTCGGTTATGCAGAATCTTCTGTACCGGTTCAAACAACACCTTTGTCAGGAAAAAGAAGAGGATAAAAATGGCAATTCCTTGAAGAATCACATCACTGATCAACTGAGGGCTTAAATCAAATATATGTCCTTCGGTAAGCAGCATCGTCTGCACACCTGTCATTCCTGATCCTATACCTATCAAGGAACTATCCTCCTTTCATCAGATTACGGTGAATGTCCTACAGTTTCAAGAATTTAGCAAGCATTGGATTACCATACATCAACAGCAATGCAACAACCAGACCATAAAGACCGGTTGTCTCTGCTACGGCCTGTCCTAATAACATGGTTGACATGATATCACCCTTTGCACCAGGGTTACGTCCTACTGCTGCTGCACCCTGTCCTGCTGCAATACCCTGTCCAATACCAGGTCCGATACCAGCAATCATTGCTAAACCTGCACCAATTGTTGAACATGCTAAAATTAAACCTTCGTTTGTAATGTTTGACATAAACATTTCCTCCATTTTCTTAATATTTCTTATACTATGATACTATGGTCAATATAGTGTCTGACACTCTAATCATAATGGTTCTGCCCTTACTTCCCTGCAGATATTCAACATGCATCTTATGCTTCTCCAATCTTGTCGGAAATAAATACCATTGTGAGCATTGAAAATACATATGCCTGGATACATCCGGAGAACAAATCAAAATACACATGTAAAAATGCCGGAATACCAATCTTTGCAAAAATTGGCAATAACCCGTAATACAATGCCATCATAACCGTACCTGCCATTACGTTACCAAATAAACGAAGCGACATGGATACCGGTGTGGCAATCTCACCAATGAGGTTAATGGGAAAGAGAAACCAGATTGGCTTGAACAATCCTGTAAATGCACCAAATTTATTGTACTTAAGATTGTTATACTGAATCATAACAAATGTAATCAGTGCAAGAGAAAAGGTTGTCCCATAGTCCGCCGTAGGTGGTCGTAACCCGAACAGACCGGATATATTGGATAACAGTATATAAAGAAACAATGTGCCCACATAGCAGATATACTTTCTTCCATGGGTACCCATAGAGGAATTCACAAAGCCTTCCAATGTCTCTACCGCAAATTCCACAACATTCTGCAATCCTGTGGGAACTTCCTTTGCATTCATAATCTTCTTTCTGGCAACAACCGCAAAAACCATAATTGTTACCATGATCAGAAGCATACATACATGGGAAGTTGTGATATAGACCGTCTGTCCCATAAACTGATAACCAATTAAATGATGAATGGAAAAATCCACTTCATCATCCGCTGCCAAAAGCATTGGCATCATTCCATACCCCATTCCTTCACCTTCCTTTCTGTAGTATTGTTCTATATTTTCATTTATCAATGGAAACGCAAATCACCGTTCCCGGAAACTTGCGTTCCCATTGACAAATAAAAAACCCTTTCACCGAAGCAATCCCTATTTGCTTGCCGGACATTATTCGTCCTGATCTTCCTCTTCGTCCTCTATCACAACCATTGCATCTTCCTTTGTTACAAAATCATCCGGATACATCCTTTTTAGAAAAAATGGTGCCGCCAACGCTCCAATCTTCATTCCCAGCAATCCAAGAAGGGTTGAAAAAAAATTCACACGGGGCAAAAGCATCGCTCCAACAAGTGCCGCCAGCATCATTACAATGCGGAACACCGTCTTGCGTCTCATATATCCGGTTGCATCCTCTTGTGGTAAATCCAAGGCTTCATCTAATGCCCTTGTCATATGAATAATAAGAATAACCGCCACAATAAGCCCTAGTAAAAGACCCAGCGTATAAGATAGAATATCTTCAGAAAAAATGATTCCAACAATCTCTACGATTACAGAATAGATTCCCATTCCAATTAGTAACCCCGTCAACGTTTCCTTAACCTGATTCATATTTCCCTTCCCTTAATATATCCTAAAAATCTTATTCTTAATCCCCTTATTCTGCTTTGCCACCCACACCACATAAAAAAGAAAAAGTCGGAAAACAAAGCAACTTAATTATACTAAGTTTTCCGACAATTGTCTATAAAAATACAAAATTTTCACATTTCCGGCATATACTTTTGTCCTTCCGGTGTCATGGCAAGACCACCCTTTCCGGTTTCCTTAATACAGGCCGGCATAGCCATTCCTATACTGCGCATGGCATCAATCACTTCATCCGGCGGAATCTTGGAACGGATTCCGGCTAATGCCATGTCTGTTGCCGTAATGGCGCTTATGGCACCGATTACATTTCGTTTAACACAAGGTACTTCCACCAGTCCCCCCACAGGATCGCAGGCAAGTCCCAACAAATTTTTAAGAGCCATGGCTGCCCCATGACAGATGGCATCCATATCTCCTCCCTGCAAATAGGCTGCTGCTCCTGCTGCCATGGCAGCTGCCGAACCAATCTCTGCCTGACAGCCTCCTGCTGCGCCTGCAATAAAAGCACGGCCTGCAATCACACCACCAATTCCTGCTGCCACGAGCATCGCCTTTGTCATCTCCTCATCCGAATATTCAAACCGTTCCTGTAGAGACAATAATACCGCCGGAACAACACCACAGGAACCCGCCGTAGGCGATGCCACGATTCTTTTCATACAGGCATTGGACTCTCCCATTTTCACCGCCTTTTCCATGATTCCAGCCACAAAATCTCCGCAAAGTGCCTTTCCTCTTTCCCGGTATTCCCTTAACCTCTCACCATCACCACCTGCTAATTTGCTTGTTGATGTAATGGTACCATCGTATTCCTTATCCGCTTCTTTCATGGCCAGATAGACCTGCTTTACCTGGGAAAAGCCATCCTCAACAGATACCCCTCGCTCATGGCAGTCCTCTTCTAACACAATTTCATAAATTTTCTTATCCTGTTCCTTTGCGATTTCACACAATTCTTCCAAAGATTTATACATATAGAAGCTCCTCTCATTTTCGAATATAATTATAGGTAATTGCGAAACTCTTTATCGCAGTGTATATGCTTTTTAAAACACATTGGATTTCTTAAAATGCTACAGGACGATGTTTCTATATTTTTTCTGCGCTGTTTTCGCCCTCTAAGAAATTCTACTGCTTTGCGGCTGGCGGCTTTGATTACGCATGCCTCCTATAAACTCAAGCGCGGCAAGAAAGGTTGTCTTGTATGACGGCAGGCACTTTGAGTACGCCGGTCCTTAGAATGTGCGTTCATAATTTACAATATACGAAAAATTAGATGCACATTCTTAGTACCGCTGCGTACGAGACGTAGCGCGATGCCTGAGACCTTAGCGAACAGCGTGAGCTTAGTTCGAAGGTATGCCTGTGGCTCGTGCCTGCGTCAACAAGATACCTTTCTAAACCGCGCTTTCAGACATATATCCGGCATGCGTTTTGCAGCCAGCCGAACAAAGCAGTGAATTTCTAAAAGGCCGCGCGTCAAGAAAAAATATTAGAAACACGTTCCATGTAGCATCACTAAGGAAGAGTAAATGTGTTTTAAAAAGCATACAATTACATATTAGGTGTTTCGCAATTGCCTATCGAATATAATTAGGCAATTGTGAAACTCTTACTTATGCAAGTTATACAGATATGGTCTGCTATATTTTGTCTGAGGTGAGTCCGTCCTCAAGACTTAGGTAAGTGACTTTCACAATGCCTTCTAAGTGCTCTAACCATCGGATCGAATCGGCCGGAATCTCCTGATCACACTCAATGACCATAACTGCATTACCTCCCCGGGAATCCCGGTATAACTGCATGGTGGCAATATTGACGGACTTGTGTGCCAGCATGGAAGTTACTTCCGTCACATGTCCCGGCTGATCAATATTGTGTACAATCAGTGTTGGAAAATCGCCGGTAAAGTTCGCCGTCAATCCATCAATCTCACAGATCTTTATCTGACCACCACCAATGGAACATGCAATAATCTCCAGCTTTCGTCCGGATTGTCCTTCTAAGTTCATTTTCACCGTATTCGGATGTGCACCCATTAACTCAACGCCCTCAAAATGAAATACCATTCCTTTCGCCTTTGCGATGTCAAAACTATCCGGTATCCGCTTATCATCCACTGCCATTCCAAGCAATCCTGCAATCAACGCCTTATCCGTACCATGTCCTTTTCCTGTCAACAAAAAGGAACCATGAAGATAAATGTCTGCTTTCCGAATGGGTTCCCCCATAAGTTTCCTTGTTACCTGTCCAATCTTCACGGCTCCCGCTGTATGAGAACTCGACGGTCCAACCATAACCGGACCAATAATATCCATAATATTCATACGCAATCCTTCCTTCATCCGAATGATTTAGAATTACTACATAGAAGTTTGTCCGATTTTTCAACCGTATATTCCTTACCAAACTCCTTATAATCTCCCATGGAAGCTTTATTTTCTTAATCAAAAACCCGGTTCTCCTTTATGAATAGAACCGGGTTTCCTTCCTTTCTTTTCTTAAAAAGGGAGATTCCTTCTTTTTTTACATAAACAAAAAACCCCAAAACCGGGTTCACCAAACAGGTTACACCCAGATTCAGAGGTTTCTTGGTTCCATATCTAATTGTTAAAATAGGAATATGCTGTTTTCGAAAGCTGAACAATTGTACTCCGGCCAACAGAAGCATCCTGAAGGTTGTCTGTCATGACACACAGAATATAAGTTGCGCCATCTCCATATATGATTGCCGCATCATTTTCCACATCCTCTAATTCTCCTGTCTTATTGGCTGTTGCCACACCATGCGGCACTCCGGCAGGAATCTTAGAAGTGCGTTCCTGCTGCTTCAGATATCCTAAAATATCCTGTGATCCTGCAAGCTCACTTTGATAAATCTTCTGAAGAAACAATGTGCAATCTTTCACCGATGTATAATTATCCTTCGAGGATGAAAAATCCAACATCAGCCGACCCATAGACGTATCTGTAAAATCATATTTTTTACAGTATTCATTTACTTTCTGCATCCCATTTTCCGCCGTTCCGGAACCTAACCTGGTAACCAGGGTGTTCGTAGCATCGTTATCACTTTGCGTAATCATTTTCTTCATCAGATCTCCGGTTTCCCCGCTATAAGATTCCTGACTCTCAAGAACATCCATGTTCTCATATGCACAACCCGCCACATATAATTTGATCAAACTTGCAGACTGCATAGGTTTGCTGTTCATCTGCGCATAAGTCCCACTAGCAAGATTATATGTATAAATGCTGACATTTTCTTCCTTTAATCCGGATGCCTGCACATCACTTCGCAATTGTCCCTCTAAGTCATCTAAATAACCACTGGTGCTTTTCTCCTCGTTGGAAACTCCATAATATGCATTGATTCCATTCACAATTCCCCGTACCATAGATGCCTGATATTCTTCATCCTGCATATGATAATCATCCTGCTCATTTGTCATAAATCCCATTTCCAAAATGATAACAGGAATCTTGCTCCAGTTAATTCCTGTCATAGTATCATTGTTCTGGATACCAAGATTCTTCATCTGTGTCTCTTCGCAATAATGCTCCAACACACAATCTGCCAGGCGGAAACTGTCATCATACAAATTACCCACATAAGGGTTATCCGGGGAACCCACTAACGCAAGAGCTCCATTGGTACTGGAATCGTCACTTCCATTAGCATGTATACGAATCAACACATCCGCTCCTGAATCATTTGCCAACGTTGCACGTTCTGCATTGCTGATTGCCGTCTCATTATTCTCTCTTGTCAGAACGACATCATAGCCTTCTTCCTGCAATGCCTCCCGCAGTTTCAGGGAAATATCAAGATTCAACTGGTATTCCGGAACCCCTGTATATCTCCCCTGGGTACCTCCCGTTGCTTTCATCTTCTGTTCTGACGAACCAGGAGCAACCGGTTCCATTGCGCTCATATCAACAGACGGACTTTGATGTCCCGGATCGATTGCAATTTTAATTTCCTTTTTTATATCCTCTGTCGTTGCTTCCGTTGTCACCTGTGTTGTGACTGCTTCCGTCTCTGTATCAGTTGTAGCCTGTGTTGTCACTATCTCCTGCGTCGTCTCACTGTCTGCCTGCGTATCATTCTGTTTCTTAGATCCACATGCCGTAAGCAGTCCAACAATAACCATCATACATAATGTAAATATTCTCTTCTTCATATTCATTCTAATTCTTATCCAACTGATATCCATTTGGATCCATGTCGAACTCTCTATCCTTTAATAACTTAACATTGGCTCTTTCTACTTCCGATAAAGAATTCTCATCAAAATCGCTGCCTTTTATCGTTCCATTATACCAGGATTTACTATTGAAATACTGTTTCAGCTCTTTGGATTTGAACTTACGTCCATGTCTTGCATAGATCTCGTTCTTTGCATAGTTGATTTCCTGTAATGTCAGATCTTTGATATCATCTTCTGTCAGATACACATCACTACTTGTTGGTAAAATATAATCATTCGCACTCTGGAATGCCGCCACCATATCTGCGCCTGCTGCATCTGTCATACCGTCGATACTGATAATAACACGTCCTGCATTGATAGATGCTGTTCCCGTCACATTGACCGGTGTGTTATCCACTATACTCTCTAACATACCTGCCGGCAACTTCGATGCATCCATTGCCACGGTTGTCACGTTCTCTACCAACTGATTCTGTGCCGCCTCATTGTCACCATAGAATTTCACCGGAGCAGCTAATTGTACAGAACGCTCTCCAGTTGGTCCTGTCACTACCGGTCCTGATATTGTAATTACGTTATTCTGTGTAAGATCAAAATCCCCTTCTGCCAATTGTGGTGCTGTTACCTCCTCCGTTGCGTCCGGTGCCTGAGAAGAACCATCTGCTGCTGCCTCTTCCGTTGCGTCTGATGAATCCTCTTCTATAATTTCTGTGGTCTGCTGCTGTTCTTCATCTGCTGATTTTGTTCTCAGATAACGGACTAACAAAAATGCTCCACTGGCCAGGAACGCAACAATGGCAATCACCATGATTACAATGGCGATGGTCATTCCGATGGATCCGGATTTCTCTTTCTCTGAAACCTGTTCCTTTCCTGACAAAGCATTTACTGTCTCTGATCCGGAAACATATACCGGTGTTCCTGCAGGATCAAAATCCGGCATATTATCTTCCTGTTTCAACTCTCCTGTAACGCCTTGCACATTCGCTTCATCTTCCTGTAACGGTTGCGTATATCCTCCCGTCTCCGTAACGGAAGCCCTCTGTGGTTGTGCTGATATACCTGGCTGTTCCACCGGCTGTGGTGCCACTGGTGTACCTGGCTGCTCCATCGGCTGTGGTGCCACTGGTGTACCTGGCTGCTCCATCGGCTGTGATACTACCGGCGTGCCTGGCTGCACTGCCACCTCTGCAATTTTATTTCCACATTTTGTGCAGAACTTCGTACCCGGAGTAAGTGGAGACCCACATTTTGTACAGAATTTTGGAACTTTCTTCAATTCAACCTTCTGAATCTGCTGCTTTCCACATCTTGTACAAAACTTTGCATTCTCTGAAATCTCTGCTCCACAGTAGATACATGGTTTCTTCTTCTTTTCCTGTGGTGCTGTATTCTGCGGTACTGTATTCTGTGATTCCGTGTGTTGCTGCGTGGTATGCTCTGCCACAACATCTGCTGACTCCTTTGGTGTTGCTGTAGTCTGTGCCTTTGTCTGAATCTCCTCTAACATCTGCTGACTTAATACCATCGTCGCTTCTGTATCATCGGGAATATCCCTGCGCTCATTACTTTCTACCTTTGTATCTTCCGTTACCTCTTCATTTGGTTCCTGATAAAATGCATTCGGCGCTCCACATTGGAGACAGCTTTTATCTGTGACTTCTATCTTTGATCCACATTTTGTACAAAACATACTTTTCTCCCTCCTTAGTATTGTTACATCTATGTCTGTCAATTCTTTTTGTCAATGAAAAAAGAATATCATAAACGAAAAATAGTGTCAATAACGTCCACCAACTCCGAAAATGTTTGTATTTCAGGTACATCCTCTTTAACAGAGCCAAATCCATATGCCGCATGAACAAAGGAAACTCCCGCCTGTACACTGGCATCATAATCTCCCTGGATATCACCAACATAAGCAGCCCTGGCAAGATGATTCCTGTCTGCCACCTGACGAATATTGTCGCCTTTCACCAATCCATTGTTACCGTAGCACTCAATATCCTCAATATATGCTCCAAATCCATAGTATTCCAAAAATGCTTCTATATAGCCGGACTGGCAATTACTCACAATGTATAAATGATACTTCTGCTGTAGCTTTTGAAACGTCTCCTCAATCTCCGGATATAATGTGGCACCGTGAGTTCTTAAATACGCATTCTCTTCCCTTCCACAAATATCCAATAGCTGCATTCTGCGTTCCTCCGGAAGTTCCGGAAAAATCTTCTCTGCCAGTTTATCCATCGTAAGTCCCATTACACGTTTGATTTCATCTTCTGTAATGATTCGCTTGGGTGTATACTCTCTTGCCACAACCTCTGTCCAGCTTTCTGCAACTGCCTTGGCAGAATCCCATAATGTTCCATCCATATCAAAGATAATTCCCAGCTTGTCCATATCGTCTCCTTTTCCATCTTATTATTCCTTTAGGCGTTTGCGAAACGCCTGAAAATGCAGATTGAGTTGTGCAGATTTGACAAGTATCCTAAGCAGGTGCTTTGAGACCGCCGGCACTTAACGAGTGTGAAACACGAGTTTAGTACCGCTGCGAGGCGAGAGCAGCGAGAGCGTGCCTGCGAGGATATTGTTAAATTGCACAACGTTTATAGAAGAAACAGGCGTTTCGCAATTGCCTACTTATTCCTGAATCACAATTTCCGACTTTACCTTATTCTCTTCCACTGCATCTAATTTCATACGAATCTGCTGCATAATCGTATCTGTCTCCGCAATCCGGTCTGCACAGGACAACAACTCTGCTGCTATCATTTCCTCATCCTGGGGATCAATATTCTTCTTGTATTTCAACTCATGATCCAGACTTGCCCAGAAATCCATTGCAATGGTGCGGATCTGAATCTCTACCCGCATCGGTGTCTTTCCCTTTGAAAAGAATACCGGAATCTCCACGATCATATGATAGCTGCGATACCCGTTCGGCTTTGGATACTTAATATAATCCTTGATTTTAATAAGCTTCAGATCATCCTGCATGGCAAGCATTGCCGCAATGGTATAGATATCATCAATAAATTCACATATAATCCGTACTCCTGCCACATCGGAAAGATTTGCCATGATGGCTTCCACTGTAAATGGCAAACCCTTCTTGTACAATTTCTGTGCAATACTCTCCGGCTTCTTTACCCTCGACGAAATGCTGCTGATGGGATTCCTGTGGTATCTCACTGACATCTCATCATTCAACACTTCTGCCTTTGTCCGTACTTCCCGGATGGCACAGGCATACATCATCTGCATCTCCTGAAATGCCTGTGAATGCTGCATGAGAATCTTCAGCTCCTCCATGATATCCCCTTTAATTGCCGGTATGTCTTCTTTCTCCCTTAAACTAGGAAGTTGTGTATTATCTTGTGTTTCCACACTTATCACCTTTTTCCTTTCAAACTTATTCAATTATAGGCATTTGCGAAATGCCTGTTTCTTCTATAAACGTTGTGCAATTTGACAATATCCTTACAGGCACGCTTGCGCTGCATAGGATACTTGTCAAATCTGCACAACTCAATATACATTTTCAAGAGTTTCCCAATTGCCTATTGTTGTAACGAAATACATTTATTGTAGCAAATAAATATTAAATATGTATGAACGTTTTCTAATATTTGTTCATCTTATATACTCCTTTAAGGAGACACCACTACCTTATCCGGTGCATTCCGAATATATCCGATGGTAAGAAGCGTAGTCATAAGAATCCAACTAATTGGTTCTGTTAAAGCAACCCCAAAATATTGTAAATGAGGTACCAGAATACTTGTCGAAACGATTTTTACAAGCAGTTCCAAAATGCTGGAGCAGATGGGAATCATTTTGCAGCCCATTCCCTGTAAAGAACACCGCAGAATGAATAGCGGTCCTAATGCATAGAAAAACCACACTCCAAATTTCAGATAGAACACTGCCGGCTCCACAATAACCGGATCCTTGCTGCTTGTAAGCCATTCGATCACCGGCTGTGCAATCAGATAGCACAAAATGATCATAAAGGTGCTGATCACCGTAACCACAACATGGGCATGAATCACTCCCTGTTTGATCCGGTCTACACGACCTGCTCCCACATTTTGACTGACATAGGTTGTCATGGCAAGGCCAACTGTGTAGATCAGAATCATCAGAATATCAAAAAGTCTTCTTGCGGCTGTATGGGCGGCAACGATGGACGTGCCAAGGCCGTTAATTGCACCCTGCAAAATGATGGTTCCAATATTAACAATACACCCCATTAATCCCATGGCAAGTCCGGTTGTAATGAGATTCCCATATAGTTCCCGTGGAACCTTCCATTCATCTCTATGCGGAAGCAAAGAATGAAATTTTACAAGTACATAAGCCATACACAAAATGCCGGATACTGCCTGAGCGAGAATGGTAGCATAGGCTGCGCCCTGAATTCCCCAGTGAAACACCGCAATAAATAACAGATCCAGTCCAACATTTAGTATCACTCCCATTATGAGGCAGTAAAGAGGCGTCTTGCTATCCCCCACTGCCCGTAATACATTGGCAAACATGTTATAAAGTGCCGTAAATACGATTCCCGCAAGAATGATTCTTACATAAGACAGGGAACTATCCATAATATCCTCCGGTGTCTTCAACAGTACAAGCATGGGACGAATCAACAGCAGTCCTGCCACAGTCAACACAATGGTAATCGTTGCTGTAAGTATCATGGTTCCCGCCACCGAATGTCTCATTCGCTTCTCATCCCTTGCGCCAAAACTATTGGCAATCAGAATTCCAAACCCCTGAGTCAGACCATTGATAAAACCAATCAGTGTATTGGACACAACACTTGTGGCACCCACTGATGCAAGTGCCACCGTTCCCACATATGCACTTACAATCTTGCTGTCCACCATATTATATAACTGCTGTAAAATCGTACTGCACATCAAAGGAATCGCAAACATCAGAATTACTTTTGCCGGATATCCTTTTGTTAAATCTTTCATGTCTGTTCTCCTGTATCTTTATCTTTCCAAAAAATCTTTTATAAATTACCATAACTTGCACCTTTTAGCAAGTTTATTTGATATTTATATGCACCTTTGAATAAATGCCTGCCGTCCAGTCAAGAAAAGCCGCAGCCAATGCTGCGACTTTTCTCTATACATGAAACAGATCATCATCCGTAACCGATTTCAATTCAGGTTCCCTCTCCGGTGTAATATCTATGTATTCCTCCGGCAAATTCTCCTCGGATTCATTATCACTTATGTCTTGTATGTCTTCCTGCACCTGTTGTCTCTCTTTCCAATGCTCTTCCCGTTTTTCCCGAATCTTATCCATGCCCGCCTGACACAAGCATTTTACCGTCCATTTCCGGTGTTGCCACCAGTACACCAGCAGCCATACAAGGCTTATTGTCGGAACAATCAACACAAGAATGCGGGCAATCAGATAGATCATCTGGGTATCTTCTGCCGACCTTGCAATATTCTCCCAGTAAGGATAACCAATCTGACTCGTTCGCATACTACGAAGTCTCCAATGTTTCAGCTTGGTAAGCATTGGCATGAGCTCATACCGGTTGGTGTTCTCGATAATCTCCACATCATCAAAACTTAAAGGGTTCTCCTCCTGATCCAGCTGTTCCTCACTCTCTTCTGACATGCCGAATGCTCCCCGCAGAGTATAGTACGCATAATTGGTAATGGGATTCGGCAAAACCGCCTCATAGCAGGTAATCGTTAACGCCTCCTGCTGTGCCTTTAACCGGTCATAGGGCATATACACCCGGTTGGAATTGCCATAGGCTGTCTTCTCCAATCCCTGTTCCGGTACTTTCACAACACCTGCAATGGTATAAATGGTATTATTCATCCAGAACTGCATTCCAACGATATCATTGGATCCATACATAGCCCATGCCAGATTCTCGTCAACCACAACCCGGTCATTGTTCAGATCATCCTCCGAAATATAGCTGCCGGAAAGCAACTGCACAGGATGAAACTGAAAGAAATTACCTCCCACTCCAACAGCCGTCACATTCAATGTATTGGTATCTTTCCGAATCGCCGCCTTCACCTCTCCGCTATACCCGTCAATCCAGGTTCTTCCACCGGATTTGGACTGGTTATAGGAATCCTTAGACAACTTCGTTGCAATGGAGCTTCGAATAGACGCTATCTCATCCGCACCAGACTGTCTGCCCGGCGAGATAAATGCACTAACCTGGGCATATGGCATCTTTCCATTTTCCCATCGTGCCGCTTCCTGCTGGGAATATAATCCCGCTGTCTGCCTGTGAGCATACACCGTCAGCAGTATATATACAAGAAGAAATGCTCCATTGACAATAAGAAGTACTATCTGTTTTTTATTTAATCCAATCTCTATCTTCTTCATACTACTCCACTAATCTTACCTGCATACCTTCCTCCAACGGTTTAGAGGAATTGGTGATCACGTTATCATACTCATAAACTCCACCGGATACGCCGGAGGAAGTATCATCCGATGCCTGAACCTCCACATCTGCCCGCTTTACGGTATAGCGGTTGCCAAGAGGAGTTCCCTTTACCTTCAGGACGAGCACAAACTTACCCTTACTATCCTCTCTCACCGCATTATTCGGTACCACTGCATCATACTGACTGCTACGGTTTCCTACAGCAAATGCCAGTGTCTGGCCAACTTCTACACCCTCTCCTTTTACTTCAAAAGTAACGATCATGTTCTGGTTTGGATTCTCTGTATCCGCCCGAATACTCTTCACTGTAGCACTGACACTGTCATCCCAGATGTTTTCCACCGTAGCTTCATCCCCCGTCCGGATGAGCTTTGCCTGTGCTTTTGTCACCGTTACTTTTACGATATAACCACTATCCGAAAGCTGAATTTTTGCAAGAGGCATATCTGCTGTAACGCTGTCTCCTTCTTTACAGGTTACTTCTGAGACAATTCCATCCTCCTGTGCTTTGACCTGTGTTGCATCATCACTTTTTTTCAGCTTTTCCACTTTCTCCTTCTGTTCCTCAATACTCTTTTGGGTTGCTTCATTATCTAATGCTTCCGATTCTGCAGTTAAAGCATCCTCTTTTTTCTTCGTCTTAAGTCCACGTGTTAAGGCATCCAGAGCCTTCCTCTTCTCTTTCACTGCCGCCTTTGCATCTGCTAATGTAGAAGAACTGCTTAATTCGGTTACTTTTGCTTCCTTATCTTCCTGCGCCTTTTGAAGCGTGGTCAGCTTCTTTGTTGCTGTGGCAAGATCCGTCTTTACCTGCTTTGCCGGTTTCAAAGATTCCAGTTTCTTCGATGCACTAGTAATATCCTCCTGTTTATTTGCAATCTCTGTCTCTTTGTCCCGAATCTGCCGATTAATTTCCGTTGTGTCTTCCCCTGCGTCCTGTGCTTTTTTCTGATCCTCTTTCAGATCTGACAATTGCACTTTCATGGCATCTAAACTTTCCTTATCCGTAGCCATCTGCTCATCGAGTGCATCATAATCTCCAACTGCAGCATAGGCATCTGCCTTCTCCTGCAAAGCATCTACAGTGGCCTGTGCCGCTGCCACATCTTTCTTTGCCTGGTCTGCTTCTTTTTTTGCTTTTTTCAACGCCTTATCATTCTTAGACGCCTTCTCCTGCGCATCAATCGCATCCTGAAGCTCCGCTTTGGCATCCTTGATGCTGATATTATCCTCCGTATAATCCGGTGCACTCTTTAAAAGCGATTTCGCATAATTAAGTTCCAGATCATCCAAAGCCTTCTGTGCCTCATCCAGTTCCGTGTTCTCACCCTCTTCAAAGGTAAACAACACATCCCCCTTCTTCACCTCATCACCGGCCTGTATCTTCACTTCTTTGATGACTCTGGTACCACTCACCGTAACCTCGCAGTCCGAGTTTGTCTCTACGGTACCCTGGCCTCTTACTTTATTGGATACCGTACCTGTTGTTACCGGTTCTGTCGCAACTTCCGGCAACGAATAATTCATAATCGTATTTGAAAAAAATGTCAATATGAGCAGCGCTGCCAAAAAGATGACCGCTACTTTCTTAATGATGTGTTTGCGATTATTCTCTTTCTCCATCCTCGTCCTCCTAACCTTTCACGCCGCCGGAATAGGATATTCCGTCTACTAAATATTCTTCGCCATAAAGGAAAATCAATATTGGTGGCACCATGTATATGGTTGCCACGGCAAATGCCAATCCCACTTCACCGGTATTGATCTGTGACAAAAATACCGAAAGGGGATGTTTATCTGCATCCGATAACATAATAAGCGGCTGTTCTACCATATTCCAATAATCAATAAATACTAAAATTGCCACCGAGGCAATGGGGCCTTTGCAAAGTGGTATACAAACCTTTGTAAAGATCTGCCACTCATTTGCTCCGTCTAACTTTGCCGCCTCAATCAATGAATTGGGAATCCTCCGCATGTACTTCGTAAGAAGATATACACTAAATGGAGCAAAAATTCCCGGTAGTATAATGGACCACCTTGTATCTAACAGATTCAACCAGTCCGCCACTAAATAATTGGGAACCAGTGTAACCTGATACGGCATTAACATCAATGCCACATATGCAAAGAAAATGATTTCCCGCAATCGCCCTCGGAACCGCATGAAACTGTATGCCGCTCCAAGTGCAATAAAGATCTGGAATATCACAATGGGAACAACTAAGATGACGGAATTCCAAAATTTCAACAGATATTCCGGACTTTTCAAAAGTACCGTGGAATACTGAGATAATTCCACCATATCCGGAATAAACTTAAGATTCACCTTTTCTGCCACATAATCGGTATTTCTCTCTCCGTAATTTTCTTCTTTATATTGATTAAAAATCACACCATAATTCGTATTGATCTCTGTTGCCGACATGAAAGAATTTGCAATGGTCAATATGGTGGGCAAGAGAAAAGAGATGGCAAAGATTAGTGCAATCAATGTCAGAAGAAGCTTCTTCATTGTAAGTTTCACTTTTCTGCGTGTCATCAGCCTTCCACATCCTTTCCATACCGGTCTTCTACGAAAAACAGAATCCCAATCACTACACACATCACCAGACACATAATAATAGCTGCTGCGGATAACTTCTGGTAATCCAGAGAACGGAATGTATTATTCATAAAATGCTGCAACATATATAAGGAATCGTAAGGATAATCTCCGGTTAACAAATACACCTCACGGAATACCTTAAAGGAGTTGATCAAAGAAAGAATTGCTACAAACAGGATGGTAGAAGACAGGTACCGAAGCTTGATATACCAGAACTTCTGAAATTCTGTGGCGCTCTCTAACGTGGCAACCTCCAGCACATCCTGTGGAATGGCGCTTAATGCCGCCATGAACAGGATCATGTTATACCCAAGATTCTTCCATAAAAATAAGATGACAATCACAATCTGGCTATAAGAAGACTTGAACCAGTCTATGGGCTGCATATTCAGATTGGCAATAAACGCATTGATCACACCATTGTAATCAAACAGCACCTGCCAGATCAACACAATAGATGCCACAGGCACCATCATCGGACTTAAAAAAAAGGTCCGGAACTGGCTCTTCATAGGAATATTACCTTCCAACAGCATGGCAAGGCTCAGGGAAAGAACCACCGATAGCGGCACTGCCACTAAAGAAAAAGTTGCTGTATTCTTAGCCGCCTGCTGAAAGGAGGAATTCTGCAATATATTCATAAAATTCTCTAATCCAACAAACTGATGGCTAATGGGATTATCCACTAATGCATAATAGATTACCACGAAAAAAGGAAGAACAAAAAACAACAACACACCCAGTAAACTCGGCGACAGATACAATACCGCATTCTTTTTGTCCCTCTTACTCATATGATGTTTCTTATATTCTATTCCATCTTCCGTTACATATCTCTTCTTACCCGGCATGTTCCTGCCTCCTGTTTCTCATTCCATTTCCACAAGAAGATCACAGCCGCTCCACCAACGGAGGGCTGTGTCTGATTGTGTCGTTATTTACCGGTTCTCATTGACATAAGTCTTCACACGGTTCTGAATAATATCTGCTGTCTCATCTAAACTCTTCTGACCGGCAAAGTATGCCTTCGCTTCCTCTGTTATAATATTTGTGATCTCTGTATTATATTCACCGGTCTTTGTTGTGCTATTTACAAGATCAATATACTGCTGTGCCTGTTTGTCTGAAAGGGGACCAATCTTTACCTCCAGATCATCCCATCCCCAGGAATTATCTAACGGTTCTACTTCATTTCCCAGTTCGTCAGTATATTTCTTAGTGGCTGTCTTACTCTTCACCAGCATATCAAATGCATCCTGACGGGTAGGGTTCGCCCACAGATTATTCCGGTCGCCCTGATATTTCAATGTCATGAACGTCTTAACAAACTCCCATGCCGCATCCTTTACCTTGGATTTGGAGTAGATACCCACCTGTGTATCAAAGGTAAAGTAAGAACCGTTCTTCTCCTCATTTGGATAACCGATAAATGTGATATCTCCGTTATACATCTTCTCATACAACTCCACACTTTCCATATCCATACCGCCGCCATCCACAAACAGTACCTTGCCTTCCTTAATCAAAGACGGCTGGCTTGGAGAATCCTCGGAATATTCCATCTCCTCATTCGATCCACGGTTACTAATCTCTAAGATATCCTTGAAATCCTGACTGTCAAAGGAACACTCCCCCGTTGTCCAGTCAACAAAATCATTGATATTGCTTGCAAGAAACGAATACAACGTATCATTCTTATTCTCTGAATAAAATGGTCTCGCCCCACTCTTCTCGTCTAATAACTTCTTCAGATCATCCATGGTCCATCCCGGCTGCTCCCCTACATCCTTTGTGGCTGCAATCAATGTGTTCACGCAAAATGCAGGAGCTACATAATAAATCTTACCATCTTTTTCCATCGCTTTTCTGACAGACGGAATCAGATCCTCTAAATTCACATCCGGATCCTTCTCATAGTATGGTGTCAGATCTTCTAAGATTCCCTTCACTGCATACTGCTCAATCGGCATTCCGTTCAGACAGATAATATCCGGCACATTACCGGCGATAATATCTGCATTCATCTTGGTCTGTGGATCCTCTTCATTGGAATAGTCTGTAAACTCAATCTGGTACTTGTCATTTCCCTTATTAAATGCAATGGCTGCCTTCTTCACATTATCATCTACGTACATCGCACCAACGGTTATGGTCTCTTTGTCCTTAATACTGCTCGGATCTACTTTCTTATAAAGAACGAACCTGCTTCCGGATTCGTCCCACACCGTACCTAACATCTGGTCTTTTCCTACCGGGAAGATATTGTTACTGTATTCTGAACTGATATTAGAAGCAACGAAATCCATCAGTTTGGTTCCGGTCTTGCTTGCCATATCATATCCATACACACCACTCTCATCTCTGTAATAGAAATCGTACTCAATACCATTAATCAAAGCATCAGAGCCGCTGAAATAACTGATATCTATCTTGTAGGTCTCTCCCCACTTCTTATTCTCTACATCCAGCACCTGAACTTTCGCGCCCTCTTCACCGGAGGAATCCCCACAGATAATCTGTCCATCCTTGGTAACCGCAACCGCTTCTACATAGTTGCTTTCCGGCTTCATCTCACATACCTTCTTGTAATCCTTATCCAAGACGATAATTGCCTGATCCGTTGCAAATACATAGCGGTCCTTGTCATCCATCATAACCTTGCTCAGGTAATTCTCTTCCGTTATACCAAGCATCTCTGTTACATCTTCTTCTCCTATAATCTTGCCGCTTTGATCTACAGTTGCAAGCTTGTAAGAAGATTTCTGCGACTTTTCATCGTAGGAACCAAGCACTAACTGAATGGTACCGTCACTTGCCACTAACATATAATTAATATACTCTGTATCCGATAACTCCGGCTTACCCAGCTCCTGCAGATCCGTTCCATCCGTCTTGGCAGAATACAGATAATAATTGGTGGTTCCTTCCGGATACTCATCCATTGCTTCTTCCTCTGAAGTGTCCTCTTCCGAAGTATCTTCTTCACCGGTTTCCCCTGAAGTGTCCTCTTCCGAAGTATCTTCTTCACCGGTTTCTTCTGAAGTGTCCTCTTCCGAAGTATCTTCTTCACTGCTTTCCTCTGAGGTATCCTCTTCTGAAGTATCCTCAGAAGTTTCTGCCTCCGTATCTTCCCCTTCTGCTTCTTCCGATGTTCCATCCTCCGGCTCCGCATCCGGATTCTCACCTTCCTCGGAATCACTTTCAATCCATTCATATGTATAGAAATAGATTCGATCCCCGGATACCACACAGGTATTGATGTCTCCTTTTATGCCATCAATCTCTAAATCCGTTGCCTCATAGGTCATGTCTTTCTTATTCTCTTTGGTCTTCTTAGAAGAAGTTTTCTCCTTCTTCCCACATGCAGCCATGGACATCATCATAACCGATGCCATAACAAGTGCTGCTGCTTTCTTCCATTTCATACGACTCATAGATAGCCCTCCTGTCTTTTTTCTCTCCTGACTAAAGGGAGTATAACACAGAAGTATTTTAAGAATCTATACCTTCACAGCAATCTTAAGAAAATCGTCAGAAAGTAAACGCACTTATCCTATCCTATTTACAAACAGCTCTTCCCATCATAGGAAATCTGAGGACAGATTTGTTCCTCCCGACAGATTTCCTCTGTCATCTTTGCAATTTCTTCAGTATTCATCCAAACATCATCGCAGACAGCTATATGAAATACTTGATTATTCATGTGCTCACCTCAGGTTATCTTTGGGAACCGCTGATTTACTTTCCCTGTTTTCTCTCAAAAAATTCCAGTGCCTCCTCCATAGGAAGTGGCTTTGAATAATAATATCCCTGTATATAATCAATCTTCTCCCGGTACATACCATCGATTTCCTCTTTTGTTTCAATTCCCTCTGCCACCAACTTAATCTCCATGTCATGAGCCATCTTCACAACGGCTCTCACCACATGCTGTGCCTTCGGTGACTGGAAGAAGGCTTTGGTCATATCATAATCTAACTTGACAATGGATACCGGCATTTCCACCACATACATCAGATTGGATTCTCCTTTTCCAAAGTCATCCAACGAAAAGGTGAACCCGTGCTCCATCAAAATCTCCATATTCTTTAATAAAATAGCCCTGGCGCTGATGGAGGCAGTTTCCGTAATCTCCAAATTAATCATTTTCGGATCAATCTTATATTGCCGGACAATATCCAATAACCGGGAGGCCAGATCCTTCTGTTCACATTGGATCACAGAAAGATTGACCTCAATATATTCGATCCCCAGCTGAACGGCATTGGTATTTTCCAAAAAATCACATACCTTTTCAAAAACCCTCTCTCCAATTTCCAGGATCTGTCCACTCTCCTCTGCGATTGGTATGAAGACAGCCGGTGACAGAAATTCTCCTGTTTCCTTCCGGATTCGCACCAATGCTTCTGCGGAAGTAAAACGGTTCTTCCGGTTGGAATAAATGGGCTGTAAAAATACTTCAACCCGATCCTGTGCCAGTGCCTTCTCGATTTCTATCTCTATCAGATGCTGTTCATTGTACTTCATAACAATGGAATCACTAACACAAAAGAGTTGTCCATCTTTATCTGCATGCTCAAACCGCACATAATCCAAAAATCGTAACAGCTCCTCCATATTTTCAAAGGAATCTAAAGAATCCGCTAATACAAGTGCAATCCCTTCGTGAAATGAATTCATTTTCGAAAGAAATGTGGCTATCTCTTTTCCAACCACTTCCAACCACTGCTTTTGCTCACTTACCATAACAAATCCCAGATTCCTTTTCTTGAATACCAGAATGTCTTTGTATGGTTTTACCATATGAAGAATCTGTCGCATAACATCATCCACACTCCGCCCGGACTCTTTAAATACATCGGAATGTTCAAAGGATATTTCAAGCACGGAAAAATCCTCACCACGTTCCATTAACTGTGAAATATAACCTGCCATTGCATAAGAATTAAAGCAGCCCAATGCCCTGTCCAGATTTGCATCCGGGTTCTCCATAAGCACAAACAGGATCAATACCCCGATTGCACTGGCAAATCCCACAATCAAAAGACCATTGTTGAAAAACTGAATCACTGCACTGCCACTCCAGATGAGCATCCAGAGAATCACAGCGAAGGCTCGTCTGGGGTTTAATTTCTTATAAAACACAATCGTTACCGTCAACGTTGCCAGAATATACAAACCCACAAACACATACACGCAGGCAACCGACACTCCATAGGTGTATACAATATTTCCTTCCTCGAAAATATGGATCGGAAGGGGATATATGATTACACTTTGTATCAGGCCGACCACCAAAAACAGATTGGCAATGTGGCGGTGTTTCTTCTCCGGAAACAGATCCGTAAGCACATAGATTAATGCCGTTCGTGCTCCCCATATCAGAGAAACAATGTAAGTCTTACATATGAGATTTACCAATATGAGTGGAATGCTATTCCGAAAATAGATAGTTACAAGAGACAATATATCTAATGCCAGACTGATCATCATAGTGCACATTGCTCTATAGAATACTCTCTCTTTATACAACTGTAGCGTCTTGTGACTTTTATAGAAAATGAACAAAAGTATTAATATGGCTAGCCCGCATAGCTGAAACTGTATATTCATAAATCCCTCCTTTGAACTCCTTTCCTATTGATTTTAACCATTTGCAGATGTTTTCGTCAATAGCCCTGCTTCATTTTCTTATTTTGTAAACTCTCCCGGCTGGTAAAATTCCCTGCGAAACTGCTTGGGCGTATATCCTGTCTGTTCCCGAAAACATTTTGTAAAATAACTCTGGGAGGCGAATCCTAAATACTCCGCAATCTCCGAATACTTATATTCCGAATACTTCAACATATTTGCCGCAGCCGTCACCTTTGCTTCTTTTATGAAGTCCGTAAGGGTCTTCCCCGTCTCTTGATGAAACAAATGGGACAGATAACTTCGATTTAGGGAAAGTGCATCCGCAATAGACTGGGTTGTGATGCGCTCATTCAGATGTGCATAAATATAATCCACCGCTTTCATCACCTGAATGGAATAGATATTTTCCTTTCTCAGATTCGCCATCTGCTTCGTGTATTCAATAACCATTTCTCTTTGCACCTGAAGGATGGACCGGATATCCTGACAGATATCCATTTTGTTAATGTACAGATCACTTAAGGTATACGCCTCTTCCCGGTCTAACCCATTTTCCACACAAAGTCTGGTAATCAACGCAGTCAGCACCACAAAATGATACCTCTCGTTGCGAAGGGAATCCCTGGACAGACGCCCGTTTTCCATATTCATGGCCGCACTTCGTTGAAAATCCGGCTGGAACATGGCTTGAATCTGCTTCAAATCGCCGGATACGATGCGTTTATAGAAGCCGAATTCCTTCTGGTATTCCATATGTTTTTTCTGTTCTTCCCTCTGTTGAAATAATTGCAATTGCAGCTCTTTGTCAATTCCCATATCTACACTCTCCTTCTTTTCATATCGTATAACAAATTTTACAAAAAAACAACATTTATTATATATATTCCTATCCGAATCCATTACTATCAAGCTATCACAAAATGAATTTAAAAGTCCATACTTTCCAAAATGCAATTGCCAGTGCTTAGGAGTGCTACAAAGAACGTGTTTCTAATATTTTTTCTTGACGCGCGGCCTTTTAGAAATTCACTGCTTTGTTCGGCTGGCTGCAAAACGCATGCCGGATATATGTCTGAAAGCACGGTTTAGAAAGGTATCTTGTTGACGCAGGCACGAGCCAAAGGCATACCTTCGAACTAAGCTCACGCTGTTCGCTAAGGTCTCAGGCATCGCGCTACGTCTCGTACGCAGCGGTACTAAGAATGTGCATCTAATTTTCATATATTCTAAGTAGGAAATGCACATTCTAAGGACCGGCGTACTCAAAGTGCCTGCCGTCATACAAGACAACCTTTCTTGCCGCGCTTGAGTTTATAGGAGGCATGCGTAATCAAAGCCGCCAGCCGCAAAACAGTAGAATTTCTTAGAGGGCGAAAACAGCGCAGAAAAAATATAGAAATATCGGCCTGTAGCACTTTAAGAAATCCCTTGCATTTTGGAAAGTATGGACATGAACTATAATAAGGAGGTATGTATTATGAGTTTTCCAAAGAATTTTATATGGGGTGCTGCTTCTGCAGCCCATCAGATTGAAGGAGCATACAACGAAGATGGAAAAGGATTAAATATATGGGATGTATATGCCGGCATCAAAGGCAATACAAAATACAACGAGAATGCCAGGGTTGCCTGCGACCACTACCACAAAGCGGACGAGGACATTGCCAACATGGTAAAACTCGGCATTCCGTATTACCGGTTTTCCATTAGCTGGGCAAGGGTTCTTCCGGAGGGAACCGGCAAGGTAAACGAAAAAGGGTTACAGTTCTATTCTGACTTGGTAGACAAACTGCTTGCCAACGGAATCGAACCAATTGTCACCCTGTATCACTGGGATCTGCCCTATGAACTTCATAAAAAGGGTTCCTGGTTAAATGATGACATTTCTGAATGGTTTCTTGCCTACACCAAAGTCATTGTGGATGCACTTTCTGACCGTGTAACCTACTGGATTACCATCAATGAGCCACAATGTATCTTAGGATGCGGATGTTACGGTGGATTCCATGCACCATTTGAGCAGAGAACAACAAGAGATTTGTTAAAGATGGGACACAACATTTTGCTGTCACACGGCAAAGCTGCCCGCTATATCAGACAGCATGCAAAGAAGAAGCCGATGATCAGCTTTGCACCCATCGGACCATCCTATATTCCGGAAAATGACAGTCCTAAGGCAATTGAAGCAGCCAGAGCCAAGACCTTTGATATCGGCGGCGAAGGCTTTGCCTTTTCTCTAAGCTACTGGTCCGACCCGATATATCTCGGTCACTATCCGCAACCGTTATACGAACAGTTCGGAGAGCTGGTACCGGCTTATAACAAGGAAGAAATGGAATTAATCAGTGAGCCTTTAGACTTCTATGCAACCAATATATATTACTCCAACGCCAACAAAAATGTGGAAGGCTATCCGGAAAACTGGTATCAGGGTCGTCCGGAGACCACATTGGAATGGGCAATGAGCCCAGAGGTTATGTTCTGGTCTTCCAAGTTCTTATATGAGCGATATGGCAAGCCAATCTTCATCTCAGAAAACGGTATGGCGGAGCATGACTGGGTATGCTTAGACGGTAAAGTACACGATTCTTACCGGATTGATTATACCTGGCGGTATCTGTTAGAATTGGAACGGGCAAGCGAAAGCGGCATTCCGATTATGGGATATCTGCACTGGTCCATCACAGATAACTTTGAATGGGCAGAAGGATATGGCAAGCGGTTTGGGCTCATTTATGTGGACTACCAGACCCAGGAGCGCATCATCAAAGATTCCGGATACTGGTATCGGGATGTGATTGCAAGCAATGGGGAGAGTCTTCATACCCTTTAACATGTTCAGGACTAACATAGAAAATCCCGGCATTAACCGGGATTTTCTTCTTTTACATGAATGATACGCAAATAGCATTCAATTTGTTTTTATGTTCCATACCATCAACACAATCCCCGCCAACAATCCAAATATCGAACCCACAAGTCCCGCTGCAAACATGGGATACTGCATGGTGATGGTGGTATCCACCTCCTGCACCTCTAACAGATGATTATTCTCCGTAATCTTCTGCTTGGAGGAGAAAATGTCCTGGTAAGCCATGGTCGTGTTCACTGCATTTCCCTTCTCTATTGCGGATGCATCCTCCACCCGGATATAAAGCTCATTTCCTTCCCGTTCTACGGTAAGAGGCACCAGTTCCCGCACAGGAAGCTGCTCATTTGACACATTGAGAATCTCGTTGAGAACAGAAAATGCCACCTCATCATTGGTGGAAATTGCATAATACATCAGGTTAATCCCCAGAAAATAAATATTGGGATGTTCCTCATTATATCCGTAAAATGCCAGCTTCTCCGTTCCTACCTGCACACTTCCCAACACATGATCTACCCTGGAAAGGTAGCCGGTGGCAAAATCTGCGTCCTCGGACGCAAAATTACCTGTCTGATAGCTTTTTCCGTTAATCTGTAACTCCGGATAACGGTTTTGAAAATGAATCTGCTGGTTCGTCACTCCCAAAAAGGTCTCTGTTTTGGTTCCGGTATCCGCCTGCAAATGGGTGCTGTCAATGATAATCCGTACACCGTTGTCTGCTAACCGTTTCAAAAGATCTTCTGCAGTTTCTTTCTCCTTATAAGTAAACCCTGTAAGGAAAAGCGTCTTATATTGTGAAAGCTCCTCATAGGAATAGGCATCCAACTCCTCAAAACTGCCTGCTTCAAAGGACGGATAAGCCGTGGTCATGGCATTGGCATACTTACCGATTACTATTCCCTGATACTCAGATACCACACCAAAAGTGTCTGGTGTCTCATGCTTAAAAAGATATGCCCCTTCCATTTCCTTCGCAAGAGCATACCCACTCTTTTCTGCTGCCGCAAGCATCTGTTCCTTACTGCCACCGTTGGCTCCCACATGTATTTTCCGGATTAATACGGTATCATTGCCAAGCTCTAAGCAACGGTCAAAGACAAAGAGATAGCGCTCATTTTCCATGGCTTCATTTAACAGAACAATATTGTCACCGGTAACGGCTCCCTGCCATGCCCAGCCAAAGGTATAATTCACTCCATCTTCGGCACATAGCCCATAGGAAGGATACGGTCCATAGGAACTGATATCCACAACGGATGCCCGCTGGGAAGTCAGATCCCGCAGCTCCCCGATCTCCGCAATGGTCTCTTCCGGTGCAATCACCTCATAATTGGAAATTCGGAAAGAGGGTGCAAGGTCAAACAATAGTATTGCCATGGCTATCACACAGTATTTCTTCTTCAGTAATGTCCATTCCATCATGGAACAGAAAAAGAATCCATACACCATGGGCATGAATCGGGTCATCCAGAACAACTGGCTAAATGGCAGCTTACTTAGAAAACCATAGGTTGCCGGAGTAGTAAAAACAAGGATGACCAGTGGCAGTACAAATCCTGCCTTCTTGCCGCCCCGGGCAAAAAGCAGTCCCAATACGGATAACACCACCACTGCCAGTCCAAAATAAAATGTGGTTCCCTCATCTGTCTGCAATCGAAGCCACGGATTCAGGGATGTACGAAGAGGAAAAATCAGCGTTGCCATCACGCTCCCTCCGCTCTGCTCGGATGTCACCATACCACCCTTTAACGCCGGCAGAATCCAGATGCCCACGGACAGGATTCCCGTGACCATCACACAAAGTGCCTGCATTTTCCGTTTCCAGTCCTTATTCCAGAACTGGTCAATCCATAGATAAATAAATGCCGAAACACCCATCAATGCCGTTACCATGAGATGGGTATAGGTCATAACCGCCATGGTGACAAAAAGGCCCACCACCGCCGCATTTTTCTTTTTTCTCACAAACAGCCATAGAAAGAACACAACATAGGGAACAATGGTTGAGGTAATCATCTGGGGAATATTCCCGGAATCAAAGTATATCTTCACAATCTCCGGCATAAAGAACCAGATAAGACCCAATGTGGTGCCCATCACTCTCCGGTTTTCCATATTTCCCCAGAGAACCCATGGCAGTCCTCCAAAGAAAAATACCACAGCTGCCAAAAGATAATATGCATGTAACAAATTCCCCCTGGTCACCATCATCAATCCCGCCATAACATAATACGAAAATGGGGGCCAGTACCGGTATAACTGAATGCCGTTGTACCATTTTTCATCAAAGAGAGGATACCAGTTACCCTGCCGGATATTCTCATACATCACTTCTGATTTATAGAGGTGTCCCCACACATCATCCCCGGATGGCTGCATGTTCACCGCATACAGATAGCCTGCAAGCACCGCTGCACACACCGCCAGCAATAGAAGCCCTATTCCATTTTTCAAACATTTCTTGTCGTTCATCCTACAAACCTCTAACATACTTTATCTATTCCTGACAATCGCAGGGAAGTTATCAGGAATCCACCGATGCGTTGCGGATGTCATCCAGTATGAATTCCGTCAGCGTGTTAAGGGACTGGTCCCGCCCCATCTGCTGCTCGTCAATCATACTGATCACATAGGACCGTGCCGGACTCTCACTCATTTCCATCATGAGAAATATCCAGCCCTCACGGTTTAAGATTTCCTGTAATCTATCCTTAAAATAATGCGCACAATTCTCAAGCGTTGGATTGATCATATCAAAGGGAGGAACCTCATTGAGAAACTGGTTCTGATAGGGTTCCATGAACTTCTCCACTGTCTTTTCCAAGGCATCAAACTGTACAAACTGGTCTTTTCCCCTTACAACATGCAAAATGATCTCCCATGTATGGGGATGGGGTTCTCCTAACTTTCCATTGATATAGATTCCGTGTCTGGCATTCAGATAAAACTTGAATTTATACTGCTGGTATCTCATACCTCATCCTCCTTCAAACATGCCTCAAACCGGTCAATCGCCGTCTTATCATCATCCTCCAGCAACCGGCACTGAATCGCAAATCCTTCTTCTTTTTCAATCACCCTGCAAATCTCCGTTATTTCACGAATCCTTGTCTTTGCAACCGCAACCGGTGTCCGGTATGCCAGAATGACAAAATGGCCTCGCTTAACCTCACCCATCACCTCAACCGGACGAAGCCCCTGCTGAATACGTCCCATGGCATTGAATATCTGATCTTTCGTGTAATACCGGTTTCCCATCACCACTTTGACCAAGATAATCTGCAACGGCTTAAGCTCTGCATCCTCCGACTTTTGCAGCAACATCTTAATGGTATAAATGTTGTAGAATTCCGCTTTTTCAGACTTAATAATTCCGGTGACTTCTTCCTTCGTCAGAAGGTCTGTCTTGTCTCCCGTAAGCATTCCGGTTTCCTGGGAAATCTTCTCTATTTTTTCGTTTCGAATATCCAGCTCCTTTTCCGCACCATTTAATTTCTTCTCCGTACGGTTCCAGTAACCAAGCAACGTTACCAGTAAACTCACCAGCACAAGCCCCATAATGGCTACCGCCAACAGCATATAATACCGATGCTTATTCAGATCTCCTTCCATCTTCACAGAATACACATCTGATACAACCGCAAGCTCATACGCATTTCCGCCGCCTGTAAAGGATGTCTTTTCCACCATAACATCCTGTTTCTGAATACTTGTATAAAATTCTGTCTTATCCTTCAAACTCCCTAAGCACTTGGTGGTAATATCATTTTTTGCAAACAATACCGTATCTTTGCAAGTCAGAACAAAAAACCTGCTGCCGGAAGCTTCCACATCATTTGCAAGATAGGATACAATCTCCTCCTGCTTTTGTCCATTTGCCAGCCGGTAGGAAAAATCATCGGCAAGCAGCTCCAGGTACCGCTGCTGCTCCTTCTGATACATGGAAATATACTGCTCCTGGTTGTTATATAATTCTACAAGCATAGCCGCTATCATTACGGCAATGAAAATGATAACAGAAACGCTGATAGAAACCATACGGTAACGAAGGGATGTATACATCCTCTTGATTCGTCCTTTTTTATGCTTCTTCATGCTCATTCACCTCATCCCGAATCCGGGTAATCACTTTTCCAATCCCGGCAAAATCATTTCCTGCCACTTCGCCAAAGGACTGCCATTCCTCTTTGACATTTCGCACTTTCCACGTCTGTGTCCCCTTAATAGAATTGATAATTCCTGCAAACCGGAACCAGAATACAAGGAAATTAAAAAATGGCAGAAGAAATATAATATACCATTTTCTCGCATAATACCAACGCAGATCCCTGAATTCCTTCAAAAACAATATGATACAGATATACAGCAGCAAATTAGCGAAGCTGTACAACAGATACATGAACACCACCGACTGTACAATCAGCTTCATGGGATAATTAATAAATGCAAGACAGATCAACGCAAAATACCATATCATCCGCGGAAAGGCAAAGGTGTGATCATACATCAGTACCCGGACAACAAAATCCGATAAAAAACCCCTCGCAGCATTCAACCGCTTTCCCATAAACATATGCATAACTTCCAGCTCACCACTTTGCCATCTTTGGCGCTGCACATAAAGCTGATTCACGCTGGGAATTGGGTCAACAAAGAATATGGCATTGGGACACAACGCCACCTTTTTTCCCATTCCATCCCGAATCTGGAAGGTAACATGGGTGTCCTCACAAACCGTATCTGTATTATATAACTGAGATTTGAGGATTGCCGACTTACGAAAAGCAGAAAATGCCCCGGACAGTGTGAAAATGCTGTTTAACTCGGACTGAAAATTCCGTCCGGCCAGAAATGCCTGACAGTATTCGCCAAATTCTAACTTCTGAAACAATCTCATAAACGGATTCTTTGTCTCATCAATCAGCTCCGGATTCGTAAGAATCGTACCCGTAATACAGTGAATATCATCTTCATTTTCAAACATATGGACGATATTATATAGCGCATGGGGCTCTAACACACCATCACTGTCAATATGAATGATATATTTTCCATCGCTGTTAAAAAGCGCAAGATTCAATGCCTTTGATTTTCCCTGCTTTGCATTCATCCAGTTAATCTTCAGGGTTGGAAAATCCTGTTGGCATTTGCAAAACACCTGAAAACTGTCATCCTTTGTCATATTATTCACTAACATAATATAAATGCGGTCATTGGGATAGTCCGATGCATCCACGGACCGGATACAATCATATAACGTGTCCTGTGAATTATATACCGGAATAATTAAAGTAATCTCCGGCAGGTCATATATTTCCCTGTATCGTTTCCGGACAAACCGTCTCTTTAACAAAATAAAGAAATCCCCTATCGTGGGAATGACCTCCATAATGAGCGGAATAATAATCCATGCAATCCAGAATGCGACAGAGGACATAAAAAAGTCTTTAATTGCGGTCATAATGAAAAGCACCAACTTTCTGACGTACAATCTGCGGCTTTGTAAATACATAAAAATACAAAATCACCGAACATCCATAGAAGAAGATACGGGCAATCACTGTATGGGCAAAGAAATATATCTGGTTGCCAAACAGATATATTAACAGACAGATAAGAAATATCCGAATTACATTGGCTGCAAAAATGGTAAATACACCTACAATACTTACCACGGCTCTCTCATATATCTCATACACCGGAAAAAACCATAGGAGTGATAAAAATGCCAGCATTTCAATCACCCCGGAACACTCAAAATCAATATAGAGGGAAAGACTTTCCGTACCTCTTTTTATGAACAGAATTCCCTGTTGGAAATAGGAATCGTATACCCCTGTTACCTCCCCCAACAGTCCCGCTACCGCCGACACTGCTTTTTGCAAAGGATTCACAATAAGCGGTTCAAGAACAATCATCCCAAATACGAACATCCCCACGCTCCCACAAAGAAAATACCACACACCCATTTTGGCACGCTTCATCGTGAAAAGGACATATATCCATATAATGAATAACAAAATGACAAACCAATTGATCATGCCTGCTTCAATCCCTTTTTCTTCTTAAAATAAGCAGCTGCCAGAAAAAATGCTGCAGCCACACCTGCAACCGGTCCTGTAGAGGAACCGGCGATGGTTACACCCTCGCCGCCCAGATTCGGATTGGAAAGCGTAATCGTACCCATCTGATCCTGTTCAATACCGGTTATTTCAGATAATCGTTTCATACTGATAGAAAATTCCACTTCGTCTCCCGGTGTATCCGGTGCATGTTTTTCATCATATACCGTATAGACAACCTGGCTATCACATTCATTGTAATATCCGATATATACCTTTAGATTGGTGTGGCTGCCTTCTGACTGATAATTCGTTCCCCACGCAATGGAACCATCACTGTTAGCCGGAAGAATCTGCAAAGCAAAGGATTGTCCATTGATGGTGAGATTCCATATCTGAATCTGCATATAGCTTTCATACAGGTCATGTGTCTGAAAATGAGCATATAACCGGTCTCCATCCGTATACAGCTGACCGTAATGATTACATTTCGCATTATTGCTTGTATATGTGATCTCCGTCTTCGGGATATCCTTCCAGTCATCATACATTCCATCAATCTGCACACCACCGGTTACAATCACTTCTTCCTTGTCCTCTTCCGTCGTCTCCTGTGTGCTAACATCCTCTGTGGTTACCGTTGAGGTCTCTGTGGTATCTTCTGTAGTGACCACTTCTGTGGACGTTTCCGTGTTATTTTCTGTACTGACTGTCTCTGTGGACACCTCTGTATTATCTTCTGTACCTGCTGTCTCTGTGGATGTCTCCTGCTCTGTTGCGGTCTCTGTCGCCACTTCCGTTGTCTTTTCCTGTTCACCGGTTGTCTCTGTCGTTATTTCTGTTGTTTTCTCCTCCGTCTTCTCTGTGGCAGAACCACTTGACACAGAAAGGCTCACCGTCTTACCTCCCCAGGTAAGATTCAATCCGGAAAAGGAATAATCAGAATAGGCACTCACCGGTACCTGGATGCTCCATTTCATGCTCTCATATCCGTAGTATTGCTGTTTCCCGCTGTTACTAACTGTTCCCGACGCCCCGGAGATTGCACTGCTCCATGCATTGCGTACCGTCAGGCTTCCACCATCTCCGTCATTACTCTGATTAATGGTAATCCCACTGAGAGCACCAAGATTTACCCCATTATCGGCTGCCACCGTAATCTGTTCACCAATATAGTTAGACCATTTTCCTTCATAACTGATATAAATGTAGGAACTATCCGCACTGATATTCATTGTTCCATTATTGCCATCGATTCCCTGAGCAAAAGCGCTCACATTTCCAAATTGTAAAACAAGAATACATACGCATAAAATGGCTGTTATCTTTCTCATATGTATCATCCTTTCGTATTCTAATCCATTATCCTCTTCTGCTCGATAATGACATCATAATTGTCTTTGCTGTTCTCCATATTCAATGTGGGAAGCAGGATCCGGTCCGCCACCCTGTATATGGATAGTGGATTGTCTGCAATATCCAACTGGTATAATGAAAAATTAGTGCTTCGGTATTTCACCTTTAATGTCTCATATAAATAATTGCCAATATCCTCGATACCTGCTTCGGTATTGCAAAAGGCAGGAAGCTCGTTCAAATATTGTCCTTCCAGTTCTTTGATCATTTCCTCTGCATACTGATCCACAATCTCCATAGGAGATTCTGTCTCTTCTTTTCGCTTTCCAACATAAAGCACAATGGTAAAGGTATGGGAATGTGCGGTTTCCCTGCTCCCATGAAAACTATGACTCGCATTCAGATAATATCTGCTTACATAATAGCAACGCACACTCTCACCACCTGACAAAACTTACTGATATGTTCTAGTATACATAATATCGTAAATTTTTCAAGAAATAGTAACGATTCTTAAAATAGAAATGGATAAATTTTTGCCAATCTGTTTTGTGCAAAATATACAAAAGAAGGGTTATTCCCATACGCTTCTTACCGAATGCATGAAAATAACCCTTCTTTGTCCGTTCTATCTATTCAATTCCTGCAAGCTTTACCAACTCCCGAATCGTATCTTTGCTAACCATCTTTCCCCTGTATTCTACCAGGTCCTTATTACTTCCTGTAAAAATATCTGCGGGTTGGTACTTCTTCAATACAATACTATCACCATCCACAAATATCTCAACCGGATCTTTAATGTCAATATTCAGACTGCGTCGTAACTCGATGGGCAGAGTGACACGTCCAAGGTTGTCCAGATTTCTCACGATACCAGTTGACTTCATAGTTCTCGCTCCTTCCTATGCAATGGTACTCCTCCCACCTCTAATCCATAGAGTAGCATGAAAATCTGTCAAAATCAATGTACATTTTTTATATTTTACAAAATTTTCATTTTTATGAAATAATTTCATATACATATACCAGGAGGGAACACTATGCTGAATCTGCTTTGGGGTATCTTGCTCATTATGGGTATCATAACTGCTGCATTTACCGGGAATTTGGAATCTATAAGCAATACCATATTAGAATCTACACAGGATGCTGTTGATCTGTTGCTGGTGATGGCTGGTATCATTGCCATGTGGAACGGTTTTCTCTCAATTGCAGAGGGAAGCGGGCTTACCAGACAGCTTACAATCCGAATGCGCCCACTGCTTCGATTCCTTTTCCCGCATCTGCCTCCTTCCCATCCGGCCGGAGATTATATCTGTGCCAATTTCATTGCCAACATACTTGGTCTTGGCTGGGCTTGTACTCCCACCGGCTTAGCTGCCATGAAAGAATTAAAAGCATTCGAACAGGAACGTGGAAATACCTCTGATACTGCCAGTTCAGAGATGTGTACTTTCCTGATCCTAAATATTTCTTCTCTCCAGTTAATTCCCATGAATATGATTGCCTACCGCAGCAAATACGGGAGTACCACACCATTGGCTATCATCGGACCTTCCCTTGTCGCCACCACAATCACCACTGTGCTTGCAGTCATCTTGTGCAAACTACTGGATTCTAACAAGGAGGTATTATGAAATTTCTGAATTTTATATCCATCTTTTTCATCCCTCTTATTTTATTTATTATTGTCATCTATGGCCTGTTACAGAAAAAACCCGTTTTTGATCTTTTTACAAAGGGTGCAAAAGACGGTCTTGTTACCGTATCCCGGATTGCTCCCACCATCATCGGATTATTTGTTGCCATCGGTGTATTTCGCCAGTCCGGTGCCCTTGATCTGCTATGCACCATCTTACAACCTGTAGCCGGTTTTCTGCACATTCCCACACCGGTGCTTCCTTTATCCATCCTCAAGTTATTTTCTGCCTCCGGAGCAAACGGTCTGCTATTTGAGCTATTCAAATCCTATGGAACGGATTCTTATATTGGCTTATCTGCCTCCATCCTGCTTAGCTGCACAGAAACTTTATTCTACACCATTTCTGTCTATTATATGAGTATCCACATCAAAAAAACCCGCTGGACCATTCCGGCAGGTTTGATTCTTGCGATTGTTTCACTTATGGTCAGCTGCATGCTTGCCCGCATGATCATTAACAGTTAACATTTGTGCTGTTTGAATCAACAATGCATCACTTACATACAAACTATGCTATAATGAAAATAATTTCACTTGCTTACAGGGGTGAAATTGCCGAATGCCATCATGAACACAGTTCATGGCATGTATCATCTACAGGGGAGGGATTTTATGAACTATTATGAGTTCGGAAACCGTCTGCGAATATGCAGACACAAACAGGACTATTCGCTACAGGATGTTGCCGACATGACGCAGTATTCTTCCAAACACATTGGAAATATTGAACGGGGACAGCCTTCTGCCAACGAGTTGTTCCTACATGTATCCCACAGAATTTATTGTGCAATTCAAACATTTTCTGTCGGACCAACAGGATGTCTTAGAACAAATTAGCGAACAGTGCAAAAAAATTCATTGAGTATCTTCATCTCCCTCTTATAGATCACTCAAGAAGTGCCTGATAGATATCCCGTTTGGAAACTCCCCGATCTTTGGCAGCCTGTTTCATTGCCGTCTTCTTATCCATTCCCTGACTCACATAGTAGTTTACATGTTCCGGTATGGTCATCTCCAAAAAAGGTCTCACCTCTTCCTCATGCAAAGTTGTCCGATCTGCACCCTCTATAACCAGTACATATTCCCCTCTTGGTTCCTGTTCCTCATAATAGGCAATGGCACCTCCAAGGGTTGTCTGAAAATTCGTCTCATGCTTTTTGGTAAGCTCTTTGACAATGGAAACCGGCCGGTCTCCCAACACCCCGTACAAATCCGCAAGTGTTTTTTTTAATTTATGGGGTGCTTCATATAACAGGATAGTTCTGGTTTCCTGTTTCAGCTCCCATAACACCTCTTCCCTTTCTTTCTTATCATAGGGAAGAAACGCTTCAAAACAGAAACGTCTTGTCTTTCTGCCGGATATGGTAAGTGCTGTTACAAATGCAGATGGTCCCGGCAAAGAGGTAACCGGAACTCCCGCCTCCAGGCACTGACGCACCAGTTCTTCTCCCGGGTCCGAAATCGCCGGTGTCCCGGCATCGGTAATCAATGCAATATTGCTGCCGGATAGCATTTTCTCTACTAATATTTTTGCCTTATCATACTTATTGAATTCATGGTAACTTGTCATAGGGGTCTTTATCTCAAAATGATTCAGCAGCTTGATACTGTGCCTCGTATCTTCTGCCGCAATCAAGTCCACTTCCTTCAATATACGCAAGGTGCGAAGGGTAATATCCTCTAAGTTTCCAATTGGTGTCGCACATATATATAATGTTCCTGCCATACCATTCCTCTTTTCTAGAATCATTGATTGCATAGATACCAATCTCTTTTCATGCTTTTGTTTTATGATTTGTTATATTTCTCATATATCTCCTGTGTATAGACACCCGGTGCCTCATATATAATTAGAGACGGTTCTATCGTAATTCGCTGTTTTCCACCCTTTAACCCCTCCACCATTACCATAGTAGGCTCCTTATCCACATAGGGCTGAATTAACCGCATCCGTTTCGGCTCTAACCGGTACTGCTTCATGACCTGAAAGATCTCTGCTAACCGGAATGGTTTATGTATCATATAAAATGTACCATTTTCCGGCATCACATAGCTTGCCGCGGCAATGACATCTTCTAAGGAAATTGTCACCTCATGCCGTGCGATGGTCTTCGGCTCATAGAGATTCTTAAGTCCATGATGATCTGTCATATAGGGTGGATTCACCGTAACAACGGGAAAGGAAGCTGGTTGAAACAGCTCCCTTATCTTCCTCACATCTCCACATACAATGTCAATACGGCCTTCTAACCCATTCATCTGCACACTACGGTCAGCCATATCCGCATAGTCCTCCTGCAACTCCAATCCGGTAAAATGTTCCCCTGCCGTATTGGCTGCCATAAGAATAGGAATCACTCCGCTTCCCGTGCACAGATCCAAAACCTTCTGCCCCTTTTTCACCCTTGCAAAATGAGAGAGTAACACTGCATCCACACCAAAGCAAAAACCTTTCGGTTTCTGAATAAGCCGGTACCCTTTACACTGTAAATCATCTATTCTCTCATCTTCTTTTACAAAGTTAATCAATTCTGGATCCACCATCATCTTTTTCTAATGCCTCTAACGCCTTCAACTCTTTATCATTTACCTTCTCCGAATTGCGTCTCTTCTTCGGCTTGAACTTGAGCTCATCTATCTTATATTCCCGAATCTCCTTATCGCCTTCCTCTGTGGAAACAATAACTTTCACCTTCTGACGAAGCACACTGACACTGCTGACTTCACCCTTAAAGCCATCAAATGTACGGACAAAATCCCCCACATTCGGTAATCTGTCATTCAGATACTCATAGGTCTCCTGCTCATTTTTAAGGCAGCACATCAACCGTCCACAGACACCGGAAATCTTTGTAGGATTCAAGGAAAGGTTCTGCTCCTTTGCCATCTTAATGGATACCGGAATAAAATCAGATAAATAAGTATGGCAGCACAGTTCTCTTCCACAGATTCCATATCCACCGAGAATCTTTGTCTCATCCCTCACACCAATCTGGCGAAGCTCAATTCTGGTTCGGAACACCGCTGCTAAATCCTTTACCAATTCCCGGAAGTCAATCCTGCCATCCGCTGTAAAATAGAATAAAACCTTATTATTGTCAAAAGTATACTCTACATCGATCAGCTTCATCTCCAAGCCATGCTTTGCAATCTTTTCTAAGCAGATCTTGTAAGCCTCCTTGCATTTCTCCTTATTGGCTTCATGTTTTGCATCATCCTCTGCAGTTGCTTTACGGATAACGGGTTTCAGTGTACTTGTAATACTGCCTTCGTCAACCATACGCTTTCCTAATACAACTTTACCATATTCTACACCGCGAACCGTCTCTACAATAACTGCATCGCCTACTTCTAAATCCATCCCTGCAGGTGAAAAGAAATATATCTTTCCATTCTGACGGAACCGTACACCTATTACTTCTATCATTTCAAGTTCTCCTTCATTGTCAGCAACATCAACTCCATTGCTATATCAAAATTCACATTAGCCTCTAAACGAATCTTCAATTTCTCAAGTGCCTGCAAGATCTCTTCTAAGCCCTCATAGGAAACATGACTGGCCTGTTTCTTCATAACAGAAAACTCATTTTTGAAAATAAGTTTGTTCGGGGAGTTTGAGATCTTTACCATTAAGATATCCCGGAACCACATAGTCATAATATCAATATAATCCGTAATATCTAGCTTATACTTACCCATATTCCGAACGGCCTGAATAATCTCTTCCATATCCATATCCTGAATCCGTCTTAACAGACGCAGGCTATCTTCCTTAATCTCATTATAATCCGGTGATATGGCAAGCCTTACTGCTTTTCCTAAATTGCCCTGTGCAAAATCCGTACAGAAAATAGCCTTTTCCTTATCAACACCTATCTGATTCACCAGATAGTCAATCATATGCAATGGTTCAACCGGCCGAAAATTCAGGACAATACACCGACTAATAATCGTTGGAAGAAATCTATCCACATTATTTGTCAATAACATAATAATGGCATATTCCGGCGGCTCCTCCAATGTCTTCAATAGTGCATTCTGTGCCTGAGGATTCATAAGCTGTGCATCCGGAACAATATAGATCTTATACCGGCTACTGTATGGTTTCAGATCAATATCATTTAATATCTGTGTCCGAATCTCATCCACGGAAATCACATTGGGCTTATCATGCTTCACCCAGATAATATCCGGCTGATTCCCGGATTCTGCCTGTAAACAGGACTTACAGATTCCACAGGGATCCGGTTCCCCTGACTCACATTGCAATGATTTTGCAACCACCCCCGCTAATGTTTTCTTGCCGGACCCTTTCTCTCCATTCAATATATATGCATGGGATACCTTTCCCAATTCAATGCTGCTCTTAAAATGCTTCACAATATCTTCATGACCAATGATATCACTATAATTTGCCATCCTTCATCCCTTCTTTCTATCTGCCCATTGTCCATCACGTGGAAATATCCAATAACATTCCACGAATATCATCTATCTTGTTCAATATGGCAAGGTTATCCTTCTCATCTTTCAGAAGTTCCTGTGCCAGATCATCTAATGATTTGTCTACTTCCTTCACAATTCCATATACACGGTGTCTTCCTCTCCGGTCAAGAAAGTTCTCCCTGGAAAACTCATGGGAATTAGCGGTTACCTCGTTCATGAATTCCCTCACCAGATTCCGATATCGTTTCATATCCCGGATATCCATGTGTTTTGCAATCTTGCTGCCCTGTTCCTCTATATCCTTCATTAATCCGGAGAGTTTTTCCTGTAATTCACTATTCTCAATATGGCTTACTAACGTAAACTTAAAGGTGTCATCTGCCTTGGTGGGCTGCTTCTGTGTATCAACAGGTGCCTGCCCGGTCAGCTGGCTGATCTTCATATCCATATATATCCTCTCCTTCCTTTATTCTACTTTGTAAAGAATCTTCTTTCTACCTCATCCACTATCATACTATGAATTTCATCAATTGGCAATGTAGCATTCACCGGAACAATTCTCTCCGGATATAGCTTAGCAAGCTGTCGATAACCATCCACAACACGCTTATGAAAACTCATATCTTCCTGCTCCATCCGGTCCAGCTCTGCCTGTTTCTTCTTTCTACAAATTCCGTCTTCTGCATCCAAATCCATAAAAATGGTAAGCATTGGTTTTACATCTCCCAGTGCATAATTATTCACCTCATAAACGGTATCTACACCAAGCCCTCTGCCTATCCCCTGATAAACTGCTGACGATTCCACAAAACGATCACAGATTACAGCTTTCCCCTCTGTAAGAGCCGGTTTGATCACCTGATTCACAAGCTGCGCTCTTGCGGCTGCATATAACAATAGCTCTGTCATATGCCCCATCTCCTTATATTCCGGATTCAAAATGATCCTTCGAATGGCCTCGCTAATCTCTGTCCCGCCGGGCTCTCTGGCGATTACAATATTATATCCTTTACTTTCTAAGTACTTCTTCAACAGATCAATCTGTGTTGTCTTTCCAGACCCGTCCGGGCCTTCCATCGTTATAAAAATTCCTTCCACGAATCTTTCCTCTTATCTTCTCTGTATTCTCGATAACCACCTGTTCTCACGAATCACATTAATGTAAATCTTCCCTTTTGGATCCATAATAAGTCCCTTAACATTCAAATTCCCCTCCAGTGCCCTTTTGACCTCCTGCATCACACCGGGAGAAAGCACCTCTCCGGGAGTTACAATAGGAATTCCCGGCGGATATACATAGATATATTCTCCGCTAATCTTTCCAATGGCATCCTCAAATGGTACATCCTGTCTCTTATGTTCCCTTGCCTCTGCAATATTCATCTTCTTCTCCGGCAGAGTCTTATATAATATTGTATCGGCAGTCTCCTCTATATCGATTAGCTGTTCATCAATAGCCTCCATTGCCTGATACAACGCTTCAAATGCTTCTTTGGAATCTGCAACGGATGTCATGGCGATTACATAATTACCGCTAGCCATTTCCATCACCTGTCCATATTCCTCGTGCAATATCCTGCCAAGCTTCACGCCGTTTAGCGGCACAATCTGTCCTTCTTTCTCATATCCGCATCCATTCACACAAAATACCAGCTTTCCATCATCATATCCATACGCACTCTGCTTCTTGAAATCATTCTCTTCCACCATATGAATATGGGTAAGCTGCGCAAACTTCTTCCGGTATTCAGATAACAGTTCTTTGTATATGATAAACAGTCCGTCCCTCTCATAATGCATCTTTTCGATACAAGCTTCCATTGTTGCCATAAACACATAGGATGGTGATGTGCTCTGATAAATGGACAAATATTCTTCTAATCGTTGTGTATCAACAAATGTACTCTTCTCATGTAAAATGGCACATTGCGTCATTGCCGGCAATGTCTTATGCAGACTTTCAATTACAAGATCCGCTCCCAAACGGATTGCCGGATCCGGTATATTCTTATAGTTCGTTGTGGATATCGTCTCATTCACATTGGACATAAATTCAAAATGTGCCCCATGTGCCTCGTCCACAATCAGGGGAACTCCTGCTTTGTGGGATAGCTTTGCTATCTTCTCCACATCGCTGACAACTCCTTCATAAGTTGGAGACACCAGCATTACACACTTTACGTCGGTGTTCTGTTTCAATAACTTCTTCACCTGCTCCGGGGAAATTCCACCAAACATGCCAAGATCTTCGTTCCATTCCGGCATCATATAAATAGGGCGTAATTGCAATAACCGGATTGCATTGTAGACAGATTTGTGGCAGTTTCTGGCAACAATCAGTTTATCTCCCGGACGGCAGGTTGCAGACAACGCCGCCATAATTCCACAGGTAGAACCATTCACCAGATAATAACTTTTATGGGAACCATATACCTGCGCTGCACGGTTCATCGCTTCTAAAATAATCCCATGGGGATCATGAAATTCATCTAACTCACCAACTTCGGTCACATCGATCAAAAAAGGATTCTCTACCATATCAGGAAAAATAGTATTCAGTCTTCTCTTATGTCCCGGCATATGCCAGGGATAACAACCTTCTGTATTGTAGGCATTTAATCCATTTAATATAGGCTGTTCCATGTCCTCGATCTCCTTTTCGTGTCATTACATTCCATTCTGTAAACAATCGATCTGTTATCTTTTCAAATACTATGATAACTCATGCTGTATCCTGACTGCTATACAGATACTGAAATGAATTAACAGGCGCATACACATACATACTATTATACCATATCTTCTGTGGTAAATGCAAAATAAAAAAGACCGCATAAATTTACGATCTTTTTGCCGTTTAACTAAGAGAATCCTCTCCGATATCTTTTAATAATTCATTACATTCTTCCTCGGATAACTGGTGCTGGATGCAGTACAATACAGCGGCATCGACACGATTGCGAGGATAAAGAGAATCACATCTTTTGCCTGTAATCCATGAGATTCTAATAATGTATTCAAATATTCAGAAATATTGACATCTTTAAAAGAATCTTCTTTTTTGAATTCTTCTAAATCTAAATTTTCTAGTAATTTCAATAATTCCTCAGTTGATTTCATGGTCCCACCATCCTGTTTCTGTAATGAGATTGGTTATCATTGATGATTGCCGGATTCACGTTATATTATTCCGAATAAGCAAAGGATACTTCACTTATCCTTATAATAGGTAATAAATATCAAGAATATTCTATCATAGTATAATTTTTTTGGTGGGCAATTTTGCCCATTTTTGTTTTAACTTACAAAATCTAGAGAAAAATATGGGAAAAAATGATAAAAGTGGGCAGTTGTGTCCACCAAACAACTGAAGTATTTTGATACAATCATAGAAGAGTTCTTGATATAATATTATACATTTAGTATAATTATATCAACTTTATTTGGCACATTTAACAAATATATAGGAGGATTTGCTTATGAAGAAATGGAAGCAAAAAAATGTTGCAAGTTTTCTTGTAATCTGCATGATACTTTCTTTGTTTACCGGTATCCCGGTAAATGCGTCCCAAGAAGATGGCCTTGGCGAGGAACCAATTGTAAATGCAAATGGCCTGAAAGTGATTGACTGGCTGGATTTCGTAGATATTATAAACGAGACTACGGGTGAATCGACAGGAGAACAGGAATTATTGACAACAGATGATTTTCCTGCATATTACAATGAAGACGAAGAACTTGTAAAACATAAATATGCAACAGGGGAGAGGTGGACTTCCTTCTATGGAGAGGATCTCTGGCTGGATTATGTAACAGAAGATGGGATAACAACTCACGTAACCTGTGCTGATATAACCGTTACCTCACCATCAGGAAAGGATGTAACCGAAGAAGTTGCAAGTCAACACGAGATAGACAACAGGGTAATACGCTTCCAGCCAACAGAAGTGGGAAGATATACCATAACCTATAATCCAGCTGAAGTATCGAATTCTCTTACAATCTATGTAGGTTATCCGGAAGTGGGCTTCTATACCTCTACGGAGGCAAACGCAGAGAAGCTGCTAAAGGATGATTTGTTTCGATACTCCGATATTAATAAAACATTTTATGCAATATTGCAAGGGGACACAATTGCGTTAAGCGAGGAAGCTCCATTTAAAATAAAGGATTGGGATGTTGATCCGGATCCAGATACATACATAACAGACGAGACGGAAATCGCAAACTATATAACATATGAAGAGGTAGAAACAGGAATCTACGAGGTGACAGTGAACACAAATAAATATTTTGGCCTAGTAGTTACTGCTACCGTGGAAGACGATCCGGAAAATCCAACAAGAGACAGATGGATTAGTGTAGAGCCAACGAAGATAGAGGGTCTTGTTCTGAAAGATTGGATTGATTGGAGTGGAGAACCGTCTGTGCCTTCTATTAACCCAAACGCCGAGTTTACAAAGGAAGCCGGGGCAGAGTTGTACGGAACTACGTTGTACTTTGCATATGTAGAGAAAGAAGGTGCCGAAGAAGTAATCATAACAGCAGATAATAAGAATATTTCCATTTCTCATAATGGAGAGCCTGCTGATACGAAGCTGGTAGAATACAATGCAAATGAGAACAATCCTGATTTAATTGATTTTACATTTTATGAGGTTGGAGATTATACAGTAACCTATGCAATCGGTGATATCTGCTCATCTGTTGTAATTCATGTGGATTATCCGGTTGCAGCCTTTTATACAACGGAAGAAATGAGTGCAGCAGGATTCATAAGAAATGATGTTGCTTATGACGACAAGAACCGGTCTGTATATTATATTGTTAACGATAATCCGGACAGAATCATTTCGGATACAGTAATATCTGTAAACGATTGGAACAAAGACGATATTGAAATAGAGACAATTGAAGATAATAAGAAATATAAGATTACGGTCAAAGAAAATGTAAGGGCAAGCTTCGGACTACAGGCAGAGTGTAACTGCAGATGGAGTGACCAGGAAGTGCCGGAATCACGCCGTACGGATATATTTATGTATCCCGAAGGGGGAGTTATCTATACAGACGGAATCGAACATTTAGGATATGCCGGATGTTATATTTCAGAGTATGAATTCGAAACATGTAATGGTATTAACTATAACAGCGGCAATTCACAGTACTGGGTTCATGCTGATACCATTCAGGGTGTTATTGATAAGCTTGCAGCCGTTTCGGAGGGAGAAGAAGTATTATTCAATCCGGATGATCCGGATGACACTGCAACAGGCATTGTAAATACCGGATATATACATATTAACGTAAGTCACTTTGGAAATATACAGCTGGAACCACAGTATATTTCTTCCTCCGGTAATATGAAGGGAATCCAGTTTGAAGCAGGAAACGATCATTACTTTACCATTCCGGATGAAAAGAATCATCCTTTAACGGAAGATGGCATATACATTGAGGATGCATTGTTTTTTGTAACAGACGCAGGACGGAAAGAATTTAGCGCTTTATCAGAAGTTGATATTGTCAGCCATTACTGCGGTGCGTTGTATGCAGTGGAAGAACGCACGACAGATAATGGAAGTATATATTATTCACTGGATGATATGCTTGTGGATTCCGAGACCATGGAGACGATTGACGACCAAACATTCGCAAACTGTTTTGAGGAATATTGGATGCCTGCATTCCAATTCCCGGAATTACACGTTAATATGTATAGTGATATGAAATTTGCAGGCAATATGTCAAAACTTTATATTGGATTTAAAGATGGAGAGGATTACGAAGCAAGTATATTCTCAAGAACCGAAAATGGTTTAGAACTTGAAAAAACGTATTCTAAGGATGATATAAATCAAGATCCTGAAACCATAGACGTTGTATACGATGATATACATGCAAAGGACGGAACCGGATATTCTACTTCTACTGTAACGGTTAATTTATATAAAATTGCCAGCACTTCACAAAGTGATGAAAGTAGTACTTATGTAGCAACAGAAGGCGGTAAGGTAACAGTAGAGGTTCCGGAACCAAATGCATTAACGGGGTTATCGGATGCGCAGAAAACCGCAATTGAATCTGGAAAAGAATTAACCGTTTCCATTAAGGCAGATACAATCAATCCAGCAACTGCCACAGATTCTGTCAAGACTGCCATTACAAATATCCGTAAGACAGTTGAAAAGGAAATCGGTAAAAATGCTGTTTCCACATTCTTAGACTTATCTGTTTTAGCAAAAGTAGATACCATAGACGAGGAAACCCAGATTACGGAAACCAAAGCACCAATGACCGTTACGGTTCCGCTAACCAAGGAGCTGCAAGGAAGAAAGAATTATGCCATTGTCCGTTATCATGATGGTATTGGCGGACATGTAGATGTTTTAACTGCTAAGTTATCAAAAGATGGCAAATCTTTAGTATTTGATACCGATCGATTCTCTGTTTATGCCATTGTTTATGAAAAAGAGGATTTGGATCTGAGTAAAGTAGCATGGAACTATAAGGATGCATTTACTTATGATGGTTCTGCAAAGACAGTGGAATTAACAGGATTACCAAAGGGTCTTACAGCAACCTATACCGGCAATACAGCAACAGAACCGGGAACCTATACCGCACAGGTAACATTTAGCTATGATGATACCGTATATAATGCACCGGATGTGTCGAAAATCAGCAGCTTGCAATGGAAGATTGTTAAAGAGGCGACACCTGTCCCACCATCTACTCCTTCCGGATCGAATACACCATCTGCTCCAGATACACCGGCAGATACTACTAAAACCGGTGATACAGCAACCGTAGACGGTAACAATTATACCGTTACCAGTGTGGCAGATAACCAGAAGACCGTTACCTATACTACCGGAGATAAGACAACAGCCAAGATTGCTGTACCTGCAACAGTCGTAATCAACGGAACCACATATCAGGTAACAGCCATTGCGGACAATGCATTTAAAGGAAGCTCTAAGCTTACCTCTGTGACAATTCCTTCCAATGTAATAAGCATTGGTAAAAATGCTTTCTCAGGATGTAAGAAGCTTACAAAAGTAACCATGGGAAGCAATGTAACCACGATTGGTGACAATGCATTTAGTAAATGTACAGCTCTTAAGAGCATTACCATTCCTGCCGCAGTTAATAAGATTGGCAAGCAGGCATTTGCAGGATGTAAGAAATTAAGCAAAATTACTATTAAGACCACCAAGCTTACCAGCAAAAATGTGGGAAGCAAAGCCTTTAAGGGTATTTCCACAAAGGCAACCATCAAGGTGCCAAAGAGCAAATTAGCAAGCTACAAGAAGCTTTTAAAAGCAAAGGGTGTAAGCTCTAAGGCAAAGATTAAGAAGTAAAGATTGCATTTCTTAAAAAGAAATCGATGAATAAAAGCCGCCGCTTTCATGATTGGTATATCCATCATAAAGCGGCGGCTTTTGAATATTTTAACGAATCACATTCCAAAGCACCGGACTGTTCAAAAAGGGTAGCATTCTCAGAAGATACAGCAGTTGTACTGTTCCTTCCGGCACAGTTTCGCTTCTTTAACAATACTTTGCTATCTATGTTACCATATTTGTATAGATACATAAGAATTGTAACATATACCATTCTGCTTCGAAAGGGGGAAGAAGATATAAGATGTTTACCTTAACTTTATAATGGATCCACTGTTATATTTTTATAACCCTCTCCATAGATTTCTTTTGCACTGGTTATGATCAAAAATGCTTTCTCATCTTCCTGTCTTACAATATCCTGCAATGCAGGAGTCAGACGTTTTTTCACTACACACATAATAATCTGTTTTTGCCGATTACTGTAGGCTCCCTTTCCCGCAAGAATAGTTGCCCCAATATCCATCTCTTTCAGAATCCGGGCAAGCATTTTTTCCGGTTGTTCTGCCACAATGTAGATCAAGTTTGCCTCATCTGCTCCATACAGAATGTATTCCATTACCTTTCCATTTAAAACTACCGTGATAAATGCATACATGGCCAGATTAAAATCCCGGAATACTATACCGGATATTGTCACAATCATTATATCTATGGTTACAAAAAAAGTACTTGTCTTAATTGCCGGATATTTTCTCCTCAAAATCTTAATAATGATATCCATTCCTCCTGTTGTCGCACCGGTTTTCAGCACAAGTCCTAATCCGGAACCCACCAACAGGCTTCCGGCAACTGCCGCCAGCAACCGGTCACCCGTCACCGCAGGAAACAGACTGAATATATTTGTAAAAATTGAATTCAGCGCAATTGCATAGAAACTATAGATAATAAATTTCCCGCCAAATCTCCACCATCCAAGAAGAATTATTGGGATATTTATCAGAAAATACCATGTACCAGTCTCTCCTCCAAATGTATGACTGACAATAATAGAAATACCGACAACACCTCCCGGTGCCAGGGCATTCGGATCTAAAAAAAGTCCGATTCCTGCAGAGTACAGGAAAGTACCCAGGAGAATATATAGAATCTTCCGAAACAACTGTACCATTACTCTTCTTTCCTGATATCCCATGTCGCATAACCTCCGATCTATCCTGTATGACTCTGCCTGATATCTTCTTATGGAAAAAATACCGCACCAGACAGAAATCCTTATCCTAAGTTTTGACAGGATTTCTCGAAATTACACAACAATCTTCTCTTCTTTGTCATTCCACAACCGACAAGAATTCCGCCCCTCCATTCTCCCCCGTAAACGGATCGCTGAATATGTACAATCTATTATCGATATACTCAAAACAGAGACATTCATATGCTTTGTCATTTACAAACACCAAGCTCCGATTTCCGGTATCCAGATTATATTCAAACACTCCTTCATTGGTCAGAAGATAAAGACAATTCTTCGTATAGGAATAACCGGCAATCTGTTCACCATCCTCAGACTCATATAGCATATGACATTCCCCTGTCTCCGGTAAATATACATAAAATGCATCTAAACACTTGTAATACTTATCCGGATTCTCCTGATATTGCGGAGTTCCTTTGCCATATTGTTCGATGATGCCAACTTCCTCATTCCGAAAACTGATAAATGGTGTCGATAGCCCTGCATATGCCCCCTGCGCATTCTGATTGTCCTTTGTAATAACCGTAAGTTCTTCTTCCTTTCCCCGGTAACGGCACTTTCCATCCGCAGATAACCGGATTTCATTCCCCTCAATCCGATTATAAGTATTACTTCCGTGAAACGCATATCCATAACAGGAATACCGAAATCCATCCTGATTATCAATATAAACAATTCTTGGAACATCCTCCTCAACAGAATGATCCACAAGAATATAATATTCATCATACATATATCCCGTATAATCCTCTGAAGTATCAAAAGGAATATTGGACATTACCCATTCTGTCAGGGATATTCCTTCTTCCGTCTTATGATAATACAAAATTTCATTTTTCTCTTTATGTTCTTTGCTATAGTCTGCTTCTGTCTCTTTTTCTTTCACAGAAATAAAGACATCCTCTCCACATGCATTCATTCCGGTAATCTCATATTGTTCCGTTATCAGCCGGTTTTCTTTTGTCTCAAAGTTATAACCGTATAACTGTCCATTATTTTTACTGACAGCATAGTATAATATTTCACCATTGCATGCCATGTATAGAAGATCCATTCCCTCTTCTATCTGTACCAGCTCTTCCCCGGTATCATAATTACAGACTGCATTTTTGTCATATATATATGTATCAGAACTATTGTCACACACATACCGGGTTGCGCCAATGGATCCTTCTATGGATAACACCCGACAGGATGTTGCAACACCATACATTTTCCCATATTTTAATTTCTGTATCGGCTTTATAAGCATCTGGCACCCGGTTAATACCATGCAGCCTATTAAGGTCCATACGATTAAAAGTATTCTTTTTCTCATATATGCAGTGCCCTTTCCCTTTTTCATATATATAATTCCTCTGTATCTATTTTATCCCAATCAGACTGATTGGCTCTCCGTTTCCGGTATTATATTCAAACACCGCATCCTCCAAAGAATCATAAGTCTTAGCTCCTGCATAATCATTATGCATGACATACTTATCCCCACCCACGGTACGTTCCCTTGTTATGCTTACCGTATGAATCTGACTCTCTAGATTTGACTGGTCATTATACGCCGTCATAATATATGTTGTATATTGATCCGATATTTCCTGAACAAATTCTGAACTAATCTGTTTTCCGGCAATCATTTTTGTAGCATATCCATTCTCAGTAAAATAAGAATGAATCGCCTGGGGCGATGTGCCCAATTCTCCATATGCCGTTATACCATCTCTTTCAAAATGATATAATAAATCCGGGAAATCCTCCGTCCCATTGCCACCTGTTAAAGATTGCAATGCGTTATATGCCGCTATCACCTCACATGCATTTGTTCTTGCCGGACAGTTGCCATATTGCATTGTACTCATCTTATCCTGATACTCTATATAATCCCCTTTTTTATATTCATTCTGATTAACCGCCCACTCCTCCTCATTAGCGTTCTTATGTTTCTTTGCTTTTTTCTCTGATATACCTAGTATCGATAAAAATGACAACAATCCTAACATCGTGTAATCCGACACATTTTCCGGCACGTATTTCATAAACCATGCTTTCCAATCCGTATCCGATTGCTTCATTCCTTCCATTCCCGCTGCACCAATCAGTTTTCCCAAATCTCTCAAAAAGGCAGCAGTCTCAAACGCAGTAAGTCCTAATGCTTTCGCCAGTTCTTTTATGTTATCCCAGCCTTTACTCCAATCAATTATGCCTTGTTCTGTTTCTTTCCCCTCCGATACTTTCGACTGATCCGACAATTCTTTCCTGTGTTGCTTTTGCTTTGCTATCAATTCTGCGTTTTTATATTCCTCCGCTATTGACTGTAACTTTTCATATAATTCCAGACACCCTTTTTTCTCTTCTTCTAATTGTTCCTCAATCTGATCCAATACAGGTTCTATGGAATTATCTTTTTCCCCCAGTTCATTTGGCAATTCCCTCTTCAATTTACGGATTGTTTCACAATAACTGCCTAATCTCTCCGACATCCTCTGAAAGGAATCCCCCTCTTCCATGATCTTCTTCCATGACACTTCAAATTCTGCCATAACATACCCCCTTTTTCCCTTGAATAAAAAGAAACCAACAATGCGTATGTACATATACCATATGTTTATACTGTTATTGGTTTCTTTCACATAAACTATTAAATAAAATCATGATGTGAGTGTCAAAAGTAATTTTGCCACTCACTGATATAACGAATTGCTTCGTTGTGTTGCAACTTTCGCAATTCTTAAAACATTCGGAATCCGCTAATTTACTACGTAAATTGCTACTTCCTCATGTTTTTGCGTGTCATAAAGTCAAAAAGCTTTTTCTGCAAGCAGAAAGCTTTTTGGACTTTTGACACCTATATCAAATCATTTAATTTCAAAACACTTAATGTAATACCCAGAATCAGCCCAAGCGTATAGCCAATGGCCATTTCTCTTGTCCAACACAAAAAGGCTTCTGATTCCAGTTTAATTTTCCCCTTTTTTGAAATGTCGTATCGAACTTCTACTGTCTCTCCTACTTTCAGCTCTCTATTTCTAAGTTCTGCTTCCTCAACTTGTTCTTCACCATTCACATAATAGGATACTTTATATTTATGGAAAGTCCGAAAACGCGGGCGCCCTATCACATAACTTCCTGTCGATAATTTCATATCACCTAGATCTTCCAGTATCGTTGCATCTGTTCTTTTTGCTTCCCGATATCCTTTGGAACTACCAAGATATGCCAACAAAATCAAAATATAAAATAGTAGTACAAATAGTATAACAATACCAAGCACAATATATCCTGCAATACTCATTTGTTTCTCCTTTGACAAACAACAACATCTATAAACTTATTAGCATTGTCTATATTGTTCCTACTGTTTGTTATCTGAATTAGCATTCTCCAACATAGTATAATATGCATCTAATTTATTAAGGAATTCTATTCTCGATTCATCTTCATAACCACGAAATACAACTTTTTCAATATCCCCGTGATTAAACATAAACTGTGAATTCACTCCCATATTGCCCTCAGGGTACAAAACACCTATGTAATCATACTCTACATTATTATCCATATTTTGTTGACGAACACCAAATATCATTAATGGTTTCTTAGCTCCCTTTAACCAAACAATTGATCCAATTGGTAATAACTCTTTAATTGTCATAATACTACCTCCTTTTAGCTAATTGCCGCAACCCATGCACATACAGAATTTTTAGTACTTGTTATGGCATTTCCTGCCTTATCCTTAACCCATTCAGCGCCATCACATACTGCATCTGCCGCCCATTCCCCCACATCTTTTCCGGTAAAGTGCTCGACCGCTTTATTTACTCCCCATACAAGGCCACCGCCTACTGCAGCTACTGCAACTGCCGGGGCTGCTATACCTGCAGCTGCTGCGCCTGCAGCTACTGCCATTGTTGCTCCTATTCCCATCGCCACATCAACACCTGTCTCGACTGCTGTCTCTCCCCAGAATCTAGTATTCTTCACTGTTCCAAACTCTTCATAATTCTCAAATCCATTTCCAATAGCGGCGGCTGCCCATTGTGCCCCCACATTCAGATTTTTTCCAACCGTATTACTCTTTGAAAATTTATATCCGTCGCAAGCCTCTCCCCATATTGTTTTCGCTCCATTTTTACTTATGTTAGCAACCATTCCATCTTCATATGTGCCAAACAACACCTCGTACCATTTCTTTGGATTATCTTCAAACGCATTTTCAGCCAAACCACCAAAAGCCAACAGACCATTTCCTATTGCACTTCCATAATCTCCCGAAAACATATTTCCCACCATAGCACCATATTGTCCGGCAACTCCTGCACTAGAGACAAAATTCCACAAATCTGACCATTCAAGTCCCGTTTCCCCACTAATACTATATTCTGTAAGTTTATATGCCAGAGCAATTTTTCTCGTATTTTTTCCTAACAGTTTAATATTCTTCCTGCAATCTTCTAAATCATTGCATACAGTATCTATTAGCTTGTTCACCTTTGTAAAACCATCAATTCCAGACAAATTAGATTTGACTTTTTCCAATCGATCTTCCTGTACACCCAACTTTCTACTAACACTTATAAGCACATCTCCCTCATTGAAAAGAGCTTCCCATGACACTGAAAAACTACTCATTCCCTCACTCCCCTTCTTCCTTATCTTTTCCAAATGTACAAACCAAACCCCAACCAAAAAAGAGAATAAATCCAAGACCAACTAATGTCAATACAATAATTCCCTTGTAATCCAAAATTCTCTGTGACTGGGTATCAGCATCGACAGTAATCTGTATCTCATCCCCTACAGACAATCCGTCTTTGTTCGCTAAATTTCCTTCTGTATGTATTTCTCCATCTTCATCCTCCCATTCTATATCAATCTTTGAACCACGTGGCGTATGATTAGCAGAACTTCCTCCATAATATTCATCTATTACCACAGCAGTAACTTTTGTGGTATCTGTAAACATAGCTACAACCTGTGCTAATAGTATAATTCCTATAAATACCCCAAAAGATATCATTACAAACTCAAATTTACCCTCTTTTATTTTCTTCTTATCTAAAAACATTGTGTCTCCTTCTTAAAAACATCTCATTCCACTAACTATTATATAAAGCATGCCCTTTTCCATATGATAATTCATCACTTATACTTCAAACTGAAAATCCACATCTGATAATCGAATCCGATCACCTCCCCGGATGGCAACATATTGTCCGGAAATAATCTGTTTACCATTTACAAAGGTATGATTGGTTGAATTATTATCCATAATATAAAAATCTTTTCCCTTTCTCATAATATCTGCATGATGTCTGCTAATGGATGTATCCCCATCTATCACATAGTCAACATCTTCCGGATTCTTTCCAAGCCGAAAAATAACTTTTGTTATAGGAATCTCCTGCATAGTATCCAATCGAAGTAACTTTGCATATACGACATCATTATTCGCCATTGCACTCCCAACATTATATTTATTCTCTTCCTCTAACTGGTTAATAACATGCTTTGCACGGAATCCTAATCCAAGGAATAAGGCAATGGCTAGCGCCAAAGCAACTTGTAATGTCCGAATTGGATAATCTGCCTTTTTTAATTTCGATCTATATTTCTGTAATCCCTCAATTGCACTTTGATACTGATCATATGTTGAATCACTATTACCTGTTACTTCCATTGCTGTATTGATAGCCTCTTTCAGTTTCTTGACACTTTTCTTTGTATAGACGCCTTCTTTCATCACCTCTTCCTGACACTCATATAACAATGTATTCAACTCCTGTTGAATATCCTGAGTAGCTTCATTATAGTGATTATTCGTATCTACTCCTAAATAAGACACACCTAAAACATCTAATTCTTTTTTTATACTGTCAATTGGCTTAATGGAAAGACCGGTATCTCCTTCCACAAACATACCAATCATATATCCATCTGCATTCAACACCGGCATACCCACATTGCTTTCCTGCGGCTCATAATCCGTTACAATACTTTCTTCTGCAGCAGATGACACAATTCCTGTTCCACACTGCATTTGTGGATTACTAATCTCTTCCTGACCAAGGATATTCTTATTTTCACAATAACCTGGCATATATAAACGATCATTTAGAATTACTTCTGAGCTATTTCCCAAACTTATACTTTCCACATCCTGCACATCTGTTGTAAATTCCAATACAACAAACCCATTGCCAGAATATTTCTCTTCCGCCTGGATCATTGTTCCTGTGTGCAACATCACATCTACTCGTATCTCAAATTCTGTTTCTGCTGCTAATCCATTCTTCAAACGTATATTATTCAACTCCGTATCTTCCACACGGATTAATTTGTCATTTGTCAATACAATCTCCGAAGTCTCTCCGGAATTTCCCCTTGTTCCAACTAACGTACCCGTTCCCTGTCTCACATTATATCTCTTCTGGTCAGAGGTTACTGCATATACAATTAATTTAACCGCTGCATTCTGTTTATCCGCCACTTTTTGTGGTAATTCTGTTGCAACTGTCTGTGCAGCCTCCACCGTCAAGCTTGACATAGCAGCCACAAATAGACAAACTGCCACAATCATTATCCTTATTCTTGCACATATTATCTTATTAATCTTCATGCCAACTCCTAGTGTATAAACAATTGAGCAGGCTGACACCTACTCGTCATGCAATGAATGTCATCTTGCCTACCGGCTCCATGAACATTGGCCGTCATATAGTAATTGGTACAAGCACAATTTCTACATGACGGCTTATTGCACAAAAGTACAAGAGCATGATTTGCCCTTGTACTTTTTGTAATTATGTAAATTATTTGATAACATCTGTTGCCAGTGCCTGAGCAATCTGCTCATTAGCCTGCTCTGTCTTCTGGTATTCACTTGCGATGTCCTCTAAGTCGTTAGAATACTCTGTAATCATCTTAAACATATCGTTCATATCATTCTCTAACTTAGCAAACTGCTTCTTATATGCCTCTGCAGCCTCACCAGACCATGTAGATCCATTGATTGATTTAATCTCTGATAACATCTTATTTGTTGTTGTACGAACCTTATTTGCTTTTCCCTTAAACTCACTTGCCTTGCTCTTTAACTGTGAAGGAGTTACCTTTAATTCTGCCATTGCCATAATATATACTTCCTTTCTATACTCTTAATATTTGCATTCCTATCTTTTCTTATTTGTAAGAACGTTTCTTAGCTGTTTCCATATTCTTCTTCTCTGCATCCTGATACATCTTAATAATTGTCTCTAACGCTCCGGCATATTTTGTAACCAAATCTGTAAACTTTTCAAAAGATTGTCCATCCTTTGTATATGCCTGATCAAATGCCTTTGCTGCATCACCTTCCCACATACCCATTAAAGACTTCTCTGTAGAGTCCATATCTTTAATCTGACTCTTTAACTTAGAGTTTAACTCCTCTAATTCATTCTTTTTCTTAGTAAGTGCACTCTGTGATAACTTAATTGTTGAACTTGCCATTATTGTTTCCTCCTTATAATTAAAAAATTTATCATATACATCTGCCCTGCAGATATTATATTCTTATACAGTATTATGAAAGCTTTGCGGCTCTCTCTTTTGCAATCTGGACAGCTTTCATCTCTGCATCATATATCTCTTTTGCCATCTTCTTAATTGCCTGTGCAATTGCCTCAATATCATCCGCAGAATCTGTCACTTTTTCTTTCAGCTTTACACTCTTTTTTATAAACTTTTTAGAACTTTCACCATCCCAGTTCTTATCGATTGTCTGAATGCTTGATTCCATCTTGTTATTCGCTACGCTTCGAATCTCTTTCGCGATATCTAACAAATCATCTGCCTGTCCAACTGCTTTGTTATAATTAAACAATATTGTCTGTTCACTCGCCATAATAAACCTCCCTCAATCAAAGTATATCCGTCGGTAATGCTGTTGCAATTGACTGAATAGTACTTTCTGCAGACTCATATACCCCTGCCATCTGCTCTAAGTCCTTTGGATGTTCTTTCAAACGTTTCACAATCGTCTTAAAATCATCCTTCATTTTATTATAACTTTTAATATGGGTATTACTTGCTTCTCCCTCCCAATACTTCTTTGTGCCAGTCACATAATCATCTATTTTTTGAAAGTCTGCTTCAATAGCAGAAATCTCTTTCTGAATCTCCTGCGACTTGCTCTTTAATTGATCAGGAGTTACCTTCAAATTCATAGATCCCATATCTTACCTCCTAAACTGTAATCTTATCAACCAGATCTGAAACTTTCTGCTCACAGCTATCATATTCTTTCTTTGCTGTGTTCTCATAATTAATAATATTCTGAATATTATCGCAAATCAGTTCCAAGTCAGTAATATCATCCTGAAATGCCTGATTAAATGCTTTGTTCGCATCACCTTCCCACATGGAATTCAATGTGGACACATCCGACTGCATATTGGAAATCTTTTTCTTAATATCCTTCAATGCTGTTTCAATATCCGTTGCTGTCTTCTGTAACTTATTCGTATTCACTTTAATCTTACTAATTGCCATCTCGAACCTCCCTTAATCACGTTAATGTAATATTATATCTTTGTAATATCCTCTGCACATCACCGATGTCTATCTTTTTCAATCCGGAAGAAGTTCCTGACGCATCTGTTCCATGTCCAATTATGTTCTTCTCCGCTGTCTCATAACACTTCACAATCTCCATTAATGTGGTCCTCAAATCTTGAATCTGACGATATTCTTCCTGTAGTTTCTCTGAGATCCTCTTCATTGTCCGCTTATCTCTTCCTTCTTTGTCAAGCGGCTGGTATCCATGAAGCACTTTGTCGAACGCATAGATCTGCATCTTATATGATACTTCTGCATCTCTCAATTCCTCGATGACGTTCTTTAATTTGCCAATCGAAATCTCCATACCCTTCACCCTTATCTCTCTGCGTTCCTTTCACTGTATGTACTATACCACATTTCCTAATTATTTGTTTTTTTTCGGATGAATAACCAGTTTTTAGGTTGAATGACCAGTTTTTATTTTTTAGATTGCTTAAGATCTTCTCTTGTTTGGCTCTTATACTCATCTTTTATCTGGTCATTTACTCTGTCTTGGGCAGACTTTGAAGCCTCATCTTGGGCAACTTGCTTTACTGTTTCTTTTGCAATATTTTTATTATGAGCTTTTGATGCCTCCTTAGCAGCATTCTTTGCTGTATTGGCTGCATTCTCTGCATCTTTTGCATTTTCAGCTGCCTTTTCCGCATTCTTTGCTATTTGGGTAGCTTTTCTTGTTGTTTTCCTCGTCCCCTTTTCGGCCGCTTCTTTTGCTGCGTCACCGGCCTTCTTTGCGAGATCTTTTGCCTCCTTTTTCGCCACTTTCGCTGCTTGTTTTGCCTCTTTTGCCGCTGTCTTTTGCGCTGTTTTTGCAACCTTTGTTGCCTTTGTTGCTCCTTTAACTCCTTTTACTAATTGACCGAAAGAAACTACATCCCCAACTACCGTTATCACATCAACTGCAATTAAACCTGCTTCTTTTAGATTGAGTTTTCCATCTTCTAAAACTAGCATAAGATCCGCAGCTAAATCTCTTATATCTGCAATACAATTAAGTCCAGGAACAAAAGAAATTATAAGAGACAGTACATCTCCTAACGGATTTGTCTCTCCGTCATAAAACTCTCCCATTAATGCTTGCTTAATCGCATTTTCTAGATATGAATTTTCCGCATCTTCTTTGCCACCAGCGTCAGATACTTCGTTCGTATTCGGAGAAGCACCTGTCAATTTCTGCTCTGTCTGCTGATACTCTCGAATAATTGCTTCCAACTGCTCAGCAAAAAGTTTCATGGCTGTATATTGATTATTTAACTCATCTGAAACATTTTCAATGCTTTTTTTGACAGAACCTGTAGATGAACCTAAATTAATATTCCCCTTTACAGATGATAATGAAGACATCTGATTCTGCATTATCTTCATATAATCTTTTATGTTCTGAGGTTCATTCTGTATCTTATTTAACTGAATACATAAATCTGCCATATTGATTCCCCTATTCTTCCTCTAATTCATCTTCACCAATCAACTGAAATCTGTAATGCAATTCATCTAAGTCCTGATACCCTATAAAATAAACTAACTGAATCTGGTCCCCATTAAATAACATTGCATTTTCGCCATCTAATCCATACGGATACTCACATCCAATATAGTCATATTCTTCCTGTGTTTCCAAATCAATCTGCTGTCGTCCGCAAATCATTATCTTTCTTTCCTGATCATTTAACTGGACAATTGTTCCAATTGGTAAATATTGATTTCTTTTCATTGTACATTCCTCTCTTTTTTATTAAATATTTTGTTGCAATACATCTCGTAATTTATAAAATGGAACCGGATTGATTCCGTATTTCATAATAGCATCTTTTTTTGTTACAATCGTTAATATGTAATAGGCTAAGAATAATCTTCTTGGGTTCCATCCAGCCATCCGGGTTACCTTACACTCTGTAATATCCTTAATAGCTACAACCTGCATGCCTTTCCCCTGGTTTATAAAAATATATTTTTCTCCTTTGTAAACACCATTCCCATATTTGTCTGCCTTTGAGAAATCAGCATTTAATTCATGAAAAGGCACCTGATGAATGAACACATACTGTAACACATCATCTGCTCTTTTCTTAATACCAATTGCACACACAATACCCCAAAAATACAAAACAATGATAAACAATCCACCTAATATTGTTATCAGAATCCTCTGGTCATCCATATCCTGCCATGCATCTATTACCACATAAAGGATTACACTGCCAAAGGACAACAACAATATCGCTTTTACTAAATTCCAAACGTGGATGCCATTTGCTGCTGCTTTCCATAAGGCAGAAGACTTCCGTTCCTCCTGATTTCCAAGCAGATCAGGCATCTCGTGCTGTTGTAATTTCACAGAAGGGGATTCTTCTTCATCATCCATTAAGGATTCGTCTGTATCATCATCTTCCAAAGTTGCATCCGAATACTCCGGCACTTTGCTACTGATTCCGGATGGTAACAACAGATCACGAATCGTACCAAACATATCCCACAATGATATATACATATCCCCCTGCTGCTTTCGCAAAACAATGCGCAACACAATAAACACAATCCATAACAGAATCGTTACAATAATGAGTCCAACAATCAAATGATTCATGGCTTCATTACTGGTAAACACAGAACCATATTTGCCATATGTTGCCGCTATTAGAAAAACATCTAAAAGAATCATCACAATACAAGTAATTCCAATATACATTTTTAGGTTTTCTACTTTTTCTTCTGTTTGTTTATTCATAAATCATTCCTAATATTATGTATGTACCCTTTCTTAACCTTTATGTTGTTATTTTACTTTGTAAAATCTCAAGCCATTCCTTCGATTCATTTACAAGAAATTCCCCGGTGTTACCGTCATTTGTTGTAACTGCAATTCTGCGGGCTCTAGAACCTGGTGTTACTTCCAACATATCTTTGTAAGGAATGATAATTGCTCCTGTAGTAATATTAATTCCATGTGCCAAAAAACAAAGACGATCCTCAAAAAGATACATCCATCCACCAATATTTTCCTTATTATTCAATATATAACTGGCCCCGCCATCATAAAAAGCGATATCCTCTATGCCATATCTTTCTTTCAGCTTATCTTTTCTGGCTGCTACAATCACAATAAATGCTACTATCATGGCGGCAAAAAAGAACCCTCCTACAAACCCCAATATCATTCCTTTCAGTAATGACATATATATAAGTGAAAGAAATACTCCCATCGGAATAGAGAAACCAATAAAACAAAGCACAAAGTTTAAAAAAAGTCTGTTACTATTCTTCTTCATATTGCACTACTCCTCCACTTCATTGAAGTATATTATACCACCCATAACTTAGTCATTGTTATTTTTAAGACAGATAACCAGTTTTTTGGATAAATGACCAGTTTTTCAGATAAACGACTACTTTTACCTTCTTTGACCAGCTCTTAATTCACACCATAAACAACCGGCAACCATTGGTAATTCCATTATCTTTCAATGTGGAATTACCATTCAAAATGGTTCCCTGTTCTGCAGAACATAAAAAGAATTCCTGTGCATCCTGGTTCAATTCTGTCTTATATTTCTTACACATCATTTCACTGATTTCCTGCACAACATTCACCACTTTCGCCGTTTCATCAATACGAAAGTCAAATGTTTCATCCAACGATGGAATATATACATCCACTAATATCATGTTACTCCTCCTTTATCATGTCCTCTAGAAAAACCATACATTTCTCCTGATCCAGATTCTCAACCTCTGTCTCACCCTGCACATACCGAAGCCATTGATTTCCTTTTCTTTCAATCATACGACATAAGATTTTATTGCGATGGAGTGTCATTTTCTCCACTAAAATATCCACATTTCCAATGGAACTCACGTCTTCATCTGATAGCATACCTTTTTTCTTCATTCCCTCTGCCACTACCTCCTCCTCATCTAAGATATTGCGGTAGGGCCGTTCTTTTACCTGAAAATCATCCTGTACAAAATTCCTTAATTCTTCTTTGGGTATTTCATAGATCCGGACGGCAGACACATCACTTTCCCGCTGCTCTAAGGCAACCAGCCGTTCTCCAATATAAATTGTCTTAACATGGAATGGATTTGTATAATGCCGAATGAGCATAACCGCTTTCGCCTGCTCAATTCCCTTCACTAATTCCCGCAGTCCTTCCTGAAGCACAAACCCCTCTCCATCCGGATTCTCAATAAACTCTTTTTGGTATAAATGATTCAGCAAAAGACATACCCTGTCTTCATTCATTTCTTCATTTGTGTTCTGGATTGCAAACATATTATCAATATTTTTTGCTGCCGCAATCAAGGTCAGTTCTGCGGGTGACACGATATATACATTATTGACATCAGCCTTCACCTTTTACAACCTCCTTAATCACCGTTTTATAGCTTCTCGATAAGGGCATCTCTTCATTATTTTTCATTATAATAATGTTCTTGGAATACCATACTTTACTAATATACAAAGTATTAACAATATAACTTCTGTGACATCGTTTAAACTGTGCCGGCAACATACTTTCTAACGCATCTAATGCACCATATATTCCATATTCCTTATTTTGAAGCCGGATATATACGCGCCGGTTTCTGGCCTCGAAATACAGTATGTGCGAATACGGAATTCTTCTCGGTTCTTTCCCATCTTCAAAAGAAAAGAAATCCTTCGGGCTTATATCAAGGGGGCACCAGGACTCAAATAATTCCCGAATCCCCTTTTCCACCATACTATAAGTCAAAGGCTTCAACAGCAAAGAGGCTGCACGCACATCCGGTGTGAGATATTGCATCGGCGAGATATTATTATCAGATATAATCAGGATCTCTGCCTTGGGAAATCCGGATCGAATCTCCTTAGCTATCTGCAATCCATTCTCCTGCGTAATATCCACATATGCAACATCTACATTCTCATATGTGTCTATTTTCAAGTTCTCCAATGTGTCTATCATAACAATATTCAGGATTTCATCCCTTTGATATGCGATTACATCTTTTGTTATTTCCTGCAATAATTCAATTTCGTTCTGCTTACAACAATAAATAAGCATCGAAATCATTATAACTACCTCCTGGCAAGTGGAACGATAATCTGTGTAATATTACCATTCAACCGGTTCGAAATCATACCAACACCTGCTTTGTATAATACTGTCTGTTCTTTGTATGGAACCCCATCAAAATTAAAGATTCGGTTCTCACCCACATTACCTCCAAAATGAACGCCTGTTTTGTAGCCGGCAAACAGCTCATAAATCTTTTGATAATCAATCATTCCAATATTCTCTAAACTGATAGCTCCTACAAAATAGATATTCAAAAGACTTCCTTTCTCCAAAATATTCTCAAGGAAACCGCTCATTCCCACTTCTGCATTGTAAATAAGATTAACAAACCATTCTAAATCTGAAATAAAGAAATAGATTGCCTCTTCCTCACTCATACGATTGAAGATGTCGATATCTTCTGCATCCTCTTCTCTCATCTTTGCACGTATCTCGCTTCGTTTCTTAAACTCCGGAATTACCCCGGTAAAGCTGTTATATACCTGCATTTCTTCCGTTGCATAAGTAACACCTTCCATATCCTCAAACATCTTAAGCGGTTTGGCATCACTGTCAAATACATGCACCTGACTGTTACGGCGTAATGCCGACTGAATCATAACCTTCATATAATTCTTCTTACCGGAACGAGGAAGTCCTGTTACCAGATAACAATATGTCTCGCTTAAATCAACGCTGTAAACAGAGGCGTTTTCAGCATTGTATGCAACCGGAAGATACCGCTTATCCTCCAATGCCTTTTCATAATCTTCCAACTCGCAGAATTCAGACCAGACCGGCTTCTCCGGAATCTCCGGAATCGGACGTGCACGTTTCTTTGTCCATTTCTCCCTCATATCTTCACAAAGCATATCAATCTTCTTAATTCTCTGATAATCGTCTTCTGCCTCACAGGCAAGGGCTGTCTGATATTCCAGAATACGATTTCCATAATAAGCAAGCCCTCGTCCTTTGATATTTGCCTCCGGTATCACATCAAATGAAACCGTGTGCAGGACATCGCCATATGCATACTTATCTGCCATTTCTGTTGTAAGAAAGGTCTTAATATTCTCTGCCGCCCTCGATGGAATATCTGCTGTTCCAATAGTTGCACCGGTAAGCAGCAGATAGATACCATGACTGACACCTTCCTTCGAAAGCATAACCAGATCATCCACATATGCCTCTTCCGTCTTCTCATTAAATGCAGATACATTATCAATAATGATCAGAATCATCGGAAGGGTAACGCCATTTACCTGTACGTACTGACTATAGTTACCGCCACGGAATAATTTTTTTCGTTCTTCAAGGATGGTATGGATCATATTAAAGAATTTGGATATTCTCTCATAATCCCCTTCATACATAACTCCTCCCACATGGGGTGCCTTCTCAAATGCAGTCATCATCTTACTGCTGAAGTCGATTGCGTAAATATTAATATACGCAGGTGTATACTTGTTGATCAATGCGTATGTTATCGTCTGTAGAGAAGTACTTCGTCCACTGACCACCATACCGCATATCGCATGATGTCCACCCTCCGTAAAATTGAGCTTCACCGGCATCTGTGCCTGGTTCTGTGGATCATCATACATACCGATAATTATCTCCATATTCCATTCTTCTTCCGGAGCAGGCCACACACCGTCCTTATAGCAGTTATGATTGTATTCCTCAAATTCATTCAGATACAGATGTGTTGGCAATACCGGCATCCACAACTGCAATTCATGGGTATAACCATTTTCCCTGGCAATCTTTCCAAGATACTCCTTTACCGCATCTAACTGTGTCTTATCCTTTGCCTGTGGAAGCTTAATATTGTTCTGTTCTGCACGGGCAAGCATGGTTGCTACTACATTTTCCTCATTTTCACATGCATGGTACAGCTCCATATAATCCTCTAATCGAGCAGTGTTAAATGCACTGATAGGATATTCAATCAAATCTTTTTCTAAATAACTGTAAATATTGTCAATCACTGCCTGCTGTTTCGACTTGACACGCATACACTCGTCCAATGTTGTCTCTTCTATCGCCAGCGAGTCCTTCATCTTTGTCTCTAAAAGCGTCAGCCACTCCATCTGTGCCTTTTCTTTTTGTGAAATCTTTGCAAAGTTACCGGTCATGTCAATCTTACCATTCAAGGTTACTAACTTCGCAATATCCGTCTTGCTGTCACTGTCATCCTCGGTATAGGTTGCTCCACTGAATCCGGACTGGAACAATTCAAATACTTCATCATTACCAACCTGCAGATAAGCCCGGCCTGCCTGTGTGATATATGCTGCATCCGGTTTATGCAACATGTCGTTACTGTCCTGCTTATCCTGCACACGCAGACACAAACGGAACTTCGAATTACTCCAGATATTATCATCTACCGTACCACTTGGCTTCTGAGTCGCAAGGATCAGATGCACACCAAGACTTCGTCCTACCTGTGCAACACTGACTAACTCTTTCATGAAATCTGGTTCTTCTCTCTTTAACTCCGCAAACTCATCAATGATAATGAACAGATGCGGAACCGGAAGGGTAACTTCATTATTCTTGTATAGCTTCGTATAAAGGTTAATATTATTCACACCATTTTCTGTAAAGATCCGCTGCCGTCTGCGGTTCTCACTTTTAATGGAAACCATTGCACGATGCACCTGGTTTCCAGACAGATTGGATATCTGCCCGATTAAATGTGGTAGTCCGTTGAACAGGTTTGCCATACCCCCGCCCTTATAATCGATGATGAAGAATCCAATATCATCCGGACTATAATTCACAGCCAGGGACAACATGTATGTCTGCAATGTCTCACTCTTACCGGAACCTGTGGTACCTGCCACAAGTCCATGGGGTCCATGATACTTCTCATGTACATCCAGATAACTTGGTGCTCCACCCGCCTTTGCTCCGGTCATACCCTTGATGTTGTCATAGGTACGATTCTTTCTCCAACGGTCCAATACATTAAGATCAGACAATTTTGTTGCTCCATACATCTCAAAGAAGGTAATAGAGGACGGAATATCCCCACCTGACTCTGTCTCTTTTACATAAATGTTGGATAATCTTTTGGAGAACTGATTCACCTTCGTGTCTGGCACCTCATCAAATTCCACTTTCTGTCTCTCATCCTGACTATCCTTTACATCATATATACCCTGGAAATTGCTGTCATTCTGGATAATATACTCACATTCATTCGGCAATCCGGTATAGGAATCTGCCACAATAACCGTCGACAATCCATAATTCATGCTGTTGTCAAATACATATTTGGATATCAACTCACCTTCCATCATCTCCGGATTCATCAAGAACATAATAAAATATGGCTTTTGAATCATGTCCTGTCTCTTTGCAAGGCCCATCTCTTCCCGCTGCCGGAATACCTTTGCCATACTGTAAAACACATCACCGGCCTGCTGTTTGTCTGCAGCAATGAATCTTATCTTCTTGTCTTCAGACCATACATGTGGAAACCACTTAATATAATCCCACTTTCCAATATTAGCAGGATTCTTCTCATCATAAATAAATACCATTTTCACATCGGTATAACAGTTGTTTGCCGCAATCTGTGTGGCTAACACTTTTACTATTTCAATGGCTCCGGTCAGATTCTCTCCACCAATCAGACCCACAAGCTTATGACGTAAAAGATCCACCCCCACCGGAACACCAAATAATGTACTGTAATTTTCTTTGATAAATTTCGGTTTCTCCGCAAGGCTGTCCTCATTTAATTTAAACTTATCCTTCGGTATCTCAATAGGTGCCTGAAATGGAATATCTCCCAGACCCAAACGGTAATACAAGAAATCCGGATGCCGGAAATTCCGGTTCCATAATACAAGATTCTTCTCATCATAACCGGCACAGGTTTCTGCACTTTGATACATGATATTCAGAGACCGAATATTGTTCTCATATTTCTCCTTGATTGTCTCCGTCTTCTTCATGAGATAATTACTATATGCTTCAAACCGGTGTAACTTTGTTTCCTTTTCATCTTTTTTCTGAAAATAAATGCTGAGTAACGCCCAGACGACACCTATTACACCGGATGACACTGACATGATCATTCCGGAATACATATATAATCCTGCACTTCCACCACTTGCCTTGGACGCATAAATCATCAGCATACTACCCATCAACATAGGAAGCATCATGGTAAAGGATGGTCCAATCGTCATGATAAGTGGCTGCTTCTTTGTGGCTCCCAGATCCGGCGGAGCCTCAATCTCGACTTTCTCAACGTCTATTTTTTCAATATTTCTCGGAGCACGACGTAACAGTTTCATCCCGGTATCATTGTGTTCCTGCTTATTTACCTCTTCTATGGCAATGTTTTTTGCACTGATTGGAATTAACTTATCAGTATTTACCCGCATCTCATAATTTGCCTGATCAATCGCAATACAATTGCCCAGGACCATAATATGCAGTCCCATAAAGCTAACCAGATCTCCAAAAGCAATTGGTGCCTTTTCCCGGACAAGTACAGAGTTCACATAGATACCATTCATTCCCTTGTTCTCAAGGATCCATTTTCCGGAAGGATCCCGATATAATCTGGCATGGAACTTAGAAACCATGCCCTGATAATCATAACAGATATCCATCTCTTCATTCTTACCAATGGTAATTTCTGATACATTACCAACGGCATACTTATTAAATACAGAAATGGAGTACTGTACTTCCTTTACGATAATGGTTACATTTTCTGTATCCTTGATAAACACATGAATGATATCCTGGTCACAAATTGCCTTCCCCTCATATCGGTCACTGCCCTTCAATACAGAATATTTCTCGTCATCCACAAATTCCCATACATTATTGATATTCTCTAAATGCACTTCCACATCTTCCGATATGTTGAATACATCTTTGTACAGAATAAATGAATAATCTGTATTAACTAAGTTTGGTAATCTAATTTCTTTAAATGAAGTGCTTGTAAAAACTGACAGAATCGTTACCATACATGATCTCCTTCTCACATAAAATGTATATTTAACGTCGTTTCTCCTAAGTCAATATAATCATTGTCCATCAATTGTACTGCGTCCCGTGATAACTGCATGGCATTTTTCTTCCGCCGGATTCTCACAGGATGGGTTTCCTCTAACGTCTGAATATATAGTTCATTATTTCTGCGAATAATCCGGCATTGTTGTTTTGCCACCTTCAGATCATTAAGTACTAACCCATTTTCTCCACCCTGCCCAATTGTAACAACATCGGATATAAAAATAATATATTTTCTCGTTGCCAGCTTTCCTTTTTCAATAATCTGCAACGCAATTCCATCCGATTGCTTGTCATTTACTTTTGCTTCCTCATGAAATGTCACATCATATGCAATATTGTTCTGTAAGGCTTTATCCGAAGCTCCCTGATAAAGCCTGTTTTTCAACAACTGATCTAACTGCTCCTCCCGTGCCTTGTCTTTTTGCTGCACGTTCATTTCCATAACATATTTCTTCTTTTTACGGAGTCTGAGAAAGCGACGGACAACCAATCCTAGTATTATTCCCTCATAACAACAAATTGCTATATTTGAAAATATAATATCTATGATTTTATCCATCTCTTTCTCTCCTCATCTTTTACTGTTTCTTTTTGCGTCTTATCAACAAAACCCCTGTAATTCCACCGCCAATTACAACCACACCGAGAATCATAATAACCCAATATGCATGAAGGATCTGTACCAATACATTCTGCGTTACTAACAGATTGAAATCTTCAAATGTCTTGTCAAATTCTCCTTCCGGCTTCTCACCGAGAATATTACCGGCCATATCCGTTGCCACTAATTGAATTGTCTGGGTGGAAATGGATTCGGTTACATTAACCGGAATCAATCCATCCTCCAACTCTGCAATCTGATTGGCATCATAGGTAGCATATTGGTTACCATTAAGATAAATGGTTACGTCTTTAAGTGCAATATTATCCTGAACATCCAACAAAACCGTATGTTCATCTTCTTTATAAATGCCGCCATTCTCTGTTCCGGTTACTACTGCACTCGGTGCCGTCCGGTCAACTGCAAATAAGATCTCCAGATTACTGTCTTTGTGCTTGTTACTTACATTACTTGTATGGTTACCTGCCCGGTCTGTTGAATCAATCTGAATACTATAGTTGCCTTCTTTACTGAAATTGCCTGATTCAATCGTATACTGATACTGGTACCAGTTGTTTCCGGCGCTGACATCCTTTGTCTCGTAATATGTTCCCTTTGTCTGTTCATCTCCGGTACAATCTGCCTGATCTTTTACCGCAACTGCTTCCGCACTGATAGCTCCCGTTGTATAAGAGATGTTATGTTCAACGACCTCATCTACATTTGTCTCTATAATCACCACTGGCTTAGCCTCTTTCACATAAGCGCAAACACCGTTCTCTAACCATTCTCCGCTTTCTGTTCCCAGTGTATAGACAGAGCCATAACGGTTAACGGAAAATTGTACTGTCTGCTCTGCACCATTTCCTGCCATATCTTCCATCTTGGCAGTTAACGTATATACATCATCCATATCCTCCTGCTCTGGGAAGTTCAGGCTGAATTCTTCCCCATCACCGGTTGCTCTGCGGCTTAAGCCTAGCTGGTTGAGTTCTACCTCACCACTATTCGCACCTGTTACTGTAATGGTAACATTCTTGTTATCATAATTCTCATCCTTACATACAATCACCGGATTCACTTCATCTTTATTTGCTGACTTGTCTTCCACATTGGTGATCTGAATCTCCGGATTGGTTAAGTCAATGGTAAAGGTACTTCCTCTATAGGAATCTGCTTCATTTCCGGCTTTATCCTTAAATGCCACCTGTAACTGATAAACTCCATCCTTGCTAAAGGTTACATTTGCTGTATGGGTATCTCCCTGACCATTAAATGCCGTTGTTGACGGAGCAGCGGCATTTTGTGCACCCACCTGAACCGTTGCCTGGTTTGCATCAAAATTATGTTCCTTAATAGTAATGGTAGCAGTTACTTCCTGATTGAAATAACTATTCTCTGTAACCTGTGCATTATTGTAAGATACTTCAATGGTTGGAACCGTCTTATCAATGGTAAATTTGTATTTCTTAGATGTCTTCGCTTTGTTCCCTGCTTTATCGACACAATCAACATAGAACTCATAATCATCATCTTTATCAAATTTTACCTTGCAGGTGTAGGTTGCATCATCGGACTTTTCAATGTTATCTGTATGAGACCATTTACCGATAGTTGCGTTATTCCCATGCTTAGAAGATATCTGAAGATCAATATCCTTTGTCGTTAAATTACGCTCTTTGATGGTAACCGTCGCGGTACGTGTATGGTTGTAATACTCTGCTCCATCCTGGTCGTCAAAAGTAACACTGATCTGTGGTGCAACATTATCTATTTTCAATTCAATCGGTTCCGCCTCTAAACTCTTCATATTACCTGCATTATCAACTGCTGTAATATAAACCTTCAGATCATTGGTATTATATGTCTTCGCATCTAATACAACTTTGAAATTTTTAGATGTCTCTGTGGTAACGGCATCAATGAGCGCTTCCGCCTTCACTTTCTTGCCATCTGCTTCAATACGATATCCAACATATTGCAATCCGGAGGAACCATTCTGCAAAGAACCGGTGGAATCCTTCACATCTACTTGAATCGTAACATCCTTATTATAAAATCCATTCCCATTGGCTTTCCGGTCTAATGTATAGGTAATCTCCGGTGCAACCGTATCGGTAATTATTCCCCTGGAATTAAAATAGCTTGCATTACCTGCTTTATCTTTTGCTCTCATGTATATGAATTCTCTCTGGTCTGCCTTTGTCTTTGGCTTGTTGGAAGAATCATATTTCGTCCATGTATCCTCAGATAATTGGGCAAGCTCAGATTCTGAATAAACCCGGTCTGCCATAATGTAAGAAATCTCAACATCTGTTGTCTCATCCTTTGCAGACATAGTTACCTCTACACTACCCTGCAGGAAGATATCATAGATTTTCTCCACAATTCCATTCCACACTTGTGCAATGTTCTTAGCAGCGGTCTTAATAACCCCGCCATCCTTACTTGTTATCTCACTGATGAAGCCGGCAATCTCAATCTTTCCTTCATTTGGAGCCGTTGCATCCTTTGTGAACCTGTAAATTGCAGAAGTGTTATTATCTGCCTTGTCAGTAACCTCTATGGTAACCTCATAGTTCGCATCCGTTGAAACATTACATTTATATGTATATGGTGATGTTCCGTTTTTAAGGGCATTCTCCATGTTATCCTTTGAAAGTTCTATTTTCTCAACATTATTGCCCTCAGCATTTACAGCCTTCACCGTTGCTGTCACCTCTTTAATATTGGTTTCTTTCACGGTGATAACAAGTTCCCGTGCCTGATTAACAATCATGCTCTGATCAGCACTATCTAAAGCTGTTCCTCCCAGTGTTGCGTTAATTTCCGGTGGTGTATTATCCAAAACAATTGGGTTGGTTGCAAATAGGGATGTATTTCCTACGCCATCCACAGCTTTTACAAGAACGATATATCTGCCATCTTCTACATCTAATGGGATTGCATTACTTAGCGTTCCATCCTCATTCACACCAAAAGAATCCCATGTTGCCGGCTCCGCAATATCTGAGTCTTCAATGGTATCCGTAACCTCTTTAATCTTATAATACCTTTCAACAATATCCGTTGATGTATTCTCTATATTGAGATAAAGAATTGTTCCGCAAGGCTTATCATATACGGTGTCGCTATAATCTTCTTCATTCAACCCCTCACTATTCTGATTCGTAATACCCTCTATCGCTTTATTCTCATTCTTATCAAATGACAGGTTAATGGTATCTTTCGTGTCATCCATTATAAGGTTTACAACACGATATGTAGTTTTATCAGAACCTTTAATTGTGTCATCATATTCTTTGTTTGCATTGTTCTCAGCAATGATACGGATAATAAGGGCGGTGGTTTTATACTCTCCATCTTTAGAGAGAATCACACTGTAATAAAGATCCTTACTTGTATCCACATTATCAAATGTCAAATTATCTGTCAGATTATTTACAGTATTAATTTGTACAATATTGTTATTATATGAAGTTTTTTTAAACTGTATGGTGTTATAATAATCTTTATAATTTTTTTGATCTGGTGTTTTGTTATCATTCAATTCAGCGATAATGTCACCCTTATTAACCCATTTTGTCATGTTCTCGTCGCCTGAATTTCCTAATTGTACCTTCTCTCCCCTTTGTGCCTGATAAAGATTGATATATTGCTCCATGTGTCTTTCCGAATCTAATATCTGTGGAACTGTTTCATAGGTATGATCACAACTAACTTTAGCTTTTACATGATCTGTGGTTATCTGGTAGTCTGTATCCGTTTCTGAATTTTTTATATTGTACTTACAATTTATCTCATCGGTAATTTCAATTGTCATAGCATTAAAAAGTTCTTCTTTTAATGGCGACTCTATATTACTGTTTTTATAAATTCCAGGACTGTTATTCTCTTGGATTTCAATATGAGCTATATCCCAGTTGTTATCCATATAAAATCTGTTTAATTTACTTAGCTTAAATTTTGTTTCCGCTATTTCAATCACTGCCTTATTAATGTTATATCCTTTACCGATTAATGCTGATGCATCTATATAATCTTTCTTTGCATCCACATCTGTTATTTTTATTCTCGCATATTGTCCGGGAGCTGTACCACTAACCTCTCCCTTTAAAGTAATTTTCTCATCCTGCGAAATACTATTGCCTTTCTGATCTTTAAAATATCCCGTTCCATTCGACATTGTATCATTTATCTTCATATCGAAAACAAACTGATTTGTTGCATCATATGGTTTGCTTATAGCAGGAAGCATCTCGTTAGCATTAATGTTTAATTCTATTTTCTTTACCTTAAACTTTAACGAATTACTCACTGTTTGATTATCATTTAAGACATACGTTAACGTATATGTCTGATCCGGTGTTCCTTTTAAAGAAAACTGATATTGTTGTGAAGCATTCACTGTTTGGTTTTCTGATTCTAATTTACTATCCCATTTCCAGGACCATCCGGTTGTACCATTATTCAGCAATGCATTCATATTGTCTACCTTAACTGTAATTTCTTCTCCATACAAGATTTCATAGACACCGTCGTTATTAGCTGTATATTGATTGCCGTTTACTGAAATCGTAGGTTTCGTAACAGTTACACTTTTTGCCAAATCTATTTCATAATTTTGTTGCGTGTACTTTGTTGTAATCTTCTGTTTCTCTGATGTATTATATGTAAGTCCCTTTATGCTTATATTGGTTAATTCATACTCTTTATTCCCAAGTAAATTTGCTCTTTCTGTATTCCCTGAAAATGTTTCATTTGAAATACTACTATCATTTATTGCAATATTTCCATATCTATATGCAATGGAATAGTTATCAAAAAAATTATTTAATACCAAGTTTTTTCCCACATCTATACCATCATAATAGTATTTGATTGTTACACTATTTTGGGTATTAATGCTGATGTCATCGCTATTAATATCTTTTTTATTTCCACTATTAATCTGAATCTTCCACTTATCCGAATTATATAACTGGTCTACATTTATACAATTGATAATTGCACTTTCTGTATTCTTCATTTTTTTAATTGGTAAAGATGCTGTTAAATCATTATTTTCTAATGACATAACAGGTGTTGTAAGTTCTAGAGGAAGGGTAACTTCTGTACCGCTATTTGGCACCGTAAAGGATCCATTGCCCGGAACACTTACCCCCTTTAATCCGGCACTGGAAACAAGTTCATAGGTATAAGTATCTCCGCACACAAACGTGTATTTGCCTGAATCATTGCAGGCAACCGTATTATTATTTGTATCTTTAATTACCACATTCTTTTTATCAAAGGTAAAGGCGCTGTCTGTACCATTAATTTTAAATGTAACATCGAAATCCTTTTTTCCTTTTACGGTTAATGTAGCCTCATTTACGATTGCTGAATACGTTGTACTTCCATTTGCCGGTTTTACAGCAGATGTTCTCTTTATAGTTACAGTTCCTGCTCCTTCTCCCTTAATTTTACCTTTTACTTGTTTATTTGGTTCCTCTCCTTCTTCTATTAAAGAAGCGATACTGGCAGAAGATGTGCTCCAAGTCCATGTAATCCCCAAATCCGATACAGGCGTTTTGCTTTCGCCTACAAAGAATTCCTCAACATCGTCATACACAAGTTTAATTTTAGACGCATCGCCGGATATAGAAATAGCACCTTCCGTTTCTGGTGCAGTAAATACAACCGAGTGCTCCTCCATTTCATTTCCTTTGATAACACACGTATAGGATGCACCGGGAACTAAATTATAATTTGCATTTGTACAAACTACTTCTGTTCCCGAACTATCTTTAATGGTAATATAATTCTCTGGAATTGTAATATCGTATCCTCCTACGTTCACCGTAGCATTCATTGTACATGCTATCGTAGTCGTAGACGAACTCCCTTCCCCTTCTGCATGTACATGAATACTTGTTATAGGACTACTATTAGTCATTACCATACAAATAACCAGGAGCCATGCGATTAATTTTTTTGTTCGTGTAAATCTTGTTTTACTCTTCATTGGTAATTCTCCTCTCCTATTTTACTTTTAACTGAATCTTTGCATATACACCATTTTGTCCATATACATATATGTTGCAGCTTCCTTTTTTCTTTGCCTTTATGATTCCCTTTGATGTAACAATTGCAATATCCTTATTGTCACTTTCAAAAGAAATCTTTCTATGCTGCTGAATCTTTTTATTTTCCCTAACCTCGGATGCATGTATCGTATACTTTTTGTTTTTCTTTATCTGCAGTGTGTAAATTCCTTTTTTATAAGTCATACCTTTTCCGGTCTTTATCTTGACTGCTTTTGCATTTCCATATCTGCCACCCGATGTTGTTACATGTATGGTTTTGGATATGGCAGTATACACTTTCTGACCTTCAATGTCTTTGTATGCCGCAACAATATACTTATAGTACCTGCCTTTTTTCAATTGCTTATGTGTATAGGTAACCGTATTGTTGGAAGAAATTGTCTCAATCAGTTGGTACGGATTCTTTTGTTTCTTTGTATTACATGGAGCTCCATAGATCAGATATCCGTCTGCTTCCTTTTGTTTCTTCCATTTTAACTTCACAGATTTCTTTGTTGCTTTCGCTGCTTCCGCCTGCAGTGTAATAAAGGAAGAACCTGCAATATCTTTATCATCCTTCGCTGCAAGAATCACATCCTGTGTAACTGCCGTGACAGTTTCCGGAATCTGATTTTCCTTTATAAACTCCTGCACCTTCTGTTCCACATTGGCCACTTGCACCTCTATGGATTCGCTTTCAAATAACTGTGGTGTCTTTTTATATCTCACATACCATGTTCCCTCATTTGGTACCATGGTTATTCCATCCTGACAATCACTCCATTTTGCATCTTCTTTGTTTGAGGATGCATATTCCATGGCGGATGTTGTTCCTTCTATCTTCAATTTCCCACCCGTAACACCGGTAGGAACACTTTGTTTCCATCCTGCATAAAGTGTTGTATCTTCCGTCACTTTCTTATCAAACAGATACGGCTTCGTACACGCTTCGTCCAGATACCATCCCATAAAGATATTCGTTCCATTGGTAACCGTTTCCGGCTCCATTACATAATTACTTCCTAAAAGAACCTGGTCTTCAATAGTATCGCTTGTGTTGGTCTGAAATGATACTTTAATACAGTCATCTAATGTGTAACCTACTCTCGTAGCTGGTTGTACATAAATAGTATCCATATTAGGTAATGTCCCCTTAAAACCTACATGACCACTTAGAGATATACACCCATCGTCACCTTTTATCTTTTGCCCGGTCATTGTCATTAATCCTGGCGAGGGCATACGATCTATAGGGGCATAAGTTGCTTCTGTTCTTAGCCAAACCGTTGTATCTTCTATTGAAGAATCATTATCAACAAACATGCTCATAGATCTGCAATAATCTGTATTTGCTATATAATTTGCCTCACACGATCCGGTATCATAACACATTCCATACTTCTTATTTTCCAGGTCACACAGACCTAAGATAAATATCTTATCATTGGTAATCTCTTCCTCTTTCTCCTCAGGACGTGGATATCTGTCTCTTATTACTTCAGATATCTGTATTTTTCCCCTTTCTTCTTCTGAAAAGGCATAATATAAAAATCCCGGATTTTTATACTGATACCCATAACCAATATCAACTGTAGGCTCACCGCCCTCATAATTTAACCATCGCCGAATATCACAGTCTTTCCAGTTACAAAGAGAACTGCCGTGATCTGTATACATTTGTAGGTCAATTGCTTTATCTGTCAATAAAAGCAACTGTGAATCCTCATTACTTAAAATTCTCCACTTAATTGGTTCATATAAGAAATATCTGTACCCTCCTGCTCTTTCCAAAGCTTCAAATATACGAGGAATTCCATTTAGAGTACCCCATGTTGTTACCAATTCCTTTGACAATCTCCGTATCTGTCTCCCATTTACAAACCCATTTCCATACTCATCATAGGAAGCATTGATAATATCCTGGGTCAACTCTTCTCCCTTAAGTTCTCTTTGAGGATAGCTTCCAAAATATACATAATGGAATACTGTAATATGTTCTACATCATAATATAGTGTACCATGTTCTGTAGTTACTGGAGTTCTTGCTTTTTCTTTCTCATATTCTCCATAATGATGTGAATCCACATCCACTACAGGATTAGCCAGATCCTCCTGGGTCACCTTCGCCTCAACCGGCAGTGCAGTAAAACAGAGTATTCCTGCTGTAAGTATCATTTTCCCTATTTTATTTAAATGCTTTCTTTTTCTCATACTTATTCACCATACCTGATTATCATATTATCTGTGACACTTAATTCCCTCAACTGTGTCACTGAACATTCTGTATTACTTCATTGGCAAAAATAACCACTTTTCTCTCAACAATTTGAAAGAATCGTTTCTCCCCTGCCAGCTGCTCCGGAATCACAGGTTCTTCTATCACCGGCATTGGTGGTTTTTCCCCTTCTGCCTCTGGGCGAATCAGAATTTCTGTTTCCGGTTCTAATACATTATTTATCTGTTTCAATGTCACCGTAGGCTCTTCATCTAATGGTGCCGTTACAAATGTTGAACCTTCTACTTCCATCGTTTTTTCTTTTAAAGGTGGTAAATCTTCTGTCACCTTTCCTGTTTCTCCTGTCAATTCTTTGCTTAACTGCATAGAACGACCTTTGTACTTCTTTCTGTTGCGATTATCTTCACTTCGATTAATCTCATTCAATTCTTTTACGCTTTTGCGCATTGCACGTCCGGTTTTAATGCTGAATATTTTCCGGATGTCAAATACAAAGAAAAACACAACCGACAAAATAAAGAGTACAATTGTTGCTACAAGAAAAAACATATATAATGTTTTGTAAGTCTCTAATGTCATATCTATCCCTCTCCACTACTCCTGCGTAGCACTTGTTGCAACCTCTAACGCATTCTCCGCATGTTCTAAACTGTTACACAACTTATCATATAATTCCTTTTCATAAGAATTATTCTTATCAAATGACATCTGTTCCTTTATCATACTAAGCCGCTGATCCATTTCATTTTTTTCAACACCTGCATCCACAAAATGTTGTGCATTCTGATTAATCTGAATTGCCATGAAATTATACATAACCAAAGCAGTTACATTATTATCTTCTTTTGCCAGATCTTCTTTAATGATACTTGAAAGGTCATCCCAAAGTGTTTTATAATCCCCCTCGTAATCCCCTTCTTTGTTCAATACACCCAGATTCTGATAATATTGGCAAATGTTATATAGTATCTGCGCTCTCCTTAATTTCTTTGCACCCAGAATTGTACTAATCTCATTCTCTGTAATATCATTTGTCTTATTTCCGATGGCAATATTCAACCATTTCATTGCATTCTGTGTATCCTGACCATTCTCTGAATAGTAAAAATACATCATTCCAAGCTCATATGCCAATTGAATGTATCCTTCTTTATTCTTCTCAAGATCATTGATATGAGACGGAACCATCTGACGGATAATCTCGCTTTCTCTGTTGTCAAACACACCATCCGCCTGCATCGCCGTTACCGCATCCATATATGCTTCTTCATTGGTAGGATTCAATTCTATTGCTTCCGCATAATATTGATACTTCTCCTCTGTATCTGATGCCATGGATGCATTATTTAAATATTCCTCATACTGATCCTTTGTCATATTTGTCATCCCAAAATGACTTAATAACGTACAAATACCCATCACAACTGTTAACACAACCGTCATAAAAAATGTATACCATTTTATATTCTGTACTTTCTTGTACCCTTCCTCTTCCTCTTCATAATGCTCTAAAGCATATAAAAGTTCTGCACATGACTGATAACGGTCATCCGGATTCTTCTGGGTACATTTCAAAATAATCTTCTCTAATCCGGATGAAAAAGAAGGATCCCAATGCCGGATTGGATACATCTCATATGGTGGATCACAAGGATTATGTCCTGTTACCAAATGATAAATAGTTGCTCCTAAACAGTAAATATCTGTTCTGGCATCTGTCTGTCCATGCCCACCAAATTGTTCCGGTGCAGCATATCCTCTGGTTCCCAAACAGGTAGTGTCTTCTACGTTCTGTTCCTTAAATTCTCTTGCAATACCAAAATCAATCAGCATTACCGTACCGTCCGGTTTCAACATAACATTTGAAGGTTTCATATCACGATAAATAATAGCCGGCTGTCTCGTATGAAGATACTCCAGCACATCACACAGCTGCTTTGCCCATTCTATCACATCTTGACAATCCAGACGTTTCTTCACTTTCAATGCATCACTTAACGTATTGCCCTCTATGTAATCCATTACAATTAAGAAACAGTCTTCTCTATCAATTACATCTATGATGCTTGGCAAATTGGGATGATTTAACTTCTTTAACAGATTCGTCTCTACCATCTGGCTCTGTTTGATCACTTCAAAATCAGCTACACCATCTTTTCGCACTTCCTTAATTGCCCATGATTTGTTAGCACGTTCATTTAATGCAAGATATACGGTACTCATACCACCCTGGCCGATTTTGCTTAATATTTTGTATTTTCCATCAATAATTGACCCTATCTCTAACATGTAGCCTCCTATTTAACAGATACCAGTGTAGCTGTAATATTATCCTGTTCCCCTCTGCTTTTCACCAAATCAATTAAATACCGGAGATTTCCCTCTATCTGTTTTTCCCCGTCCAAAAAACTAGGATTCAGACAATTCCACATCTCTTCATTGGAAATTTCATGACGAAATCCATCTGAACACAAAACAAAAGCGGAATTCTCCATATATTCTCCACAGTAAAAATCCGGGGTAACAGAATCTGAAACACCAATACACTGCAACAACACACTTCGCTGCTTACTATACAATGCTTCTTCTTCTGTCATCCTACCCATATCTATCTCCTGCTGAATAAATGACTGATCCCGCGTTAATTGGGAGACTCCATCTTTTAAATAATAGATTCTGGAATCTCCAATATTACAAATATAATATGCACCATTTACCAATAATAATGCTGTTAATGTTGTACCCAAACTAATATGCGTTTGTTCTCCATACATACGAATTGTGCCATTGAGTTCCAAAATAGCATTCAACCAGCTATTTTTAAGCGCATCATATGTAAAATTATAATATAGTAAGTTAGGAAATATACTCTCAAACCACTCCTGCATTCCTAAAATTACAGTTGTACTTGCAAGTTCACCTTTCTCCAATCCACCCATTCCATCACAAACAACAGCAAATAAAACATCTCCTATTTCTGTCTCTGCTTTTAGAACAAGCGAAGCGTCCTGATTCACTTTTTTTACATTACCAATATCAGAACATATTGCAGATATATATTCCATAACTCCCCTCTTTTCTATTTCACTTCAAAAGTAAATTCCTCATCTGATATACGAATACTATCACCATTCCTGATCTCAAACTTCTGATTCGGAGGAATTACTGCGCCATTTACATAAGTACGATTTGTAGAACCTAAATCCATCGCATAGAAACGAATCCCTTCCGTAATAATCTTCATATGACATCGACTAATTGTTATATTGTCCGTGATACAATAATTCACTCTTGATGGGTCTTGTCCAATTACAAATTCCCTTGCATCAATATCCCGCCTTTCCCCATTCTTTATTCTTATTAAACAAGGATGAAGACTAGGTGTCTGTGTTAATACGGTTGTTCCTTCTGTATCTTGATTCATTCCTGCACTGTTCAATGGCATCGTATCATAATTGTTGACAGAGTGCGCTAATTTTTCACTTGCTGTAGCAAATTCATCAGATGCACCAAAATTAATCTGACCCTGTGCTGCTTCAATCTCACCCTGTGGGACTACTTTAAACTGATTCCGTTCCTTTTCCTTCTTCTTCATATTGACTAATACAATGATTACAACAACAATTGCAATCACAACAAGAACTGCTAATATAATACATACGATTAATACCCAATTAATCCCTTTTTCGATAGCCAGTGACTGTTTGCCATCTTGAAGCGCCGTTAACGCTCTATCTACTTCTTCCTGTGTAGCAGCTTCATTATCTAATACATATTGCGCATCTTTAATTGCATCATATAAATGCAGATAACTTGCCTCTGTATAATCTTCACTATTCAATGCTAACGCCGAATCAACAGTCTTCTGTAATAATGTCTTATCAACTGTAGGTGCTTCCGTTGTCTCTTCCACCGGTACCTCTTCTGTAGGTGTTGCTTCTGTAGAGGCTACAATACTACCATCGGTATAAGATGTTCCTGCTAAATATGGATTTTTCAAGTCATCAATTGGCAAAACTGAAAAAGTTCCACTCTTCGACTCTTGTTTCTTATATACGAGTAATCCAATTACTTCTCCCGTATTATCATTGACCAATGCACCACCTGAATTACCGGAAGAAATAGTTCCACTAACTGTAATATTACCAAGTCCTACTTCCGCAATAATTCCTGGAATAATATGCGTTCCTGTAGGTGCAAATAACTGTGCTCCTTCCTTACTAAACGGCTTTGTTGTAGGATATCCGATTGCTGTTACCCGATCTGCTGCAAGAACAGTGCTACTTGTTCCTAAAACAGCTGGTGTGCGATCTGTAAGTTCCTCTAATGTCAACAACGCAAAGTCTTTTTCCTGACTTTCCTGTGATATTGTGGCATTAATTAATACATCATCCTGCTTAACAATTCCAATTGCAATGGAATCTCTTGATAAATCCTTTACATTAGTCAGCTTTTTTGCCTTCTTCATATTTGCATTGCTTATATGTACCACATGACGATTTGTTAGGATAGTATTACTATTAATTACAATTCCACTCCCTGATTGTAGAATATAGCGTGTTCCATCATCTGCTGTATATGACATAACCACCTGGACAATACTATTTTTATTGTTTTCAAAATATTGACCTGTTGCATTCACATCATCTTTATACCCAATTACTGTCAATATACATACCATGCAAAATAAAAATTTTAAAATTCTGTTTTTCATTACTACCCCTTCTATTCATCATATTTTGTATATATCCGAAGATATTATATATGATTTAATTTCCTTTTTCAATGGTCATTCACTACATTTTACATTTTTTGTTATATTACTTTTCTTATTTAATAATTCATAAAATAAAAAACGCAATCCTACAAAAAGGATTGCGTTTCATTGAAGAGGCGCCAACCAGATTTGAACTGGTGATAAAGGTGTTGCAGACCTCTGCCTTACCACTTGGCTATGGCGCCATAAACTCCCCGAGTAGGGCTCGAACCTACAACACCACGGTTAACAGCCGTGTGCTCTACCATTGAGCTATCAGGGATTATACAACACAAGACTACCATGTCTCAGGTAATCTTAAAGGTATCATTATTATATGATAAATATTCATAAATAATTCCTGTACCTTCAGAACTTCATACAAAGATCCGCCATCTCTTCCACATTTCTAAGTTAAGCCTTCGACCGATTAGTACCCGTCAGCTCCATGCATTACTGCACTTCCACCTCAGGCCTATCTACCTCGTCGTCTTCAAGGGGTCTTATTGACTTCTGTCAGGGATATCTCATCTTGAGGGGGGCTTCACGCTTAGATGCCTTCAGCGTTTATC
>CAMEFI010000008.1 GCA_945915475.1 uncultured Clostridium sp. | reverse complement strand
TCAGATTCATTAAAATTTGTCCGAAAAAGTGTCTTAATTTATGAGACCATTATAAAGTGTCTTAATTTATGAGACCATTATATGGTGTAACCTAAAGAATTTGTACTTCCTTAGCCGGTATTCTCCAAACATTAACCATAAAGAACAATAGCAACCAAATCATTATCTAATTTTTATTTGATAATTTATTCATCATTTGTTCCTAATTTTACAAATATTATACACTTTTTAATTATACAACTTTCATCCTTTTAAAACAAATCATTCAATTTCATTTTGTTTTAAACAACTTCTATATAAATTTTCTTTAATGATTTTTTCCTGTTGATAATATTTCTTTTTCCAATATTTCCACATACACCTTGCCCTAGACATTCTCTCTTTTCTTGTATTAAATTCGTCTTGAGACATCATTGCATATTCTTCAAGAAACTGCTTCTCACTAATATGAGCAGAATAAAGCAGATTATAATAATAATCCTTCACTTTTTTTCTCTGTTTTTGTAATTCCGTATAAGGAAATGTATTGGAATCTAAAGTTGCAAAAACTACTGAACATAATGTTTCCTGTTTATAGTAATTCCAGACAGTATTAAACGCATTCTTATATATTTTTCTTTTTTTCGAATCACGTACTATATCAAGATTAATATGCCCTGTAATTGCTGTTGGAGTTATTTCTATATGTAACGTTTTCCCAACATAGTCTGGCAAACTATAATAATTTGTAGGCACAGTCCAATCACACGAAACAACATCTCCCACTGCACAACCAATCAACATTTCATCAATCGCCGAAATCATTGAATTACTTCCAACTATGATTTTCTCATATGAACCGGCATAATATCCTAATTGACCAGATGGAATTAATTGATTATCATCAGAATATATTTTAACATCCATTGTCACTTCATCCAGCATAGCAATATGAGACTTTTCTTTTTTATATTTTCTTACCTTTGCATTTTGGCACAACAAATACCAATAGTATTCCCTTACTTTTTCTTTCGACCATCCTTGCTTTTTCATGCCATCAAACAAATTATCTGAATAATTATCATTGATTCCAAGCTGGTCATCAGACAAATTCTCCAGTTCCAAATGTCGGTAACTGGTTTTCTTAAGTAATTCATAATATACAATTTCTCCTCCGTATTTTGAAAGAGTCTTCCTTTGTCCTATATCATAAAATTTTTCTAATGGTCTTAATGTCTCTTTTTCATCCAATTCATAATATGGAATAAATATTACAACAGCACGTTGCCTAACTGAATTTAACATATTATAATCATACACCTTATAAGGAAAAGGCGTAAATAACGCCTCCGGTGCACGACATTGTATAATCATACCAGGATCTTGCTCAACAATTCTTTTCCCATTCTTTGAATCCCATCCCAAATAATATGTGGCCAAATTCCCCTGAGCATAAACTGAATATTCTTCTTTTGGTTGAATCACAAGAATATCTGCATTAAAATGTATATTACGAAGCACCTTATCAATAGCTTTATCAATCCATGCATATTGATAATTAGTAACTAATCCATCACCATAATAATTATTTTGATAAGATGAAAAAATCATACTATTCCCATTTCCAATACTCAGTGTTTCAAAATATTTTGATGAAATTATATCTATATTCCAAAATGACTGAATCAAAAAGCAGGTTCCAAGTATAGTCATAAGAAAACAGTAAAATTTTCCATCCCATACCTTTTCAAGCACCACATATAATAAGCAAACCGCAAACAAGGTAAATAAAACATTAAATAAAATATTATATCTTGGTAATGTATAAGTTATATACAATACACTAAATATAACAAATGTTACCATCACTATAATAACATAAAACAAACGATGTTCATTTTTATATTTTCGCTTTCTTTGAATAATGAGTAAGACAGTACTAACAATAAATATTATACAAATGATCCATGAAAAATTAAGAATCAATAATTGTTTCAATTTGTAAATAATATAATTAAGATTATAACCAAAGCAATTAAATCCAGCACTATCCCACCGCATTGGCGATTCCTGATCTGCACCTTGTGTCCACCCTGTCACACTACCTATCAGTTTCATTTCAGCAATATATAGCATGCCCGACAAAACCGCGGCCCATGTATACGGCTTATGTAATATCGCACGTAGTCTATTCAGCACATTGCCTTTTTTCTGCACAAAGCCAACAAACATCTTGCTACCTAAATATGTTGCAACAATTATCACTCCTGTTTCTTTTGTCTGACTCAATACAATGGCTGCAAAAATCATTAATATGTTTTTTTGTGAATACTCAAAATATACTAAAAAAATAAATACAATAAATAAAAAATAATCAACATTAAAATATGCAAAGGTTCCAAGAAAAATCGGAGTACATGATACAACAAACGTAATTAATGCAACAACTTTATCCTCTACATCAAGCCAATATTCTTTCAATAATAAATAAATACACATAATGGCTAATTCCGTAAAGATCAAATTCAAACTTAATATACCTATTTGTTTCCTAGGAAATAAGAATTCTGCTATTGCATAAAAAAAAGAAAATCCCAGATTGGAGTGATTACACAATCTGAAATTCTCAAAAAAACAGCTAAAAGTAAAATCATAGTTTTGACATGCCGTTCCTAAGCGATAATAATATTCTCCTGCATCCCACTTTGGCAAAGTATTTAACATAGGAATTCTAATTATCGTACTCAACAATAATACTAATATCAAATAATTATTATTTGTAACCCATACTTTAATCTTAGAAAACCTTATTTTCTTCCATACATATCGAAATAAAAGATAGCCTAATGCAGACGTAATCACCCATATTATTATAATTGAAATCATATTTCCAATATAAAATTTTTTTTGATATGTCAATGATATAAAAGCATTCAAATTAAATATTGAAATAAACATCAATATCACCCATATCTGTTCTAGCAATTCTCCATTTTTAATGATTTTACTTTTAAAATCCATTATTACATCCTTTTGTATTATAAAACATGTTTTCTCTTATTCCGAAACAAACTCCTCAATCTGTTTCTTCATACACTCTGTAACATCCCCGCCTTGCAGGTAAATATGTGACCACTCCACAATCTTCTCCATGGTAGTTTCCACATTCCATCTAGGACTCCATCCAAAAGTTTTTTTCAGTTTAGAACAATCCAACTTTAAGAAATTAGCTTCATGGGGACCTCCATCATATTGATTGATCCATTTTATGGAATCTCCTGTCTGAGCATTCCACTTATCACAAAATAGGGTAACCAGATTCCCGGTTGTCCAGCAATCCGTATCATCCGGACCCACATTGTAATTTCCCGCAAAAGTTTTATCTTCATACTGAGCCTTTGCAATCATAAGATATGCTACCACCGGCTCTAATACATGTTCATAAGGTCTGGTGGAAAATGGATTACGAACAATAATATCTTCTTTCTTTTCAGCTGCACGAATACAATCCGGAATAATACGATCTGTTGCAAAATCTCCTCCACCAATTACATTGCCTGCACGTGCTGTAGAGATTGCCACATCCATATCCTTGAAGAAAGAATTCACATAACTGCTGGTCACTAATTCAGAACAAGACTTTGAGTTGGAATAAGGATCATATCCATTCAGTTCTTCATTCTCGCGATATCCCCACTCCCATTCTTTATTCAAGTAAACCTTATCCGTTGTAACATTCACAAAGGATTTCACAGAAGATGTATTTCTCACACACTCCAAAACATTAACCGTTCCCATAACATTGGTCTCATACGTATAGACCGGATTCTTATAGGACTCCCGCACAAGCGGCTGAGCAGCCATATGAATCACAATTTCCGGCTGTGCCTCGTTAAATACCTGTTGCATATGTTCAAGATCTCTAACATCTCCTACTACAGAATGCATGGAATCTGCGATATGACACATATCAAACAAACTCGGATCTGTCGGTGCCTCTAACGCATATCCGGTCACTTTGGCACCTGCCATAATTAACAACTGACACATCCATGAACCCTTAAACCCGGTATGCCCTGTAATCAATACTTTTTTCCCTTTGTAAAATGAAACATCAAACATCCGCTTTCTCCTCTCCATCTTCATCAAAATTCAAACGTTCTTCCTCGATTACTAATGGTCTATGCATCATTCTCTTGTTAATACTTAAAACGTATTCTCCCAAGAAACCTATGAAAAATAACTGCACGGATCCAAGTATACATACAGCCAATAAAATTGGTGCCATACCGGCTGCAAATCGATCCCAGTATATCAGTTTTAATATCAAATAAACTAATGCAACGAACAAACTCATTCCAGACATAATAAATCCAAGAATTGTTGCCATACGTAATCCAGCCTTTGTATAAGATGTAAAACTCAACATCGCTGCATCATATAATGTAAACCAGTTATTATGCGTCTTACCTGCCTTGCGCTTTTGCTGTTCATATGGAACATCCACTCTCTTATATCCTAATTCCGCAACAATTCCACGCAAAAATGGTGTTGGATCGTCTAAATTACGAAGTACTTCAATAAAGCTCTTATCATATAAACCGAATCCGGTAAAATGTTCTATCTGTTCCACGTCAGACATCTTCTTTATCATTTTATAATAACATGTCCGTAAGAAACGCATAATCTTATTCTCTTTACTAGATGTCTTAATTGCACATACGATCTTTGCACCATTCTCCCATTCGCTCACTAATCTCGGAATCATCTCAACCGGATCCTGAAAGTCACAACAAAGGCACACTGTACAATCACCTGTTGTTTGGCACATACCATAATATGGCGAGTTAAACTGTCCAAAATTCTTTGCATTAAATATTGCACGGACTTTCTTGTTATTTGCACACAACTCACGTAAATATTGCCTTGTCCGATCTGTCGAGTCATTATCAATAAACAAAATCTCATAATCATATGCAGGAAGTTCCTGTTGTAATTCTTTAATTACTGCTGCACATATTTCTCTTACATTTTCTTCCTCGTTATAACAAGGTATCATAATGCTAATTTTCTTCATATTCCAACCTCTTTTTCATCCAGTAAATTGTTCGCTTAATTCCCTCTTCAAATGGTATTTTGGGCTGAAAACCAGTATCTCTGTGTAACTTGTCTAAGTCGGCACACAAATACATTACCTGCTTTTGACCATATGGCAGCTCACCAAATCCCAACTCAGCATATGGATTAATAGCATCTCTCATCATGAGAATATATTCTTTAAGACTCTTTACTTCTCCGCTTCCCAAACAATAGACACCATTTGCATTGCTACATTCACCTAATAGTAATAACGCTCTAGCAGCATCCTCGGAATACAGATAATCCCATTTCTGCTCACCTAATGTGAATGCCGGTTTCTCTCCATTCAACAATTTGCGAATCGTCGATGTTACCATTGTATTATCATTATCGTATGGACCATATACGCTTAAAATTCGCACCCAGACCTGTCGTAATCCTTTTTTCTCACATTCGATTTGTGACATCTGACCTGCACAAAGCTTTGCCATTCCGTATCCGTTCTCTGGAAATACCGGAACTCTTGCATTCAATTTGCCCTCGTATCTTCCATACTCTGCCTGAGAACCAGTACCAACAAACGTGTTACACCCCAATCTGGCAGCCAGATCAACCGCATCTAATGTATACTGAATATTCTTAAGTTGCAGCTGCATATCATTTCTTCCGTTACCAATGGTAGCAGCCCATCCTAAATGGTAAAAAACATCACATGTTGGCATATTAGACACATCAAATTGTGACAATTCAGCTAGATCACACTCAATCAAATGCACCAATTCATGGCGCGGAATTCGTATATTACGATCCGATGTCCTTCTTATAAACGCATATACTTCAATTCCCTGTTCAATACACTGTTGGATGATTGCAATACCGATTGCTCCAGTTGGACCTGTTAATACTATTCTTTTCATAATCGATTTACTCCATATTCTTATCTCTGCACTCTTCCGGATCCATCTCCACCTGCCAGTTTCTCAACCTCTGCAACACTCACCCGATTAAAGTCTCCTTCAATCGAATGCTTCAATGCGGATGCTGCCACGGCAAATTCAATCGTATCCTTCATGTTCTTACCTGAAAGCAATGCATATATCAACCCTGCACCAAAACTGTCTCCTCCGCCCACACGATCTACAATATGCAGATGGTATTCTTTGGAAAAATATGAATCTGTTCCATCATACAACATCCCTGCCCAATCGTTATCACTGGCAGATAAAGAAGTTCGTAATGTAATAGCAACTTTCTCAAATTGAAATTGCTCCATCAGCTGCTTTGCAACGGACACATATCCTTCCTTGTCTAATTTACCACCATAGATATCTGTGTTTTCTGCTTCAATACCGAATACATCCTTTGCATCTTCCTCATTTGCAATGCACACATCCACATATTGACATAACTCTGACATAACCTGTCTGGCTTTCTCTCTTGTCCATAGCTTACCACGATAATTCAGATCACAAGAAATCTTAATGTTTCTCTCTTTCGCTGCCATACATGCCTGTCTACATATCTCTGCCAGATTATCACCCAGGGCAGGTGTAATTCCGGTAAAATGAAACCAGTCAGCATCTGCAAATATAATGTTCCAATCAAAATCCTGTGGTGCCGCCTCTGCAATAGATGAGTGTGCCCGGTCATAGATACAGACACTTCCCCGCTGGCTTGCCCCTTTTTCAAGATAATAAATGCCAACACGTTCTCCTCCACGGACAATTTTCGTTATATCCACACCAAAAGAACGTAAATGATCTACAGCAGCCTGACCAATCGCATGTTCCGGTAACTTCGTCACGTATAATGATTCCAGACCAAAATTAGCAAGGGAAACCGCCACATTGGCTTCTCCACCGCCAAAGGTTGCCTGCATCTGGTCCTGCTGAAAAAAACGATAATATCCATTTGGTGCTAACCGAAGCATAATCTCTCCAAATGTAACCACTTTACACATATCTATTTCTCCTCATCCGAAGTAAACTCATATGCCGTTGGCGTTAAGAACTCCAACTTCAATACCTTATTAATCTCTTTCATTTCTTCTGATATTAATTGATTCCTCTTCTCTGCCACATTTGAGAAATCATATTCCAAGTTACTGTCATAATAATTGATACTCTGCTGTGCGGAATAACCATCCATTCCGGCAATGTGTACCTTCTTTATCCCTAATGCAAGTAATAATTTTAACACCATGATACCGGAATTATCAATAATCTCCGGTTCTTTTGATGCATAACTGGAGAAGTTTACAACATAATCCGTAACCTTACAATCCTTCATATTAGACGTTGTAATACATTTTGCAGATGTCTTACCCTGTATCTTTGCATATCTTCGCATATTACTGCTGAAAATATAATCCGGTTCAAATTTTTCTGCTGCAAAGTTAAGGGCAATTACTAACGGATGCACTTTCTTCCTATATTCCTGAATCTGCTTTTCCTGCTCTACTAACGATTTCCCAGGTGCAAGAATCAGAATCTCTCTATTCCCAAGCTCAGATGCCAATGCATCCAAAGCATCTTTATCGTCTATATAATTTTCCTGATACTCCCTGTAATAATACTCCGCATCTTCCTTTGAAAATTTTGCTTTCTTCTCCTTCGGAATACTGCATAATAATTCATTAAAGGCTTTCACCGGCAGGGTATCTTTCTCTGCTAAATATATTGCATAATTCGGATGGCATCCGGTACTTGCAGATAAATAGAACGGAAGGGAATATCCCCAGAAACGTTTTCTGTAAATATCATTCAGATATTCATCCATGATCTCAAGCATCGGCTCAATCTTATAATGGGTATCATAATTCTCATTCATATACTCTGCAAACAATTCCAGGTTCAGATTGCCTGCTCCGCGTCCCATGCCAAACACACAGGCATCCACAATCAGATTCCTTTTTAAATTCATCTCCACTAACGCTTCCGCATTACCAAATGCCTGTTGCAGATTATTATGTGCATGATACCCCAATGTAACACCCGGAGCCATATTGTTATCTGCTAAGTAGACAAGACGCAGAAAATGCTTTCTCTTAATCAGTCCAAAACTATCCACGATTGCCATGGCATATGGATTCAAGGTATTGAACTTTTCAATGCCTTCCACGAATTCCACATCGGAATACATATCTGTACCTACAAAATTAACAGAAATCTGATATCCTAACTCCTGTATGGCTTTACAATACTCATATGCTTCCTCTATTTTATTCTTTTTAAAGATTACCCGGATCATATCCACAGAACTGCCATCATATGGTGGAATCCGGTCTAACGGAAGCGGTGCACTCATATCCAGCATACCTACATAGAGCATTTTTTTATCTTTGACTCCAATCATGGACTTCAGAGATTCAAGATCCGGAAAAACCGCCCTGTCCTCATCAAAAGAATCACCTTTTAAAAATCCTACTTCACACATCTCGATTCCTGTCTTGGCAATCTTTTTCACAAATCCCTTGATTGTATCTTTCCCAAATCTCCAGTCATTGACATACCCACCGTCACGTAGTGTACAATCTAACAGATATACCTGTCCCATTCTGCTCACTCTCTCCTAACTATTCTTCTTCCAATAACGGAATAAACATCTGTTTCTCCAATTCTTCCCTTGGTAAGAACGGTGCAAGATCCTCTAAAGGAGGACTTACAAGTGTACCATCCTCTAAACGTTTTGTGCTGCTCTTCGGTTCCCATACCTGCTTTGTATCCGTAAAGATCTCACAGAACACCGGACCGTCTAGCGACAACACTTCATCTACCACCTGCTTCATCTGTGCATTGCTGTGTGCACAGTAATATGGATACCCAAAAGCCCCTGCAATCTTCTCAAAATTCGGGAATGAAAGATCTCCTGACTCCTCTCCAATTCCAACCTTGGAATGCTCACTGAACAGATTATTCTGTGTCAGCCGGATGGAATGATATCCATTATTATTAATCAGGAAAATCTTGATTGGTAATTTGTTCGTCAATACCGTCTGAAGTTCCTGCAGATTCATCATGATACTGCCATCTCCTTCCAGGCAGATGGTCGTTCTTCTTCCGCCACCGATACAGGTTCCAATTGCAGCAGGCAATCCGTATCCCATACTGGCGATGGCACTGTTATTCGCCATACGGCTTCCCTTCTGGATCACATATGCCTGATTGCCTACCACACAGCATGCTCCATTCGATACAGCAGTTAAACTGTTCTCCGGTAACTGACTGCTTAGATAACGTACAAATGCATAGACATTAGCAGTCTCCCCATTCTCTTCCCACTGTCTTGGAAGTACTGCCGGATATTCTTTTTTCCATCTCTGGCAGGTTGCAAGCCATTCGTCATCTCCACGCAACTGACCGGATAATGTCTGGTCCATCTTTGTTAAAAAGTCCCTGGCATCTGCCCACACAGGCATCTCCACATGTAAGGTCGGTTTCTTCAGTTCTGCCGGGTCAATATCTACCATAATCACTTCTGCAGCCCGTGCCCATGTCTTCCAGTTATATCCCACCTGACGGATGGATATACGGGTTCCCACTGCAAGAATCAGGTCTGCATTCTGAATGGCCCAGTTGCCCGGTCTGTCTCCCATATTACCTGCCCGACCACAATATAACGGATTATCATCTTCAATCAGATCCACCGCATTCCAGTAAGTTACGATTGGAATGTTCAGTTTCTCTGCCACTTTGCGGAATGCATCATATCCACCAGACAGGCGGATTCCGTATCCTGCATGAAATACCGGTCTCTTTGCTTTCTTAATCTTCTCTAATATTGTCTGAATAGTAGATTCTTCCACTTCAGGAGGTAACTTTGCATCATCTTCTGCCGGATCATATCCCACCAGATCATCTGTCTCTATATAGCCACCCTGATAATTTACCGGAATATCAATCCATACAGGTCCCGGTCTTCCGGTTGTTGCAAGATGCCACGCTTTTTCCAACGCATACCGGATCTGAGTTGGATCTTCTATCATGGTCGCATATTTCGTCATTGGTTCTACGGACTTTACAATATCATATTCCTGATCACCCATTGCTCGTAACGGAGTCTCTGTATAGGATAGTGCATATCTTGCCGTCGTATCATAACGCACCTGACCACTGATGATGAACATGGGAATAGAATCTAACCATCCACCTACTACACCGGTCAAAGCATTCGTCCCTCCCGGACCTGTTGTCACACAGACCGCTGCAATCCGGTTATCTAATCTTGCATATGCCTCTGCCGCAATGGCACAAGCCTGCTCGTGATGGTTATAGGTTACTTTCAAACCATCCTTATGTCCCAATGCATCATTTAAGTGCATTGCTCCTCCTCCAACTACGCTAAAGCAATCGGTCACTCCGTGTTCTACCAAAAAATCTGCAACATAATCTGCCAGTCTCTGTTTCATGACTATCCTCCTGAATCTATCTCTTACTGATTAACAGCCTCTTTAATTACCTGTGCCATATAATCAATCATCTCATCGGTCATTCCCGGATATACACCTACCCAGAATGTATCTTCCATAATACGGTCTGTATTCTTCAGATCCCCTACAATCCGGTATCCTTCACCGGATGCTCTCATCTGGTCAAAGCATGGATGCTTTGTCAGATTACCGGCAAACAGCATTCTGGTCTGTACCCCGTGACTCTCAATATATGGAACCACCTTATTCCGGTCAACACCCTCTTTGCAGGTAATCAGGAAACCGAACCAGCTCGGACGGGAATTCTCGCATGGTTCCGGTAAGATCAACTTATCCTCACAACCTGCAAGTGCTGCCTTCAACCGGTCAAAATTATGTCTTCTCTTCTCAACAAATCCAGGGAATTTCTTAATCTGTGCACAACCAACTGCAGCCTGCATATCCGTCGCTTTCAGATTATATCCAAAATGTGAATATACATACTTATGGTCATATCCTAACGGTAATTCTCCATACTGTTTGTCAAAGCGATGTCCACAAAGGTTGTCCTGTCCGGATGCACAGACACAGTCTCTTCCCCAGTCACGGAAAGAACGTATACATTTGTGTAACAACGGATTATTGGTGTAAACAGCCCCACCTTCACCCATTGTCATATGATGTGGCGGATAGAAAGAAGATGTTCCGATATCACCGATTGTTCCGGAGAACTTCTCTTCTCCATCAATTGTATATTTTGTACCTAATGCATCACAGTTATCCTCAATCAACCACAGGTTATGCTTATCACAGAATTCTTTCACTGCTTTCAGATCAAATGGATTACCCAATGTATGGGCTGCCATTACTACCTTTGTCTTCGGTGACAACGCAGCTTCTAACTGTGTTACATCCATGTTGTACTGTGGAATTGTCACATCAATAAATACCGGAATCACACCATACTGAATAGCCGGTGTCACTGTAGTAGGAAATCCCGCTGCCACTGTAATCATCTCGTCTCCCGGCTTCACCTGGCGATCACCTAATAACGGAGATGTCAATGCCATGAATGCATTCAGGTTTGCGGAAGAACCGGAATTCACCAATGAACAATACTTTACTCCCAGATATTCTGCAAATACCTTTTCAAACTCTGCAGTATATCTGCCGGATGTCAGCCAGAATTCCAACGCAGAATCTACCAGATTACACATCTCTTCATGATCATACACACGGGATGCATAAGTAATACGGTCTCCCGGTTGAAACTCTTTCTTCTGATTATGATAGGTATCACAGTATTCTGCTACCATATCTAAGATTTCTTTCTTTGCCTGTTCTTCTGTCTTGTTTTCAAACATGTTATTAATCCTCCCATTTCTTCCAAGGTGCTTTCTTCTCATTCCAAAGCTTCTCTAATATATCTTTTTCTCTCTTTGTATCCATGCATTGCCAGTAACCGGTGTGGGAATAGGACATTAATTCTCCCTTAGCGGCCAGACTCTCCAAGGGTTTCCTCTCAAAGACCGTATCATCCCCATCAATATAATCAAAAATCTCCGGTTCTAACACCATATATCCCGCATTAATTGGAGAACCATCCGTCACACTCTTTTCTCTGAATGAGTGTACTGCATTATCCCCACCAATGTCAAGCACACCTTTCGCCTGCTCAAGCAATACAGAGGTAAGGGTTGCAATCTTGCCATGTGACTTATGAAATTCCACTAAATCATTCATATTTACATCGCAGACACCATCTCCGTAGGTCATCATAAAGGTTTCATTGTTCACATATGGCTGGATTCTCTTGATTCGTCCACCTGTCATGGTATGCAGACCGGTATCCACAACCGTTACCTTCCACGGTTCTGAATACTGATTATGCACAATCATCTTATTCCCCTGTGTAAAATCAAATGTGATGTCTGATGTATGCAAAAAATAATCTGCAAACCATTCCTTGATCACGTGCTGCTTGTATCCTGCACAAATCACAAACTCGTTATATCCATAATAGGAATACTCCTTCATGATATGCCATAATATCGGCATACCTCCAATCTCAATCATTGGTTTTGGTTTGTATTCTGATTCTTCCGAAATACGGGTTCCAAATCCTCCTGCTAAAATAACTACTTTCATGAATATCCTCCATTCTCATATTCTATTTTTCAATCTTTTTCATTGCTTCATTATAATAATCTTTACGTACATAAAGCGAGGTTGTTCCCGGTATTTGTACATAATTATTTTTTATATATTTCACTGCCCGAGGAGCATACTTTTTCAATTCATTTCCCCACACTTCATGATTTTCATCAAATATAGCTACTCTTGGACTAATTTCTTTTATTTTGCTAAATTCTTTTTTCCCAAAATCCTGCCATGTCCATGGTGTAGTAACTGCTCCTCCAATAGGAACTCTATCAGCCATCATCATATCAGCATTATCAAATGTTAACATCCAAATACTTTCATCTTTTTCTGTTATTTGTTCTATGATAGAACTTTGTTCCGAATCTTCATCCCGAAAATTTAATGTTGAAAATTTAGAAATATTATTTGCATAACCGCTAAATATTAATATACATAATAATAAATTCCCGATTTGTATAATTCTTTTATTATCTATATCAACAGATTTTTTATATAGATATACTATAACATATGCTGTGGCAAATGCTAACATTTCAACACAAGCCGTTCCATGAAAGTTAAATATTCCTCTTATTCCTAACGCATAGATAAACAAAAACAAAATAATACTTTCAATCTTCCCATATTGTGATGCAACCAAGAAAAGAAATACAAAGCCACATATTATCACAATCCATTGCAGTATAGTAACATATGACCAACTATTTATATTAAAACCATTTGTTATAAAAGATGCCACCATTTCTATAGGAACAAAAAACATCGATAAAATATTATTTCCAGTTCCTCCATTATATTTAGGATACACTGTTCTATTAATTGTATATGCCCCATAAATAAATTCACTAAAAGAATGTGTACAAAAATAATACATCATCAATATAATCCACGGAACAGCAATTGCACCGCCTAATCCAATATATCGTTTCAGCATTATCCTAATCCATTGCTTTTTATTTATTTCGTTTTTTCCCCATTTTAATTCAAGTAAAACGACTCCTACTGCCAAAAAAAACAATGCATATACAGATATAAAAATAGTACCAAATGTCAATATAATTCCATAAGAAATCATAAAATAAGATCTTTTAGTTAATAATCTTGTTTTTACAAAAGCAAAAAACTCTAGTGCAAGCACTATCGCACCACATCCAGCTAAATGTTCTGACAAAATAGTAGTACCTAAATCATAATTTTGTATTAAACAACAATGAATCAATGGATAAAGTATCAAAACCTTATAATCAACAACTTTATTATAAACAAAAACTATGCTTGTCCACATTAATGCAAAAAAAAGATAAAATGCCACTCTTTGATCTGTTACCGAAACAGCCCCCAACTTATAAAACAAAGCACTAATATAATAAGAAATTGGCATATGTTGTGAAAAAATATCTACATAAAGCAACCTTCCTCTTGCAATAGCTTTTCCTAAAACCATAATATCCAATTCGTCTGTTCCGAACCACATGTCATTCACAAACTTTAATTGCAATATAAAATAAAAACAAAATAACGCAAAGAACATACATATCTTATTTAAACTGTTTTTTTTAATTTCTGTTCTTTTTTCCACACTCTTAACCTCTCTTATACTATATATCATTAAAAAGATAGTCATATATAACTCGGTGATACTTCATCTTTCCCCTTTATTGAAAAATCTCCTCTTACTAATGTCAGATTTTTATTATAATATGGATCTCCACTTTCTAATATGTCTCTCCAATGTTCTGCCATATAGTTTACTTCCGAAGCAAATCGTGCATGCTTTTCCGGTGTATCTTCTGCCCCTCGTGACTTTGATTCATAATGATATAATTTAACATTAGGATTCATTACAACAAGATAACCTGAGTTTCTGACTTTCAAGCAAAAATCAACATCATTAAATGCCACCTTCAATTGTTCTTCTAATCCATTAACTTCATTGTATACTCTTCTGCTTACCATTAAACATGCAGCTGTTACTGCGCTAAGATCCTGTTGAACAAATGCCCGTCCAAAATATCCTGGGTGATTACCATCCAATCCAACAAATGCATGACCGGCAATACCCCCTAAACCAATAATAACTCCTGCATGTTGCACTGTATTATCTGGATAAAGCAATTTGGCTCCTACAATACCTACTTCTTCTCTTTGACAATTTGCAAGAAGCTCTTCCATCCAACAGTCAGATATCACTTCTACATCATTATTCAAAAGAATAATATATTCTCCATTTGACTGCGACACACCATAATTATTGATTTTTGAATAATTAAACTCATCTTCCCAATGAATCACCTTAATCCGTCTATCCTTCGAAAGTTCATTATAATATTCAAATATCTCAGTTGTCACACTGTTATTTTCAACAATAATAATCTCATAATTATCATATGTTGTTTTCTGCTCAATAGAATGAATACACTTTTCAAGTGTTTGCTTTTCATCTTTATTTGGAATAATAATAGATACTAATGGTTTCTCCTTTACTGGATACTTCACGCGGTAAAATCCGAGATGTTCGGTCATTTCCACATCTGCCTTGATTTGCATTCTTTCAAGATGCGCCTCTATGGCATGTTTACCTGCTTCATAGCAATACATCTTACTTTGTGGATTCGCTGCTGTAGAATTTGCATGTATTCTCCAATGATACAATATTTTTGCAATATGTTCAACACTCTTAGCATTTTCTACGCATCTTAAAATGAAATCATAATCCTGCGAACCATCATAAGCACTCCGAAAACCTCCAACCTTATCTACAATAGCCCTGTTTACAACAAAAAAATGGCAAATATAATTATTAGTGCGTAACAAATCCAAATTAAAATCCGATTTACAATGCGGTTCTACATATTTTGCAGAACCATCTTTCGCATTATATAACAACTTATCCTCATCTGTATAGACTACATCAACATTTTCTTTTTCGTTAATTCGTTTTACTACTTCAAATAAAGCATCCTGTGTCAGCAGATCATCATGATCAAACAAACCAATATAATCACCTGTTGCTAATTCAATGCACGCATTGGTATTCTCTGATATTCCAAGATTTTTATCAAGTTTTTTATATTTAATTCTATTATCTTTTTTGTAATATTCCCGGCATGTTTTTTCCACAGTCAAATGGTCTTTATCACTCCCATCAGCCAGACACAGTTCCCACTTTCCATAAGTCTGATTACAGACTGAATCTATCATTTCTTTCAGAAATATCTCTGGTGTATTATATAATGGAACCAATATACTGATTACCGGTTCGAATTCAAACTTCATAGCTCTTTGTTGTTCCACTACATCCAGTGGTAAATCAAAATCTCTCTCATCTAATACAGCCGATGATTTACCATACAATTCTTTTATCCGTCTTGCAGTAGAACGAATTCCAAATTTTAACAAATACCGAAAACCATCATAACACAGAGCTGTCAATTTAAATTTTCGAATAAGCCGATATCCACTTAATGCCAGTATTCTCATTGGTGCAGTTATTTTCCATGAGAAAGACTGATGAATAGAACCAATATCCTGTTCTAATCGTACAATCATTTCATCCCTTTGGGTAATTTCTTCCGTCTTTGCTTGAATATCACAAGTCAAGCTTTGATTCTCTGTTTTTAATACATTTATTTCTGATTTCAATGTACTTATTTCTGATTTCATAACATTATATATAGTTTCATTTCCATGTTCAAACGGAAGAATATCCATATCAATCAGAAAATATGCCGAATCAATATATATATTTTTAACAACGACAGATGGATCATCATGTTCAAACCAATATAATTTATTATCCTCAGATATTCCATTTACAGTATATTCAAAGTCACGTTTCTTATTATCCTGTATTGAACGAACAATCACCACTCCCTCGGTACTCATGGGATCAATTCGAATTGCCTTTACATTTTCATCAACTTCAACCTTAACTGGAAAGCAATCAAAATACATCTTTTCATTTTCTTGGAACCCCTTTCCCCGGTCAACAAACACCTCTATCATATGTTTCTTTTTATCCCGTACCAATGAATCTACAGATAAAGCCGGCATACCCATCACATGATAGAAATCTCCCAGTTGATCATGCTCACCTTTAATTGCTTTTTGAAAATGCTGTTCCATCCTCTCATACACCACTAACTCATTGTCAGTAAATCCGAATTGTTTAAATACATCTTTTTCAATTAATGCATGTCTCTTACTTAATCCGTATACATATAACATTATTGATCGGTATTGAAGATATCTAAGCGGAATTTGACAATCAAATGACCATTCATAATCAATAATATGCCAATTCTCATTCTTATCGACAATTACATTTTGAAAAATTAAATCCACATCAGCATATGGCAATGCAGCAACACCCAATAATTCTTTAACATCACCAAAATAGTGCTTTGATATATCAGACTGCCCAAACGGAATCGTCTTACACTTTGACAATTCGTCAAAAAACAAATTCATTCCTGCTAGAACGCCAATAAAATCGTTCTTATTAACATATTCATCTAATAATTTATCATAACTTATACCTGAAATATATTCAAAATCCACGTAATTATCCTGTGCATCAAGTATCCGATTTACATTAAACCGACTATCACTATAAAGCATATTCAAGCGTTCTTGGCTAACCTTTAAATTCTTGATATGAGCCTCTGTTTCTTTATTAAGTGCTCTTTTCCTCACATATCGTTTTTCTTCATTTTGAATAATATCAGTAGCAATACAATACTTGTCCGTTCGATCATTCGAAAACTTTGTATATATTATCTTCTCAGCCATATACTCCTCCATTTTACTTTATCACTTCAAGCAGATATGAATTTGAAAAAATAGGGAACAAGGAAGTTCCTACTATTGAATCATATACCTTAGATTCATCAAATAATATTTGCCGTTCCTGATCCATATTCAATATATTCATATTTAAATCCCCCTCTTTAGGAAGGTAATCATCAGAATATATCTGAATTGGAAATTTGTAATCCGGATAAGGATATCGGAATACGACTTTGCTATACCCACACTGATTCAAATTAGAAATCAACTCATCTTTTGTGAATGTAGCTATACCCTGTGTATTGGTATATCCTTCTAATCCTTCATAAAACTTTCCCACATGATCTTCTTTACATCCAGCAAAATATTTCATTCCCAGACGATTTTCTATCGCAATAATCAATTTGCCATCTGATTTCAAATGTGTCATAGCTATCTTGATAAAATCAACATATGGATTATCCGAATGGATATAGGAAGCCGCATACTCATAGACCCCAATCATTGTTATCACATCATATTGCTCGCCTAAATTTTCTTCTATTGTCTCAAAGTTACCCACAATAATATTCAGATTCTTCTTATCTTTGTTTCGATTGGCATTGATCATACTTCTTTTTTTAGATAATTCTATACAAGTCACCTCTTGAGCCATATCACATAACTTACCAGTAATAGCTCCACATCCTGCACCTATTTCCAAGACACGATCTTTCTCTGTAATATCAATACTTGAAACAATATTCTCCCGAATTGGAGATAAATGATATAAAACTGCCCAACTTCTCTTTTCTTTGATAAACCTATCATATTCTGAATGTGGATTATTTGCAACAAACTCTAATATTTCATCTTCTACTACCCCATCACTATAATAATCCTGTCCCGGATAGTATTGTAAATCCATAGAAACGCAGCCGATTTTCTCAACCATCTTAGTTCTCCTCCAAATTAACATCAACAATAGAATTCATATCATAAAATCCTACTGTATTTTTATCAGAAACAATCGTTAAATTGCATGCATCATATAATCTATGATACACAAAAAATCCTCCATCTTTAAATCCGGTAATGCCAAAAGAAATCATATATTCCCCACCTTGTAAATCAACCTTTTGCTTAAAAGAAATTACACAATACTGTCCCTCATGAAGAACTTCGACATCTTCTCCTTCGTACATGGTATTAGTGCCTGTTATCTCTGTTCCTTTTATATCTTTAATAGTAAACGCAAAAATAGGTTCATTCACATCCACATTAGCCTTTGCTTTCATACGAATTGTACATTCGCTACCTTTTTCAATTATATTAGTAATATTGCCTAATTCATCTTCAATAGCAAAATCTATTATCTCGGCTTGCTTCTCACCATACTCTACAACATCCGGATTACACGTTAGCATTGATTTCCAATGCTTATCAGCTTCGGATTGCATATTTTCCTTTGACAGCTCTTGTTTAGAATCATCACTTTCTCTATCGACATTCTCAACATCTAATTGATTAACTAATAGCTTCTTATACATATCAACAATTTTTTTAGGTTTACCTTCTGCAAGCTTATGACCCTTATTTAACAGGATAACTCTGTCGCAATATTTACTAATACTACTCAGATCATGACTCACAATCAAAATTGTTTTCCCCATTTCTTTAAACTCTTCAAATTTCTTAAAACATTTTACCTGAAAAAAAACATCTCCAACCGAAAGAGCCTCATCTACAATTAATATTTCTGGATCAATATTAATTGCTACTGCAAATGCTAATCGTACAAACATACCACTGGAATATGTCTTAACCGGTTGGTAGACAAAATCTCCTATGTCTGCAAATTTTAATATTTCCTCTAATTTTGCATCAATTTCCTCTTTGCTGAATCCAATCATAGAACCATTCAGGTAAACATTCTCAATCCCGGTATATTCCATATTAAATCCTGCCCCTAATTCCAAAAGTGCAGATATCCTGCCATTTACTTTTAAGTCACCAGAAGTCTTGTTTAATACACCCGTAATTATTTTCAAAACAGTTGATTTTCCTGAACCATTTGTTCCAATAATTCCTACACATTCACCCTTCTTGATTGAAAAATTAATGTCATCTAACGCATAATATTCCTTATGCTTTTTCTGCCGCGTCAATCCTAATGACTCTTTCAAACGATCCATTGGATTATCATATAATTTATATACTTTTGAAATATGTTTCAATTCTATCGCATTGTTTTCCATAACCGCTCCTTACAAAACATCCGAAAAATGTACTTTTAGTTTAGAAAAGATTTTTGTTCCTAGCACAAATAAAATAATGGTTATTACCCAAAAATATAGCGTGCTTTGCCAATAAGTCCAAAACCACTCCTTGTCAATCAGTGCTTGTCTATAGCCTCTCACAATATAAAACAACGGATTTAATTTCATCACCATCTGCCATACTGGAGGTAAAATATCTATCTGCCACATAATCGGTGTAATCCAAACACCCACCTGCAATACAATAGTAATAACCTGTGCCAAATCTTTGAAAAAAATAACTATAGAACTTGTTATATAACTAATAGCTAAACCAAGCACTGTTAATGCCAATGAATAATATAATATCTGCAGAGTGTAAAAATCAGGAAAATGTCCATAACATGCAAATATTACCACTGTTACGATTACAAAAAAGAAATGCACAAATAATGCTGAACAAACTTTTACACCCGGTAATATACTAATTTGAAACACAACTTTTTTTACAAGATAATTATATTCCAAAAAAGCATTTGTTCCACCATTTAACAAATCTGAAAAATAAAACCACGGAACCAATCCTGCTGTCAACCACAAAACATACGGGCATCCATTTACAGGCTGTGCTCCAAAGCCAATTTGAAAAACAAACCAATATACCAAAACTGTAATAATAGGTTGAACAAATGCCCAAAAGATACCAAAATACGATCCGGCAAATTTCGTTTTAAAATCATTTTTCGCCAAATTTAGCAATAATTTTTTATTGGTTATAATCTCCCTAATAATTTGAATACTATTATTCACAACCCTTTCTCCTTTTTTAACAAATCCAAAAAGCTATATCAACTAATATTGTGATTATCTGTTGTACCATATAACAGAATAAATATTATTTCAAGTATTTATGTTTAATTTACCCTTATATTCTTCCTAACAGCATCAGTAAACGGACAACCGCTTCTGATACAATACTGGAGCGCCATCTTTTAGGATAAAATGCTTTCACAATTGCATATATCAGATTATAATGTTCTGACGCAAAAAGACGTATTATTCTTCTGTCTTTCTTATTCATATCTTTACCAAAAGTCCTATAAAATTCTTTTGCAAGACCCGGTATCTCCGAACCACCACTCAGTGCCCTCCGAAACCACCTAATGCGATTTCTCAGATTACTCCCTGATACACTGCAATCTAACCTTCTATGTTGGGCTCCTATATAATCGTCCACATAAATATTACCAAATTCCATAGCAATCAATTCTGCCCACCAGTCATGAGAAGGAATCCGGTCAATATTTCCTTGTAACATCAGATTACGAAACGAACGGTTAAACACTGTAGAAAAACCCATATGCAGGCATTCCGTAAGAGCCATACGAAACGAATACCTTGGAATATTATTTCCATAAGTATTAATTGGATTCATCCGTTCATCCGCGACCTGGAAATCATGCACATACAGATTGGGTTCATTATCTTCCATAGTCTGTAGCTTATTAACCGCATGTTGTAACTTATCAACTTCCCAGATATCATCCTGATCACAGAACGCCCAATAGTCACCTTTTTCCGCCTGTTCTAATAACCGCAAAAAACTCTTTCCATATCCTACATTTTCACCTTTAAAAAGATGTAGTTTCTGTTTTTTTTCATATTCTTCAAGAATTTTTACGGTACCATCGGTTGAGCCATCATCTCTTACAAGAATTGTAACAGAAGGATACGTCTGTGCAATTATGCTTTCAATCTGTTCTGTTATATACTTTTCTCCATTATAAGTTGATATTAAGACATTTACACTTTTCATCATTACCACACTATCAACTATTCCTTCAATCTTACATTTATCCGATTCTGAATCTCTTCCTCAGTTTGCTTTTTTTCATCTGCACGTTCTTTTTCATCAATTCCCAAACGTTGTACCAGCTCTTTCACTTTATTTTCCAAGCTGGATAACTCAATTGTCATCATAAATACCTTTAATAATAACACCGCTATAATAAACAAATATACAACATTTGCTGCTGAAACCATACCCATCTTTACTGTTATCCAATATACGATTCCCGGAAACACTGCCATAACAATCATAGCAAAGGATAATACAATCCAAAATAATGCATACTCAATCTGCATTCTGGAATGTCGAATCTGCCGGATTACATAAAACAAACTTAACACTGACATAGTAATCAATGCAACCCTCAACATAACGGACACCCATATCACCTTCCTCTCTTCATGATTACATGCTTCTCATCGCGCTTCCTAAAGCTTTGAATCACTAATATGGACACTAACATTCTCAACATATATATTGCTGATCTTGAGAAATTAAGATAACTATTCCCAGCAACCCTCTCATCCATCTCTACCTGAACTTCTGCAATACTCGCGCCCTGCTTTAACAGGTAAGAGATTGTATCCGGTTCCGGTCCGTAATTCATATTGACTGCAAATTCTTTGATCATTGCTTTGTTAAACATCCGCATACCGGAAGTAGGATCCGATATCCGCTTACCGGTTGTCCACTTGATAGCCAACGTCAACATTCTGGCACCCACCATACGAAGACTCTTTTCCTTTTTCTTCGTAACAAATCTAGAACCAATCACAATATCATATCCCTGTTCTAACTTTTCAAGCATCGCCTTGATATATTCCGGCTTATGCTGTCCATCTGCGTCAAACTGTAATACACAGTCATAATCCTTACGATAGGCATATTTCAGTCCTGCCTGAAAAGCTCCTGCCAGTCCAAGATTCACCGGAAGATCTATAATCTCAAACCCATTTCGGTGACATCGTCTGGATGTATGATCCGTAGATCCATCATTCACTACAATATAATCATATTCCGGATATCTTTCTTTAATTGTATTCACCACCCTTACAATATTATCTTCCTCATTGTAAGCCGGTATCACCATCAGTAATCGCATTGACTACCTCCATGTTTCTCTTCCTGTCTCCAAAACATCTTATGTATTCTATCACAGCAAGTATGGTTTGTCTAGCTTACCATATTTCCTTTCTCACTCTCCCCATATGCTCCCGACAAGCATCTGGCAATCCATTTTGGCCAGAATTTACAGAACATCTCATAATCTTCTCTTCCCCGCTGAGCATCCTGTATCGTTGCTGTGGTCTCACTTTCTGCATGTATCCGATGTTCCATCAGATGCTCAGTAATATACACAAAGCTTCCATTTTTGCGACTAAGCCATTCCCAGGTTTCCCAATCCACATTACTTCGAAAGTGTTTTTGAAAAAGCAGTTCTCTGCCGTCCTGCTGCATATATTTTCTGATTGCTGTCATATGGTAAGTGACCGACGGACAACAGATGGCATTGCCAAAACGGATCACCCAGCGTTTCCAAAATGTTTTATTCTGCCTTTTGGCATTTTTTAAAGGTGCCAGCAGCATTCGTTTGACTTTTAAATTCGTCCGATTTGCCTTTTTTTCCACTCCGATCAATTCCGTATAATCGGAGAACAGAATTAACGGCTGTCGATCATATTCCTTTACTTCCCTCTCAATTGCTCCCAGAATGGATTCCGTATAATCCGGTTCATAGATATCATCCTGGTGTGCAATTGTGACATACTCGGTATCTGCCACAGATAAGGCATACTCCCAATCAAGAGAAATATTGGATTGACCCTCTCTGACACAGTATGCAATCTGATATCGTTCGCAAAGTTCCTGTAAATATTTGCTCGGTGTAGATGTGGCGAGTATCAGCTTACTTAACACGGTCTGCTGCTTCAAGGATTGTATACATTCCTCAATATATGGACTTTCTTTATATGCACATATTACAAAAGTGTGTGTATATTTCATTTTTGCATAACCTCATTGTACATTTCCTATATATTCTAAAACAACACCATGTTCTGTTCCAAGCACCTTATAAAAATCTCCATCTTTGATATTCTTAATATCAAAGATATTTTCCATATTAGTCTCTAAATACTTGTTAGAAGAATATATCCATAAATAGGAATATCCCTGCTCACTCAATATATTCGGCATCGTATCAATCGGATATTCCAACAATGCCGTAATCGGTTTCTTTCCATTCTTTCGAAATTTATAACACATTCCCGATCTGCTAACCTGTTCACCCATTTCATAATCTGCCGCTAATGTAAACAATCCCGATTCCTTCTGATTAATGAAGTATATTTTCCCCTCCTCATTGGTTAACTGCTTCACTTTCTTAGCTGATTGAGTTAATTCTTCCCGTTCCTTATATTGCGGAGTGTCTACTGCATATATGTGTGCCATGTTGGACAACAGATAATCACAACTTCCATACAAAATCCCAGCAATACTTATAATATATAATCCTTTCTGTATCAATGCTACAAATTGTCTATGCTCCTCCTTATCGTTGCACGGTGGTAAAAACATAGGGATTGTAACCGGCACAATTCCCAACATCATATAATCAGCATAATAACGATTCAACGATTGGGCATTGATACTATCGTTATATGCAAAGACCGTCATATAAGCCACAAACATAATAATAAAATACCCTGCAAATCCTACCAGATACAGGTACATCAGTCCTTTGTACTTTACAAGTCGTCTATGATTTAATATAAGCGGTGCAACTATACAAACCATTCCGACAGTCAATATGAAAAATAAACCATATGACAGAAATACTCTGTCATCATGTAACGTAACTGATTGAAATATCTTTCCAAGCATTGCTTTCAACGTCTTTACTGCCTGTTCCCCTTTTCCTTCTGCCAGTAATGATGTATGAAAACGGAACAGACCATTTTCTCCGGTAATCATTGACCAAATTCCCATCAACAAAAAAGGAGATGTTACTGCAATAATAGATAATATTCCTTTCCAAGACAATATCTTTTTTCCCAACCCAGCAGGCAATAATTTTTTCCCTTCCTCTTTACACGAAACACAATGTACTGTAACCAATGCCACAATTACAATAACAGCAAACAACGGTCCTACCATACTCTTCATTAATCCGACATTTACCAATACCAATGGAATCAAATATACATTTCGAAGATTCCATTTATCAAGGAGTATCCATGCAATCAAAGCACCTGCCCAATAAGCAGTTGGCTGGTCTGTATAAATATTATAAAAGGGTTGTACAAATAGAAGTGCTGTCATCAAAAAATGAAACAATCCATACGCCCACACTCGTTTCCAATTTTTCCATGCTGTTCCAGATATCGGTAACAACAATGCTGAAAACCATAACACTAAATTAGAAACATAATAATTACTCTCCGTTATAATACCCGTTACCCAATAACTAAGCTTTGCTGTAAAATAATGAAAAAAAGTGGTGCTAGACAACAATAAAGACTCTCCTGAAAAATCTGCTCCACTTGGCAGTTGATCATACATTACCATATAATTTGCAGCTTTCCCCCACTGGTACAATTCATCCCAATTGCAAATTTGCATCCCATGAAATGCAACAATTCCAAATCCCATAACAGCCACTATCATAATGATTCCCGGAGTAAAAAAAGAGAACAGTATACATTTTCTTCGTCGAATAGATATAATAAATACCAAAACCAGTCCTATTATTGCCATTCCATATATAAGGCAAAGTCCAATAGATGTATTTTTAATCAATCCAGTAATGTAAATTAAAATTAAAATAGTCATAATCGCTGAAGCGAAACTCTCTTCCGGTGTGACTTTTACCAGACTATAGAATAATAATGCTACACCTATTACTATCATTAATGTACATCCAACTAAAATTGCATTCAGCATAACAGCCTCCATCTAATTCCATTTTATCTACCATTTATCAAACGCTTATATTCTTCATACTCTTTCTCATTATAAAAATATGACTTATCATATTGTTGAAATCCGAAAAAGTCAAACCCTTCCTTTAAAAGCAAATCCTCAATTACCCGTTGTGCCTCCTTGTCCTGCGTTGACTCTAGATTAAACAGACTTTCTTTTAGCGCCATATTCACATAACTTTGCTCCATTTTCACATACAATCCTCTTCGAATCAATTCCTCCTTCAATGCTTTAAACGCTTTATAAAATTCAATTGGAGCTTTTTTCTTTCGGGATTGTAGATTACTTCCATCATTGTAACGATACGTAATCAAACGTTTCCTCAAAACTGTTATTCTCTTTGCACACGCTAATGCCATACGGACAAAGAATACATCATTGGCATTCTTAACATTCTGAAACTGAATCTGTTCTTTCTTAACAAATTCTGCCCGGAATAACTTTGACCAAGGACAAGCCGTTGTAATCTGATACAATTGGCTATTGGCTTGTTTTACAGAAAACGGAATTCGAGAAGGCAACAATCCCTCTCTCAATACCCAGTTCATCTCTTCTTTCTTTCTCGTCTGTACATTATACCGATACGCCTCAAACAATACAATATCTGCACAATCCCGAACGGCTCTCTTATATGTTTCTTCACATAATCGTTTATCAAATATATCATCTGCATCCAGAAAAAGGAAATACTCCCCGGTAGCATACTTCATTCCATGATTTCTTGCAGCCCCTGCGCCCTGATTGTCTTGATAAATATTGTGGATTCTTGCATCTTTACTCGCATATTGTTCCAGTATAGCACCTGTATCATCCGTCGAACCGTCATTTACACAAATAATTTCAATGGATGAAAGGGTCTGCATTCTTAAACTGTCCAGACATTCCCTTAAATATTTCTGTGCATTATACATTGGAATAATAATACTTACTAAAATCTTATTCGTCTCTTCTTGTGGTAATAATCGTTGCTTTATATCATTACATGCACAGTATAATCCTCTATACCTGACAGAAGAAACAAAACTTTTCACTTTAAATGGCAGATAGGTAATACCTTTTCCTATTTTATAAGACACAGAACTTCTGATACTCTTCATTTTCTTATCAGCTTTTTGTTTTTCACTTTGTAACTGTTTATTCGCCCTCTTCTGCTCCTCATATACCCGTCCGACTAACAAATAATATGCATTTCTTGTCTCAAGTGGATACTCCTGCAATTCTTTTTTCCAATCAGACTCTTCCATAGACAAAATGTCTCTTGTCGCCAGTGTCTGTAATCCGTGTAATCTCTTCTCAATTGCCTCTTCCACCGCCATATCCTTTATCTCAGTTGTTGCAAGAAACCGCTGAAACTGCGTTAAACACACATAATATCCATAAGAACTCTGAAATAACCTGGTACCTGTCATAATTGAATCTTCTCTTACTCTACGCATATAATAAGGATGAGCGACATGTTTCACCCTTTTTGCTGATAAGATCACCTGCAGAGAGAACAACTGGTCTTCATGCAAAATTCCCTCATAAAACTGAATCTTATTATTAAGTAATAATGAGCGCCGTGGCATCTGCAAACACGCCGACGGACGATAATATCGTTGATTCTCCATGTTAGCAAACAACTGTTGTCCAGACACAATCTCATCAAACACTTCCGGTCTATGGTAATATGACATATAATGACGATTCTTCCGTTCTACCTCATCATTCTCATAAAACACATCTGCATCAAAATAAATATTATCAAGATTTCCATCATGCGCTTCCTTGTATAATTCATCCAACATATCCGGCTGAATCCAATCATCACTATCTAGAAAATATACATATTCTCCTGTTGCCTGCTGCAATCCCGCATTACGTGCAGAGGATAATCCCCCATTCTCTTTGTCTATTATAATAAACCGATCATCTTTCTCTGCATACTTCTTTACAATATCCATGGAACTATCCTTTGTTCCATCATTCACACAAATAATTTCTATATCTTCAAGTGTCTGTTTCACTACCGACACAATACACTCTGCTATATATGGTTCCACATTATAAATTGGAATAACAACTGATACCTTTATCATCTTAGTTTTACCTTCTCCGCATATCTATTTCACAATATTATATATTTGTGTCTAACTACACTTTTTATATTTTACCACACATCCTAACATTCTAAAAGGAAAAACATATGAATTTTTCTTAAGAACCTATATCATTCAATGATTCACAACCGAAAAGAAAGCTACACTACAGAATCCATTCTATAGCATAGCTTTCCATATTAATTATTATTACATTTTCAACAATAAAAGGTTCTTACAAATTCGAATATCCCATCAGTGCGGTATCCACTGCCTTCGATCTCGAACATATTCATCCGACCTGTCTTCGGATCTTTTTCCCAGTCAAGCTTGATAAATTTTGCTTTTACAACATTGCCGTCTTTGTCCGTAACGAATTCTTTTACGGTTATCTCATAGATTCTCGGATCATTTTCAAACAGCAACCCTTTCTTATATCATTGCTCATTCATCATTGCATTCACATTAAAAACAGGCATAACAACACAATCCACTTCCGGTTGCGATGTTAACAAGGATACTTCTGCCCGTAAATATGGCATTAGAATTGCAACCGCATTGTTTTTAATTAACATATCGACACTTATATCCTCTGGTAATTGTTGCTCATTAATAGAAAAGAATCCCGATAAAGCAATCTTGAGTTTATATTCTTCTTTTTTTGTTCCATCCAAAATCAATGTTACTTTATACGCATTTGTATTTTCTATCTGACCTATTAATATTTCGAGATTAAATTGCACATCATTCTCATTTTGAAAACCTTCTCTATGAAATTCAATACAATCAAACACTGTATGTTCTAATACCAGAGCACTTAATTTGTTATCATTTATCATCTCTTATCTCCTATGCTGCATATGGTCCCAATCTATCATCTATTATATTTATATTGTCTTTGTGCGGAGTACATTTAATTGATTTAACATTCATTATATTATAATTGTTATTATTTAATGAATGATCAGATTGTATAACCATATTAATTTCGAAACTCCTCTTTTCCGGTGGAGACTTATATATTGTTTGTGCATACCACATCATTCTAAGCAAATTACCATACCAGTTTATTTCCTCATCAAATTCACCCGGCTCTGCTTCCATATATTGCCCCGCATCTGGTAAATAAATGCTATTTTCCTCGTCCCAATCCGATGGGTCATGTAAAATAATCTGCGGCTCTGTTGCTACATTTTGAATAATTGTATATTTTTCTCCGTGGACTATTAAAAAAGCCTCTCGTATTGTAATTTTGTCTTCCAACATCCGAACGATTGTTTCAATATTTGTTTCAGCCAACAGCCACTTCTTACCTTGAACATTTGACTGACAACAGACAACAAGGTATCTCTTTCCTTTTGGTCCTTTACAGACAAATAGTATAGGTTCTCCCATATCTAAAAATACTTTTTCTATATTCAAATCCCCTGTCTCCGTAAAAGAAAAAAACTTACTCATGTGACTCACCCCTTTTTCTTTCTTTCAAATATTTTTCAAAATCATCAATTAATTCAAAATCTTTGTATGGTTCAGCATCAACATATAACCACCAATCAATATGGGAAGATTTCTTCCGTTCTGGTTTGTACTCCTTCGTTCTAAGTATTTTTCCATAAATAGGGTTAGTCTCTCCCTTTACAATTTTGTACGGCGGTCGAATACTTGAATTCACAATAGCAAATCTTTTTACATCCCTCGGTTTCTCATAGACAGATAAAGAAAATGTACTTGGGTCATTCTTCTCATCTTCCTGTATAAATTGAAATCCATGTTCTTCATAAGTTGGCAAAAAAGAAGCTCTTTCCAATTTATTCGTCCGACAAGCCCGATATACCTCAAGACTCTCTTCTCTTGCTTCTTTAGGTGGCACATTATATTTACTAAAATAATCAGGAAATATCCTTTTTATTCTATTATCAATTAACTCTTCTTTTTCTTTTGATTGTTCTTCCATATCTTTCTCTAATAATCACACAAATATACTGCAATTAATTTTATCATGGTCACTAACCTTTGTCTACTTAGCTTCAACATTCTTTTCAATAATCCTATTGCATTTAGTATAACATATTCTTTCTAAAAAAACACTTGTCTTTTTATTATTATTTTGTTGTCATTTTTTAATGCAAGAAAAAAACAGTTGTCACAGGTATACACATGACAACTGTTTTTCATAACATTCAAATTAAATATTGTATTGCCGTATTCTTACAGATTCGAATATCCCATCAGTGCGGTATCCACTGCTCTGGCAACCTCCCGGCCTTCCCGGATTGCCCATACCACCAGAGACTGGCCTCTGTGCATATCCCCTGCAACAAACACCTTCGGCACATTGGTTTCGTAACATCCGGCTTCTGTCTTCACATTGGTTCTCTCATTCAGCTCCACGCCAAATGCTTTGGCAACATATTCCTGGGAACCTAAGAAGCCCGCTGCAATCAGCACGATATCGCAAGGCACCTCATACTCACTGCCTTCGATCTCAGACATATTCATGCGTCCCGTCTTCGGATCTTTCTTCCAGTCAAGTTTGACACATTTTGCCTTTACCACATTGCCATCCTTGTCTTTAATGAATTCTTTAACTGTGGTCTCATAGATCCGCGGATCCTGTCCAAATACTGCAATGGCTTCTTCCTGGCCATAGTCCGTCTTAAGGATCTTCGGCCATTCCGGCCATGGATTACTCTCTGCCCTGCATACAGGAGGTTTTGGCATCATTTCAAGCTGTACGATACTCTTGCAGCCCTGACGGATGGATGTACCAACACAATCATTACCGGTATCACCACCACCAATGACAAGTACATTCTTACCCTTTGCACTGACAAATTTCTTATCCTTGAAATCCGAATTCAGGAGACTTTTCGTTGTTGTCTTCAAAAAGTCAACTGCATAGTAGATTCCTTTTGCTTCTCTGCCTTTTGCCTTAATATTCCGTGGATTGGATGCGCCGCAGGCAAGGATCACGCTGTCATATTCCTTCAGAATGCTATCTGCTTTTACAATCTTCTCATCCGGATTTGTCAGATATTCACCCATTGCATCATCCTTAGCAACCATCGGTGCCATTGCTGCTTTTGTAGCTCCCACATTGGCATTGGTAACAAATTCCACGCCTTCCGCTTTCATCACTTCAATCTTACGGTCAATAATCTGTTTTTCTAATTTCATATTCGGAATACCATACATCAAAAGCCCGCCTACCCGGTCACTCTTCTCAAATACGGTAACGGAATGTCCTCTTTTATTCAACTGGTCAGCAGCTGCAAGTCCGGAAGGTCCGGAGCCAATGACTGCAATCTTCTTGCCGGTACGCACACTTGGCACAGAAGGGGCAGCCAGCCCGTTCTTATAAGCCGACTCAATAATGCTTCTCTCATTTTCCTTATTCGATACCGGTAATCCATTCAGATTACAGGTACATGCTGCTTCACACGGAGAAGGACATACCCTTGATGTAAATTCCGGAAAATTATTTGTTTTTTTCAAACGCGCATATGCTTCTTCCCAGTTTCCATGATATACACAGTCGTTCCATTCCGGAATCAGGTTGTTAAGGGGACATCCGCTTGCCATACCTCCAATCATCATTCCGGACTGACAAAATGGAACTCCGCACTCCATACAACGGGCTGCCTGCTTACGTTGTTTTTCACTTGAAAGTGGTACATGAAACTCATTAAAGTTCTTGATACGCTCTTTCGGATCGATTTCTTTGCTTGTCTCTCTCTCATATTCCAAAAAGCCTGTTTTCTTTCCCATGCTCTGAGCTCCTTTCTAATGTTTTGTTGCATAAAACGCTTCAATCTGTGCCTGTTCGGAAGAAAGTCCCTTCTCCTCCATCTGCACAATCATGTTCATCATCTTCTTATAATCATGAGGTATGATCTTCTTGAATTTTGGAAGATACTCTCCAAAATTATCAAGAATCTCCTTTCCTCTTTCGGAATTGGTATACGCAACATGTTCTTTAATGATTTCCTTCAACTCTAAAACATCATACTTGTCAGATACCTGCTCAATGGAAACCATTTCCTTGTTAAGCTTCATATACAGGTCACTGTTCATATCCAGAACATAAGCAATACCACCACTCATACCGGCAGCAAAGTTCTTACCGGTATTTCCAAGAATAACAACACGACCACCAGTCATATACTCACATCCATGATCACCAACACCCTCACAAACAGCCGTAGCACCGGAATTACGAACCGCAAATCGTTCTCCTGCAACTCCGTTAATATATGCCTTGCCGGATGTTGCTCCATACAGTGCAACATTACCGATAATAATGTTATCCTCTGCCTTATACGGAATTGTCTTTGGCGGATATACGATCAATTTACCACCGGAAAGTCCCTTTCCGAAGTAGTCATTGCTGTCTCCCACCAATTCCAAGGTAAGTCCCTTCGGAATAAATGCACCAAAGCTCTGTCCACCGGAACCATTACATTTTACCGTAAAGGTATCTTCTTCGAGAGTATTGTAATATTTCTTTGTAATCTCAGACCCAAATATCGTACCAACAGAACGGTCTGTATTCTTGACATCAATCTCCACGCTCTTCTTTTGTCCCTTTGCAAGAGCATCCTTAAATGTCTTGAGTAAGATCTTCTCATCAACTGTATTTTCAAGTTCGAAATCATACACATTCTTCTTATCGTATGCAATCTTGTTCTGTGGACTATCCACATATGGGTTATTCAGAATCGCAGACAGATCTACTTTCTTCTCAGCTGCTTCCGGACCGGCTTTTAACAGATCCGTACGTCCTACTAACTCATCTACCGTACGCACACCAAGGCGTGCCATATACTCTCTAAGCTCTTCTGCGATAAATACCATGAAGTTCACTACATATTCCGGTTTACCTTTGAAACGCTTTCTAAGTTCCGGATTCTGGGTTGCAATACCCACCGGACAGGTATCCAGATTACATACACGCATCATGACACATCCCATTGTTACCAATGGAGCTGTAGCAAATCCAAATTCCTCCGCACCAAGCATTGCTGCAATCGCAACATCACGTCCGGTCATCAATTTACCATCTGTCTCTAATATAACCTTGTTACGAAGATCATTCATAATCAGTGTCTGATGTGTCTCAGCAAGTCCAAGTTCCCAAGGAAGACCTGCGTTGTAGATAGAGTTACCAGGTGCAGCACCGGTACCACCATCATAACCGGATACCAGAATAACCTGGGCACCAGCCTTTGCAACACCGGCAGCAACGGTACCAATACCTGCTTCTGATACCAGCTTGACAGAAATTCTTGCGTCTGTGTTTGCATTTTTACAATCATATATTAACTGTGCCAAATCCTCAATGGAATAGATATCATGATGAGGTGGCGGTGAAATCAGACCTACACCAGGTGTTGAATGACGGGTCTTGGCAATCCACGGATATACCTTTCCGCCCGGTAAATGTCCACCCTCACCAGGTTTTGCTCCCTGTGCCATCTTAATCTGAATCTCTTTTGCACTTGTTAAATACTTTGAAGTAACTCCAAAACGTCCGGATGCAACCTGCTTGATGGCAGAACAACGATTCTTGCCGTCGGCCCCAACTGTAAGACGCTCTAAGTCTTCTCCACCTTCACCGGAATTTGACTTACCTCCAAGCATATTCATGGCAATTGCCAGTGTCTCATGTGCTTCCTGTGAAATGGAACCATAGGACATAGCCCCTGTCTTGAAACGCTTTACAATGGAATCAGCCGGTTCCACTTCCTCAATCGGAATTCCTTTTTCCGGATAGTTGAACTCCATCAGACCTCTTAAGTTGACCGCATCCATTTCCTCATTGATCATCTTAGAGTACTGTTTAAACATATTGTAATCGCCCACTTTAGTTGCCTGCTGTAACAGATGAATCGTCTGTGGATTATACAGATGTTCTTCCTTGCCACTGCGGTATTTATGACTTCCGCTTGACTCCAATTCCAGATTCATGTCAAGTCCTAATGGATCAAATGCAGCCGAATGCAGCTCATCAACCTGTTTCTCAATATCATTAATATCAATACCCTCTACACGGCTTACCGTATTCGTAAAATAGCGGTCTACCACTGACTTATTAATACCAATCGCTTCAAAGATCTGAGAACTCTGGTATGACTGAATCGTAGAAATACCCATCTTAGATGCAATCTTAACAATACCGTGAATGATGGCAGAATTATAATCATTAACTGCTGCATAATAATCCTTGTCCAGACGGTTTGTCTCAATCAGTTCATGAATAGATTCCTGTGCAAGATATGGATTAATAGCCGAAGCACCATAACCTAACAACGTGGCAAAATGATGAACACATCTTGGTTCTGCACTTTCGAGAATCAGGGCAACAGATGTCTTCTTCTTCGTCCGTACCAAATGCTGGGACATTGCAGATACTGCTAACAAGGATGGAATTGCCACGTGATTCTCATCCACACCACGGTCTGTCAAAATCAATATATTCACACCATCCCGGTACAGACGATCCGCCTCTACAAAAAGACGGTCAATTGCTTTTTCTAAGGATGTATTCTTATAATAGGTAATAGGAACCTCACCCACTTTGAGTCCCTCTACATTCATGTTCCGAATCTTCAGAAGGTCAAGATTGGTAAGAATCGGATCCATAATCTTAAGCATCCGGCAGTTCTCCGGCTTTTCTTCTAACAAGTTGCCTCCTGCTCCGAGATATACAGAAGTAGAAGTAACAACCTCCTCACGGATCGCATCAATCGGTGGGTTTGTAACCTGTGCAAACAACTGCTTAAAGTAGTTAAACAACGGCTGTTTCTTATCCGAAAGAACTGCAAGCGGGGTATCTGTTCCCATTGCCTGAATCGCTTCCGTACCATTCTGTGCCATTGGAAGAATGGTATTCATATCTTCATAGGTATAACCAAATGCACGCTGTAACTTTGCACGCTCTTCCTTTGTATGTTCTTCTACCTTCTTATTGGGAATCTTCAAATCCTTAAGATACACAAGATTGGAATCTAACCATTCACCATAAGGCTGTGCACCGGCATATTGCTCTTTTAATTCCTCATCGGATATCACTTTCCCCTGAATGGTATCTACTAAGAGCATCTTACCGGGATGCAGTCTTTCTTTCATTACAATATGACTTGGGTCAATATCTAACACCCCAACCTCAGAAGAAAGAATTAAGTTATCATCATCCGTAATCATGTAGCGGGATGGACGAAGACCATTTCGGTCAAGTACCGCCCCCATGATATCTCCATCTGTGAACAGGATTGAAGCCGGGCCATCCCATGGCTCCATCATTGTGGCATAATACTGATAGAAATCTTTCTTCTTCTGTGACATATACCGGTTATTCTCCCATGGTTCCGGGATTGTAATCATAACTGCCAGTGGAAGTGGCATGCCACTCATCATCAAAAACTCTAATGTATTATCCAATCTTGCCGAATCGGAACCATCCGGATCTACAACCGGTGTCAGCTTATGCATCTCACCTCTGAAATGCTCTGACTCCATGGATTCCTCTCTTGCATGCATTTTATCCGCATTACCACGGATTGTGTTAATCTCGCCGTTATGTACGAGATAACGATACGGATGGGCACGCAACCAGCTTGGTGTTGTATTCGTAGAGAAACGGGAATGTACCAATGCAATGGCAGATTCATAATCCTCGTCATGCAGATCTGCGAAGAAAAGACGAAGCTCATGTACTAAGAACATTCCTTTGTATACAATTGTTCTCGAAGATAAAGAAACCACATAGGAATCATCATTAGACTGCTCGAATACTCTTCTTACAATATATAATTTCCGGTCAAAATCAAGACCCTTCTCAACATCTTCCGGACGTTTTACAAATGCCTGCATGATACACGGCATGACATCTACAGCCTTTTTACCTAAGATTTCCGGCTTTGTAGGAACTTCTCTCCAGCAAAGGAACTCCATTCCCTCTTTTTCCACAATAACCTCAAACATCTTCTTTGCCTGGTTCCGTTTTAATTCATCCTGTGGAAAGAAAAACATACCAATACCGTAGTCTCTCTCATCTCCAAGGTCAACGCCTAATGACGCAACTGCCTTGCTGAAGAATTTGTGTGAAATCTGTAAAAGGATACCCACACCATCTCCAGTCTTTCCCTCTGCATCTTTTCCGGCTCTGTGCTCCAGCTTTTCAACAATGGTCAAAGCATTATTGACGGTTGCATGACTCTTCTTGCCCTTGATATTCACAACTGCACCAATACCACAATTGTCATGCTCAAACTCAGAATGGTAAAGACCGGTTTCCCGTTTTGTAGCTTCATCAATTCTTTGTTCCATCACTTTCTCCTTCCTGATACTATAACTTCAATATTATTATCATACAGTACGTTATTAGAATATAACTTGTATATTATAATGTATATATACTGCATTTCAACTGATGTTATATTACAATCATTTCCCTCTTTTGTAAATAGTAAAAAAACGAACAATTGTCTAATAATCAGACAATTGTTCGTTTTACATTAAAATTAACTCACTATATATAGAATTTATCGTGTAAACAGACGTTATTTCATCTATTTGAAAGCCGGATCTGTAGGATCCCATGTATGATTCGAACTCAACTTCTTGGCCTTTGGTTTATCAAAAGGTCCGGGAACCTTCGCATTATCATAAATGGTAACCTTTGTTCCAATATCACAATTATCATAGATCCATTTTGCATCTCCTGCCGTTAACCGGATACATCCATGAGATGCCACCGTACCCAGCTTGTTATAAGCTTTTACATTCAATGACTTATTATCCCGTTCTCTATCATAATATACAGAATGGAATAGAATCTCTGTAGTCAGATGTTCACACCACTGGCCCCATGATGGTCCATCCAGTTCATGCCAGCGAAGCTTATCCTTAATCTTAAATGTTCCCTTCGGAGTATGATTACCGGCCGAACATACAAAAGCAACAACCGGTATTGTATATCCCTGCTTACCATCTTTCGCATATACGGTTACACAGCTTCCCTTCCGGTTAACCCGGATGGTATATGATTCCTTCTGTTTCTTGGTCAATATCTTTCTGACATCCTGAACTAATTGTCCGTTCTTCTTGAAATAATACTTATATTTGCCAACATAATTCCAATTGGTCAAAGCTGCATAGGTCTCAGGGCTAAAATAATATCTCTTATTCTTAGAATTGCGATACCATCCACTCTGCAATACGGAATCTTCATCAAAATTATAGTAATTGCCATTCAGCTTTACAACACCGGTCTCTTCTGCCATCACACCGGTCTCTGTATCAAAATAATATGCTTCATCATCTACCTTGCATACACCGGTAGCCACGGAGTAATCATCCTGGATATAATATGTATCCCCCTGAATCTCCCGAAATCCGGTTTTCGTGTAAAGCTTTCCCTTTGAATCAAAATAGTATAAGCTGTCTTCAACCCAGTTAAAACCTTTTGCCTTTACACCATCCTTGTAATATTCCTGCTTTGAGGCATCCCAACCATTTTTCACTGTTCCATCTGTCTCGGTTGTGGTCTGCTGTGCCGGAATTGTTGTCTCCTCAGATGTTGCCGGCTTTGATTGTATAACCGTTGTTTCTGCATGGACTGATACTCCTGTCCATAATACTCCGCCCAGGATCAATGCCATTAAAAGCTGATTCTTATTCGGTAATCTTCTCATGATTCTGTCTCCATTTCACACATTCTCTTAATTCTATCGTTGCCATCTTTTCACAATTTGATATTATATTACCAATTTATGCACTTTGCAAGCCCCTCTATTATTTTACCTTTAGCTTTTTCGAAGAGCTGAATGCACCATATATCCGTGTTCCCTCTTTTTTCTGAAACGCCCGTACTTTCACATAATACGTCTTTCCGCTCTTAAGACCCGGAATGGTAGTACGATTCTTATAAACAATCTTTTTCTTTGCCTTTGTAAAGTTCTTACTGGTACTATATGTGATCTGATATCCCTGTGCACCTGCTACTTTCGTAAACTTCACTTTCATCTTCTTAGAACCACTTCGTTTAAGCTTAACTCCCTTTACCTTGGAAAGTGTCCCGGAGGATTGCGTCTTCCATTCGCCACTACGAAGCGGATACTGGGAAAGAATCCATTTGCCCGCTGTTGACAGATCATTTTTTGTCCATCCACTCTTTTTATTCGTACCTGCCTTTAACAGCGAAGCCGATTCTGCCTTATTACTAAGACTCCATGCAAAATAACTGATACCATTCTCATCTAACAGATCCAGCCATTTTTTTGCTTCACCTGTATCAATATTTCCAGATCCACTTGCCTCTGATACTCCAAACTCAGACACAATAACAGGTAATCCTTTTGAAAGTGCTGTCTTCAGCTTTTCCCGGTAACTATCTTTATGAGTTGCCGAATAGAAATGCAATGCATATAATACATTATCATAAGAAAGCGGCTTATTCGCAGCCACATCCACATCCTGCGACCAGGTAGGTGTTCCCACGATTACAATCGCATCCGGATCGTTGGCCCGGATAACCGGTATCACAGCATTTGCATAGCTTGTAATATCGTCCCAGCTCGTTCCTCCATTAGGCTCATTACAAATCTCATAGATCACATTGTCCTGATTCGCATATTTTCCTGACATTTCCTTAAAGAAAGCCTTCGCCTCATCCTTATATCGGTTCGGATTCTGATCATTCAACACATGCCAGTCAATAATCACATACATTCCAAGCTCTGTTGCTGCCGTTACACCGGTCTCAATCCGGCTCTTAAGGGTTGCCTGAACCGTACTTTGACTTTCTGCTGCCCCTGCCTTATCACAATATCCATAGTATTCCGTTGTGTACATAGCAAGCCGGATTGCATTTACTGCATACTGATCCCGTAACGTCTGAAATGCTGCCTTGGAAATATAAGGATATCCTACATCCCAGTTAATTCCATGGGTACTGACACCCCGTAACACAACCTTCTCTCCTGTTTTCTGGCTTACAAGCTGTGTTCCTTCTACCTTAAGTGCTCCATAATCCGCAACCCCTTTCGCAGATACATGCATTCCGCAAAAGGCTATACCCATCATACAGATCAATGTGCAAACCACAACGCCCCATCTTCTATTATTCATCCCTGTTCTCCTTTCACAGTGCCAAATGTCCATCCGGTGAAAAATAGTATGATACTCCATGAATTGTATGTAATCCGGTAAACATAACCCCCTTGTTATCAAAGTAATAATGCTTACCATCCATGGTTCTCCAGCCGGTTGCCATGACTCCCTTCTTATTGAAGTAATAGGTTTTCTTCTGAATCTTCTGCCAACCGGTTAACATAACGCCTTTCTTATTAAAGTAATACGTCTTTCCGGAGATCTTCCTAAAACCGGTTGCCATGACTCCTTTTTTCCCAAAATAATATTTTTTCTTCCCAATTGTGCGGAACCCTGTGGTCATTTCCCCCTTCTTGTTAAAATAATATTTTTTCCCGGATATTGTCTGAAAACCGGTCTTACATTGTCCATTTGCATCTAAATAGTACCGTTTTCCACCATCTGTAATCCACCCGGATGCCAACAAGGCTCCTTCTTTATTGAAATAATATTTCTTCCCGGATATTGTTTTCCAGCCGGTAACCATTCCGCCGTCAGCATCAAAATAGTAACGTCTCTGGTTAATCACCTGCCATCCTGTTGTCATTGTACCATTTACATCAAAATAATACTGTCTTCCATTCACAGTAAGCCAGCCTACCGATATCATCCTTCCCTGATCATTAAAGCAATACTGCTTTCCATTAATTGTATGCCAGCCAGTTAACATAACTCCATTTTCATTAAAGTAATAGGTCTGTCCTTCTATATTCTGTAAACCGGTAAGCATAACACCATCTGCATTAAAGTAAAAATGCTGCCCTACTATCGTTTGCCATCCGGTTAACATAACTCCACTTTCATTAAAATAATACCGTTTACCCCCTATATTCTGCCAGCCTGTTAATTTGGTACCATCCTGTCCCAAATAGTAGGTCTGACCATCTATCACATAAAAGCGATTTGTCAAAAGAGTTCCATTCTCATAATATACTTCCTTATGATCCGATGTGTATATCACACCATCATAGATTACACGAATGGTAATATTCCCCTGTATCCCATTGCCTGTAATTGCTGTAATCACAGTCTGACCGGGCATTCTGGCCTCTACTCTCCCGTTGATATCAACCCAGGCAACCTCAGGATTACTGCTTGTCCATGTCTTAATCTGCTTACCGGTTGCATTCTCTGGTGCAAATACTGCCACAAGATCTGTCTGGGTATACTGTACCTGACCATTCTTGCAACGCAGGTATAACGTCTTTTCCCCCTGGATCGTCACCTGCTCCACTTCTACCTTCTCCGGTACCTCTTCCTGATTATCATTTGTCATGTCTGCCGTTTCCTGTGCATATACCGTGTTGGGATTCATTAACATACCCGATAATCCCAAGCTGCCTGCAACAATGAATCCGCCGGCAATCATCCACATTTTCCGTTTCATTCCATTCCCTCCTGTCATAGTAAGAAAAAGGAACTTTACCTTTGCAAATAAAGTTCCTGTCTCATCTGTTATCTGTCTGATTTAGTTATCAGAGTTTGTGGAAGTTGGTGCTTCTGTCTTCTTATCATCCGTAAACTCATCACCAATTCCTGTCTCATTTGTAATCGCATCACTGATCCGTCTCACCTCTGCAGAAGGTGTATATTCGGTATCATCCGGATAAAGGAATTCATGCAGATTCTCTACATTACTGAGCAGGTTTGCCGGAACAACCACGCTACCCTTTGAACCAAGCGTTGGTGTCTCATTGGAAAGTGGGAAACCAATGTTATCACCCAAATTATAACTGAAAATATCTTTTGCCAGATCCAGTATCTCGCTATTGCTCATATTGGTTGCAACCATTGGAAATACTTCATTGATCACAGAATTCAAAGTAGAAAGATCTGATTCCTTCGCCTTCTTCACCATCGCTGCAATCACTGCACGTTGTCTCTGTGTTCTTTCAAAATCTCCGTTACCAACCTTACGGATTCGTGCATATGCCGTAGCCTGTGTGCCATTCAGGGTCTGCTCACCGGCTGACCATACCCCATCTGAATAAATACCGGTTACCTGCACTTGTTCCTGCAGGTTCTTATTCAGATTATTCAGCTCTTTCTCCTTCACATTGATGGTAACTCCACCTAACGCATCAATGGCTTTTGCAAGTGCTTCAAAATTAACAGAAACATAATCCTTAATATTCAAATCCAAATTCTTGTTAAGTGTCTCAACCGCACATGTCGGTCCGCCTAAGAAATAAGCATGTGTATATTTCTGGGTAGACGGTGTGGACCGTGCCATCTCCAGGAAGCAGTCACGATATACCGATGCAAGTTTCACTTCCTTGGTCTCGTTATTGATACAAGCAATAATAACTGCATCACTGTGTGCCACTCCTTCTTTGGTCATATCCGCGTTCTCTCTTGTATCCAGACCGAATAATGCAATGGTACGGTATTTCTCCTTCATGGTATCCGTAACCGCATCACTGACATCAATCTCTTCCTTGTCTGTTGTGTCCTGCGCCATCAAATCCAACGAATGATTCACATAATACCAGCCGTATCCTGCAACCAGACCAACAAATACCAGTATTTCAGCGAATAGAATAAGTCCTAACTTCTTATTCTTACTCTTCTTTCTCTTCTTACTCATGAAACTAAATCCTCCTAATATGTTTCTTCTGAAACTATTCTACCGTAACAGACTTTGCAAGGTTTCTAGGCTTATCAACATCCAATCCTTTTGCCACGGACACATAATATCCAAATAACTGCAATGGAATCACTGCAAGAGATGGTGTGAAGCAAGGATGTGTCTTTGGAATATAAACCGTAAAATCAGAATTATCTTCCATTACACAATTACCCTTGTTTGTTAATGTAAAGATATATCCACCTCTGGTTCGTACCTCAACAATGTTACTGATCATCTTCTCATACAGATCCGGTTGTGTCACAACTGCTACGGTCAAGATGCCGTCTTCAATCAGTGAAATGGTTCCATGCTTCAATTCACCGGCCGCATAGGCTTCTGAATGAATATAAGAAATCTCTTTGAGTTTCAGTGAACCCTCCATGGATGTTGCATAGTCAACACCTCTTCCTAAGAAGAACACATCTTTGGCATTTGCATATTTGCTTGCAAACCATTGAATTCTCTCTTTATCCCCTAAAATCTCCGAAATCTTATCCGGAAGACTTTTTAACTCTTTCAGCATCTCGGCATACTCTTCATCCGAAATGGTCTGGCGTGTCTTACCAAATAACATGGCAAGCAGGTAAAGTGCAGAAAGCTGTGTACTGTACGCCTTCGTTGTGGCAACGGAAATCTCCGGTCCTGCCCAGGTATATAATACATTGTCTGCCTCTCTTGCAATGGTAGAACCCACCACATTGACAATTCCTAACACTTTCGAGCCTAACTCCTGTGCTTTTCGAAGTGCTGCCAGGGAATCTGCCGTCTCTCCTGACTGGCTGATGATAATCGTCATGGAATCCGGTTCCATAATCGGATCTCTGTACCGGAACTCGGAAGCAATATCCACTTCCACCGGAATCCTGGTTAATTTCTCTATCACATATCTTCCTGTCACCCCAACATGATAAGCAGAACCACATCCTACAATATAGATTCGGCGTAATCCCTTAATCTCTTCTTCTGTCATGTTAAGCTCGTCAATGACAATCTCATCCCCCTTAATCCGAGGACTGATCGTATCTAAAACAGCCTTGGGCTGTTCATAAATCTCCTTCAACATGAAATGTTCATATCCACCCTTCTCTGCGGCTTCAATATCCCATTCAATCGTCTTCGTCTCTTTGTGAATAGACTCCAGGTCCTCATTAAAGAACTGAATTCCCTCTCCCGATAACTCACATATCTCTCCATTCTCAATGAAATACACATCTCTTGTATATTTGAGAATTGCCGGCACATCAGATGCGATAAAGTTACCTGCATCGGATGCTCCAACCACTAACGGAGAGTCCTTTCTTACCGCATACATCTTATCCGGAAAATCTTTAAAGAGAATGCCCAAAGCATAGGAGCCCTGTACTCTGTGCATCACCTTCTCAATGGCACGAAGTGGATTCCCATCATAATAGTAATCCAGTAAATGTGCTACCACTTCTGTATCCGTCTCAGAGGCAAAATGATATCCCTTTGAAAGCATCTTCTCCTTCAAAGGCTGATAATTCTCGATAATACCATTATGTACCACTGCAATTGTCTTCTTCTCATTAAAATGCGGATGTGCATTGGTTACAGACGGTTCTCCATGGGTTGCCCATCTCGTGTGTCCAATACCGATGGTGCCGGTTAAATTCTTACCATCTCCTGTAAGATCCCGTAACGCCTGTAATCTTCCCTTGGCCTTCACAATCTCTATATTGCTTCCATCATATACGGCAACACCCGCTGAATCATATCCTCTGTATTCAAGTTTGGCTAACCCATCTAACAGAATCGGTGCAGCCTGTTCCTTGCCAACATATCCTACAATTCCACACATACTGTGTCCTCCTTATATTCCGATACTTTCCATTTCATAACTGCTGGTTTTATAAATAATTCTATTCCATAAAAACACTAATTTACTACAAAACTAGCAAAATTATAACACCTTAACAGACATTTTACAATATACGTTTTATTAAGATTTTATGAAAGGACATGAAATTTAATGATATTTCCGGAAGCCTGCAACCGCATATTGTACAAAATAATAGAGGCACTGGGGAAAGGAAAGTCCCATATACCGATACACACCCCATGTCATTTTTGCAGATTTGAACTTATCCCCGGATTTGGAGCTTTTCATCACCCGGTATTTTAATAATGGTTCGTTGATGCCATACGCCATGCCATATTTTTTTAAAACCTTAAGCCACAGAATATAATCCTCATGCAACTGATCCTGCCCCATCTGAAATTCCTTCGCAACCTCTGTCCGTATCATAGACCCGGACGTATTGATAGTATTGCTCTTTAACAGATCCTTATATGTGATTTCGCTCTGAATCGGTATCATTTTACCGGAGCATACCCCGTTTTCATCCATCAGTTCTCTGGCAACAGAAGATAATACCGCCTGCTTTGCTTCCATTAGCGCAACCTGCTTCTCTAACTTATCATCTGTCCAATAATCATCTGCATCTAAAAAGGCAATATATTTTCCCCTGGCCATACGAATTCCGGTATTCCTGCTTTCCGATACGCCTAAATTCTTTTCATTATGAATATAAGTAACCCTTTCATCCTTTGCAAATTGTTCCATAATCTTCTGCGTTCCGTCAGAAGAATTATCTTCTACAACAATCAGTTCCAGTGGAACATTCTGCCGCAGCACGGATGCCACAGCATCGCCAATATACCTTTCACAATTATAAGCGGGCATTACAACCGTCACTAAAACATCACTCATGTTTTTTCCCTTTTCTCACTTTCTTTAATAACATTGCCAAAGTATTCTTCACCAGTTTCCGGTTAATCCACACTGCAAATACAACCGCAATTCCTGCATTCAGGCATTGCAAATACCATGTATTGATCCATGCCATTACACACAGTATAACAAGAACGGAAAGATACTGTATCATTTTCCCATAACGATAACGGATTGGCTGGAATTTCTGAACATTCCACATCCGGTAGAGTGCCAAAAACATATATGCACACAACGTAGAAAGGGATGCTGCATAGATACCAAGGAAACGGACACATACCAGATCAATAACGACATTTACTACCGCTGCAATAATTGTCGTTCCGCCCACATTCTTCGTCTTCTTATGTGCGATATAGATTCCACCCAAAAAAGAAGACATGGAAGAAAAGAACATTGCCATCAAAAGGATTGGCATCTGCCGGTAAGCATCTGAATAATCTCCACGAATCAGAATCCGGAAAAGTACCGGTGTTGCTGCAATCAACAATGCCATAATTCCCGATAGAATCCGCAAAATATTATCAAACATACTGCCATAATAAGCAGACACATCTTCATCCTTTGCATTAATAGCTGCATTTTCCTGCCATGCAAGGGTAAATGCACTGTTGGCAAGGGAATACATAGAGGGAACCTTATTGGCTGCTGCATATACGGCAACTGCCTCAATTCCCATAAACTGACGAAGCACTAACCGGTCTGAGAAGTTAAGCAGCCACAAAGACAGGGAATTGGGAATCATGGGCCATGCATATCCCACCATTTCTTTCATTTTATCTTTTGATAACAGTTTCAGATCCAGATAGGAGAAGATATGGGCACGCAGGATTACGATCACCATGGCAAGAAAAGTGGCCGCCGTCATGGATATCAACGCTCCAACCAGGCCCCCCTGTGCAAACAAAACCAATATAACCACCAGCACCATGTTGGCAATAGGCTGCACAGATGTGCATGTGGCATAAAGCTTCGGCATGGACAATCCCCTCACCACCTGAAGCAATGTCATCAGGATAATATCTGCAAAAAAATAGATACAGATCAAGGTGCGGACTAACAGGGACAATTTGAACAGTGCCAGAAACAGGATTGATAATGCAATCAGGGATGAGATCAGTACAAACACAACCACATTTGTTATTACCTTTTTCTTGCCTCTCTCATCCTCTTTACAATCAATCAGAAAACGGAATGCTGCTGTCTGTACCTGTAAAGTGGCAACCGGAAGGAACAGGGATACAAGCGTTGTAATGAGATCATACGTACCATATTCTGCCTTGGTAAGCTGACCGGTAATAACAGGTAACGTAATAAACAATGCCAGTTTCGGAAGGATTGTTCCAATTGCCATGATAAATGTATTTTTTGCAAGTGATGTTTCTCTACTCATTTTCTTCTTTCACCCATTCTGATATACATGAAAAACAGTTATCTGCCTGAATCTTTTGAACACACTCTTCTATTGTCTGTTGCTCTTCTTCTATATGTTCCAGCATATGCGAAAGCGCCGCTTTCATACCCTGTACGTCACAATCCGGCGCAGTAATATCGTATATATAACGAGACTGCCCCACTAATGCAGTAAGTTCCCGGTATTTGACTGCCCATCCAAGTGCAAGAACCGGAACATGATTCCGATAGGCATGGACAATCCCATGGAATCTGGAACAGATAATACAATCAAATTGTCTCACAAATACATCATACTCCAGGCAGGATAAATTCTGCTGCAGCAAATGCAGCCGTTCATGTTCCCCATACTGTTCCACGATCTTTTTACAATAAGGGAAATCCTCTCCGGAATGTTGAAAAACATACACGTTTCTGCCAGCCTTCAACAAAACATCGAGCAATTGTCTATAGATCTCAAGAATTCTTTCTTCCTCTCCATGCCGGAAACACTGCGAATTCGGAATCACTGCAACATTACCGGAAGTCGTAATCTGCGGCACATGAAGCTTCGGAATTACCGTAAAGATATTGTTAAGGTCCACCCCTGTATTCTGTAATACCAGATCACTGGAAAGCTCTACATTCGTGAGTCCAAAATCCTTTGTGAGGAAATCATATCCTTCCTTCTCCCTTGCAAACACAACCTTGGGATAAGCCAGTAACTTTGCAATCTCCTTCTTCAGATCCTTAAGTTTATCCGGAAATGCAAATGGTCCGAAAGACTGTGGCATCACAAACATCGGAATATCATATCTCTTTGCCAATCGGATTACATTCAGAAAATTCTCATTCGTCCTTCTGGACCATTTATCTCCCAATGTAAAACCGCTCACATCAATGATCAGATCCATCTGCGGCGTATATTTTCTGACATCCATGAAACGGAACAGATAGGGTGCTTTCTTTCCTTTGCATATGGCAATCAACGCTTTTGCAACTGCCACACCATAATTAAAGACTGCCTTTCTTCCACCCACAGCAATATATCTGCCCTCTCTGGAATAGCAGATCTGTTTAAATGCCCCATGCTCCACCTTAGGATCCATCAGCCCACATCCAAAATAGATGTCACAATCCGGGATTCTCTTTTTCAGCTCATCAATTGTAATAAACAACATGGACTGAGCCCCTTTATTATTATAATTTGCTCCCGTGATCAATATCTTCTTTGCCATAACACACCCCTGCCTTAATGGTTCTTTGAAAGGATTCTCCGAATCCGGTTTTTTATTGTTTTCGGTAACAGTCTCCGGTATAATCGTCCCGGATGCTTTTTAAACTGCTGTCCAACAGCAATCTTTGACAACCGTTTGCGATACTGTTTCTGCATCTTTTCATCACAGACTTCCCGGTTCACCAGACCGTCCACCTGATTGATGATACTCCCTGTTATCTCCTCTTTACAGGCAGCAAACGCCAGATTCTGCTTTCGCTTTTCTAAATGCTGGCTCTTTGCTATCTGCTCTTTCGTGGTCTCCTCATATACAAAATGCTCCTTATATTTCTCCCAGATTGCAAGTCCTTGCTTCGTCCGGATAACAACACTGTTACTTCCCCCTTTGTCAGAATGCTCCCCTGTGTAATTATCACCCACGGAAATATCCGCAAACTGATTTAATTTATCCAAGCAGTACAGACATCGTTCCGGCTGGAAATACTCTTTTACCTTCATTCGCTCCGTATTCGGAAGATCGATGACCTGTTGATCCTTCGTTTCTATACGGACACCTCCCGGCCATCCCCCCACCTCTTTGGTACGGAAGTAAAGCTTCTCCATCTCTTTGCCCTTACGTCTGGCATATTCATCAAAGTAAGAAATGACATCCATTGTCATAGTCTTATCACAAAAAAGACCAATTATAACATAATGGTCCCGGGAAAGCCGGTATTGGTCCATCACCTTCATCAAGCCCTGTACAAAACAGCTTGTTCCCACCAAAACCAGACGTTCCTGCCGGTGCGCAAGCATATAGGCGATGGCCTTTTCCTGGGACACAGTCAGATATCTGGATTTGCATGTCTTTAAAAGAGACTCCGGCTCTGTTATCTGCTCGGTAAAGACCGGCTGATTGCCATAAGTATGGGTATCCACTAAAAATGCACTGTCAAACTCACCTGTTTCCAGTAAAAGGTGCACAAGCTCTGTTACCACACCTCCACTGACCCCGGTGGCACGTCTGTCGGAATCCTTCGTCCATGCACTGTATAGCCGTTCCTGTTTACCAAACCAGAAATCATCCTCTTTCCGGCAATATTTTGTATAATCAAACCCCATTCCCGGGCATACCCCGGCACATACACCACAATTGACACAGGTCTTTTCATCAATCTGTGGTGCATAGATACCATTTACTTCCTCATACGCAATACAATGCACCGGACATACGGCCTTACAGATTCCGCATCCGATGCATAATTCATTCTTAACAGTACAATCTACTCTTTCCATAACGATCATTTCCCTTCGTCAGGTGTCCGGTGTTTCTTAATATCAGCCCACCATGCAAGTTCAATCTTCGCCTTGTGCCATACAGTAACCGGATTCATCAGACCAAGGTCAAAATAACGGACACCGGCTTTATGATACATATGAAGAATCCAGAAAAACTTGCGGATTCCCCATCCTTCGATTACTACATCCACCAACTTACCCAGTGCCAGGCGGTCAATATGTGCATAACGAAACTGTCTCTTACTCAAATGATCCCTCAAAAATGTATATCTGCGGATCAGCACACGAATCCGCATATCAAAATTCGCATCATTCTTCTTAGAGGTAAGAGTCTTGCCTCCACGGGTTACGCAATAAATGATATCGGTAGCTGCGGCAACCTTCTCACAGCAATATGCACTTTTGGTCATAGCCATAATATCATTGGATACCATAACCGGATCAAAGGCAATCTTATTCTTTGTAAATATAGAACGTCGAATCAATTTCGACCAGGGTGTACAGAACAGATACTTCATTTCCGTGAGATTCCGCTCCGTGGGCTTGTCATGATAAGCATGTACCAGTTCACTATACATCACATGCCGGGATGAGGGCTGTCTCGTCACAACATCCATACTTGTAGGTGGAAAATATACCGCATCATATTCACTGTCCAGGTAAGGCTTTAGCTTCTCATACAGATTCTCCACAAAAAAATCATCTGCATCCGCAAATAGCAGCCAGGTTCCGGTTGCCTTCTTCAGACCTATATTCCGACTGGCTCCTGCCCCTTTTTTACCGGAATCATTGCTATATACGGAAACCATGGGATATGGCTCCATACGTTTCCTTACATCCTCTATGGTAACATTGGTACTGTTATCATCTACTATGATAACCTCTATGTCTTCCCTCTTCGGAATGCTTTGTACTAAATGCTCCAGCGAGTCTGGTGTATTAAAATGTGGCACAATTATTGATACGACTGGATTCTCCATGTTCTATTGCTCCTGTTGCTCCTTGTTATCTTTTTCTCTGTCATAATCCATCTTGCGGACATGATACTGTACATCTTCTAATATCTTACGGTTAGCAGATATGATATCTGCCTGTAATCCGATAATGCCTGTCATACATCCCATCATCATCAGCGTAGAAGCCAGAATGAGCGACTGAATATGTCCGGCTGCTCCACCGCTAAAGAAGAATACCAGATAGCGGATTCCTAAAATAAAACCTAACAGAAAGATCACAGCTCCCATTCCGCCAAAGAAACGAAGGGGCTTATACATCATAAAGGAACGTATGATTGTAACCATGGATTTCTTCACATACCCAAACATACTATGGAACAGACGGGACTTTCGAAGTTCCGGATTCGTACGGATTGGCACCGATTCCATCGGTATCTTATCGTGTCCTGCCTGAATAATCGTCTCTAATGTATACGTATACTGATTCACCACATTGAGTTGCATCGCCGCATCCCTGCTATATGCACGGAATCCACTGGGTGCATCCGGAATATCTGACTTTGATGCTATCCGCACCGTCCAGCTTCCAATATGCTGCAGCTTTTTCTTTAAAGGCGAAAAATGCTCTGTCTCATCAATGGGACGTTCCCCAATCACAATATCTGCCTTGCCCTCTAAAATCGGCCGCACCAGTTTCTCAATATCTGCTCCGCAATACTGATTATCTGCATCTGTATTCACAATAATATCTGCTCCGGCTCTGAGGCAGCCATCTAAACCTGCCATAAATCCTTTCGCAAGTCCTTTATTCTTCTTAAATGTTACAATGTGTTGTACGCCCCATCGTTTTGCAACCTCCACTGTATCATCTGTACTTCCGTCATTGATAATGAGATATTCGATCTCATCAATTCCATCAATATGTTTCGGAAGATCATTCAGTGCTATCTCTAATGTCTCCGCTTCATTCAAACATGGTATCTGTATAATTAATTTCATGTTCGCCTTCTCCTTTATCTTACTGCTAAAAACTCGTATTCGCATAAATATCCAACTTAACAGTATTATATCGGATTTTGGCATGATGTCAACTAATAGAAAAGCATCAATGCCTGCTTACACGTTTTACAGATTGTTCATTTAATGGTATACTATATTCATAATGTAAAGGGAGGCATATGTTTATGGGATATGGAAGATATGCTCGCAATGCCGTGTTATGTGCAGCATTATTCGGCCTGTTGGCAACAACCCCTGCACCTGTCGTGTATGCAGATACAACAACAGGAAGTGAACAGCAGGAGCCGACAGAAACAACCATTACCAAAGACGTGGTGAACGCCAGGAACGAAGAGCTTAACAATTCAATTGCTGATTTAGATAACAAGATGCAGAACACTTTGGCACAACTTCACTCTGAAGTATTGGAGATCAGTGCCATGTATTATAGTGAGTACAGACAATATGGGGAAGCGAACCAGATAACATCTGAGCGGATTGCAGCTGCCCAGAGAGTATATAACGATACCGTTACTGCCCTGTCAGAAGCCGATGGCATATCACTGACACAGGAACAGTTAGATACACTCTATGCCAATATCAATGCACAGATTGAACAGTTAAACGCACAGTCTGACGCCATTGACACATTGAAATTAGAGATCCTTCAGATTGATATCGACAAAGATATATTACAGGCAAAGATTACGGAATTAGAACAATTGATCAATACCAAAAGGAATGTATTAACGGAAGAAAATGCAGCCAAATACAAACCTTCTGTATATAATCATTATCAGACAACTTTAGACAATGCATCCACGATCATTCTCCCTGTTAAGAACTACTTAGAACAGCTTGAGTACACTCTCCGTGCAAAAGGCATAAGACAAGCTGCTGCAGACCACACATTAACCCGGGAACAGATAGGTGAGATCACAACCATTGCGGATACCCTGGCAAAAGACTTAGAAGCCGTAGACAACCGTTTATCGGATGTGAACACTTTAGCTGACTTCACAGATAATGATCTCCGGGTTACCAGGATTGAACTTGGCAAACAACTTGAAAAAGCAAAGAATTATCCACCGGATATCTATACAACTTATACACCGGAAACATTTAGTGTCTTCCAGCAATGCTTAGCAGATGCACAGCGTGTATATGATGATGGAGATGCTGTAAGAGAACAGATCCGGGCTGCAAAAGAAGCTCTGATTGCCGCCATGAAAGGTTTAGTGGAAGCAGACCGCGCCTATTCGATTATCGGAAATACATACTACTATAATGTCAACAGTTTTGGTGCATTGGGTCAGGACACCATTGACGATACTGCAGCATTGCAGAAAGCCCTTGATCAGGCAAGAGCCGGTGTCTCCGTTGTCATCAATGTGCCTGCCGGGACCTATTATATAAGTAATGTATTATTTATCCAGTCGAATACCACTTTGAACTTAGATCCGAATGCTACTATCTTCCGAATGGATTCCAGTCTATCCAATAATATGCTGAAAAACAGCGATAGTAATCACAGGTCAACCGGCTATCCTGATTATACATTATCTCAGAATATTACGGTAAACGGAGGTATCTGGAATGGTGGTAACATCCAGAACTCAACAAAATCCACCAACCTAATCTATTTCGGTCACGGAAATCATATTACCATCAGCAATGCTACCATCCGTAACTGCCATGGTTCCCATGCCTTAGAGTTTGCCGGCATACAGAATGGTAAGATTCAGAATTGTACATTTGACGGGTTCCGCTTTGGTAACAATGATTATACAAGTGAAGCCGTTCAATTAGACATCTGCTATAAGAATGGCGATACTGAATGGACTCCCGGCTTTGACTTAGATAAAACACCTTGTCGGAACATCGTAATCGAGAATTGCAGCATTACGGATTATCCGAGGGGAATCGGTTCCCATCATGTGTTATCCGGTGTGCCATATGAGAATATTACAATACGGAATAATACTATCACCAGAAATTCCTCTACCTCACAAAGTAAATGTGTAACCGGAATCTTTATGATGGGTGCTAAGAATCTAAAAGTAAACAAGAACACAGTGGATGGTTACTCTTTTGGTGCATGGATCCGCCAGTCATCAAAGATTACAGTGAAAAAGAATACATTTAAGAATAACCCTGGCTATCATCTCATGTTTGATGGCAATGATGTTACCCACACGAATGTCAGGTTCACCATTACCAAATACAAACGGAAGACCAAACCTCTAAGCTTCACTGCCCCCACCATCAAAACAGGTAACATGAAGACCCGGGGACAGACTTATAAGATAACAAAGGTAAAAAAGACGCATTCTTTGAAACTGAAGAAGAAACTGAAAAAGAATCAGAAGATTTCTTTCTATGGGAAAGACAAATATAACAACCGATTCTACCAGACCTATTATATAAGCAAATAATCACATATCCATATATAACAATCGCTGTCGGCAACAAGGATTTTCCCGGTTGCTGACAGCGATTGCTTTTTGGAGTTCTCTCCATATATTTTATTTGTCCCATATCATAACTGTCTTACCAATCAGCTTATGAATATCCATCTCAAATGCTTTTGCAATATCCTTGATCTCACGGATCACAATCTGTTCTCCCACGATATTCTCCAGATAATCAATCACTTCCGGATGCTCCTTATAAAGCGTAACAAGTTTCAGATAATCTGCTCTGCCACTTCTGCTGCTTCCCACAATCTTAAGACCCTTTTCTAACACCATACGGGTATTGATGGGTGCCAGATCCTCAGACACACCAAGGATTCCGATTGTACCCTCCGGATTAATGTAATCAATAATCTGATTGATTGCCTTATGTGCACCATTGCCTCCCACACATTCAAATGCATGATCCATGGAAAAATCCTCCGGAATCTCATTGATCTGGTACGTGCCATCTGCAAAAGTAAAATCGTTAAGCTTTGACTCATTCACACCCATTACATAGACTTCAATCTCCGGATACATAGTCTTAAGCAGTAAAGACGTAACATAACCTAAGTTGCCATCGCCCCATACACCAATCCGATTCCGTCTTGCATGCGCTGTCTCCATGAATCGTCCAATTGCATGCAAACCGACACTCACAAATTCCGTAAATGCTGCAACCGTTAAGTTGATTCCATCCGGAAGCTTCACTAACCTGTCTGGTGTTGTCTGCACATATTCCTGAAGAAAACCATCCGTTCCACTGGCCCGGAACTTAGAACTTCTCAAATAATTCTCAGCAATAATCTCATCCTTTTCACTAGGAAGGTTCGGAATCATTACTACTCTGTCTCCCACTTTGAATTCTCCGGAAGGATCATAGATTACCTGTCCAATGCCCTCATGAATTAGCGCCATTGGAAGTTTCTTTCGAAGCACTTCCTCGGAACGGGTTCCCTGATAATATCTCTGGTCCGCATTACAAATCGACAGATGCGTTGGTCTTACAATTGCATTCTCTTTATCAAACGTAATATCCTTGTACACCAATTCGAACTGTCTTGGGCGTTTTAACTGATATACTGCGTTTAACATTCTACATGCCTCCTAACAACGCTTCTGCAACTCTCATGTCATACGGATACGTAATCTTAATATTGGATACTTCTCCATCGACCAGATGAACCTGCTCTCCCTTAATAACGAGTATCTTGCATGCATCTGTAAGAATCTCCTTTTCCTTCGCAGACAAAGAAGTATACAGATCTCTAAGATGCATTGCCTTAAATGATTGTGGAGTCTGTCCCTGATACATGGTAGACCGGTCAGGAATAGAGGTAATAAGCTGGTGATCTGTACTCTCCACAATGGTGTCTGTCGCTGGAATCACCGTATCACATGCACCAAATTCTTTTGCATAACGGATATTCTCCTCCAAAATCCGATGTGTCACAAAGGGGCGAACCGAATCATGGGTGACAATAATAGTATCTTCATCCAACCTGCCATCCTTCTCAATATAGGCAATGGCATTCATAATCGTCTCATTTCTTGTGGTTCCACCTTCAATTACTACAACCTGCTCACTATTGGGAATATATTTGCGAACCAGATCCTGTGTATGTTTTATCCACTGTTTTGGAGACAACACTAAAACTTTCTCAAATTGCGTATTCGCAACAAACTTTTCAATGGTGTGTACGATAATCGGCTTATCGCCAATCTCCATAAACTGTTTTGGCTTTTCTACATTTCCCATCCGTGTTCCCTTGCCTCCGGCAAGAACAACACCATAAATATTACTACCTTCCATCACTGCTACCTCCTGTTTTCATCTATGCAGTTTCTAAAATGCGATTCACGATTCGTTTTGTAGATGCTCCATCACACCCATTCATATATCTGTCTTTAAAAGCATTCAGCTTATGATAATCAAATCCGGTGATACCGGTAATCTGTTCCACCAGTTCTTCTGTATTGTACACAATCGGTCCCGGAACGAAATCCTCATAGGGAAAATAGAAACCTCTCTCATCATAATAGGACGCTAAGTCATAGGCAAAAAAGAGAATCGGTTTCTCCAGCAATGAATAGTCAAATACAACAGAAGAATAATCCGTAATACAGATATCCGATACGATCATCCATTCATCTGTTGTCATCCCATGTTCACTCATTCCTGTTATATCCAGAACCCGGTGTGACAAATCCGCTGGTATCTCCATTTTGGAGGTCACAAAAGGATGATTCTGAATCACCATCACATAAGATTCATCCAGACCGGCAAGTATCTCCCAATCCAGAGCATCCGGGGCCTTTGCCTCCTTAATGGAACCACGAAACGTGGGGAGATATAACAGAATTGTCTTCCCCTTCCACTCCGGTCTCCACTGATATAAATGTTCAAATGCCTTTTGTTTATATGCATCATCAAAGAACACATCTGTCCTGCTGACTCCAAGTGGCTTTACAACATGCCTGCCCTGAAGCCCAAATGCCTCTTCATACGCAAAACACACATCCCTTCCACTTACCGGCACTAATGTATAGTTACGATGACCGGAATATCTCGATAATTCCTTCGCATCCTCTCCAAATTCCTTGTCTGCAACACTATAACCCCATTTTTTAAAGGCTCCACATGCATGCCATACCTGAATGAGCTGCGTACCTTTCCGAAGGGTAAAGGCACCAAAAAGACTGTTCGACTCATTGAGAAACACAACAGACGCTGTTGCCATATCTCCAATTAAGCGCATAGACCGCCGAATGATAGTTCCCCAACCGGAATGTGCCACCCTAAGATAATGCACATGTATATCATATCCTCTCTGCCGGAACTCCTGATATAATAATCGGAAATTATCCGTCAATGCCCCCTGATGGTTCTCAACAAAAATCACTTTATTCCGTCGAATGGCTCTTCTCGATGTCAGCCAGTACCAAAAGGGATATATGCATTTAAATACGAACCATTTGACAATCTTACGTACCACTATTTCATAAACTCCTGATATTCTTCTAATACTTCATCCGTTGGACCAATTTTCATGATTTCTCCATCATGCATCCACATAACCCGGTCACACAACGAACTCAGCGTCGATATATTATGCGATACAATCACAACAGTACGATCCTTATTGGAGATCAATTCCTTCATCTTTCGAAAACTTTTCTTCTTAAATCTCTGATCTCCTACACTAAGCACCTCATCGATGAGCATAATTTCGGTCTCTAAAATGGCAGTAATGGAAAATGCCAACTTAGAATACATACCACTGGAATATGTCTTAACCGGCATATCAATAAATCTGCCCAAATCTGCAAATTCAATAATCTCATCCATCTTGGAACGAATCTCTTCTTCTGAAAATCCTAACAACATTCCGGATAATAATATATTCTCTCTTCCTGTTACTTCTTTTTGAAAACCGACACCAATGGATAGCAGGGATACCGTATGCCCTTTCAGGTCGATGGTTCCACTGTCCGGACTGAAGATTCCGGCAATTGCACGCAACATAGTAGATTTACCACTACCATTCTTACCAATGATCCCCATAATCTGGCCCTTGGGAACCGTAAAGGATACATTCTTAACAGCCTGAAATTCTTCCACCTGTACCTTTTTCAGGCGAAGAAGACTCTTCTTAATAGAATATGCCTTGATATTCTTATAGCCAATACAAAGATTCTTCACTTCAATAGCAATATCCCGGTCATCAATCTCCTTGCTAATCTTCTCTCCATCTATCTCATCATTCAATTCTTCATTCCATTCGTTATTCTTCATTATATCACCTTTACATAAGTATTCTCATTCTTGTAGATCTGTCTGATACCTATTGCACTTAACAGTATTCCAATTGCTGCCCATATAGCCATCCCTTCCCAACATGGTGCCGTCTGATATAACAATACATTTCGCATATCATGAATGAGCAATGCAATGGGGTTGCCATATATCATCACATCCCGAACCCACGGAACATGAATTCTCTTCTCAATATTATACATAATACCCGTCATGTAAAATAACAACTTGAATGCAATATTGATCACATTGTTAAGGTCCTCGATAAATACACCAAAATGAAGCAAATGTACACTGAATCCAAATGTAAAAATGATAAGCACGATCATGATTGGGACAAAGGCAAGCACATACCATGATATCTCTACCCGATAGCATACCATCATCAGCACAACAATGAACCAGGAAATCATCATCTTGAACCCATTGATCATCATGTTAGAGATTAGCAATATGTATTTGGGAATATATACCTTTGCAACAATAGACTTGTTTCTCTTGATCATATTGACACTCTGTACAACATTCTTATTAAAGAAATTCCATATCGTCAATCCAATAAACAGAAATATTACAAAGTATTGTTCTTTTCCATCAAAAATAACGCCAAAGATCAAATAATAGGTTAACATAGAGAATAACGGATCCAGAATCCACCAGATCCAGTTCAGATAGGAATTGGCTACCTCCGTCTTCAATGCAGACTTCGCTGCTCTTACCATATAGTTGTAATACTTCACAACATCATTTATAAATCGCTTCATCATATTGCCTCCCGATGTATTCGCCTTATTCTATCACAGAATATTCATCTTCACAAGTTATGTTTATCTGCCATAGAAAAAGGCCGCTTTCTGGTAACCAAATACCAGCTCCGTATCTTTTTCCAAATCCAGTGGTCTTTCGGGTAATGTCCGATTCGTATAATCTACAGGAAGAGCTTCCACTTTGATTCCTTTTTGCTCCAAAGCAGACTTCAGTTCTTCTCCCTTCACCAGGACAATGGTCGCCCCGTCTTCCATATCATAATCAGGAAGCCGGTAACAATCCTCATCCATCCAGCCATTGCCGGCAGAATATCTCTTAGATACAATAAACATATTGTCAACATCTTCCGGTTGCACACTCTGATTAACCCGCAGATCAAAGTGCGGCATACCAATCTGTAACATTCTTTTTCTTGTGATGGAACTATCCACATACACATCCCGATATTCTTCTGATATGTCCGTATCCGTCTCTAACTGATACATGGATGTGATGACCGGTCCAATTGTAACCATAGGTCTTATATCCGTGGAAAAACGCAGCTTATTGTAATTGACCCTTAAGCTGACAACAAAACAGCATGCAATCACAAAAAGAATGGTTTTGGTATATTTTATTTTGCACAGATTGATCACAATACATACAAACAGGATAAAGAAAGCAAGTACTGCGGCTTTCAGCAGTGCCCGGGAGACACCGCTATATACGTTGGCATCGTTGCCATATCGTACCGTATCAAAAAAAAGAGCTGCATCAATGGTATTTCTCCATGAATACTCTACTTTATTCACATAACCGGCAAGCCAGGTCCTGCAATATACAATCAACCCGCCTCCTAAAAGTAACGTAAACATTTTCGTCTTCCATCGGAAACAATCTGTCCGGAAGAACAGATAATAAAGTGCTATAAAAATGAGAATCCCATAGGTTGGCGCAATATAACGGCTATACAGAAACCGGTCTGCTCTTGTAATCTCCTGTCCCGTTACAAAACGATAATTAGAACCAAAAGAAAACAGCACTCCAAGTGCTACGGTTCCCCCATAGCAAAGAGCGGCATACATACTGATTACCGCTTCTTTCGGTGTCATATTCTTCTTCTTTGCAACAAAGAACACGATAACCACCATAGAAAACAGCAATCCTAGAATTGCCAGTCCAAATGTACCAAGAAAGGTACTGAACATCCAGCCTGTCACATTATTCAAAACCGTTTTTATTCCATCTAACGTAAGCAGATTCCGGTATTTGTCATAATTCATGTTCTCCAGAGTATTCTTCTTTGCCCCGGTCCCCCAGATATTCGATTTGAAGAAACGGGTAAGTTTCTTATCCACCATCAGCCAGACAACCAAACTTACAAGATAAGAAGGAAAACAGATATTTTTTTCTTTTGCAAAAAAACGCCATGCCACTACCACCATAAACACAGCAATGACAAAGACAATTCCCCGGGAATGACACATATACATATATACACTTACAAACGCAACCAGAGCAGAATACAAAATCTGCCGGTTCTTCTTTGTCTGATCTCCTGCCTGCAGCAACACATAAAGAGTGATCCACGCAAAAGCAATCAACATCACATCTGCTCTTGCAAACAAAGAATACAGCACGGTAGCCGGAACAAAAATAAGTACAAAGGAAAGCATGGCACACTTCATCTTATTATCCTGTTGTAAATGATGACGACAGATCCGGTATGCCATCACCGGAACAAACGCAACAAATGCACCATTTACAATCATCATTAACTTATAAATAAGATATGGATTATTCACACACTTGAATATCCATGCATAAAACGGTGCCTGTCCATATTTATAGAAGTAACCGCCGGTGTTTGTTACCCAGTTATGCCAGTTATATCCGGCAAGATATGCAGCATTTGCCACGGTTCCTGTCTCGTCTAATATATAAGAAACACTTAAAACACTCCCCAGCGCCGTCATCATTAAAAAAGAGATCATATATAGCAAAATACAGATTTGCCGGTCACTAATCCGGTCTGTTATACTTCTTTTCTTTTCTTGTACTGATGTTTTCATTTCTTTCCTTTCTCCAGTAAGCTTATAATAAAATCAGCTACACGTTCTGAAGATTTTCCATCAAGCTGGTCAAAGAATCGATTCTTAAATGCCTCTACTTTCCAACCTTCATAATCTTCCTTTTCAATCGCTTCCACAATATCATCCATACTTCTCACAATCTTACCCGGTACAAAATTCTTAAATGGATAATAGAAATCTCTATTTACAACATAATCCTCCAGGTCATATGCATAGAACAACATCGGAATATTCAACAGGGACGCCTCAAAAATAACAGAAGAATAATCTGTAATTAAAAGATCCGTAATAAAGAGCAGATCATTAATCTCAGACTCCGAAGACAAGTCTAATACTCTGTCTTTTACAGAAGAATCTACAGGATGTCTGGCCTCTACAAAAGGATGATGCTTAATGATAATCATATACTCATCCCCAAGCTTTTCTAATATCTTCTTTACATCGAACTTCTCAAATGGAAAATGGGCCGTTCCTGCTCCGTTCCCTCGAAAAGTTGGTGCAAACAATATCACCTTCTTATTCTGAAGCTGTGGATAATCTTTATAAAGTCTGGCACGGATCTCTGTCTTATAAGATTCCTTAAAGAAATCATCCGTTCTCGGAATTCCCAATGCCTTCACATTCTTCACATCAATACCGAACCCCTCTGCATAAAAGCGTCGAATTTCTGAGGAGCTGACAATGGCATAATTATAGTAACGGTGATTGGTACTTGTCTGATTCGGTCCACCATCCTTCCCAACCCTTGTAAATCCAAATGTCTTAAAGGCACCACAGGCATGCCATAGCTGAATTAAAATACGATGTTCCATGGCCCAGACTTCATTTAATACCGGTGTGAAATCATCAACCACTACTACTTTACTTCGTGCCAATCGATACGCCAACAGCCAGAAGTTACGAAATGTCATATATTTTGTCTTACCCGGTACCAGCCAGAACAAAACCTTTGCATTTTTCTCCTGCAGAACATCATTCACATAAGCGATATTCCCTGTAAGATCCGTTCTCCTTGACGAAACAAACAAAATATATTCCTGCTTAAAAAATACAGACATCACAGAAGTTGCCACGTTCAAAAAAGTCTTCTTAATCGTAGCACGATTCATAGTAAGCCGGCAAAAAGACGAATATCTCCATTTTGCAAACAATAGTGCCCTTTTTAATTGTCCACCGCCATACGTATTTTCCATAAAGCGTCGTTTTTTCCCTAAAAAATGAACATAAATACCATCTAACAGAAAAAGTGGAATCAGTGCAGTTCCTATTATAAATTCCATCGCACGGTAACAAAATATAAGAACAGCCAGAATTGGATTGTTCTTTGGTATCTTCACAGGCTTTTTCCTTTTTATGTTGATCACACCCTGATTCAGGCTGCAGGCATATTCATTCTCATCTTTTACCTGATTAAAATCATTCCCTTCCACCAGAATATCCCGATATGTGTTTCCATCATAGGCCTGTACAGTCACGGTAAAATTATTTAGATCACTGCGGAAAAATACGGCATCTAACTCATAATCAAAAATGGCATATCCGATATAGTTCCCTTTTTCATCAAAACTTGTATCCGTCACACTAAGCGGAAGAATACGGGTTTCTTTTTCGTTTTCAAACTTAACCGCTAATTTAATCTCAACGGATTCTGGATTGCCTGACATATCCCTTACCAATACTCCAATTGTCATAATATCCCGGCGAATGGCTAATTTGTCAACCAATACTTCTGTTTGTGCATTTAACTTCATCTCTTCACCTCAACCCTTAGTACTCATCTTCTTTGCCAATCAATTTGTGATATCTCGCAATCCACTTTGTTATCTTCTTATACCAGTTCTTTTTCTTGATTGCCTTTAATTCTTTTTCTTTTTCTTTCAAGTCTTCAATCACCGCATTCTTCTGCTCCACCATATCCTTATATGCCGCATTTTTCCTTGCTATGGCATCCCGGTATTCCCGATTCTTCATAAGGAGAAACTGATCGTAAGAAAGTTCATGAAAGCTTTTCAGATTCTGATACTCTAATTTGTTAAAATAATATGTCTCTTCTCTCACTGTCATCCCCAGCTTTTCAAAGCCCCCATTTACTAATGTTTCATATAATTCTTTGTAAGCATCTATGGAACGCTGAATATTCAGACTGTATATCATTAAATTCAATACCTTATTATCAAATGCACACCGCACATTCTCATCCTGAAGCAAGCTCATTCGCTCTAATTCCTCTTTTGTTGCCAGCATCGCCTCAAATGCGCAAAGAGGCGTCTTAGAAAACTCTGTTGTAAGATTGCCTTTCTGATTAATCCGGTAATGTACCAGCACACGATCCACTATAGTAATCCGTTGTGCTAAAACTAATGTCATAATAGAAAAAAACTGATCATTCGCCCGTTCAATATCCTGAAAATACAACTGATGTTCATCGATAAATGTCTTACGAACCATCTTATTCCATGGAACACTCGTTGTAAAATATAAGATTGCATTTCCTATCTCTTTTCTGGAAAACGGAATCTTCTCCGGCAGATATTTCTTACGCAGATATTGCGGTTTAGACAAATATTGTCCACTTCCTGTATCATACTGGTCAGCATCACAAACACATACGTCTGCCTCATCTTTCACAATCTGGTTATACATAACTTCCACTAATGTAGGTTCAAACAGATCATCACCATCTAAAAAAAGAAGATACTCCCCCTTGGCCTCCTGCATTCCCTTGTTTCTCGCAACTCCCGCATTTGCCTTATCCTGATAGATATAAGAAATTCTGGAATCCTGCTCCTGTAACATGTGTACGGTCTGCGAAGTCTCATCTGTTGAACCATCATCCACGATAATAATTTCCATATCCTGAAATGTCTGCTTCATAATACAAGACACAGTATCCTCAATATAATCTGCACCATTATGAACCGGTATAATCACCGAAACAGCTGTCTGCATATCCCTGCCTCCCTACTCATTACCTAACACTCTTCCATCCTCTTTTTTATCCACACTGCAATTGCTTCCGTAGCCTGCCCGCTTTCATAGCTGCCAAGTTCCTGCAAATGCCGTTCTATATCCTTTATATATTCTTCTTTTCTGACAGCATTCTCTTCTAATGCCTGAATCAAGGAACACAATTCCTGCTGTGATGCTGCCTGTGGAAACGGCCATTGATCCGGTTCCACATAAAATCCCGTCTTGCGTATATATTCTTCCTTATCCGGAACAAAAAGAATACATGGTCTTTTCAGAAAAGAATAATCCCATACACATGATGAATAGTCTGTTACTAACACATCAGCTGCCGCTAACAATTCCTGCATATCCGGATAATCCATGACATCTATCATCTTTGTTCCCACTACCCGGACATTCATATCCTCCGTCTGATATCGGTGATAGCGGTTCAAAAATACCCACTTTCCTCCTAGCTGTTCCAGCAGGGAATCGCAATCAAGTATTGCCGGTACTGTTCCATACCTGTAAGTTGGCGCGTAAAGCAGTATCTTTGCATCTGCCGGAATCTGACATACCTCTCTCACCTTTCGAGCCATCTGCTCTGTGTCGTGATTCACCAGTCTGTCATTACGGGGAGTTCCTTTACGAAGCACTTCCCCCTGATATCCATAGGTTGTCCGGATCATTTGTTCCTCCTGTACCCTGCAGCTTGCAACGAACAGATCCATATTGTTTGCACAAAAGGATGTCATCCGTTTTGCCGCCCAATCCGTCTTATCCGTCTCCATCTCCACTTTTTTATATGCTCCACCACCATGCCATGTGTTGATCACACATTGTTTCTTTCGAAATGGAAACCAGGGTACATAGGAACCATTGGTAACAATAACCTTTGCAGTCAATAACATAGGAATAGAAGAAAGTGTAAAATGTCGAACTAATTTCACACCTTCTTCCTGCAAAAAACGGTATTTTTCTTTGTCACTCACTGCCCAGACAAATTCATATTGCCCTTTGGCGTAATCCCGTAAATATTCATATATATACTTTGGATTACAGGAATAATCATATACATGACCACCCGTAAGCCCTGTAAACAGAATCCGGTTCTTCTTAACCGGAAGCAATCGAAACGGCAGCGTAGCTACACGAACCAATTCCGAAAATATCACCTTTATCCCAGTCCGGTTCATCTACACTACTCCTTCTTTTCTTTCACCGCTGTCACCTGGTTTGCATCAATTCCCTCTGTATTCTCCTTCTGAAACAGAATCTTAAATGTCAGGAACATCAGCTTAATATCTAACCAGAATGAATAATTCTCAATATACGTAAGGTCTAACTTCAACTTATCATACGGAGTTGTATTATACTTGCCATATACCTGCGCGTACCCGGTAAGTCCTGCCTTTACCTTAAGGCGAAAATCAAACTCCGGAATAATCTCTTTGTATTGTGCTGCAATCTCCGGCCGTTCCGGTCTCGGGCCAACTAATGACATATCTCCTTTGATAATATTAATAAGCTGTGGAAACTCATCAAAATGCAATGCACGAAGCACACGTCCCACCGGTGTAATACGATCATCATTCTTCCTGGCAAGCTGTGCTCCTTCCTTCTCAGAATCCATCCGCATACTTCGGAACTTATATATGTTAAACACCTTACCATCCACGGTAAGTCTTGGCTGCTTATATAAAACAGGACCTCCATCGTATATCTTGATTAGAAATGCAATCACCAGAAAAAGCGGCATCAACAATACAGATACAGGCAGACATACAGCTAAGTCCAACAATCGCTTGAACATTAGCTGGTCAGCTGACAGTCCCTGGTTTCTGGACAGATACAACGGCGTATCAAACAGATGAATATTATCTGCACCTCTTAGCAATATATCTGATATCTTCGGTGTAACATAAGTTCTGACACCTTCTGTAAAGCATCGTTTCAAAATAATATTACGCTCATATGCCGGAATATCGTAGATCAGAACTGCCTCATATTCATTCACCATATCGCAGACACCATCTAAAGTCTCCTGATTCAGATCTGCAATATCGCAAATCTCATATTTGTCCTGACGGGAGCTCATCTTATTGATCATATCATCCGGATCTCTGTCATAACAGACAAGCAGCATCTGTCTTGGTGGATATAAAGCTGCATAGATCAATTTACATATAAATACCCACAGCAAAATAATACAAATCTGAACAACTGTCATCTTGAGAAGTGGAACAGAACTCAGATATTCCCTACTGATCAGTACAACCTGTACGTATGCTACAACATTTGCACATATCAAGGATAATATCTGCGAATACAATACATCCATTAACCGCAAATAACCAATCTTAAATCCTCCATACAGATGTGTCAGCAGGAAAAGAATCAACGCATATACACCAATCACTGCCCAGTCACCACGTCGGAAAAATGGTATCTCTAACTGTTTTACATAAGAGCCATACCACACAAAAGCGAAGACCAGTGTATGGGCCGCTAAGATTACAAAGCCCTCTAAAAAATTGATTAAACGCTTAAATTTCTCTCTCTTCTTCATAACAACGTATTCTCCATCTCCTGCACAGATTATTTCAACTGCCCATTTTGCTTAAAGGTATATTTTCGGCCATTGATAACTATACTCTTGCCCCGTACCATTTCACCCTTACTGTTAAAATAATACTTCTTCTTTTTGATCGTACGAAATCCTGTCACTCGTAAACCATTACTGCCGACATAGTACTTCTTTCCCTTTGTGGATATCCACTTATTCTTAGCAATGGAACCATTACTGTTCCGATAGAAATATTTGCCCTTTTTGTTCTTATACCAGCCCTTTTTGATATGGCACACTCCATCTTCATCGATGGTAATACCCGGTTTGTCTGTAGTCATCTGTAAAATTCCATTTTCATCAAACAAATACCGATTCCATCCAATACGAACAATTCCCGTCTGCATAACACCTTTACTATTGAAATAATAGTGGTTATTATCAATGGTCTGCCAGCCTTCTGCTGCACCCTGACTATCCAGATAATACGTCTTCCCGGCTAACGTCATCCATCCATCAGACTTCCGTTTGCCCTGATAATAATATTGCCAGTTAAGTCCCTCTTTATGCCAGCCATACTTAAGCGCTGTTGTCCTGGTTTCAATAATCTTGCTGTAATCTTTATAGAGGAAGTCAATATCCACCGTATTATCCGGAATTCCCTTCATCTTTTGTGTGGAAGTTGCCTGCCAGATCGTATATGGATACTCTTCAATATCCGGTTCCTGATTGGTATATCTTGCATACCAGAAATCATAATCCTCTAACTCATCAGATTCCAAATAATTATTATACCAGTTCTGATTACTGTAAAACATCGGATAATATCCCGCTGCTGCAATGGTATCCATATATGTTTTTACCATGGAAGTACGCAGTTCATTCGTCGTCTTATTAAGAATATGTGCATCCTCCACATCATACGCAACCGGAAAACTCACTGGAATTCCTTCCAGCTGTTCAATTGTAAATTCTGCTTCCTCCAATGCCTCTTCTTCCGTAGTTGCATAGGAATAGAAATAGATACCAATGGGAATTCCTGCATCTACCGCTCCCTTGACATAGGTCTTAAAACGGTTATCCAATGTACAATTCTTTGATCCATATCTTCCCTTTCCATATCCAACCCGCATCATAACAAAATGCACGCCGGAAGCCTTTACCTTCTTCCAGTTCACATTTCCCTGCCATGTTGACACATCTATACCCATGGTAATGGCACCATCACTCAATTTCGTAATCTGCGCACCAATAGGCTTACCGGATTGATAATTATTTCCTTTCTGATTAAAGAAATAATAAGAAGAACCGATTCGATGCCAGCCGACTAACTTCTTACCATTCTCATCTACATAATATCTCTTACCACCTGTTTTGACCCAGTCATCCGTTACTTTCTCACCATCTTCATAGTAGTAACCATTGTCCCAGCCATTCTTCTCAGCATGTGCCTTCAATGAGAACCCTCCAAGCAGGCATGCAACTGCCAACGCAAGAAATCCTATTCTACATGTATTTCTGTATGTATCTTGTACTCTCATCCTTATCTCCGTTCTTATGCTTCATGCCCTTTGGCCTTAATCACCTGAACTACCTCATCTACATATTGTTTGCAAAGTTCATCCGTTGCAGCTTCTACCATAACACGGATAACCGGCTCTGTTCCACTTTCACGAAGCAGAATTCTACCATCATCCCCCAATGCCTTTTCCACTTTCTCTACCGCTGCAATAACATCCGGATCTGCCTTTGCTTCCGGTTTGCTCTTGACCTTAACATTCTGTAATAACTGTGGATAAATCTTCAAACCCCGGAACAGATCCGACGCCTTCACCTTCTTCTCTAAAATGACCTCCATTAACTTGATGGAAGTAAGCACGCCATCTCCTGTTGTGGCATATTTGCTGAAAATGATATGACCACTCTGCTCTCCCCCAAGGGAATGACCATTTTCCATCATATTCTCAAAGACATATTTATCTCCAACTGCTGTTTTCTCGTAAGAAATTCCTTTCTTATCCAATGCCTTATATAATCCCAGATTGGACATAATCGTAGTCACAACCGTATTGTTATTGAGTTCTCCACGTTCAGACAGATAACAGCCACATGCATATAGAATCTTATCCCCATCAATCACTTCTCCAGTCTCGTCAACGGCAAGGCACCGGTCTGCATCTCCATCGTAAGCAAACCCAATATCCAACTGTTTGTCAACGACCAGTTTCTGTAACTGCTCAATATGTGTAGAACCGCAGTGATTGTTAATATTGGTTCCATCCGGCTCATTATTAATCACATAGGTCTTGGCACCCAGAGCTTCAAATACAGCTTTTGCTACAGTAGAAGAAGCACCATTGGCACAGTCCAATCCCACCCGCATATTCTTATAAGATCTGGTCGCCAGCGTCATCAAATAGCCGATATAGCGATTACGTCCCATTGCATAATCCACAGTCTTACCAATCTGCTCTCTCTTAGCAAATGGTATCTCGCCGATTTCTCCATCAATATATGCTTCAATCTCAGCTTCTACATCCGCCTCTAACTTATACCCCTGTCCGTTGATTACCTTGATTCCATTATCATAATATGGATTATGACTTGCGGAAATCATGATTCCGCAATCAAACTCATCCAACCGTACAATATAAGAAACACTAGGTGTTGGCGTTACATGCATCAGATATACATCCGCACCACTTGCCGTAAGTCCTGCAACCAATGAATACTCAAACATATAAGAGGAACGTCTGGTATCCTTTCCGATTACGATACTTGCCTTGCCATCCTCATGATTCTTACCATAATAATATCCAAGATATCTTCCTACCTTATACGCATGCTCCACTGTTAAATCTACATTTGCTTCGCCTCTGAAACCATCTGTTCCAAAATATTTACCCATGATTGATTCCCCTTTGTTCTATTATTCTTTGATATTCATTATTCTTGTCTCATGTTACTTCTTAATGATGTTGATTGCATGCTGCATATTCTGAATCTCTGCATATGTAACATTACCACCGAATTCACCATCTAATGTCCATGCCACAGTCTCTAAACTGTCCACACATATTTTCCTTGCCTTAAACTGATACATATATTCCGGATTAAATTCACCCATCAGATATGCCGTAACCGTTGCCTGCAAATCAATTGGATTCGTAGGATATTTGACTAATAGTGCCTCAAACATTCCATCATCTAACTTGGCAATCTTAGAATTTGGATTCGGGAAACCGCCGACTGTCAGGGAATTCGTTATCATTCCGATGATAAAATCATCTTCAATGACATTACCATCATATTCCACTTTCATATGATAAGATGTGAGACTCGGTACGCTTCGAATGCCCTCTAGAATATAAGCCATATGTCCTAAATGATTCTTATACTCCTGTGGAGTGGAATAACTCACTGCACTAAATGCACCAAACGCTGCCACATACACAAAGCAATCGCCATTGAAAGAGCCGATGTCAATTGGTTGTGGCTGATATTTTACAATCCGCTTGGCCGCCCGAATCGGATCCTTCGGAATTCCGAGACTCCTTGCGAAATCATTCGTAGTACCAGAGGGTATGTACCCAATGGGTGTATCACATCCGCATTTCATACAACCGGAAACCACTTCATCCAATGTACCATCTCCGCCTGCACAGACAATCAGATCATAAAGCCACCCCTCTTCACCTACGATCCGGGTTGCATCCTCCTTTGCCTGAGTCGGATATACCCGCACGTTATAGTCTGCTTTTACAAACAGATCTACTATATCAAATAATTTGCCTTTTATATGCTTTCTCCCAGCTGAAGGATTCACAATAAACAACAAATTCTTCATAGCGTTCCCTTCCTCCCGAAACATTATTTCGTAACAATATCATAACCATTCGGATTCATAGATTGCCATCTCCATGCATCCTCACACATCCGGTCTATCCCATATTCTGCTTTCCACCCAAGCTCTTTTTCTGCCTTAGAAGGGTCGGAATAACAGGTTGCGATATCCCCTGCTCTTCTTGGTGCGATTACATATGGAATTTTCTTACCACACGCCTTCTCAAAATTATGGATAATGTCCAACACAGAATATCCAATGCCCGTTCCTAAATTATATATCACAAGCCCCGGATGCTCTAACAGCTTCTTCACTGCGCATACATGCCCTTTTGCAAGGTCCACCACATGAATATAATCCCGGACTCCTGTTCCATCCGGTGTATCATAATCATCGCCAAACACATTTACTTTCTCTAATACACCGGCAGCGACCTTTGCCACATATGGCAACAGATTATTGGGAATTCCATTGGGAGCCTCCCCGATCAATCCACTTTCATGAGCACCAATCGGGTTAAAATAACGCAACAGTGCAATATCAAATGTAGGGTCTGCCTTCTGAATATCTGTAAGAATCTCCTCTAGCATCAATTTTGTTCTTCCATATGGGTTCGTCACTCCACCAACCTTACATTCCTCTGTAATGGGAATCCGCTCCGGATTGCCATACACCGTAGCAGAAGATGAAAATACCATCTTTTTCACATTATATTTCTTCATCATCCGGATAATGTTTAATGTTCCACTTATATTATTCTCATAATACTCGTATGGTTTCTCACAGGATTCACCCACCGCCTTCAGTCCGGCAAAATGTATGATCACATCAATTGTATTCTCAGCAAAGATTGGCTCCAAGTCTGAAACATTTCTCATGTCGGCCTCATAGAATTTGATTTTCTTTCCTGTGATCTTCTCTACTCTCGCAACAGACTCCTTACTGGAATTACAAAGATTATCCATAACAACCACATCATAACCTGCATTTAACAATTCCACATTTGTATGACTGGCAATAAACCCTGCACCACCTGTTACCAATATTGTCATAATAAAATTCCTCCTAAATGTCTGCTAATAATCTATAAAAGTGTAAAATTTCCCATCTAAACATTGGTTTATTATACCTCAATACGGATATACATTGCAAGGGAAATGTAAAAAGAGACTGTCGTTACCATCTGAAATTTGTAACCTCAATCTGGTATGACAATCTCCCTTCCCTATTCCTTACGCTTTATTTTGTTCAACATTGCTTTCACCGGATGCTGCATTTTGAAACGGATATTATGAATATGTTGTTTCTGTACCTGCAATTCCCGGTTCAGTTCTTCGTTCTTTCTCATTAAATGAATGGTTGTTGTGCCAAAGAAACGAATGACATCACGGATCATCTGTTCATTGTCCACATTCCACTTCTCTATAGAGCCTTCAACCGGCGGGAACATTGGGGTATCCACATGCAGATACTCTTTTGCAATCCTGTTATTCCCCTCTTCATATTGCTGCATAAACATCTGGTCTTCCTCTTTCGAAAACATACTGACGTTCTTATCATCTGTAGTTTCGCCGGACATCTCAGAGACAACCTTACGAAAAAGATTGTTGTCGCTTTTCTCCAAGCCGGGTATTGTATTCAGCACCCGTTTGATTTCGATGTCATTTTTGTTGAGACTAAGATTCTGAATTGCATCTGCCATATTATACTCATCTGTCATGGAAAGGCCAATTGCATGAAGAAAATCACTTTGAATGCTTCCACCGACAAATTGCTGACGATCAAATATTCGAACGATAATATTCTCCTTACCAACATATTCTGCAATCTGCTCTAAATACCCATAATAATCCAATTTAATATATGGCAGCTTTTCCGTCACTTCATCCCAGTCCATAACAGAAGAACCCAGCATTCCTTCTTTTACCTGCTGATTCCACCATGAGAACAAAAAGTCATCCTGTCTGCGAAAATATACGATTACCTTTACCACAATATCCCGCTGCACAAGTTCTTCTTTTATTTTGCTCCAGCAATGCGTATCTTCAAAAAATCCCCGATTCCAAATACCTTCATCTGACAGAATCACCGTATCATGCTGCTCAAAAACATCTAACAGTTCTCCAATTACCTTTCTTGTTAAAGCCTCCTGCTGCTCCGGAATTCGTTTTCGATTTTCATCCAATACACGACATACCAGAAAATGACCATTACGGTATTTCTGAACATTGGGAAATTCATATTCAAACATAGGATAATAATACCCATGACGCTCTAACACTTCTCGATTCTCATAACAAAATAATTGAATGGCTGTCGTTGCTGTCTTAGGCGTTCCTATATGCAAATACAAAGTCTTCATCTGGTCTTTCTCCTTTATATATAGATGTATTACGGTAATTGTCTATTAGAGATATTCTTCTAGCTGTTTCATAATAAGGTCCACGCATTCATTTACACTATGATTCGTAGTATCAACTGTGATCTCCGGATGTTCCGGTTCCTCATACGGACTGGAAATTCCGGTAAAGTTTGGAATCTGACCTGCCTTTGCCTTCTTATACAAACCTTTCACATCCCGGCGTTCACACTCCTCTAACGGAGTACTTACATATATCTCAATGAAGCAGTCGCCCACGATTTCCCGGGCCATTCTCCGGTCCATCTGATATGGTGAAATAAAGGATGTAAGCACAATTAAGCCTGCATCATTCATCAATTTGGATACTTCCGCAACTCTTCGGATATTCTCTGTACGATCCGTCTCCTTAAACCCTAAATTCTTATTCAGACCCATACGAACATTATCACCATCCAACAACATCGTATGCTTGCCCATGGAGCACAGACGCTTCTCTAACTCATTGGCAATCGTAGACTTACCGGCACCGGATAGTCCTGTCAGCCAAATAGTGGCAGCCTTCTGTTGCAACTGGTTCTCACGGATCTCTCTTGTAATATCTAACTCCTGCCATTTCAGGTTATTCCCTCTGGAAAGTGGATGCATAACAACACCGCCTGCTGCCGTTGCATGACTTACACGATCAATTAAGATAAATGCACCCATCTTACGGTTGTTGGAGAAGCGGTCAAACACAATCTTACTACCCGCAGATATCTCACAGACTGCAATTTCATTCTTATAAATCTCATCTGCATTCACCTCTGCACCGGTATTGACGTCAATTTTGTATTTGATCTTCATAACGGTAGCCGGTACTAACTGTGTGCCCAGTTTCAACCAGAAGTTCCGTCCTGCTGCCAGACTCTTCTCATCCATCCAAAGCAATGATCCAACAAATAAAGTACCCGCTTCTAAGTGCGCATCCGGCTCCTGCAATACGCATCCTCTTGATATATCAATCTCCGTATCTAGCTGTACCGTTACTGCATAACCTTTACTGCTCTTATCTACTTTCTTATCGCCCTGCAAAATGCCGGTGACAACAGCCTTCTCTCCACTTGGCATAACCATAATCTCATCGCCTACACTGACACTGCCGGATGCAATGGTTCCCTGAAATCCCCGGAATGTATGATCCGGTCGACACACTCTCTGGATCGGCATGGTAAACTGCATATTCTCATCTTTCTCAGATACATCAATCTGCTCTAGATACGACAGTAATGTTGTACCATTGTACCAATGCATATGGGCGGATTTCTTCACAATATTGTCACCTTCTGTTGCTGATACAGGGATAATGCAAAGGGACTCATAATCAAATTCAGCCATCAGCATCTTAATATTCTTCTGAATCTTTAAAAACTTCTGCTGGTCATAATGAATCAAATCCATCTTATTCACTGCAAATACAAAATGCTTGATTCCCATCAATGCACAGATCCGAGAGTGCCGTTTCGTCTGTAATAACACACCCTGGCTTGCATCCACTAATATGACAGCCAATGAAGCAAAGGATGCTCCTACCGCCATATTTCTTGTATATTCCTCATGTCCCGGAGTATCCGCTACAATAAAGCTTCGGTTGTCCGTAGAAAAATACCGATATGCCACATCAATGGTAATTCCCTGTTCCCTCTCTGCCATCAGACCATCAAGAAGAAGGGAGTAATCAATCTTACCATCTCTAGAACCAACTTTAGAATCTAATTCCAGTGCTCTTTCCTGATCTGCAAAGATTAACTTTGCATCATACAATAAATGTCCAATCAAAGTGGACTTTCCATCATCTACACTACCACAGGTAATGAATTTAAGGAGTTTGTCATTCATACTAAAAATATCCCTCTCTCTTTCTTCTCTCCATACTTGCGCTACCACCATCCGAATCAATGACACGGCTTGTCCGCTCCGATTCAACGGAAGCTAATGTCTCGTCAATAATCTCATCAAGAGTCGTTGCATTTGACTCAACAGCTCCTGACAATGGATAACATCCAAGGGTGCGGAACCGCACCATCTTATTCTCAACCTTCTCACCCGGTCGCAGCTTCATACGGTCGTCATCTACCATAATCAAATTACCATCCCGTTCTACTACCGGCCGAACTGCAGCATAATACAGAGATACGATAGGAATATTCTCCTTTTTAATATATTGCCAGATATCTTTCTCTGTCCAGTTTGACAGTGGGAATACACGGATACTTTCTCCCTTATTAATCTGTGTATTGTATAGATCCCAAAGCTCAGGTCTCTGATTCTTCGGATCCCATGCCTGGTTCACATCGCGAAAAGAAAATACACGTTCTTTCGCCCGCGATTTCTCTTCATCCCGGCGTCCGCCACCAAACGCAGCTGTAAATCCGTACTTGTTAAGTGCCTGTTTTAATGCCTGTGTCTTCATAATATCCGTATAAGCCGCACCATAATCAAAAGGATTCACGCCCTGCCGAACACCTTCTTCATTGATATATTCTAACATCTCAATACCAAGTTCTTTCGCTGTCTTGTCACGAAAGGCTATCATCTCTTTGAATTTCCATGTGGTATTCACGTGTAAGAATGGAAATGGCGGTTTCTCCGGATAAAACGCCTTCAGTGCAAGATGTAACATAACTGAAGAATCTTTTCCGATCGAATATAACATTACTGGTTTCTCACATTCCGCAACGACTTCACGCATGATGTACATTGCTTCTGCTTCTAATTCTTCCAAATGATCCATATGTCTTCTCCTTCATTGATTCATATCTATATATTATAATATAAAATGCCTGTGGAATCAAAATGAAATTCATTTTATTTCTTGTAACGCTCCAAAAATTCCTCATAGCCCTTTCTTCTAAGCTTACAACTTGGACAGTGTCCACATCCATCACCCTTCACTCCATTATAACAGGTAAGGGTCATATTGTGTACCAGATCAAGCCCTCCCAGATCATCTGCCAATTTCCATGTATCTGCCTTATCAATCCACATAAGGGGTGTCTCAATGCAAAATGTATAATCCATGGCAAGATTCAAAGTTGCATTCAGAGATTTGATGAATACATCTCTGCAATCCGGGTATCCTGAAAAATCACTTTGGGAAACACCTGTTACCAGATCCGTAATACCTCTTTGTTTTGCAAAAACTGCCGCAAAGGTTAAAAACAACATATTTCTGCCATCCACAACGCTATTCGGAGCACCCTCAACCGGCGCATTCTCATCTACGGCAATATCACTTCTGGTAAGGGAATTCGGTGCTAACTGGTTCAGTAATTCCATATCCATCACATGCCACTCTACCCCAAGCTTCCCGGTAATCTCTTTTGCACAATCCAATTCTGCCTTGTGTTTTTGTCCATAATCAAAGGATATAGCTACCACTTCCTTATACCGGTCAAGTGCCCACAACAGGCAGGTTGTACTATCCTGTCCTCCACTGAATACAACTAAAGCTGCCTCTTTATTTCTTGTGTTCATGTTCATATTTTCTTTCCTCCATGTTTATTTTAACATTAATAAAAGTTTATTCTGTAATGTAAGATCCGTTTCAAATCGTCCCCTGAAAGTTGTTGTCACTGTCTTCGCAGATGGTTTTTTAATTCCCCTTGCCGTCATACAGCTATGATTCCCCTCAATATACACTGCCACATCATCCGAACCGGTTGCTTTACTGATGACATCCGCAATATCTGTTCCAATGCGTTCCTGCAACTGTAACCGTTTTGCCACCATATCTGCAATTCGGGCAATCTTACTAAGCCCAATGACACGCTGATTCGGAATATATGCAACGGTTACCTTCATGTCATACATCAGCGCCATATGATGTTCGCAATAGCTAAAGACCTCAATATCTTTGACTACCACCATATCATTATTGCCTTCCTCCGGCACCTCAAAACTTTTGGCATACATTTGTGCAATCTCATCATTCGTATAATTCATTCCCTCAAACACTTCTGCATACATCCGAGCCACCCGGTCTGGTGTCTCTCTTAATCCTTCTCTGTCCGGATCATCGCCTAATGCAACCAAAATCCCTCTAATATGCTCTTTTATTGCTTCCTGGTCAATTGCCATAGTATCCTCCATTTCTATACGCCCCGTTTGTCCGGGTCCCATATAAACTTATGCAGCTGTAACTGCACATTTACACCATTCATCCGATTCTGCACTACATAGTCCACAATCTCAGACGGCTCTATTTTACCAAAGCACGGACTCAAATAAATGCCACACCCACGCTCAACCAAATGATACCGTTTTATGATTCGTTTTGCAGTATCCAAATCTTTCCTGCTTCCTACCACAAACTTAACAGTATCCTTTTCCCGCATATATTCATAGTTGGGCAGATACATTTTATTCTCCATTCCACTCACTGCCGTCTTATAATCTAATGTAAATGTAACATTGTCATCGTCTTCACTGGTGAGATATGGCAAAATGTCAACACTTCCATTTGTTTCAATCTCTACAAAAATATCTGTTTCTTTTCTAAGAAGTGTAAGCAGTTCTTTCATATCCGGCTGTAAAAGCGGCTCTCCTCCGGTTAAGGTCACATTTGTACATCCCTTCTGCCTGATCAATGTAACTAACTCCTGTGCCGTATAACCCTCATACGCAACTCCTGTCTCATTTGCCCACTTTGTATCGCAATATTCGCAGCATAGATTGCAGCCTGCGAATCGAATAAACAATGCTAACTGCCCTGCCCGCCTGCCTTCCCCGTTGATACTGACAAACTGCTCTACCACATGAAATTGTGACATTTTCTTTTCACCCTTTCCTGCTTATCTGCTATATCCTGCGCAATTATTCGGTGTCTCATACACTTTCACCAGCACAACCTGATACTCCATAGCTTCCAACTCATCATAGATATACTCCGCCAGATTCTCTGCTGTCGGCCGGAACGGAAATTCCACAATTTGGAAATTCTCCTCTAATAGCGCTTCCTTTGTCTTCTCCTTAAGACTGCCTTCTTCTATAATAAGGCAATGGTCCAGACCATCTGCTAATTGTTTCAAATCGTCCTTAAGAGTTCCAAAATCAACAACCATTCCCCGGATCTGTCCTTCGTCACACAATTCCTCTGCCGCCACCGTCACCTCAATCTTCCAACGGTGTCCATGAATATTACTGCATTTTCCCTCATATCCTTTCAAAAAATGCGCACTGTCAAAACTTGCATTTGTCTGTAACGTATACATGAATTTCTTTTCCTTTCTACTGTCTTATATTGACACCCTACTTCCATAAAGCAAAAACGGACACTCATGCCCGGTCTGAGCATAAGTGTCCTGTCATTGCATTCTCCTTATTCTATCAGCCCTAGTTTTGTTTATAGACAGGATGGTACTAATGAACTGTCTTATTTTTATATTATTGTCAACAACGCTGTTATGTGTTGTGATTACAGCGCCAAAATCTTGCGGACAACCTGTTCCATCTCGCTCTTATCACATACGGTATCATGTAATACAGCTGCACTGCGGATATCCTCGATTGCCTGTGGAATTGCAACATTCGAAATCTTATTCAGTTCATCCACTAATTCAAAGTCGGATTGTGAAGCATATTTCTCATCAATTGCTTCCATAACACTTCTTGTAAATTTGTACGGACTTGCAGTGGATGCAATAACGGTCGGTGTCTTATCAGCGGTTGCTGCTACATACTTGCCATATACAGTTGCTGCTACAGCTGTATGTGTATCCATAATATAATTATCTGACTCATACACTTTCTTAATGGTCTGTGCTGTCTCCTCCTCACTTGCATAATTACCATAAAACTCAGAAAGTCTGGCCTTCATCTCCGGTGTAATCTCATATTTACCATTGGAACTCAGTGCTTTCATAAGTTCCCCATTCTTCTGTGCATCATCTCCTGCAATACGATAGATTAACCGCTCTAAGTTGCTGGAAATCAAAATGTCCATAGATGGAGAAGTTGTCAAAATAAACTCGCGGTTTTTATCATAAACACCTGTCTCAAAGAAATCATATAATACCTTATTCTCATTAGAAGCACATATGAATTTTGCAATGGGAAGTCCCATCTCTTTTGCATAATATGCCGCAAGAATATTACCAAAATTACCTGTGGGAACAACCACATTGATCTTATCACCTGCTTTGATTTCACCATTTGCAATCAAACGGGTATAAGCATATACATAATATACCATCTGTGGAACCAGACGCCCGATATTAATGGAGTTGGCAGACGAGAACTGATATCCCTTTGCATCCATCTCCTTTGCAAGTTCCTTGTCATTGAACATATTCTTTACACCTGTCTGGGCATCATCAAAGTTACCAATAATTCCCACAACAGATGTATTCTTCCCCTTCTGAGTAACCATCTGTTTCTCCTGGATCGGACTTACACCATTTTTGGGATAAAATACAATAATCTTGGTCCCCGGTACATCCGCAAATCCAGCCAATGCTGCCTTACCGGTATCTCCTGACGTTGCAGTCAGGATAACAATATCATTCTTAATCTGATTCTTCTTTGCAGACGTTACCAACAGGTATGGAAGTATAGAGAGTGCCATATCCTTAAATGCAATGGTAGAGCCATGGAACAACTCCAGATAATAAGCATCTGCCTTCTTAACAAGGGGAGCTATCAATGGAGTGTCAAATTTCTTATCATATGCACTGTTGATACAATACTTTAACTCTTCCTCCGTAAAATCCGTAAGCATTCTGCTCATTACTTCATAGGCAACTTCCTGATAACTCATCTTTGCTAAATCATTCAAATCTACATCCAATGCAGGAATCGTATCTGGAACAAATAATCCACCATTCTCTGCTAATCCTTTCAGAATTGCCTGTGATGCAGTTGCGGTTTCCTTGCTGTTTCTTGTACTCTTGTAAGTTACTGCCATTCCTTTATCCTCTTTTCACATATTTATTCAATGGATTCATCTGCATGACGATTCCATATTATTCACTACTTCTATTCTGCCAGGTACACTTCCATGGTTCTTCTTCCCCATCGAACTGCCTCTTTATGCGTCATAAAAAACATATCAATACGGTTACCTTTAATCGCACCGCCCCGGTCTTCCGCCACATAAACCTGACCATTGATTACCACCTTTGTGCCAAATGGGATTACACTTGTATCCACTGCAATGGTACGATTCGATGTGGGAACCGTTCCGCTTGCAGTCCGATTCCTTCCCGAATATACTCCACAACAAATACGGCAGGTACAGTATGCTGTAATAACAAACTTACCAAGTTTCTCACCATGTGTAGATGCATATACAGGCTCGCCAGCTTTGCCACCCTTCGAAGCAGTGGCTCCGGTTCCTGTATCACTGCTATCCCATGTATCAACCGGTACACGTCCGGTGGTAGCATTGTCTCCGGCTGTATCGCCACCATTTTCAATCTGCATGGCAATCTGACGCAATTTCTCCTGCTTGGCCTGTTCCGCCATCTTCTGCGCAAGAAGTGCTGCTTTTTCTGCCTCTTCTTTCTCTGCCTTTGCTTTCTCATAGGCAAGACGATCCGCCGTCTTCTCGCTCATAGCTGTCAGGTTATTGATTGCACGAATCTCTTCTAGACGCTGGGAATCATAATGTTCGTCCAGTGCATTCATCCGGGCAAGCATCAAATCATCCATATACCCATATCTCATAGTGTCATAGCTGACTTTCTGTACCCGTTGTAATGTGGGAACAATATAATTCTCGTTAGAAGCCGCTACCGATACGCTGCTTAACTTGCCTGGCAGTTCTCCGGCTGTCACCACAACCCGATATCCAAATATTCCTATCAGGAACGCAAAGAATACTAAAACGATAATTCCAACCAGCGTCTTCATCTGTATTCTGTTCTTCATCCCCAACCCGCCTTCTTCACTCTATCAGTCCTTCAACCGAATTCCTTTTATTCTTGCTACAACCAATTGTATGTCACCCATATGACATATGTATCTAGATTATATGTTTTCTTCAAAAAAAGGTCAAGCTTTTTTACCTTGTAAGATTAGGGTGTCAAACGCCCATTTTCAAAAACTTGGATGGCATATTGCACAAAAATGGATTAGTTAAATGACTTTTGCGCTGTGTAGATGAAACTCTGAAAATCGTGGAAGCCTTTGCTGAACACAATTTTGGCGATTAGAGGCTCATCGGAACGGTTAGCGCAACGGAATGCAAACAATCTGTGCTTGAACTTTTCCCAACTTTTCGTATAATGTGATATATGTATGTTATATTTTTTAGAAGGAGATGATCTTTCATGAATGGATATCCCGGAGTAACCTCTGCAAAAAAGAAAAACGGAGAGCCCTATTACCGCAGTTCTATCACGGTAGCGTCAAAACATATCAGTCTGGGAAGCTTTTCCTCTCCCGATAACGCATCAGCGGCTTATCACCTTGCCTGTTCTATTCTTCGTGGACACCAATATGAAATATCCGACTATTCTTCTGAACTTGTATTATCTTTTTCTAAGTTTGTCAGTCTGATCAACTTAAGAGACAGCGGATTATATTTTAAGACCCCCATATATCTGCACAAATCCTTTTTCTACTATTACTTAAATCCAGAGCAATACTTTATCTTCGACCGGGAAGATCTGTTCTTCTATGCCACACACCAGATACAATGCCGTGGCGGATACTATTTCGTATGCGACTACGGAAGTCAATACAGTATTCTTTCCCGTTATGGCATCCATAGTTATGCCAAAAAAGGCATCGATTATATCTTTGTCAACCACAACGAGATGGATTTCCGATATGAGAATATACGCATCATTAACCACTATATGGGAGTAACCTGCCTTGCAAATCACACACCTCCGCTTTACGAATGTTCCATTCATGTGAACGGTAATTATCTTGTGGGGCGTTACCCGGATGCAATCACTGCCGCCATTGCCTATAATAAGGCAGCAAATTGTCTCAACGCAAGGGGAATCACCAAAAGATATCTGAAAAATTATATCAGTACCTATACTTCAAAAGAGTATCTGGATACTTACCAGAAAGTTGTAATTTCTCCCAAAATTGAACATTTCAAAAAAGACATGCTGCAAAAAAATGATTGAAGAATAATCTGTTGTGTGCTACAATCAAGTCCGACTTGGTCAAATGATCGCGGCTGCAGAAACGAAAGGCTGCAGGTGAGGAAAGTCCGGGCTTCATAGGGCAGGGTGCCGGATAACGTCCGGTGGAGGCGACTCCCAGGCTAGTGCAACAGAAATATACCGCCAGGCAACTGGTAAGGGTGGAAAGGTGAGGTAAGAGCTCACCGCTGTTTTGGTAACAAAACAGGCTCTGTAAACCCCACTCGAAGCAAGACCGAACAGAAAACAATGTGGCGGCCCGTCACGTTTTCGGGTAGGTTGCTTGAACCTGTCGGTAACGGCAGGTCTAGATAGATGATCATTCAACGACATAACCCGGCTTATCGACCAAGTCCTTCATAAATGACGCCAATCGCATAAGACTTTTGTCATATGTGGAATGAGTAAAAAAGAACCATTGTAGCAGGAAATGTACATAATTCCCTGCTACAATGGTCCCTTTTCTATAGAAGACTATACAATCATCATATTCTATAATCTACTTTGCCTGTGAAAGCAATGCTTTTCCCTCTTGCCAATAGAAACAATAATCAATCAAACTAATGGATGTATGCGGATAGCGTTGTAACAATTCCTCTCTTGTATACGACTTCGAACATATCTCTGCCATCAATGTCCGAATCTCCCAAATGATTTCCTGTCTGGAACTCTTATCCAGTAGAGAGAATATGTACTGACTCTTATATGGCAGGTGCGCATAAATATCATCTACCATCGTGTCTACCGATACATTCTGATTCCTATAATCATCAATCAATTCAAACACCTGATACTTCTCATCATTCGGTATTCCTGCGTGTCTGGCAATCAGAACAGACGCTAACTCCTCTACATTCTTATTCTGATAACCAAACTTATCAATATTGTAGTCTGCAAATGTATCTACCAGCATTTCTAAATGATGTCGAATCTGATACTGTGGCAAGCTTGCACAGAAATCTGTCAGTTCATCGTGAATTCCTGTATCCTCATTCCAGTAGATTAGCGCGTACACCCAATACACCAGGTAACAGATCATAATATCATCAATACCATCTTTACAATCTGTAAATGCGAAGGCTGACTTGAGCTTAGCGCCTAAGCTTTTAAAGTCTGTTTCGCTAAGGGTCATATCGCTTAGTAATCTGACATTTGGTATCTGTGTCTCAAAATACGCCTTCATCTGGGGTAGATCAAACTTTTGTCCTGATACACTCATAAAACAGCCCTCCTTTAATATTTTTAGCTAATCATATTATAACACAGCCATTTTATTTTGTCACTATATTGCACAATTATTTCGTTTTTTTTTATAATTTTTTCACAATTATACTCTTTTTGTACAGTTCTCGACAGTTTAGGATAAATATTCCCATAAATTGGTTCTTTTAGTACATAAGAGTTCGCAAATAATATAGGAAACCGTGTATTATACAGGGAAGCAGCTACCACCCACAAACTCTCTTAAAATACTATTATTCGGTATGGATTCGGAACCGACTGCAAGAAAATAATCTAAGAATTTTAATAATCTCTTTGCTTCCTGATATTCTGGTGCATCTTTCGGAATCGCGAACAACAACGGCTCAACATATGGTTTAATCACACTCAACTCATAGATCAATGCTGAATTAAACATTGCATCCGCTTCCTCCTGGAAAGGGAAGATATTTTTCTCCTCTCCTCTTCTTACCGAATCCCACATACCAATTGTTTTTTGTGCATTATGCCCTCTCGTTCTGGCATCCCTGACAATTCGCCGGATCAAGCGTCCATCAGTTGTTGCAATCCGATTGTGTTCATCTACATTTAACTGGGTCAGTGCACTAATGTATATCTTGAATTTACTTTCATCCGGAAGCTGCTTGGATACTTCGGGATTCAGACCATGAATTCCTTCGATGACCAATACGTCATTTTCATGGAGCTGCAAACTGTCACCTCTGTATTCCCGCTCTCCAATCAGAAAATTAAATGTCGGCATCCGAACTTCCTCTCCCTGTAACAAATGCAGCATATCTTCATTAAATTGTTTCACATCCAGCGCTTCAATACACTCAAAATCTAAATTTCCCTCTGCATCCTTCGGAGTATATTTCCGATCCACAAAATAATTATCCAGAGCAATCGGATGCGGATGCATACCAAGTGCCCGCAACTGAATACTTAACCGATGGGAAAAAGATGTCTTTCCTGAAGAACTCGGCCCCGCAATCAACACAAATTTCTTATCCTGTTGTTTGATCGCTTCTGCAATCTCCGCAATTTTTTTCTCTTGCAAGGCCTCCTGTACAAGCATCAGATCTCCGATCTCTCCTGCCGCAATGACATCATTTAATCCTCCCACTGTATCTACATTCAACATAACTCCCCAGTCGTCTGACTGCTTCAGTACCTGAAACAATTTATTCTGCGGCTTGAATTCCGGTACTACGAGCGGATTCTTTCTTGCCGGCATCTGCAGGACAAATCCATCCTCATATGCATAAAGCGCAAAATATTTAAGATAGCCTGTTGATGGCACCATAAATCCATAATAATAATCTTCAAAATCCTCTAAAAGATAGGCATTGGCATTCGAAGCTCTTCTATAACGGAATAGCTGGACTTTATCCTTACGTCCCTGCTTGGAAAACCGTTTTACCAGATCATGGGCATTATATGTATGTTTTTCAATGGGAACATCTGCGTCCACTAATTCCTGCATCCTGTCAGAAACTTTCTGTAATAATTCCTGCGACAAAGTAACCTGATGACTCGCGAGCTCACAGTATAATCCTTTGCTCAGGGAAAACAACACACGAATTCTCCCCGTTGCCCCATCCCGTTTCAACACATCACGAAATGCTTTCATCATCATGAGGATCATGCTTCGTCTGTAGGTCTCAATTCCAATTTTATCTGCGGTTGACACAAATGTAATATTGGCATTTGCCATAACCGGCTTAAATAATTCACAAAGATGCCGGTTCTGATAAGCCAGTACAATCTCGCCATTTTCACAAACCCCATATTCCCTGGCAACTGCCTCTAACGTTGTTCCCTCTTCTACTGTATGTTTTACCCCATCTACTGTAATCTGCATCATATTCATATCCTCCTTCATGTTATCACCTTTACCGGCAATCCCGTGTCTGCTTCTATTATATGAAATGCTTCCGTTTTAAAAGTTTCTGTAAGATAATCCTTTATAAAATGGATGAAAATATGTTCCAATCCATAATGAGTGGCATCTAATACCGTAAGACCCATATCCATCGCATCTATCCCTTCATGATGTGTGTAATCTCCCGTAAGATACAGCTCGTACCCATCACGTACTACCTTTTTCATCTCGCTCTTCCCGGAACCCGGCAGCACTGCAATCCGGTCGTATACTTTGTCTGTCAGCTCCGGCGACTGATATAGCATAACAAATGGAATTCCAAAACATTTTTTCACCTGCTCTGCCACCTGCATCGCTGTCATTGGTATTGGCAATCTTCCATATCTGCCAAGCCCCTGTGTCTGTCCCGGTTCACAGGAGATTGGTGCTGTCTCAGATAAATTCATATATTGGGGACCACAGGCCAACTGCGCCATTCCACCCACAATATCAAAATTGGTATGCATGGCATAGTAACTGATCCCATTCTCTGCTAACATTAATACTTTCTCTGTAATAAAATTATCGTCATTTACCTGTTTGATAGCAGAAAATATCATTGGATGATGAGTAATCAACATATCAGTCTTTTCCGCCACGGCACGTTTTATTACTTCGTGGGTTGCATCTAACGCAATCATGATTTTCTTCACTTCTTTATCTCTGCGTCCAACCAAAAGACCAACATTATCCCAGTCACAGGCATATTCCCGGGGCGAAAGCATCTCTAAGGCTTCTATAATCTGTGCGCATTTCACATATAACACCTCCATTATTTTATTTGATAATATTTCTGTGCCAGTGTATTTATTCGGATTTGCTGTTGTACTTCTCTAAAACGCGTCAAAGTCTTAACCGGCACTTCCCGTTGTTCTTCATTTGCCCGATTGATCACTTCTTCTAAATTTGTCTGAATCTGATGCAAAGTACAACTTTCTTTTTTCAGATATTGCAGCAGGATTGCATCCCGATTGCGAAGATTACATGCACCATAAGTCCATGCAGCTTCAGAATCATCTACTTCACAATCACTATCATCATATATTGCTCGCATAACGGTATAATACTTACCTTCCTCTAACAGCATCTTTTCTTTCTCAATCATATAGCCCTTTTCATAGAGAAAATGCCGTAATTGTCCAATATCAGACTGCGGTTGAAGAACCAGTACCGGATGACAGTCCTCTGTCCAAATGGAATATCCCCGCTCCAAAATTCCACGCATAAGCAAACCGCCCATTCCTGCAATGATAATTGTGTCAACTTCTCCCGGTTGGAGTTCTTCCAAGCCATCCCCAAGGCGTAACTCTATTTCTTCACCAAGACCATATTGCACAACATTATTCTTTGCAATTGCAAGTGGTCCCCTTCTTACATCCATGGCGATTACCTTTTTTGCAAGTTGTCGCTGACACAGCGCAATTGCAACATAAGCATGATCACAACCAACATCCGCAATAGCAAAGGACTGCGGTGAAATCATTTTCACCACAGCCTCCATTCGCTTTGATAAACTCAATTCTTTCATCACAATCTCTTACTCCAGATAATCCCGAAGCTTTCTGCTTCGACTTGGATGTCTTAATTTTCTAAGTGCCTTTGCTTCAATCTGACGAATACGCTCTCTCGTTACGTTAAATACCTTACCAACTTCCTCTAACGTTCTTGCCCGTCCATCATCTAAACCAAACCGAAGACGCAATACCTTCTGTTCTCGCTCTGTCAATGTAGATAATACCTCAACCAGCTGTTCTTTCAACAAAGTAAATGCTGCCGCATCTGCCGGAACCGGAACATTATCATCCTGAATGAAATCACCTAAGTGGCTATCCTCCTCTTCACCAATTGGAGTTTCCAGAGATACAGGCTCCTGTGAAATCTTCAGGATCTCGCGCACTCTTTCTACCGGAATATCCATCTCTGCAGCAATCTCCTCCGGTGTAGGTTCCCGGCCTAATTCCTGCAACAACTGTCTTGAAACACGTATTAATTTGTTAATCGTCTCCACCATATGCACCGGAATACGAATGGTTCTTGCCTGATCCGCAATGGCTCTTGTAATGGCCTGACGAATCCACCATGTTGCATAAGTAGAAAACTTATATCCTTTCCGGTAATCAAACTTCTCTACGGCCTTAATCAAACCAAGGTTACCCTCCTGAATCAGATCAAGAAACAGCATTCCTCTACCAACATAACGCTTCGCAATACTGACAACCAGACGAAGATTGGCCTCTGCCAGTTTCTTCTTGGCATAATCTCCCTGATTAATCAGATCCTGAAGCTGATTCCTTGTCTCTTCATCTAGTTCCTCTCCGCCTTCTTCCAACTGACTTTTTGCCATATCGCCAGCTTCCATCTGTTTGGCTAACTCAATCTCTTCTTCCGCATTTAGAAGTGGCACTTTACCAATCTCCTTCAAATACATACGAACCGGATCCTCAATATTCGTACCTTCCGGAACGGATAGATCAATCTTCTCAACTTCGATCTCTTCTTCGCCATCCACATCTAATAATGCGTCCTCATCCGGTTCCTCATCCACATCGGAAATGGTCAGCACATCAACCTTATTTGACTCCAGGAAATCAAATATCTCAACCATTCTTTCCGTTGTTAATTCCACACTGCTTGGTGCAAAGCACGCAATAATCTCAGTATCTTCAATTACATTTTTCTTCTTTTTGGCAATTGCCAAAAGTTCCTGTAACTTCTCCTGAAACTGTGCATCCTGTGTAACATTTTTTTGTTCTTCCATTTTTCCATCCTTCCTTCAGAATGTCATCTGCATTCTTGTATATTCATGTGTATCTATCAAAATTAAATTTGAATCTGCAACTGGTCAATTTTTGCTTTTTCCATCATCAATTGTCCCGTTCGTGCAAGATCTCCTTTTGCCTTCTCCAGCTGGTGTTGCAAGCTTCTGTGTTTGATGCTTTTTACAAGGTCTGTAATGACAACCGATTGTTCCTCCGGTGCTACCGGAATATCAAAATCCTGTTGCATGATAGAGGATATCTTCTCATGTTCCTCTTTGCTCTGATAATGATTCATGATGGCTGCCGGAGTTACCTTTCCTTCCTTCTCAAATTGTTGGTAAAGCTCGCTTACCACAGCATGATATACCGGGTCTAGAAAATCATCCGCAGAGACAACATTCTTCACTTTATCAAACAATGTATTCTCATTGATCAACCACGTAATCAACAGGCGTTCTGCCTTTAACTGTTTTTGCTGTTTTTCTTCCTCTGCCGATCTTCGTGTTGTTCGTTCACGAAATACAGAAGAATCTACCCTTGCCACACCTGAAACTCCATACTTTGTCACTGTTTCTTTCAAGCTGTCCTTATCAATTCCATATTTCTTAGCTACGCTTTCTACATAATTATTCCGCTCTAACGGATCTGTAATCTGGCAAAGTCTTTTGGCAGCTTCCTGTTGAAACTGTGTTCTCTCCTGTGGATCTTCCTGGTTATAATTATGTTCCAAAATGCTGATTTCAAACATAATTCCACTTTGTGCCTGCTCAATCCTTCGCTCAAAGCTCTCTGTTCCCTCTGCCTGAATCAACTCATCAGGATCTTTATAGGGTTTTAGGGAAATCACTCTTGCCGGCATTTCAAACTCTCTCATAATATCTAATGCACGAAGTGCTGCCTTCGTTCCCGCTTCGTCACTGTCATAAGCAAGATATACATGATCCGTATATCTTTTAATCAAATTCACCTGCCCCGGTGTCAATGCCGTTCCAAGGGATGCCACTGCATTATCAAATCCAGCCTGATGCATGGATATAACATCCATGTAGCCTTCACAAAAAATAATTCCGCTTCTTTTACTCTTCTTAGCAAGATTCAATCCATAGAGATTCCGGCTTTTATCAAATACCATTGTCTCCTGGGTATTGATATACTTTGGTTTTCCATCTCCCATGACACGTCCACCAAATCCTATCACACGATTGTTTACATCTACAATCGGATACATAACCCTGTTCCAAAACTGATCGGAAGGTCCATATTTCTCATCAAACCGAACCAGTCCTGCATTCTTCATCTCTTCATCCTTGTAGCCTTTGCTTTTCAGATATTTGTACAGATCATCTCTATATACATCCGAAAAACCAAGTGCAAACTTATTAATGGTCTCTTCTGTAAGTCCCCTGTCCGTAAGATATTCTAATGCATGTGTTCCATGATCTGTTCGTAACAGATAATGAAAATATCCAGCCGCTAACCGGTTCATATCCTTCATACGGCTTCGCTGATCCGCCTGTTTCTTTGCTTCCGGTGTCATACTTTGTTCTGGCAGCTTAATTCCTGCTCTCTGTGCTAAAGCTTCCACTGCCTCCGGAAATGAGTAATTCTCATGTTCCATCAAAAACGTATAGACATTACCACCGACTCCACAGCCAAAGCAATGATACATCTGCTTCTCTCTGCTCACATGAAAAGATGGCGTCTTCTCATGATGAAACGGGCAACAGGCAGAATAGGAATTTCCTTTTTTCTTCAAATTAACATAACTGCTGATCACATCTACAATATCATTTCGCGAACGTACCTCTTCAATTATCTCATCAGAATAGTACATCTTCTATCACCTATCTTTTCCATCCACTGGGTTCAAATGCTTCCTGGAACTTCAAAACAGCATAATTGTCTGTCATTCCTGCGATATAATCGCACACCACCACTTCCCGTTCCTGTCCGGATTCAATCGCCTCTAAATACTCTTCCGGCATCATCTCCGGATGAGAACTATAATAACCAAATAACTCCTGTAGCATACGTTTTGCCTTGCCTTCTTCTCCTTTTGCCACAGGATTCGTATAGACTGTATCAAACAAAAAACTACGAAGTCCCGTCATAGCCTGACGGATATCCGGAGAACACACAACATCTCCTTTTCCCTCACTATTGGCAATCACATCATGGATAATCGTATTAAGCCGGTCTCTTGTACTTTTACCAAGCAAATCTGTACAGGACAACGGCAAATCTGATTCCTGTAAAATACCGCCTCTGATCGCATCGTCAATATCGTGATTGATATATGCAATCTTGTCTGCAAGTTGTACAATCTTACCCTCCAACGTAGAAGGGTGACCCGTTGTTTTATGATTAAGAATTCCATCTCTGACTTCTTTTGTCAGATTCAATCCCTTTCCTTTCTTCTCTAACCTTTCCACCACACGAATACTCTGCTCATTATGTCGGAATCCTCTTGAACATACTTCATTCAATGCCCGTTCCCCTGCATGCCCAAACGGTGTATGTCCCAAGTCATGTCCTAAAGCAATGGCTTCCGTCAACTCCTCATTCAGGCGAAGTGCTCTTGCAATCGTGCGTGCAGTCTGGGACACCTCTAATGTATGTGTTAACCGGGTACGATAATGATCCCCTTCCGGTGATAAAAACACCTGCGTCTTCTGTTTCAAACGTCGAAAGGACTTACTATGCAGAATCCGATCACGATCCCGCTGATAAATGGTTCTCACATCGCACATAGGCTCTGGAACATCTCTCCCTAAGGATTGATCCGAAAAAGACGCATATTCGCATAAATATTCATGTTCCCAAGCTTCTAGTTTCTCACGAATGTTCATCGTATTCCTTCCTTTCTCCCACATACAAACGATGTTTTTTCCGTCCATTGTTAAATATACGACACAAATGCATGATTTCCTTTTTTATTTTTCAAAATATTATATGAGTGCGTAATGTTGCGTAATTGCGTAAATTTACCTTCGGATTTAACAGAGTAGAGTTTCTTTCCATTTTATCATACTACTTTATACTTCTCCAAATGCTTTTGTTGATTGTTGCTATTTAATTTTCAAACTCAATCCGTAACTTCAATCCCATTCCATCTGCCAATCGTTTTAATGTAGACAAAGATGGATTCGCAAGACCTCTTTCTATTTTGCTTATGTCTGCTTGATATATTCCAGTAGATTCTGATAATTGTTTTTGAGTCATTCCTGCAATATTTCTTGCTTTAATCAAATTTTCTGCTAGGGTTGCAACAATATCTACTTCTTTTTTATTGCCTGTCTCTATACCATCTTCCCATATATCTTCTGCGTCCAAGTCCAAATTATCATTCCAAGAGATTCCGTATCCACCTGTATCAACTTGAACATGATTAAATAGATTTACATCCGTTTCAAACACTTTAAATTGTGGAAAAACAGGATACAAAGTACGCATATCATATTTTTTTTCAATACCATTTTGAAAAACCACAAGCAAAATAGAATTTTCCATTGGTTTGACAGATACGATTTTGTGTGTCATATTGCACCCTCCTTTCTATTATTCAAGCGGTTCTAATGTAGAAAACTGCTGTGTATTCCACATCTTTAATAATTCTTCTCCATATTTCAAAACAAATGTCTTAATTAGTTTTTGTTCCTTAGAAGGGATATCGCCTTCAAACATTTCTCCATCTGATAACGAGAACATACCTATATAATCTCCAAAAATTGCATGAATATGTGGTGGATTATGTTCTTTCTGTCTTAGGTACATCTTTATTACTATTCCGTGAAATCTTGATATAACCGGCATTGATATGTCCTTTGTATTTCTAAGATAATTGTATAGGATATATCCTATATTGTCAATAAGTTTCCAAATTAAATTAAAACGAAAGTAATTTCAGTTTACTTCAGTTCTAACACCATATAGAAATCTAAATTTATCGGCATTTTGCCTTTATGCCACCAATTTCTTGATAGGCAATGGGTGTAAACCTGCACCCTCTATTCCATTTGGGAAAGCATTTGAATGAACAACTCATTGCATGAACCAGAAAGTGTAACTCGCAATCAAGGAGCAGAACAGTTTTTACAAACTGTCAAAAGGATAAGTAACTTTTAACCATACATAAAAAGTAATAGATACTCCATTAGTAAAACTTGATAAATAAACATTAGATGTGTGGGCTCATAATCTAATCAAGAAAAAACGTCGGAACCCTTGTAATTCAAAGGCTCCGACATTCTCAAAGCTAGTGTGGATGCCAGGGCGCATGAGGTCCTGTGGACCTCAGCCTTGCGCCGACCGGAGCGGAGCGAAGACATTGAACCGACTGGTTCAAGGGGTTCGTTTCGCTACTAAAAAAGACCAAGGCACTTTGTGTCTTGATCTTTTTTACTAGTGCGGATGACAGGAATTGAACCTGCACGGTCTCCCACTAGATCCTAAGTCTGGTATTAGATGTCTACTGCTTTTGTGTACGTCTTAAAAGTGCTGAATTTGCGTTATTTTTTATAATTCATACTGAATAATTTATATATATTTTCCTTGGCGTTGATGTCAGGGTTGATGTCAAAGTGTGTCAGATTTTCTTCTCAAAGCATTTCCGTTGTTATCCATTTATTTCAACTTTCATGTTCCATTTTTATATCATATGCCAATTTAAATACAGACTCTTCTATTATCTCACTCTCTTCTACAGACAATTTCAACTTTAAGGTTTTTCTATTCTTACGAAAGCTCTTTTACTTCCTCAACACTCAACCCAACATATGTCGCAATTTCTTCTACGGACAGCTTGCCATCCTCTAACATACGCATTGCAATTGCAATATTACTCTCTTTTACTTCTTCATTAATCATATCTTCTACAACTTTGCACATAGATTCCAAGCCCTCCTTATCTTCTTTAAAATACCTTGTGCACTCCGCTAACACTTTATAATTCATATCAGCAGGGTTCGTACAAGAAAAATCATACATCAGTTTCCCCAATGGTGTATCATCCCGATACGCACCATTCACATATATGATATGTGAACCATCGTCAAAAGACTCTCCAATTTCCTCAATCATTCGATTGATATGATAGATTGGTTTATTCTTTCCAAATACATCATTTTCCGTAATAAATATTACATACGTTTCTGGTAATTCATTTACATCATCACCTGGCAAAATAGTGTTCGCATCAATCAAACTACTATTATGTCTGGCTCTTTTTGCTCCTGCTCCTTTATCTGCCCTTTGTATCTCGACATTATATTTTTTATCAGCACTATCTTCTGCAAAAATATCCAAACGAACAGAACGACCTTGTAGATTCTTTATAGTATATTGTGTACGGGCACTTTTAACTCTTAAATCTGATTTACCTATTATAATATGCAATAATAACTCGGTACATTCAATATTATCTTCAAAACATTTTGTCATAAAATCATCATCCAGCAGGCGAAGACCTTTAATCCGTTGCAACAATAATTCTCGTTTTTGTTCTTTTGTTTTCAACTGACTCACTTCCAGTTTCACCCGCCCTTCGCAAATGCTTTATTAATTATCATACTATCATAATCCTTTTCTTTTTTCAATCACTGTCATTTTATTATACCAATCTTCCATTCCAAAAAAAGTCCGTAAAGGTGGCATGCTTTACGGATATATCCATAAACACTAACCTCAACCTTTACGAACTCTTTTTCCCTGTGATATATAACATTTTCCTATTGACCGAAAAGGTACACCTTTTCAGACACTTCTAACCATTGGAAAGACTATGGTTATTGCCACAGCCTTTCCGTTTTCCATTTCTAAGCGGCAATTTCTACCATGTCCGTACTCCTGTCATAACGATATACATGGTAAGACAACACATCCATATCAGGCACTTCTGTATAATTTACATTCTCTACGAGATCTTTCAGAAATGCAACATCGTCACAACCTGGCAGAACAATCCACTCATGCACCGATGATGGCAGCAGATACAAAATCTCTGTTTTCAGCTGAATTGCAATCTGCTTTAATATATCTTCGTATAGAATGGTCATGGCTCCGTTTACCCCTGTTGTATTGGATAGTACATACATATTTACCTTTTCCTGCATTTCTTCCAAATCCAAGCTCTCTTTTATCAGACTGTCTGGTGCATTCTGGTTCTGCAGAATCTTTTCCAAAACAGAAACCATCGGTCTGAACTCCACAGGAAACAGCCTCTCTGTATTTAGCAATGCCTGGTTGAACAGTTCTTCTTCTGTTACCCCCATTAGTTCTAATTCATCATAACCTATTTCGGATGATGCCATCCCATTGCAATCCACCAGATGTAATAGCCTACAGGTAATTGCAAAGTCCAAATATGTCCTGTGTGGTATGTGTTCAATTTTTTTCTGATTCATTTGCAAATTAACCAGTCGGCAGAATAATTTGTCTTTTATGTTGCCCCACTGTAAATCAGTAATCGGCTCTATCTTTTCCTGTTCCATGCTTTTCCGCAATTTCATAACTTCCTCTGCAATCTGAACGATACTCTTCTTTCCGTTCTGATAACTTTGATAATATTCATTCATATAGATTTGCGGTGTGCAAATTTCATTACCATAGCAAATCCCAATACCAAACAGACACAATCCATTGTTCTTATATACCTTCTGCATTCTGATTTCTGTATCTGCAGGTACAGCTTTCCGCAATTGATCCATTACTTTCCCACAAAATTCTTCAATACCCATATCCTTTTTCTCCTTTTAAGCTGCTATAATCTCATTTGGTACTTCCGTCATATCTACCGCAAGGCTTATAAAGCTAATAAAGGGGTTAAAGGGGTACGACTATTGTAAGTATCATATCAGAGATACTTCAAGCCACAAAGGTTCTAACAGGTGGGCTTTTAAAAACATGGAACTAGATGAGGTTGCTTTAAATAATTATATAGAAAAAAAAGAAAGTCCGATTCAAGATACATACAACCTCAAAGAAGATTTAGAAGTAATAACAGTGCACTATAAAAATCTTTTCGACTCAGTTACCAGTCCTGATATAGACGAAAAAATAAAAATGCAGTCCAAAACAGGTGCAAGAATTGTACGTGTATCAAAGAGTGAACAACCCGAGAAATTTGAAACACTCCAAAAAGTAACAAGAACAATTCAACGCTAAAATACAAATTATTTCCCGTTGATGTCACGGTTGATGTCAACCATCTTAAAGGCAAAAGAATCCAAGAGATAAAAACTCTTGGATTCCTTTATTTTACTACACTTGATGCGGATGACAGGAATTGAACCTGCACGGTCTCCCACTAGATCCTAAGTCTAGCGCGTCTGCCAGTTCCGCCACATCCGCATGAAAGAAGAAAAGAAGCATTACTGCTTCTTTCCAGTGAAGCACGGGGGATTCGAACCCCCGACAACCTGATTAAAAGTCAGGTGCTCTAC
>CAMEFI010000007.1 GCA_945915475.1 uncultured Clostridium sp. | reverse complement strand
TCAGATTCATTAAAATCTGTCCGAAAAAGTGTCTTAATTTATGAGACCATTATAGATCGAGGATTCAATTTATATAAATGGGAATTTGGCATCAAATTATTCATATAATAAAAATTCAAGACAACTTAGAATTCCTTTTTCGGGAGAAACGTGTGAAATAAACTATAGTGTAAAGGTTCGATCAAAAGAAAATATTGTAAGTTACGCATATATTTCTGCAACAAAAAAAGGAACGACGGCAACCGAAAATATAGGAACGCTTAATGAAGAGTTTGATGGGTTGACGCTTAATGTAGCAGATGTTGTTTCGTCTCCTCAAATGCAAATATCTGGTGTTGCACCGGGTACGGAAAATGTTGATATTTATGTTGATGGAATAAAGAAAACAACAACAAGTCCATTAAAAAATGGTTTCTATAATGCAGAGGTTGTATTGGACAATCCGATAGACGAATATCCTTATACGATTGAGGTGAAAACGATAGATGAATATGAGAATGAAATTAGTGTCTCAAAGAACATTATATATCAAAATGCAGCAGCTCAATTAAATAGTCTTGTTCTTGAATATTATGAACATACAACAAAGAAGCAATTAGAATTAATTTCAAATGTGTTCACGGGTGTCTGACACCTATGTAGCCAAGGTTTAGGTGATTATGTAAAAGCCACAGGATGGAGAAATCTGTTCTGTGGTATTTTTATGCAAAAATGGAAGGGGGTCAGACAACATTTGAGAAAAGGGTAAACGTCAAACCATTCGCCTTAACTAAAGTCTGACTTTGTGACATACTATAAAAATCTAAAAACCCATTGGTGTTGCGACCCTCTCAGCCTGACTTACAACTAACCTAGTTGCCTGTCACAGAATTAACCGATATACTGTCACCAAAACTTTGGAGGTCTGACCTTACTTTTTTGGCTGTGGGATGATGTTGCCGTTTGAAAATGTCTGGCAATAAAGTGTCGGCAGAAACGGTACAACAGGTTACGCTCATTCGTCCAAGGTGTAATAGCAATCGAATGCATCGCAGAAAACGATGGTGTAATTTTTTCATGTTTCTGCTATAATATAAATGAGAGAATTAAGAAAGAACTGGAGAGATGTTCCTTTGGCATAGCAATAGGTCACAATTGTTTTGAAAGGAGTGAAGATATATGTCATATACAACAGTAGAAATACACATACCAGAGGCAATGAAGCCATATATTACAGAAAATAATGCGGAAGATGAATTACAAAGAAATGCGCTGTTATTGTATCCATACGTATTACAGAAGAAGATATCAAATGGAAGGGCTGCAGAGATTTTAGGAATTTCAAAATTAGATTTGATTGATATATATGGAAAGATGGGATTCTGTTATTTTGATCAGACGATGGATGAATTAGATAAGGATTTGGAGACATTCAAGTCATTAGGATTAAGTGGGGTGACTGCATGATAGTTGTTTCTGATACAACACCATTGATTTCGTTACTGAAAGTGGGACATTTGGATTTGCTGTATAAATATTTTGGGGAAGTTCAGATACCCAAAGCAGTATTTGATGAACTGACTTCAAATCAAAGGTTTGCACTGGAAGCAGAAGAAATAAAAAAATGTTCATATATTCGTATAGTACAAATAGAAGATGATAAATCAGTTGATATTATTCGAAGAGTTACAGGCTTAGATTTGGGAGAAAGTGAAGCCATTGTATTAACAGATAACTTGCACGCGGATTTGCTTTTAATGGATGAAGCTAAGGGAAGAAACGTTGCAGAGCAGATGGGGCTTAAGATAATGGGAACCATTGGTTTGTTGCTTGCTTCATATCAGAATGGTTATATTTCATCTGACGAAATAAGAGAATGTGTAGACATTTTAAGGGATTCTGGAAGACATATTGGAGAAAGATACTTACAGTTATTACTTGATCGAATTGATGAAAATAGTAAATTGTAAAGTAGAGTATTATATTTGGATTCACGAGAGTATGAATGATGTTTCAATTTGCGAAAGGAGATGATGGTATGACAACAGAAGAATATCTTGTAGCCAGAAAATCCAAGAATTGGAAGTTTAACAGAGTGGTTGACAATGCTTCTTTTGATCATGTGAATAAGATTCATCCGATTAAGCAAAGAGCAGTTAAGGATATTGTAGATGCAGCAAGAAAAGATGCCGCTGTAAGAAAAATAATCATATTTGGCAGTTCTACAAGATATGACTGTGATGTAACCAGCGATTTAGATATCTGTATTGACTGGGTGGATGATTGTTACGATTCAGATGGTGTATTGAAGCCGTTTACAGGAAATATGCGGAAGGCGATTTCTGTTATTACAAAAGGCAGAGCAGATGTTGTTAATCTGGGGTATCTTGATGGAACAGTTGTGGAAGATGCAGTAAAGGAGGGAATCGTAGTATATGAGCACAATGTATAGTCGTTCAGTAGCTATGCTTCGTCAGGCAAAGAATGCACTTCTTTCTGTTTCGGAGGATGAGGCATTTTTGGATGTTGCCTGTTTTGAAACACAGCAGGCAGTTGAGTTTTTAATTAAGGCAATTCTGCTTGAGAATGGAATCCCATATGATAAGTCCCATGATATAAGGTATTTGCTTGTCCTGCTGGAAGAAATACCATTCACATTCGAGAAACAAGAAGCGTTAGAGTTATTGGCAAGTACAATAACTGACTGGGAAGAAAGCAGTCGATATGGTAAAGGTGTCAGGACTACAGTTTAGACAATTCAAAGAGTCCATAACATTTATGAAAGTATGAATCAGGCGTTCTTGAAAACGCAGGAGAAGAATAATGCAGAGGATGAATGACAGAGTAATAATCCTTAGTGAAAAACTGGAAGATAATCAGGCGGCAGCCGAATGGGGACGCAAACAGGCAGAGTTGATAAAAAAAGGTGAAGAAATAACGAAAAGACTGAATGAAAAATATAAACCGATTCTTTTAGCTCGCAGGGCACAAAAAGATGCAAATAAATAAAAAATCTGGTAATTAAGCCACAGGATAGAGAAATCTGTTCTGTGGTATTTTTATGCAAAAATGGAAGGAAGTCAGACGGCAATGTAATAGTACCAGATGGCAATGAAACGCTGGAATTTATGCATCCAAACCATAAGGGATAATGTGACAAGGAAAGAGAAAATCTATGATGTCAACCAATGCGGGAAATACTATCAGAATCTTTCTTGTTGTAGAATCCCTTATTTTTATAGCAATTTTTTAAAAGGAGATGATGGAGATATGAACAGATTACATTCAAAATCAAAAAAGGAGGATGTCAGAAAAATTACAATGCTTGTGGCAAAGTTGAACCGTTATCGCCACGAGTATTACAACAAAGCGAAACCAAGTGTGTCGGATGCAGTCTATGACCATCTTTTTGATGAACTGCAGAAACTGGAGAAGAAGACTGGCATTATCCTAAGCAATTCGCCAACGCAGACCGTTGGTTTTGAACCAGTCAGCGAGTTGGAGAAAGTGAGACATCCAATTCCGCTGTTAAGTTTGGATAAGACAAAACAGACGGAGGAACTATTACAAATGGCGAGAACAGCACCAGCTTTATTGATGCTGAAACTGGATTATAGCCGACTGTGTACCGGAGATTGCTGATTTCATGGAGGAGGTGATGCCAGGACCGGAAACGGACGATGAATTTAAGGAAGAACTTCTGGATATTGTAATAGATACCAGAGAATACTTAGATGAGGTATCTTAAAAATATTTATGGTATGATGCATACAATAAAGGAACAAATGTTCGGAAATAATGGACAGCTATGTATATTTGTGCTATACTAAAAAGTAATTTCGTTCCATTTAGTCCATGCTGTGATACATGGGGTTGTGGAGTAAGGAAAACTGGGAAAGGTTACGCTCATTCGTCCAGAGGGTGTTCTTGATGAAAAGTGAAAATGCATATGGACGAATTTTGGGCGAATAGGCGAACTTTTTATTATCAGATGATGGAGGTGGTTTTGTGCAAACTGAACAAAGTATATTTAAACTTCACAGCGAGTATCAACCAACCGGGGACCAGCCTCAAGCAATAGAAGCACTAGTGAATGGTTTTAAGGAAGGTAATCAATTCCAGACTTTATTGGGTGTCACAGGTTCTGGTAAGACGTTTACCATGGCAAATGTTATAGCGCAACTGAATAAGCCGACTTTGGTAATAGCGCACAATAAAACGCTTGCCGCACAGCTTTACGGGGAGTTTAAGGAGTTTTTCCCTGAAAATGCAGTGGAGTACTTTGTGTCCTATTATGATTATTATCAGCCGGAGGCCTATGTTCCTTCTACAGATACCTATATTGAGAAAGATTCTTCGGTAAATGATGAGATTGATAAATTAAGACATTCTGCAACGGCAGCCTTGATTGAAAGAAAGGATGTCATTGTCATTTCCTCTGTGTCCTGCATCTATGGAATCGGTTCGCCGGAGGATTATGAGGAGATGATGTTAACCCTGCGTACCGGAATGACCTATGAGTGGGACAAGCTGATATCGGATCTGATTGATATCCAGTATGAACGAAATGAGATGGATTTCAAGCGTGGAAGCTTCCGGGTGCATGGAGATGTATTAGAGATTCTTCCGGTGTCTACCTTTGAGAATGCAATCCGGGTGGAATTCTTTGGGGATGAGATTGACCGGATGGTGGAATTTGATCCTCTGACCGGTGAGGTAAAACGGGGAATCACCTGCGCCTTCATTTTTCCGGCATCCCACTATGTGGTAGCACAGGATAAGATTGAACACGCAGTTGCAGAGATTGAGGCAGAGCTAGAGGAGAGGGTTGCCTACTTCAAAGAAAATGACAAGCTGCTTGAGGCACAGAGAATCAGTGAACGGACGCATTTTGACATGGAGATGTTGAAGGAAACGGGATTCTGTTCCGGGATTGAGAATTATTCCAGACCATTGGCAGGATTAGAGCCGGGGGCTACGCCGAATACGTTGTTGGAATTCTTTAAGGATGATTTTCTTATGATTATAGATGAGTCCCATATTACGGTGCCACAGATTCGTGGTATGTATGCAGGAGACCGCTCGAGAAAACAGACTCTGGTGGACTTTGGATTCCGGCTGCCATCAGCAATGGATAACCGTCCACTACGGTTTGATGAGTTTGAGGATAAACTGGACCAGGTTATGTTCGTGTCGGCAACGCCATCGGATTACGAGGCTGAACATGAACTGTTGCGAACGGAACAGTTGATTCGGCCTACGGGATTGTTAGACCCATCCATTGAGGTGAAGCCGGTGGAGGGACAGGTGGATGACCTGCTTTCTGAGGTGAATAAAGAAGTGGAGAAAGGAAACAAGATACTGGTAACCACTTTGACGAAGCGGATGGCGGAGGATCTGACGGATTACCTGCGGGAGCAGGGGGTCAAGGTCAAATATCTGCATTCGGATATTGATACGTTAGAACGGACAGAGATTGTACGTGATCTGCGTATGGGCGTGTTCGATGTATTAGTGGGTATTAATCTGCTTCGGGAAGGACTGGATATTCCGGAAATTACGTTAGTTGCCATTTTAGACGCGGATAAGGAAGGGTTCCTGCGTTCTGAGACTTCGCTGGTGCAGACCATTGGACGTGCGGCCCGGAACAGTGAAGGACGTGTCATCATGTATGCGGATACCATAACCCGTTCCATGAAGGCGGCCATTGATGAGACGAACCGCCGTCGGCAGATTCAGGATGCATACAACAAAGAGCATGGAATCACGCCTACCACGATAAAAAAAGCCATACGGGATTTGATCACAACGAGAACGGATGAAGATGTGGAGGCATTAAATGCACATCTCAAAGAGAAAGATGTGGAATCCATGTCGAAGAAAGAATTACAGGCAGAGATTAAGAAATACACGAAGAGAATGGAGACGGCTGCCGCAGAGCTTAATTTTGAGATGGCGGCGCAGTACCGGGATCATTTGAAGGAGTTAAAGATTACGCTAAGGGATTATGATGATTAGAAGGTTATAGAATTGCAAAGCATAAATTACTTGACCTTCCTTTAACTTTATCCTTTATTATCAAGGGAGATCAGGTGATGAAGGAAAGGAGAACGTGTTATGCAGATTAAGGAAAAAGCGTTAGATGCAAAGGGATGCTTTGGGAATCTCATATTTTTGGGGGGCGTCATTGTCCTTGTGTTATTGCTGATCTTTGGAGTTCCGGTATTCGTTGATTATTTACATATGAAGCAGATGGAGAAACGGATCAATTATGTATGCAATAGTCCGGTTGCCATTGTATATGTAATTATGGCTTTGCATGTGATGATTACCCTGTATTGGCTGTTTTCGAAACAGGGACTGTTCCCGGATCGTATGCATAGGGAACAGGGACTTGTGTGCCGTCTTCCGAAAAAAATCCGCGTTGTTGTGGCACTTGTTACCATGGCACTCTACCTGGGAACGATAGGGCTTTATGCGGCCTGTTATGATCAGATTGATGACAATGGATTGGGGCGGTATCGGTTGTGGCGGCAGACACGATATGCTTATACAGATGTAGCGTGTTATCAACTGTATGCCAAATTGGATGGAACTTTGGGGATACAATTCCGGATGAAGGATGGAAGTAAGTTTGAATACTATGGCAATATTAGTAGTTATGATATAGATGAGTCACAGTATCCAAACGAAGAAGATGACTATGTGGTAGAGCTTGCAAAGAATTTAACTGCTTTGGGCGTACCGTGTAAAGTGGCAAATGAAAAGAGATTGTACAAGGGGCTTACCTATGATTACTGGGACGATGTGGCAGAGAAGATTCTGGCGGTGTCGAATGTTCAAAAGTAGCTTTTTATGTTATACTAACAATATATTGCGAAGAAAGTGGTGAGTGTGAAGTTTATCCGGCACCTTTTGCAGTTTATATAAAAGAGGATGATAAAAATTATAATTGTATCAATGTAATGTAACAACGATGGTAAGTGTTCAAAAGTTGAATTCATGTTATATTGTTACTATGATTCAAGAATCAGTGGGAAGGAGGTAAAGTGCATGGGAGTATATTTGAATCCGGGGAATATAAAGTTTAAAAGAGCATGTAATTCGGAAATATATGTTGATAAAACAGAACTGATCACCATGACAAATCGGGCAGTTAATACGGAACAAAACTGTATCTGTGTCAGTCGGCCAAGGAGATTTGGAAAGTCCATGGCAGCAAACATGCTGGCAGCTTACTATGGGAGAGGCTGTGATTCTTCAGAATTGTTTAAACCCTATAAAATAGCAAAGTGTAAGGGCTATCGGGAGAATCTGAACCAATATAATGTAATTTTTTTAAATGTTCAAAATGCATTCAGTCGTGTAAAAACGATGGAGGAAATGCTGCAATATATACAAAGAGAAATATTGGCAGAACTTAGACAAGTATATGATAATCTGATTCCGAGAGAAGAGGATATTTTAAGTGCTGCTATGGAAAAATTATATAGTAGGGCAGAAGAAGATTTTATATTTATTATAGATGAATGGGATTGCGTGTTTCGGTGCAGACAGGTAAGTAATGAAGAACAAACTATGTATCTCGATTTTTTGAGAGATTTGTTAAAGGATAAAGAGTATGTAGCACTTGCATATATGACGGGAATTCTTCCAATAAAAAAGTATGGAACGCATTCCGCACTGAATATGTTTGAAGAGTATTCAATGACCTCACCAAAGGGTTTTGCTGAATACATCGGATTTACAGAGGAAGAGGTTCAGAGATTATGTGAGGAATATCAGGTTGATTTTGAAATGATGAAAAGCTGGTATGATGGTTATACATTTCCTAAAGCACCACATATCTATAATCCGAAGTCCGTTGTAGATGCTTTACGGTCAGAGGAATTTGCCAGTTATTGGACCAAAACGGAAACCTATGAAGCATTGAAGATATATATTGACATGAATTTTGATGGGTTGAAAGATGCAATTGTGCAGATGATTACCGGAGAAAAAGTTGTTATTCATCCAGAACGGTTTCAAAATGATATGACCACATTTAAAAGTAAGGATGATGTGTTGACGTTATTGGTGCATCTAGGGTATCTTGCTTATGACAGTGAAACATCAATGGTTTATATCCCCAATAGTGAAATTCAAGGAGAGTTTCACAATGCCATAGAAGGAGAATACTGGAAAGATGTAATTGATTCGATTGAGAAGTCAGAGAAACTCCTGCAGGCCACATGGAATGGGGAAACGGAGACTGTGGAGAAGATAATAGATGAAGTGCATAGTGAAAACACTTCTATTTTGACCTATAACAATGAGAATTCTCTAAGTTGCGTCATCTCCCTTGCGTATTATAATGCCATAAAATATTATACAAAAATTCGTGAATTGCCAACTGGTAAGGGGTTTGCAGATATCGTGTATCTGCCGAAGAAGCACTCCGATAAACCGGCAATGATAGTGGAACTAAAATATGACCAATCGGCAAAGGGTGCAATTGCACAAATCAAGGAGAAAAAATATATGGAGAGCCTAAGGGAATATCAAGGGTATATGCTATTGGTAGGAGTTAATTATGATAGGAATACGAAAAAGCATTCTTGTGTCATTGAAAAATATACGAAGGAATAAAGTAAAGAAATAAAGTGAAAGATAAGTAGTACAGAACAAACATTCGATTTTGTTCTGTACTTTTTTTCATCTATTTGCTATAATCAGAAAAGGTTAGGGAGATAATACAGGAAGAAGGAAAGGAAGAAACCAATGAAACAGTATATTACGATCAAGGGTGCCAAAGAGCACAATTTAAAGAATATAGATATTAAGATTCCCAGAAATGAATTGGTAGTGTTGACCGGACTTTCCGGCTCCGGTAAGTCTTCTCTTGCATTTGATACCATATATGCAGAAGGACAGCGGCGTTACATGGAATCTTTGTCCTCTTATGCCAGACAGTTTTTAGGACAGGCAGAGAAGCCGGATGTGGAGAAGATTGAGGGTCTGTCTCCTGCCATTTCCATTGACCAGAAGTCCACCAACCGTAATCCCCGGTCTACGGTGGGAACGGTGACGGAGATATATGATTATTTTCGTCTGTTGTATGCCAGAATCGGGATTCCTCATTGTCCAAAGTGTGGCAAAGAGATTAAGAAACAGACGGTAGATCAGATGGTGGATGTCATTATGGAGCTTCCGGAAGGGACGAAGTTTCAGTTACTTGCACCGGTTGTCAGGGGAAGAAAGGGAAGACATGAGAAAGTGCTGGCACAGGCCAAACGAAGCGGATTTGTCCGTGTGCTGGTGGATGGTTCCATGTACGATCTGTCGGAAGACATTGAATTAGATAAGAATAAGAAGCATGATATCTCCATTGTGGTGGATCGTCTGGTGGTGAAGCCGGGAATCGAACGCCGGTTAACTGATTCCATTGAGGCAGTTATGAAGCTGGCGGAAGGCCTTATGGTGGTGGATGTCATTGGCGGCAGACCGATTAATATGAGTAACAGTTTCTCCTGTCCGGATTGTGGAATCAGCATTGACGAGATCGAGCCGAGAAGTTTTTCATTTAATAATCCTTTTGGTGCATGTCCTGCCTGTTTCGGATTGGGATATAAGATGGAGTTTGATGTGGATCTGATGATACCGGATCAGAATCTTTCCATTGCAGAGGGTGCCATTGTGGTGCTTGGCTGGCAGTCCTGTACGGATAAGAAGTCTTATACCAGGGCAATTTTAGATGCTCTAGCAGAGGAATACGGATTTGATCTGAACACTCCATTTAACCAGTTGTCGGAAGAAGCGAGAAATATTATTCTTTACGGAACCAATGGACATGAGGTAAAAGTACATTACAAAGGACAACGTGGAGAGGGAATCTATGATGTGGCATTTGAGGGATTAATCCGGAATGTGCAGCGGCGTTACCGGGAAGTAGGTTCTGAATCCATGAAGGAGGAATATGAAAGCTTCATGACTATAACGCCTTGTGATGTATGTGATGGACAGCGGTTGAAGCAGGAGTCTCTTGCCGTTACGATTGCAGGTAAGAATATTTATGAGATTACACAAATGTCTATTGATAAATTAGTGGAATTTTTAGACAATATGGAACTGACCGAACGGCAGCAGTTCATCGGTGGTGGCATTTTGAAGGAGATTAAGGCGAGACTTCATTTTCTCTTAGATGTGGGATTGAACTATCTGGCACTGTACCGTCCCACAGGAACTTTGTCCGGTGGTGAGGCACAGAGAATCCGTCTGGCAACCCAGATTGGTTCCGGGCTGGTGGGTGTTGCCTATATCTTAGATGAGCCGAGTATTGGATTACACCAGAGGGATAATGATAAGCTGATTGCCACATTGAAGCATTTACGGGATCTGGGGAATACTCTGATCGTGGTGGAGCATGATGAGGATACCATGCTGGCGGCGGATCATATTGTGGATATTGGACCCGGTGCAGGAGAGCATGGCGGCGAGGTGATTGCCCAGGGAACCGCAGCACAGATCATGAAGAATAAGAAGTCCATTACCGGGGCATATCTGTCCGGAAGAATCAAGATACCGGTGCCAAAGGAACGAAAAGTACCCACCGGATGGATTACGGTAAAGGGTGCAAGGCAGAATAATCTAAAGAATATCGATGTATCATTTCCACTGGGTGTTATGACCTGTGTAACCGGTGTGTCCGGTTCGGGGAAAAGTTCTCTGGTAAATGAGATTTTATACAAGCATCTGGCAAGGGAACTGAACCGCGCCAGAGTGAAAGCCGGGGAGCATGATGGCATTGAGGGATTAGAACAGCTTGACAAGGTGATTAATATTGACCAGTCGCCAATCGGAAGAACGCCCCGTTCCAATCCGGCAACCTATACCGGTGTATTTGATATGATCCGGGATTTATTTGCCGGAACCAAGGATGCGAAGGCAAAGGGATATAAGAAGGGAAGATTCTCCTTCAACATTTCCGGTGGACGCTGTGAAGCCTGTAAGGGGGATGGTATTATCAAGATTGAGATGCATTTCCTTCCGGATGTCTATGTGCCTTGTGAGGTATGTGGTGGCAAACGGTATAACCGTGAGACGTTAGAGGTTACCTACAAGGGCAAGAATATCTATGATGTGCTGGATATGACGGTGGATGAAGCATGTGATTTCTTCCAGAACGTGCCATCGATTCTCCGTAAGATTGAGACCTTGAAGGAGGTTGGTCTTGGGTATATCCGTCTTGGACAGCCCTCTACCACCTTATCCGGTGGTGAAGCCCAGAGGGTGAAACTGGCCACAGAGCTGGCGAGAAGAAGTACCGGAAAGACCATTTATATCTTAGATGAGCCGACTACCGGTCTGCATTTTGCGGATGTACACAAGCTGGTGGAGATTTTACGGAAGCTTTCGGAAGGAGGCAATACCGTTGTGGTCATTGAACATAATCTGGAAGTGATTAAGACCGCAGACTACATTATCGACATTGGACCGGAGGGTGGCGATAAGGGTGGAACTGTTGTGGCATCGGGAACGCCGGAGGAGATTGTGAAATGCAAGAAGAGCTATACGGGACAGTATTTGGAGAAGATGCTTAAGAAATAGAAGAATAAATCAAATTGTAATTACTTAGGAAATCCGTTATACGAATGGTGAGTATAGCGGATTTTTTGTGACCATGTAAAAGAACAAAACTCGTGTGTCTGCTTTTATCATGGCTTTGTTCTGGGGTTGATTGTAGATTTGACAGAGGAGTATGTGGTAACTTCCAACCGGGAAAGTGGTTTTGGACGGTATGATGTGGTCATTGAACTAAAGGATGTACTTTACGGGTGAACTACCCATTGTCTAATTACAATTATTTTATTTCAATTCAGAAGAATCCGTGATTGTCCCTTTTTGTATGAGTCTCCAGTATTTTAATACATGAAACGGCAATAGCATGTAATTGTTTCATGATTTCTCTATAGTTTTTTCCTCTACTCTTCTAAAATCCGTTTTACTTCTTCCTCACTTACCCGCAGTTCTGTTGCAATATCACTCACGGCATATCCCTCTGCATCCAACCTTAATATACTTTTTGTCAGACGGATTCCTTCTTCGCGCCCCAGTTCAATTCCCTCTTCTCTGCCCAGATAAAAAAACATGTTATCTCTCGAAAACTCTGCTACTGTCATATCGCACACCTCCTGATTCTGGAACAAATCCACAAACACTCCTCGTTCTATCAATAACTGAAATAAATCTGCCACAGATGTAATACTCTCCGGCAGTGGATATTGCACACTCTCTTTTCCTTTTAATGCTTTCTGTACATAGGTAAGTGAATTCGCAGTCAGTGCATAATCCAACAAATCTCCCGAATATACTACCAATCTTTCCGGCAGTACATTATCTGACAGATATTGGTACACCTCACGGAGCGTCATACGGAAATCAAATATATGAACAACCGCCTCCAAATCCACAGACCGAAGCAGCTCTTCGTATCCTTCCCGTCTTTCATAGGAATCACTTAACCGCATATCATAGGTTACCGCCTCCGGCAGATTCTGTTCCCTGCTTACCAGACCCACATTCACTCCGTACAGTTTGGGAAATGGCAGCATCACCCGCTTCCTCCCGTACAGAAGCCTTTCTGTATCTACAGACTCCCTCAGCATGACCATGATATATTCCACACTCCGGAACGGCGGGTTCAAACAGATACTTGACTGCTCTTCCATCACAACGTAAATAAAATCATCATAACTGAATGCCAGATCATTCTCTTTGTTTCCATATAAAACCGGTCGTATATTCTTAATATCTACTCTGCCGGCTTCTTTCCCTAACAGAAATTCAGCAAGACCTCTTAACCTCTCCGGCGAATCATAAACCGTCTTAAAAAATGTATCTTTCGCCTTATGGTGCAAAGGCTGTACCTTCCCCTGTTCTTTCTCCATACAGTACTCTCCTTATATTATACCCACATAAACCAAATATCGCAACATTCGAATAGCAGAACAATTGTTTTATCTCTATATTAACACATTGCGTGTAGTTATACAAGTGTAAACGAGAGTTTATAACACTTATAGACATAAATCACATAAACCATCCTGGTTCGTTCTGAACCACTGATTTGTGTTCGAACGAATATAAATGTTACATTGCAATGAGAAAAGGTTCAGATACTGTTCCGTGAATCATTCAAGATTATTATATAGTTGATAAAAATGGGAAAACTCCCTAGGCAATGCCTAGGGAGTTCGAGATTAATCAAACCTGACAACAAAAGTACATATTAGCCGAGGCCTTGGACCTTATTTGACGATAATCTGTCAAAATGCTCCGTCCTCATTGACTTACATATCAACAAAACTCCAATAGCAATTATATAATTTATTACCAGAATCGTCATAAAAATAGTAATCATATATTATATATACTCTTTTTATTGAAGCGTAATTGTAATAATTTATATCACATTCTAATGGATCAAGTACTATAGATTCATCACTTTCAAAATAATACAAAAATACATAAAAATCATTCAAAGAAATCTTAGAATAATCATCTTTGTCTTGAGTTTCTTCTATTTTTCCAAGATAACTTGCTGACATACAATAAGGAATTCTGCCAGAATATTCTACAACTTCTATTAGAACTTCATCTTTAAATCCATTATATGTATATTCATATTTTGCGTATTTTTTTCCATCTATTTCTTGTACACTTTTAAATGCTGCCTCTCTATAATCTGCTGCATTTACATTTTCCTGTTTTCTGCTTCCATCACTATATATACCTTGTATATCAAAAGCATATACATTATCCCATAATATATCTGCTGATGGAATTTTGTCTCCTCTACATGTAGCCTCAATTCCTACCATATATGGTTCTGTTGATGGATCTTCCGTGCTTGGAGTTTCTGTTGTTGGTTCTTCTGTTGTTGGTTCTTCTGTCGGAGTTTCCGTTGTCGGCTCTTCTGTTGTTGGCTTTTCGGTTGTTTGCTGCTCTGTTGTTGATTGGGCAGTTGTTGCCTCTGTTGTTGGACCTGGATTCGGTTTAATATCAGCAGTTGTTGGCTGTTCGGTTGTCGGCCCTTTTGGTACTACTTGTGTTGTTGGTTTTTCGGTTGTAGCTGGTTGCTTTTTCTTTACAGTAATTTTTACTGTTTTCTTCTGGTTTTTATTACTTTTAGAAGTAACAGTAATTTTTACTTTTCCAGCTTTTTTGCCTTTTACTACACCTTTGCTACTAACTGTTGCAATCTTCTTGTTTGAAGACTTAAAGGTAGCTTTTACATTTGTTTTAATTTTAATGCTACTACCTACTGTAACAGTTTTGGGTGAAGAAACTTTAAGTTTCTTGCTTGCTGCTTCTGATACTGTTCCACCTGGTATTACCAGACAGCTGACAAGCAGAAACAATGTGGTAAAGACTGCCATGGTTTTTTCTTTTCATCATATGCATTCGCTCCCTTCCTTTGCCATGATTACCGATAGAACCCGCAATGAGTCAGAGGATACTAGGGTTTTTTGGCTATACTTATAGTATATATATGAGAATGTATGAAGCCAATAGTATGTTGCTATGGACTTTTGCCACTGGATATCATACTATTATTATTTCATGATGGAGGTAACAATGGATATCACAACAGAAATCGGAAACCGGATTCGAATACAGCGTCAGAAAAAGCATCTAAGCCAGGAAAAGCTTGCAGAATACAGTGACCTGCATCATACCTATATCGGCCAGCTGGAACGAGGAGAGAAAACACCGTCCATCGATACATTATACAAGATAGCAAAGGGGCTTGGCATTCCGCTTACCGCCCTGTTACAGGATCTGGAAACGGTGACGGAGGCTCCGACAGATTATGCTTTAAAAAGCTACCAGTTGATTGAGCGGCAGACACCCGGCAATCAGGAACATCTGTATTATATTTTGGAAAGAATTATGAAAATGAAGTTGTAAGGGCAATGAAAATCCAATCAGACTTTCGTTGCTTTTTTCACATGGGAAAAGACTTGCCGGATAACATAAGTGTCTGACAATGATTTTCAAATTGTATTTTTATAAGAAATCCGCTATACTAATGATAATTGGTGCAGCGGATTTTTTGCTACAAGGAGCAAGAAATGCAACGATAACAGGATTGGAGGTGCTGATGTGGAATCTATAACGAATATGACAATTCGCGATGTGGAAAATATGTCAGGACATGTGGAATTGATTGCCGGACGGGTGGTGATTGGGGATAAAACAACCATAACACATAATAAGGCAGTGGTAGCCATTGCAACAGCAATTCGAAATTATATTGCGAATAAGATTGGAGATTGCACAGTGTTTACGGAAAATGTTGCTTTGTACTGCAATGAATTATCAGAAGATGATCGATATTTTTTTCTGCATCCCGATAAGCTGGAGGTATCTGTTTATCCCGGGTTGGAGATTGATCTGGCAGAATTTATGAGTTCACAGGGATAGGAACATACAGATAGCATTTCACAGGAAATACGCAATACTTGTGATAGGATAGCGTATCAATACAAAGGATAAAACGGAGGAACAGAAGATAATGAAATTTGGAGATAGTAAAATAGAATATCGAAGACGTAAGTTGGGCAAGGCAATATTGTTGTGTATGGCGGTGTTGGTATGCGGAATGGCGATATCTGTGAAAAGCTATGGAGCCACTGTGGATTTTAGTGCGAAAATGATAGAATTACAGAACAAATTTCCGGATGGCAAGTATTGGAATCATGTGGGGATGGAACAGGATAATTCCGATGGATATACAGAAACGCCCTGCGGATTACATGGAACCAATGGGATTCATACATATGGTACAGATGGATGTACCTGTAATCATTTTGCCTGTACCGGACATGTGTCAGCATCCCAGTGTATGGGATTTGCAAATAAGTTAGGATATGATGTGTTTGGAGACACAACCTGGACGCTGCATCTGAATTCCGGAAATGCCTGTCAGGAAATTGCAGTGGGAGATATTGTAAGAATTGGTGGGTCTCATTCTGTGTTTGTAACAGGAAGAAATGGTAACAATATTACGGTAGCAGAGGCAAATTATAAGCCGAATTGTCAGATATCCTGGGGACGAACCATTGATTTGACACAGGTGGTCATTACAAATTATGAGAGAGCAGATAATTATGCTGTTGTGTTGGGAGAAGCACCAGTCCCTTCGACTACGGAGCAGCCGACGACAGAAGCTACTACGGAAGCCACCACAGAGGTAAGTAATGATGGATTTCGGAAAGCAAAGGATGGTGTACATAACTGTTATTACGAGAGTGGGACATTAGTGAAGAAGCAGTGGATTTCCGTGGATGGGAAAGACTACTATGCCAACGAAGATGGCTTGATTCTGTTAAGTCAATGGCTCTACAAGGGTAATACGCTGGTATATGTGAAGGATGATGGTTCCGTTGCAAAGAATGAGCTGGTGAAGATCGGAAGCAATACTTATTACTTTAAGTCCAATGGCAAACGCTCTGCCGGCTGGAAGAAATACAATGGACAGTACTACTATTGCAATAAAAAAGGTATCATTCAAAAAAAGAAGTGGATTATTAAAGGTGGAAAACGTTATTATGTCCAGAAGAATGGTGTGAGGGCAACCAGCAAGACTGTTAAGATCAAAGGCTGCATTTATTATTTTAATGGCAGTGGCAAGATGGTGAAAAATAAGAAAATTACATATAATGGGGTAAAGTATAAAGCCAATGCATGGGGACAGTGCAAAGTCATAGGATACGAATAGGAACAGGTCGAAAATCATGCATTTTCTGTACAATCTTGCGTACGATGCCGTCTAGGACAAGCCGTGGCTTTCTTCTATAATGAGAATAGACGACTGTGGAACTTTCCTGTACAAGAGGAAAGCTCACAGATATCTGTTCATAATTAAACTGTGTACAGCACAGTTAGGGAGGCCAGAACATGAAGGAAAAGTGTTATCAGATTAAGGAAGCAGCAGCGAAGGTTGGTGTGGAATCCCATGTGTTGCGGTATTGGGAAGAAGAATTGAAAATGGATATCCACCGCAATGAGATGGGACATCGATACTATACAGAAAAAGATATTGAAGTACTTTCCAAGGTTCGAGACTTAAAAGAGAAAGGGTTGCAGCTAAAGGCAATCCGGAATTATTTGGAGATGAGAAGAAAACAGCTTGCACAGGAAAAAGGCAGAAAAACAGATGCGGTGGTAGCAGTTGCTGAGGGTACATACAAAGAAAATGAACAGAAAGAAACAGACAATCGGCATGCATTGACAAAAAACATGCAGGAAGTGGCGACGGTAGGACAGCCTATGCTCACCAACGAGGAGAAAATGCAGCAGTTCCAGCAGATTATGAACCGCATTTTATCCAATGCCATTCAGGAGAACAATGAACTCATTGGGAAAGCAGCCGGAGAGCATGCAGCCAATGCTGTGGTAACGCAGTTTCAAGGCATGACGAAGGAACAGGAGGAGCGGGCAGAAGAGCGGTATCGGAAGCTCGACCAGACTTTAAGAGAGATTCAGCAGGCAAGGTTAGAGGCAGCTGCAGCCAATATGCGTCCTGTAGATAAGCGTAAACAGAAGCGTCTGAAAAGAAAGAACGCCCAGCAGGCACAGACACATGCAGAAGAAGTGAGTCATTCTCCAGAGAAGTAAAGGGAGAAAGCCCTGGGGGAAAAACATAAAAAAGGTTGCATTTCTTAGTCATTCGGATATAATAAGGAAGACAGTGTGATTAAGAAGACAGATGGACTTATCATAGAGAAATTACATAGAAAGAGGGATACGGAAGATGAAAAATATGGTGAATTTCAGCAATTTCTCAAAGGAGGAATTGAATGCGATTCTGGATCTGGCATATGACATGAAGAAGTCACCGGAGAAGTATGCGGAGAGTTTGAAAGGTAAGAAGTTATATACATTATTTGAAAAGACATCTACACGGACATTTCTTTCCTTTACAACCGGAATTACAGAACTGGGTGGTACTTATTATAACCAGCTTTGGAAGGATTCTAACTTTGTGTTAGGAGAAACGGTTTCAGAGATTAAGTACGTATGCCGCAATGTAGATATCATTATGGCACGCCTGATTAAGAACGAGACGGTGGAATTATTCAATAAAAATGTTACGGTTCCGTTTATCAATGGATGTGATTCCACTTATCATCCATGTCAGATTCTGGCAGATGCTCTTACTTTGAAAGAGCATTTTGGTGGGTTGAATGTGAAACTGATGTATATTGGGGCCAAGAATAATGTGTTCAACTCTTTAGTGGAATTTTTTGCAAAGATGGGAGAGGGCACCCTTTATGGTCTTACCCCGTTGGTTAATGACACTGCTGTGGATGCTGATTTCTATGAGAAAGCAAAAGCTACCGGTCATTATGTAGAATTGGATCCGGCTATGTCTATGGAAGAAGCAAAGAAATATGCGGCAGATATGGATGTGTTATATACGGACACATGGGTAGATATGGAATTCTTCAACAATCCGGCTTATCAGAAGCAGAAAGAGGAGACGTTGGCTAAGATGATGCCATATCAGATTAACAAGGAGTTTCTTGCAGGAAGTAAGGCAAAGGTAATGCATGATATGCCAATGCATGTAGGCTTTGAGATCAGTCAGGATGTGGTAGACGAGAATCTGGAATTCATTCTGGATGAGGCGGAGAATCGGCGGCATGCTGAAAAAGCAGTTATGCTGACATTAATGAATAGTTGATAGATGAATATCCTGTCGTGGATTGCAGACATGACAGGATATTGTTCTGTATACGATGAGGTGCGAAGAGATATGGAACTGGATATTGCATTGAATGCATTGGCAATCATACTGTTTTTAGGATTCGGAACAGCCAGTGTCATTGCATTTTCTACAATTGATAAACAAAAAGAAATTACCATTGAAAGCCGTTATGGAAGGCAGACCGGAACATTAGAGATTGTATATGTCAACCTGTCCCTTGTGTTGGTTGCGGTGATGTTGTATATACACAGTTATAGATTTATGCCGGCATTGATAGCATTTGTACTGCTTATATTTTTGAACAGCCGGATGCAAAGTGGCATTGCCCCTGTTGGCATTTTCATTGGTACCACATGTTTAGAGTGGGATAAAATGCAGAGTTACCGTATTATAAATGACGAGATCAGTACAGTTGAGCTTCGTGTATTTTCAGAACGTAAACAATATGTGCTGCGTATTGCGAAGGAGTTTCGCAGTGAGGCGGAAGCATATTTGAAAGAACATGGGATTCCATGTCAAATAGAACAAACAATACAGGAGGAAAAAGATGAGACATTTGATTGATCCAATGGATTTGAGTGTGAAGGAGATGGATGACTTACTAGATCTGGCAGATGATATCATTGCACACAAAGAAAAGTATCAGGATGTTTGCAGACGAAAGAAACTGGCGACTTTGTTTTTTGAACCAAGTACCCGTACCCGGTTAAGTTTTGAGGCTGCCATGTTGGAATTAGGTGGAGATGTACTCAGTGTTTCCTCCGCAGATTCTTCTTCGGCAACAAAAGGGGAGAGTGTTGCAGATACGGTTCGTGTCGTGTCCTGCTATGCAGATATTATTGCCATGCGCCATCCGAAAGAAGGAGCACCATATCTGGCAGCTATGAAATCAGAAATTCCAATCATCAATGCAGGAGATGGCGGACATAATCATCCCACCCAGACCTTGACGGATTTGCTGACAATTCGCCGGGAGAAAGGAAAACTTGGAGATATCACCATTGGTTTCTGTGGAGATCTGAAATTCGGACGTACGGTACATTCTCTGATCAAAGCGCTATCCCGCTATGAGAATGTTCGTTATATTATGATTTCTCCGGAGGAACTGGAACTTCCGGAATATATTAAGGAAGAAGTGTTTGTACAGAAAAAAATTCCTTTTGAACAGGTTCGTACCATAGATGAGGTAATTGACCGTTTGGATGTACTATATATGACGCGGGTACAAAGAGAACGGTTTTTCAATGAAGCCGATTATATCCGGTTGAAGGATACTTATATTCTTGACATGGCGAAGCTTAAGAATGCAAAACCGGATTTAAGTATTCTTCATCCGCTTCCAAGAGTAAATGAGATTGCAGTGGAGATTGATGATGATCCGAGAGCCTGCTATTTCAAACAGGTTCTGAATGGCAAATTTGTCCGTATGGCACTTATTATGACGCTGCTGGGATTAAATGAGAAGAAGGGAGTGGATGAGCTATGAATATAGATAGTATTCAGAATGGAATCGTATTAGACCACATTACCGCAGGGAAAGCGATGCTGGTATATAAATACCTGCATTTAGACCGTCTGGACTGTTCGGTTGCCATTATTAAAAATGCAACAAGCAGAAAAATGGGACGGAAGGATATCCTGAAGATTGATCATCCGGATTATGACATTAACCTGGATATTTTAGGATATGTAGATCCGGGGATTTCAGTTAGTATTATTAAGGATGGTGTGACCGTAGAGAAGAAAAAGGTTGGTCTTCCGGAACGTATTGTGAATGTGGTAAAATGCAAGAATCCAAGATGTATTACCACAACAGAGCAGGGGATTCAGCAGATTTTCAAGTTGACGGATCCAAAGAGACGTATTTACCGCTGTGTATACTGCGAAGCGGAGAATCAGGGAGAAGAGTTATAGGTGGTATATCTTAATTTTTTTAAGTCAATACCCAAAAAACGGTTTACAAATCCTTTATTCATGCTATAATGAAAATAATTACGTCTACACTATGTAGTCGAGGACTATAGCAAGAGGTGCGATATGGAGCAGTATGTAATTAAGGGAGGCACTCCATTAGTCGGGGAAGTTTCCATTGCAGGAGCGAAGAATGCAGCACTTGGTATTTTAGCTGCAGCAATTATGACAGATGAAGAAGTGGTAATTGAGAACGTTCCGAATGTAAGAGATACCAGAGTTCTTTTGCAGGCAATTGAAGGAATTGGTGCAAGAGTTAGATATATAGATGAACATACAGTGAAGATTTGCGGAGGAACCATTAATCCACAGGCAGATAATTGCGTAGATGATGAGTTTATTCGTAAGATTCGGGCATCCTATTATCTGTTGGGAGCAATGCTTGGTAAGTATAAGCGTTCCAGTGTAGCATTGCCTGGCGGATGTAATATTGGAAGTCGTCCCATCGATCTGCATATCAAGGGCTTTAAAGCATTAGGAGCTGATGTGGATATACATAGCAGTATGATCCATGTGGAAGCAGAGCAGTTGATCGGTAATCACATTTATATGGATGTTGTTTCGGTTGGTGCAACCATCAATATTATGATGGCGGCAGTATTGGCGGAAGGTAAGACAACCATTGAGAATGCAGCGAAAGAGCCGCATATCGTTGATGTAGCGAATTTTTTGAATAGTATGGGTGCTAACATTAAAGGTGCGGGAACAGATGTAATCCGGATTCGCGGTGTTGAGAAGTTAAAAGGTACGGAATATTCTATCATTCCGGATCAGATAGAAGCGGGAACTTTCATGGTGGCAGCAGCCGCAACAAAGGGAGATGTTACAATCCGTAATGTTATCCCGAAACATTTAGAGGCAATTTCTTCAAAACTGAAAGAGATTGGTGCAGTTGTCATGGAATATGATGATGCAGTGCGGGTTGTCAGCAATCACAGATTGCGTGCAACGAATATTAAGACGTTGCCTTATCCGGGATTCCCGACAGATATGCAGCCGCAGATGGCTGTTGTGCTGGCGTTGTCAGAGGGAACCTCTATTATTACAGAGAGTATTTTTGAGAACCGTTTTAAGTACGTGGATGAGCTGTTCCGTATGGGTGGTCAGATCAAAGTGGAAGGGAATACAGCCATTATTGATGGTGTGGAAGAGTTCGTGGGAGCGAATGTGGTTGCGCCGGATTTGCGCGCAGGTGCAGCTCTTGTGATTGCAGGTTTGTCAGCAGATGGATTCACGGTAGTGGAGGATATTAAGTATATTCAGCGTGGATACGAGGCTTTTGACGAGAAGATCCGTGCCCTTGGCGGACAGATTGCTATTGTTGAGACAGACAAAGAGATTCAGAAATTTAAGTTGAAGGTTGGATGATAATACGATGGAACGGTTATGATTCACCTTTAGAATGCAGTGTATGGATATAGAGAGCTGCAGATTATTATGATATTCGAAGAAGCGGTTGTTTTAGCTTCTTGCAGAATAGAGAGTTGTCGCAATCAGGAATTTATTATATACAGATTTTTGATTGTGGCAGCATAAGGAATAAGATTTTATCTTATTATTCAAGACAGATGTTCGTTCTGAACATCTAATCCTTAGAATCATTTCGATTCGTTATTTCACATTTCACAAAAGAATTCATAGAGGAAGGGGTGTATTTCGTGTACCGTGTTTTATTATTGCACGATCAGCAACAGGGAAGCTGCCGTATTAAGGAGTACTTAGAGTTAAGTGAGTATTTTGTAGAAGAGAATGGTGTGGAGCCGGATATTAATTATGAAAGGCTCATACAACATAAACATTTGATTCTTATATCCTGTGAGGATGCCGGGGAATATTTTTCTTTGTGTGAGAGGCTTCGATATCTTACAGAGATTCCGATTGTTTTTCTTACAAAAAATGATGATGAATGGATTAAAATTAAGATGTTTCAGCTTGGAGCAGATGATTATGTCGTAGAGCCCTGTAACAATGGAGAACTGGTTGCACGGTTAAAGGTGCGGATTGAGCAATATCTACGATTGACCCGTACTTTTGGAATTATACGGTCAAAGGATCTGGTAATAGAGGTATTTAACCGGAAAGTATACGTGAAAAATCAGGAGGTTGAGTTGACAATACGGGAGTTTGACATCTTGTTGTATTTGGCACAGCATGCCAATATGGTGGTGGCAAAGGAAGACCTTGTCCGGGCAATCTGGTTAGAAAAATACGTGGAGGGGGGTTATAATAGTATAGCGGCGTTTGTAAAAAAGATAAGACGTAAATTAGATCCCGAATCGGAAGGAAAACAATATATAGAAACAATCTGGGGTATTGGATATCGTTTTATTTCGTAAGATCCCGGTTGCATTTTTCTGTCGTGCCCCTTATAATCGGAAAGAGAAAAGGTATATGGCAGCCTGGGTATGCGAATATAACGATATAAGGAGGCAGCAGGTGTGAAGGTTGAGATATTGTATGAGGATGCAGATATATTAGTATGTGTGAAACCGGTAGGAATGCCGGTGCAGGGGGACAAAAGCAGGGATAGGGATCTGTTGAGTTATCTCAAGCATTATATATTTGAAAAAGAAGAGATGGAAGAAGAACCATATCTGGCAATGATTCACCGGTTAGACCGGCCGGTTGGAGGTGTGATGGTTTTTGCAAAGACCCAGGAAGCGGCTGCGGATCTTTCAGATCAGGTGCAGGATGGAACGATGGTAAAGTTTTATCAGGCCGTTCTTACCGGAGAGCTTCCGGATGAGTGTGGAACATTGGAAGACTATTTGCTTAAGGATAGTAAGACGAATACAACCAAGGTGGTTAAGAAGGGAACGAAAGGGGCCAAGAAAGCGATTCTGGATTATGAGGTATTGGATGTCTTTGAGACAGATGAAGGGATCCTTACTTATGTACTCATTGAACTTGTGACGGGACGGCATCACCAGATCCGGGTACAGATGGCAAGCAGAGGATGCGGTATTTACGGAGATACAAAGTATAATCCGTTATTTGCAAAGACGAAGAAGTATCAGCAGATTGCATTGTTTGCTACCCGTTTGGAGTTTGAACATCCCTCTACCGGAGAGCATATGGTGTTTAAGTCTGAGCCGGAAGGCGATGTGTTTGATGTGATTGAACTGGATGAATTTTAAATCCGAAACAGGGCAAGCTATTCATAAGATAGCTTGCCCTATATTCAATTTTCCCAACTTTAGAGAGCAATGCGGATGATGTTTATAGTATTGTCAATGCATGGACGACCGTATAGCCAGAAAAATTCATCATCTGTTAGCATTCCCTAAAGTTAGGTAATTGCGAAACTCTTGAAAATGCATATTGAGTTGTGCAGATTTGACAAGTATCCTAAGCAGGTGCTTTGAGACCGCCGGTACTTAACGAGTGTGAAGCACGAGTTTAGTACCGCTGCGAGGCGAGAGCAGCGCAAGCGTGCCTGTGAGGATATTGTCAAATTGCACAACGTTTATAGAAGAAACAGGCGTTTCGCAAACGCCTATTCCCTAAAGTTAGGGAAAGGAGGTATTGAAAGGTTGAAGAAAGTTGGCGTGTTGATTTTACTTGCGGCAGGAATTTATCTCTCCTTCCGCTTTTTACTTCCGCTGGTGCTGCCCTTTGTGATTGCAGGAATTGTATCTGTCATATACTATCCTTTTTTGCGGAAATTATATAGAAATTCTGATGTATGGAGTGGGAAAAAGAAGAAATGGATACTAGTCATATCTGTGGTACTTCTGTATATGGTATTGTTGTTATTGATAGGATGGGTATGCGGTTATCTTTTTGATCAGGGTCATAGTATTCTTCTGAATTATCCTTTTTATCAGGCAAAACTAATGTGTTTATTAAAACATTGTTGTTGCCGTGTCGATACATTGTTTCATATGGAAGATGGTGTGTGTTTTGCGTATATATCGGATATGGCAGATAATATATGGGGAAATTCCATGTCTGCCGTGATACCGAAGGTAACCACGTATTCAGTGCAGGCAGCAGGCAGACTATTCGGTATTGTGTTTGAGATTGTGATTACGGTCATTGCTACATTTTTTCTGATACAGGACTATGAATGGATTCGAGGCAAAATGCTGCAGTCCGAGATTGGGAAAAGTATTTGCCAGGTGATTGTGAAATGTAAGGAAACGTTAAAAACATACTTGAAAGCACAGGGGTGTATCATGCTCATGGACGGAGCACTTTGTACGCTGGCATTTTTTGTGATTGACCAGCCTTATTTTCTGATATTAGGACCCCTGGTTGCCATTGTGGATTCCTTGCCTGTGTTGGGAGCCGGTATGATTCTGATACCCTATATGTTGATTTTGCTCTTGATGAAGCGGGTTGGAAAAGCGGCAGTGCTTTTGACTGCTTATTTGGGATGCCTGCTCATCCGTCAGATTACAGAGCCGAAAATGATTGGGAATAAAGTAGGGATGAGACCGTTGTATACGATTATGAGCATGTATGTGGGATTCCGTCTTTTTGGTGTGTTCGGATTCCTGCTAGGACCGCTTGGTGTATTGATCGGACGGGAGCTTTATGTAAAAATGATAGCGGATGTTGAGCGAGATACTTGAAAATATGGCAAAATAGGGTATAATATTTCTAATTGGGCTTTTATGATTTTGTATAGGGTGATCGTGAGCAAGATTACGAGATGAATTCAAATAAAGGCAATCTATGAGAATAAAGGAGATATAAGATGGCAAAGGACAAGAAGCTGGTAGAACAGATTACTTCCATGGAGGATGATTTTGCACAATGGTATACGGATGTGTGCGTGAAAGCAGATCTGATTGCGTATACAAGTGTGAAGGGCTGTATGGTTTTGAAACCTGCAGGTTATGCAATCTGGGAGTTGATTCAGAAGCAGTTGGATGAGAGATTTAAGGCAACCGGTGTAGAGAATGTATATTTACCAATGTTTATTCCGGAGAGTCTGTTAGAGAAGGAAAAGGATCATGTAGAAGGATTTGCACCGGAAGTTGCATGGGTGACACATGGGGGACTCAATGAATTGCAGGAGAGAATGTGCGTGAGACCAACTTCTGAGACATTGTTCTGTGATTTCTATAAGGATGATATCCAGTCTTACCGTGATCTTCCGAAGGTATATAACCAGTGGTGTTCTGTTGTCCGCTGGGAGAAAGAGACAAGGCCATTTCTTCGTTCCAGAGAGTTCTTATGGCAGGAGGGACATACTGCCCATGCCACCGCAGAGGAAGCAGAGGAGAGAACGTTACAGATGTTGAATCTGTACGCAGATTTCTGTGAGGATGTATTGGCGATGCCGGTAATTCGTGGACAGAAGACAGAGAAAGAGAAATTTGCGGGAGCAGAGGCAACCTATACCATTGAAGCGTTGATGCATGATGGTAAGGCATTACAGTCCGGTACCAGTCATAATTTTGGAAATGGATTTGCAAAGGCATTTGATATTCAGTATACAAGCAAAGACAATAAGTTAGAATATGTATATCAGACTTCATGGGGCATGACTACCAGACTGATTGGTGCTATTATCATGGTACATGGTGACAATTCCGGATTGGTGCTTCCGCCAAAAGTTGCACCAACACAGGTAATGATCGTTCCGGTTATGCAGAAAAAGGAAGGCGTGTTAGAGAAGGCGGCTGAGTTGAAGGAGAAGTTATCTGCTTATCGTGTAAAGGTAGATGATTCCGACAAGAATCCGGGCTGGAAGTTTGCAGAGCAGGAAATGCGTGGAATTCCGATTCGTGTGGAGATCGGGCCAAGAGATATTGAGGCTAACAAAGCATTGCTGGTACGTCGTGATACCGGTGAGAAGATAGAAGTATCTTTAGATGAGATTGATACGGTAGTTGGCGAGTTGTTAGAGACCATTCAGAAAGATATGTACAATAAGGCATTGAAGCATAGAGATGCAAATACGCATACAGCAACCAACTGGGATGAGTTTACGGATATCATTGAGCATAAACAGGGATTTATCAAAGCCATGTGGTGCGGTGAGACGGAATGCGAGGAAGCCATCAAGGATGAGACCGGAGCATCTACGCGTTGTATGCCGTTCAGGCAGGAGCAGTTAAGTGGTGTCTGTGTGCATTGTGGAAAACCGGCGAAGAAGATGGTTTATTTTGGACGGGCATATTAAATAATTATCTCAATAGAGTGAAAGAAAAAGGGCTGTTGAACAGCCCTTTTTTGGTTTGTAGAAAACATGAGACATTTGTCACCTTGATTCCTTGAGACATTTGTATATAATAAAAGATACTTATTTGGAATGGGTTGGAATGTTTGTATGGAGAATAGTCATGGAAGAAAGATTCATTAATCAGACAAGGATGAATGTAATATGTGTTCTGGCACTTTTTAATTTCCTGTTCCTGGGGACAGAATATTTATTTGATAATATGATGGCGCATGTAACGGATTCGGAAAATGTGGTACTTGCCCAGAGCTATATTTTAGGGGCAAGTGTAATTGGTTTTTTGTTGTTTCCTGTCTTGAATCGGATAATAAAGATACAGGTGAATTCCATTCTGATGTTTTCGGCATCTATTATTAGTGTGATTTGTCTTTTTTTGATTCAGCAGCATATGTCCTATGGAAGTATCCTGATATCCGGATGTATTGTTTTTGTTTTACTGGGAATTGGCGGAAGCGGTGTTCATTATCTGGCAGTCTGTGTGCTTGGGACAACTCCTTATCTGGCACGGACAGTGGGCGTTGCCTATGCCTTTGGACTTCTGATTCAGTTTTTGAATAATAATCTTATAAATAATGATACGGCTGAGTCCGTGGTGCTTTCTATCTTTTTGATGGTATGGGTCATTTTGATCGTGCGGCTGGTGGCTGACAGGATTGTTGGGGAAATGAACCGGGATGCAACCGAGCAAAATCAGGAGATGCCGGTTTTGCAGCATCCGCTCCTTGCAGGAGTTCTCATGTTAATCATTGTTTTGCTGATGACTTGTATCTTTGCAACACTGGATAATGTAGTAACCCTTTTCCATGCGGAAGGAAGTGTGGATATCGGGCAGTGGCCGAGACTGCTTTTGGCGGTCAGCGGATTGCTGGCAGGAGTATTATTTGATATCAGAGAACATCGGTATATGCATATCATTATGTACTGCATCACCCTGTTGTCAGTGATTTGTGTATTGATAATTGAAAACGGGGGACCATTTTTAGTTGGATTGCTTGTATTTTATCTGTCTGCCGGATTCTTTGTTGTATTTTTTACCACCGGGTTTATGGATTTATCCTACCGGATGAATGTTCCACAGCTTTGGGCAGGAATTGGACGGGCTGCCAATAACCTATGTGCTGTGTTAATCGGACCAATCTCTCTTACAGTGGTAAAAATGGGAAATAGTCTGTTAATTAGTATTATTGCACTGAGTATATTTGCGTTGCTCAGCATTGCTATGTTTATATATTCCACTTTATATAAAGATGAAACTGTGACGGATGGAAAGGAGGTTAGTCAGGACACGGAAGAGGTGGCTGATCTGCGATTTGAGAGATTTGCGGAATGCTTTGCACTCACTCCAAGAGAACAGGATGTTTTGAGAGTATTGCTTGTTTCTGATGATAATGTGCAGGATATTGCAGAACAGCTCTTTATTTCCAGGGCGGCACTTTACAGGCATATTACTTCACTGAATGAAAAGACAGAGACGAAATCGAGAATTGGATTGATTCAGTTTTATTATGGGTGGAAGGAAATGGAATAAAAGAGATAAATGTCAACCTCATAACAGGGTGATAATAGATTATTATGAAGTTGATTTTATTGGTTCGTAAATCTAAAGGTTGAAACAAAATATGAATGTTAGGAGGGTATTGTATGGTAAAAAGAAAAAGGGAACATGGTAAGCTGTTCAGGCAGATGTTGGCCTATGTGCTGACATTCGTGATGGTGGCAGGATTGATGCCGGCAACGGTGGCAAAGGCAGAAGAAGCAGAGACGATTCTTCATGATACTGATTTGTATTTTGTCCAATGGGATGATGCGAAAGAAATGACAGGCGTGAGTGATTATTGGAATGTGGACGTGCCGGATGATGTTGGTGCGGCATGGATCTATGCAAAGCAGGATGGTTCGAATATGCAGTATCAGTATGTGAAGCCCTCTGAACTTACAGTGACGTATTGTGAGGAGATCATTGATGAGAATGAACTGATGCAAGGAACAGCTACGGCGGATTTTCAGCCATTGGCTGAAGGACAGATGGAGCAGGTGACACCTTCGCAGGAGGATTATAACAACTGGGCAACGAATGAGATTAGTGGAGGTTCTTTTCTTCCGGATCAGACGATTCCGGTCTCCTATTATCATTTTGACCGGACCGGTACTTACAAGATTACCTATCAGGATGATACGACTTCAGAAGAATATTCCTGCTATCTTTTTGTGACAAACCGGGCATGGGATTTTTATGAGACAGATGAATTTTCGTCGAATCCGCTCCGGGATTATTATTACCAGAATATTACAGAAGATACCGGTTTCTATTTGAAGCAGGCTGATCCGGATGTATCCCTTGGCGTACTTCAATATGATGAGAATAACAAAGTGATAGTAGGGGAAGATGGAACTCCGGTTCTGGCGGAGGATAATCCGTTGATGGCAGCTACTTATCTCTGGGATGATGATACACAGAAAGAGACTGTTGATGCAAAATACACGGATTGTATCTCTTATAATGACACAACAGGAAAGATCAGCATAATAAAAGATCCGGAAGACGGCAGAACAGATTATATCCTGCGTGTGTATTATTACATAACAAATAAATATGAGGATGAAAATGGGAATCCGGTAACAGAATACTGGCAGGAACGGACGGAAGTGCAGATTCATCATGGAGTAGATAATCGAGATACCATCTGGCTTGGTTATGATACGTTCAATGGAACGGTGGAATGGAAGCTGCAGGGTGTGCAGGAGACAGAGAAAGAAGTTCTGGAACCATATGGTAATGTAAAAGGAATTGTGAATGGTGTCTATGATGTGTATCTCACGGAGAAACCGAATTACCCGGATGATTTTAACTGGGAGCAGGCAACACAGGAGCAGAGGAATCAGTATGGTTACCGGGAAGGGGCTGCACCGGTTGTAAACGTGATGCACGGCAATGGCTCCGCAGAGGAATACCGTGTAGATGCAACAGTGGCTGCATTACAGATTGATGATTGCGGCGATCAGGATGATGCCACATGGCATTTTACCTATCCGTACCGTGTGGAGGATGGTCTGGATATTTTCTGGAGCGACTATGATGCGTTCTTATATAATGATACAGAACAGTTCCAGATAGAGATGGGTGTTCAGCGTGAAGAGAATGGTGGTCTGATCAGACTTTCCCAGACACCGGCAGAGGGTGATATATTTCAGGACGATAAGTATGGCGAGAAGTATAATTTTGCTACGACAGAGATTGGTAAGCTCTCGGCAACCTTTACGCCGAATGATGGTGCAGTTCTGGAGGAAGTTCAGATTGGAGATGTCCGGTATGTGAACGCTGCATTGAAGTCAGAGGGTGATAGCAGACCGTCCTTTACACCGGCAGAAGATGGTTCCTACACATATACTTTTTCGGAAACGGGATTAAAGGCTTATCATTGGGAAGGTGATACTAAAGTTTTTGATACAGATGAAAATGGAAATCCGAGATATGCCAGTGTTTATATCGATGCTAATTACCGTGAACAACATGAAGGCGGGCTATCCCAGGGATTTAGCTGGAATGTATTTCCGGAAACAGAGACCCTTGCAGAGAAAGGAATTGCCGGGGTTTCCTATAAGGTAAATAATGAGGAATGGACGACTCTTTCAAAGGAAAATGGTGATAATCTGAATTTTGCAAAGGCTGTAGATGAGGGTGATACCATTACTGTTAAGTTTGCAATGAATGAGGGATATACCATATCCGATACAGGTTTTGGTGCGGAATACCAGACAGATCAGGGTGCTCATGCGGATTATAAACCAGTGGATTCAGAAGAGACGATAGAGCAGATGATTCAGGCATTAATTGGAGAAGATGGTTATACATTTACCTTTACACCGGAGGAATCTTCAAAGGATGCCGATGGGAATTCTACGATACAGGCAGAAGATGCGGCACTCCGTCTGCAGTTTAATGTGATAAGAGCTTTTGATGCTGCATGTAATCTTCGTATCTTTGTACAGAGTGAGGCCGGGAAGACGGAAGAAGGAACCATTATTTACGGAGAGACCGACGAAGAGGGGAATTACAAAGAAGGAACCCAGCCGAATCCAGAGATTGCATTCCGGTTTAATGATAACCCGTATGGTGGACAGGGAGTGCTTCCGGAAGAAAAAGAAAATAATGGAGAGAATGCATTGTCGATTCAGTATATATCCACTCTCCCGGGTGATAACGAAGGAAAGTTAGTAGAGGTGACTCCGAACAGCTATCTGGATTTCTCCGTTGGAGGATATACGGGTGGAGATACCGCAAATGAGTTTGTTATTCAGGATGATCTGATTGATGAGATTTATGTGGACGCAAATAATGACGGCATATTTTCGGAGGATGAACGGAAGAGCCCGGATGAGGATGGATGCTATATGCTTTCTCTGACGGCTGCGTCTAAGTACAATATTTTTATCCGGAAACATCGCTCGAATGTTGCAACTCTGTCATGGAATTATATAAAGGATAACAATAATCCGGAGCAGGATGATTACGTAGAGCATGGTAAAGTATATGTAAAAGAGATAAAACGGGGTGACGAGGTGCTTCTGGGAGACATGCACCTTGATGCCGACGGCAAGGTTATTCTGGATGGGAACGGATTGCCGATTTATGACACATTAATGGAAGATAAACTGCAATATGGTTTGTCAGGATTATCCGGAACCGGTGGCACAATCTGGACAGAAAACGGGGATGAAGTTACCTTGTTATTGGTTCCAACCTATGGATACCAGTTGAAGTCTGCCACCATTAATGGCCAGGAAGGACAGCCACAGGAGGAAGTAAGTACATTTAAGATAACACTGAATGGAAATCTTCATTTTGGTGGAGTGTTTGAGGAGGCTCAAGATAAAACAGATGTGACAAAAGCTACAGAGGTTTCAGCAGCGACCATTGCTAATGGTGAAAATGCTGCAGATAGCGGTAATCTGAGTTTAACGGTAGCAGATAATACTTCTTATACAAAAGATGTTACAGCATCGGTTAAGGCTGGTATGAATAAAAGCGTGGAAAAGGTTGCGTCCCTTGATCTTACACTTGATAACATTGTGAGCAAAGGTGAGGAGAATGGGTATTGGACCAGTAATGTAACATCCTTTGAAAAGGATATTACAGTTGGATTAACGCTGGATGATTTAGCTCTTGCAGAAGGAGAATCCCTTTCTGTAGTACGTGATCATGAAGGAACACTGACGGAATTAAAAGTAGAATATGAAGCAACCACAAAAATGTTATCCTTCCAAACGAACCAGTTCTCTACTTATACAATTGTGAAGAAGGTAGAGAAACAGACGCCAACAGCCCCACAGGTACATAAGCATACGTTAGTGAAGACAGAGGAAAAGGCTGCAACCTGTGTGGCAGCAGGCAATAAAGCATACTGGACCTGCTCGGAATGTGGCAAGGTATACAGTGATGCAGAAGGAAAGACAGAGACGACGGTGGCAGCAATGACCATCACAGCAACCGGTCACAGTTGGGATAATGGTACAGTGACGCAAGAAGCAACTGCAACACAGGATGGTGTAAAGACCTATCACTGTACCAATACCGGATGTACCGAGACAAAGACAGAAGCAATTCCGGCAACCGGAGTTCCGACAACCGGAACAGAGATAAAGGATGAAAAGGGAACCGCTTCCTATAAAGTAACTGGTACGGATGTAAAGAATCCGACGGTTACCTATACCGGAACAACAGACAGTAAGGCAACGACAGTTACGGTTCCTGCAACTGTTACGGTGGAAGGCGTTACCTATAAGGTAACAGCGGTTGCGGATAACGCATTTAAAGGGAATAAGAAAATCACTAAGGTGACGATTCCTAAGAATGTAACGACGATCGGAAAGAATGCATTTAGCGGTTGCACAAAGTTAAAGGCAGTCACGGTTGGAAGTGATGTAACAACGATTGGAACCAATGCGTTCAAGGGATGTAAAGCACTTACCAAGATTACACTTCCGGGAAAGACGGTTAAGATTGAAGCAAATGCATTCAGTGGTTGTAAGAAATTAAAGACCATTGTCATTAAGAGTAAGAAATTAACAAGTAAATCCATTAGCAAAAATGCTTTTAAGGGTATTTCTGCTACGACCATCATCAAGGTTCCAAAAGGGAAAAACAAGGCTTATAAAGCTCTATTGCAGAAAAAGGGACTCAGCAAAAAAGTTAAAGTGACGAATTAAGTGTTGGAAGGTTGTAGCGGTAGAGTTCATCGTTGATTTGATCCAGATCAAAGTTTTTGTTATTGATATAGGTGGCAATGATGATATCTCGGGTGTCTTTGGCGTATAGGTCACGATGACCATAGACTTCCAGAATCCGTCTGGTAGATTTTCGATTCATATTTGCAGCGATGCAGAGGATGAGGAGAATATCTCTGGACGGATTTTTTTTGATGCCACTTAGAATGTCATAGATGTAGGATTTGGAAATGAGACCCTTGCAGTTGTGTACAATGGTGGATACGGAAAGCTTATGCTCTGCGATATATTCGGAAAAAATGGTGGTATTCATGTTGTCTGTGCCATATTCTTTGATGTATGCGTCCATTTCGGATGGTTCTAATTGATTCAGTATATTGAGAAGTTCTGTGGTTGGTCTTTCTTTCATAATACGTTGTCTCCTGATGTTACGGTTCTTTTAAATTGATGTTGCATCTGTTATAATGTACCTATCTGATTATAGTCTATTTGGGGAGGACATACAAGGTACATTACGATGACGATAGAAGAGAGATATGAATTATCCTGCTACGAGGAACTTACAAAATTAGATGATGAAAAGGCGGTGTGGCTTGTCCGGCATAATGAGACGGGGATTCTATATGTAAAGAAGATGATGCAGCTTTATAATCGGGATGTGTATTTACGGCTTCAAAGAGAGAATATTGCCAATGTTCCGAAGGTAATATTATGTGTGGAGGACGATACAGAGCTGGTTGTGATTGAGGAGTATATTCATGGAATGTCTTTAGAGAAAATGATGGAACGGGATGGAACCTTTTCAGAGAACAGGGTTGCAGAGATTATGTTGGAGATATGTAAGATTGTAAAGAGATTGCATGAGTGTGAGCCGCCCATTATTCATCGGGATATCAAACCATCCAATATTATGGTGAGTAATGATGGTGTTGTAAAACTCATCGATTTCAATGCGGCAAAAGAATTTAACTACGGTCAAAATGAGGATACAAGGCTGATGGGAACAAGAAAGTTTGCTGCACCGGAACAATATGGATTCGGACAGTCGGATCAGAGGACGGATATTTATGCAATGGGTGTTACCATGTATTATCTGCTGACGAAGCATTTTTTGGAAAGTAATCTATATCACGGCAGATTAAAACCGGTGATAGATAAATGTACGGATATGAATAAGGACGGAAGATATCAGATGGTTGCGGAACTTGTGAAAGATCTGGCAGGATTCAAAGCTACGGATAAGCCGGAGACAGCAAGGAATGATGTAACAGGAATTCCATCAGAGGATAAGTTGTTTACAAAGCATTTATATCCATACAAGGAACGATTCCCAGTTGGATTTCGTTCGGGGGTGTTATGGAAGATGATCGCAGCAGTATATGGATATCTGTGCACCTTCTGGGTCGCTCTTACGATGACAGTTACCAATGCAGACGGGACGGATATGAGAGGATATCCGTTGTGGATAAACCGGGTTGGAATGCTCATTGCTATACTGGGAAGTATATTTTTTCTTGGAAATTATAGAAATATCCGCTATCAGTTGCCCTTTATGAACCATGGAAAGAAATGGAATTGGTTCATGACTTGTGTGTATGTGCTACTTTTTTGGTTTTTAGTAGTATTATTGGTGGTTCTCGCCGGGGGAGATGGATAATTTCCGCTGGCAAGCGGACGAAATCCTTTGCATTTTCAAATAGAATGACAAGAAAATGTGGAGGTGTGAGAAAATGGAACAGGAAGTACAAGAGAAGAGACAGGAAGATACCAAGATTTGCAAGCATTGTCAGTCGGAGATTCCGAAAAAAGCCAAGGTATGTCCAAACTGCAGGAAGAAGCAGGGTGGCAAGGTGAAATGGATTGTCATCGGGGTGTTGGTGCTTGCGGTAATCGGTTCTGCCCTTGGAGGGAATGATACACAAGAGCCTGCGAAAACAGGGGAAGTGACAACGCAGAGTGTGGATGCCGATAAGGATGAAGGGACAAAAGAAGCTGGTGAAGCAACATCGGAAGCAGCCGGTGAAGAGGTGGACAATACATTTGTTGTAGGAGATATCGTGGAGACTCCGGATCTGAAGATCAGTTATATATCGGCACAGGAGTATACATCAGACAATCAGTTTATGCAGCCGAAGGATGGAAATGCCTACTATCGTATGGAGTTTGAATTTGAAAATACTGGCGATACAGACCAGACCATATCCAGCTTAGCATCCTGGAACTGCTATGCAGATGGATATGTTGCGGATAGTGCATATGTGGGAGATGACCAGATTGATGCAACCATTTCTCCAGGGAAGAAAGCAGCAGGCGCAGTGTATTATGAAGTTCCGGCAGATGCCAAGGAAATCACGTTGGAGTTTGAGACGAACTTCTGGTCCCAGGATAAGATTGTATTTGTTGTGAAATAAGAGATTGATTATAACTATTTAAGAAATAGCTGTCCTAACTTTAGCAGAGCACGGGACGGCTATTTCTTTTTTGATTTATAGGATTAGGGTGTCAAAAAGCGCTCCGCTATGGATGCGCACCTCGCGGTTAGGAAGTTAATGTTGCACATTCCGCTCGGGCGCAAAAGAGCCGCAAGCGACTCTTTGTTATGTTCAGAATTTCAACAACTACAATGAAATTACCGGATTGTCTCATGGCGCGATTTCGTGTATTATGAATAGGTAATTACGAAACATCTAGTATACATTCCACGATAAAGAGTTTCGCAATTGCCTATGTATCATGAAGGAAAAAGGGAGAAAATAGAACAATAAGCATACTTCATTGGTTGTGCTTATGGACGAGAATTATGAGAAGGAGAGAACGAAAATGACAGAGATTACCATGCCGGCAAATGCAAGCCGGATTATTCATATATTGCAGGATGCGGGATACGAGGCTTACATTGTAGGAGGCTGTGTCAGAGATGCCATTCTGAATAAGACGCCGGATGACTGGGATATCACCACATCTGCAAGACCGGAGCAGGTGAAGGCATTGTTTCGCAGAACCATTGATACCGGAATTCAACATGGAACGGTGACGGTTCTCATGCCGGATGTACAGACAGGGAAGTTAGAGGGGTATGAGGTTACCACATACCGGGTGGATGGTAAGTACGAAGATCACAGACGCCCCACCTCTGTAACCTTTACGGCGAGCCTTCTCGAGGATATGAAACGTCGGGATTTTACCATAAATGCCATGGCATATAATGAGAAGGACGGCATTGTGGATCATTTTGACGGCATGGGGGATCTGCAACGGCATGTGATCCGTTGCGTTGGCAAGCCACAGGAACGGTTTGATGAGGATGCACTTCGGATTCTTCGTGCCCTGCGGTTTTCGGCACAGCTTGATTTTTCCATTGAGGAACAGACCCGGGAGGCCATTCGCAACCAGACGGAGCTCCTTCGGGATATCAGTGCAGAGAGGATTCAGGTAGAGTTGACCAAACTGTTGCTTTCGAAGCATCCGGAACGTCTTCGCAAAGCATATGAGTTAGGAGTGACGGCTGTTGTATTGCCGGAACTAGATGTTATGATGCAGACGGAACAGAACAATAAGCACCATATGTATTCTGTGGGAGAACATTCATTGCATGTTGTAGAAAATGTTCCTGCTACGAAAGCACTTCGCTGGGCGGCACTTTTACATGATGTGGCCAAGCCGGTTACAAAGACAACGGACGAAAAGGGAGACCATTTTTATGGTCATAACGAAAAAGGGGTAGATATGGCAAGGGAAATATTGCGACGGTTGAAGTTCGATAATGCCACCATCGACCGTGTGAAACGTCTGGTGTACTGGCATGATTATGGAATGGGGGAGCCTATGAGTCTGCGCACATTCCGACGGGGCCTTAGCAGGATGGGGGCAGATCTGTTTGAGGATTACGTCTGCATCAAACGGGCAGATATTCTTGGGCAGAGTTTGTATATGCGGGAAGAGAAATTACACACCTTAGAGGTTTTGCAAGGGTATTATCAGACAATCCGGGAGGAAGAACAGTGTCTTTCCTTAAAGGAGCTTGCCATTACCGGGAAAGACCTGATTACGGAACTGAATATGCAGCCGGGCAAAGAACTTGGCACCATCCTTCAGACTCTGCTGGAACGCGTTTTAGAGAATCCTGATCTGAATGAACGGGATACGCTTCTTTCTATGGCGAGGGAGATTGTGAAGTAAATGCCGTCGATTTGCTTAAAAATAGTATAATTTGGGCAACCCCTTCATATGATGAAAAAGGACACATGATTGGAGGGGTTGTTTTTATGTCTGAAAAACTTGCTGAGGTGTATGAACAGTATGACATGGAAATTCTGTCCACGAGAAAGGGACGGGGAGCCACCATTTTGACAACTACAGATGGTCTCCGGATCCTTGAACCGTTTCGTGGCAGTGTGACACGGTTAGAGCAGGAGTACGTATTGAAGCAGTTGTTTCTAGAAGAGGGATGTACGAATTTAGACAGGATTATTCCCAACCGTGACGGACAATTGCTCACCTGTGATAAGTATCGTCAGCCCTTTGTTATGAAGTGTCATTTTGAGGGAAATGAATGTGATATGTGCAATTTAGAAGACGTGCTTCGTGCAGTGGATGCATTGGCAGATTTTCATATGGAAGGGAGAACGGTTGCGAAGAAGTTTACCTGGGAATGGGAAAAATGCCGTCAGGAAAAGGAGCAGAAAAAGATTGAGGAGATTCGAAGAGCCATTGCGGGCGGAGAGGAATTGGAACGCATTTCCTATATATATGAGATTAGCCAGAGTGCATTAGAGATTGCATTACAAGGAACGGATGCAAGGGAACAGGGACAGGAAAATGTGATGGAAACAACGCCCAAAAAGAAGGCATCGGAGAATAAGGAAGAAGCAGAACATATTCGGATGAAGGACATTTTTCTGCGCCGTAACCGGGAAATGAAGAAAATACAGAAATATATTGCAACGGTTAAAAGAAAAAATGAATTCGAGACGATTTTTCAGAGAGTGGTTCCGGAATATATTCAAAAAGGTACGGAATGTGTGGATATGTTAGAGCGTATGGTGAACGGAGAAAATGGAATTTCCCTGCATCCGGTGTTGGAACATCATTATGGTATCTGTCATGGCAGTTACAATCATCACAATGTTATCTTGGGTGAAAGGAGTGTGGCAATTGTACATTTTGAAAGGTTTTCCAAGGGAAATCAGCTGGAGGATCTGTACCAGTTTGCCCGGAAAGCAATGGAAAAGAATCATTTTGATTATGTATTGTTAGAGGATATTTTGCAGACATACCACAAAAAGATTGCACTTTCCCGGGAGGATTATTATTATCTGTATGTTTTATTTGCATATCCGGAGAAGTTCTGGAAGATTGCCAACAGCTATTATAATTCCAACAAAGCATTTTTATCACCGAAATATTTAGAAAAATTGCAGACCGTTATTTTGCAGGAACAGGAGAAGCAGGAAATGCTCGCAAAATATTGGACTTTCCATTCCTTATGAAATCATTTATAATAAATGTTGTCTGGTAACATGACAATTTGTGTATCAGGTGGAATGGAGTAATTGTATGCAGGTACAAAAGATGAGTAGATTTCAGAAAAAATACAGATTAGCTATATGGGGGATGCTGCTTTTTTTGATATGCATAGTGACATCCTGTGGAAATAAGGTGGAAGCGCCGGCTTACGACGAAGAGGTAGAGCCGGTGGAGAATGTTTCCCTGCTGGCAGTGGTATGTAATATAGATGATGTGAATGGTAAGATTACCCTCCGACAGGTCGGTGATGAGGAAGAGAGGGAACTTACCTATACCGGGGGAGCAGATGTGAAGAATGCCTATGATGAGATTATGCCCATTTCCCAGGTGGAACTTGGTAGTATTGTGGACATTGTGTATGATGCGAACCGGGATAAATTAGAATCCCTTCATATGAACAGGGAACAACAGATTCAGAAACTGGAAGGTATAGAAGGCGCAGTAGTGGATCTGTTAGCGGATACGATTGTTGCCGGCGGCAAGACCTATCAGATGAGTGGGTCGGTCTGTGCCTTCTCAGACAATACGGAGATTGGAATGGACGAGATCTGTTCGGAAGATAAGATAACTCTCTGGTTATACAATAATATAGTGTATTCTGTTTATGTGGAGCTGGGACATGGCTATGTCCGGTTGTCCGATTATGCCTCGTATATTGGTGGTACGGTGGAGATTGGCTATGATGTGATCGTTCCGGTAACGGAGGATATGCTGCTTACGGTAAGAGAGGGAACATATACCCTTCGGATTGCCAAAGGTGAAGATGCCGGAACAAAGGAGGTTACGGTGATAAAAAATCAGGAGACAGCTTTGTCGCTGGCGGATATTGCCATAGAGCCCAAACAGATGGGCTCCATTCTGTTCAAGGTTACACCTTCTGATGCGGCGGTGTATATTGACAGACGGCGTGTGAATACAGAAGGTGCTGTGGAGATACCATTTGGCAAGCACAAGATTCATATTATTGCAGATGGCTATGAGAGTTACAGTGCATCCTTTAATGTGAATTATGCATATAAAGTGAAAGAATACACATTGAAAAAAGAGGATGAAGATTCTTCAGAAAATACATCTAAGAATACGAGCACAACGTCTTCAACTTCCCAGAGAGAGGGAAGTGTGGCAACAGAGGCTGCGACACAGACAACGTCTGAGAGCACGACATCCGGTGAAAATGGTGTAAAAGACGTAACAACGGCAGAGGGAACGAAGACAAGCAATACAGTCACCGTCTCTGCACCGGCAGGCGCAAGTGTGTATTTTGATGGAGAATATTTGGGAATTGCGCCGATTTCCTTTACAAAAGTAACGGGAAGTCATATAATTACGTTGAGTCAGACGGGCTATTTATCAAAGAGTTATACGGTTAATTTTACAGACGACGGGAAAGATATCCCGTTACAATATGATGCATTGATTTCCATTTCCAGTTTGATTGAATAGGGGAATCATTACATAAATGCAAGACATGAAAGGAGTATAGAATGAGCATGGATTACAAGAAAATTTATGAGGAATGGATGGAGAATCCGTATTTTGATGCAGATACCAAGAAGGAGTTAGAGTCCATTCGGAATGATGATAATGAGATTAAAGAGCGCTTCTACGCGGATCTGGAATTTGGCACAGCAGGACTTCGAGGTATCATTGGTGCCGGAATTAACCGGATGAATATATATGTTGTAAGACGTGCAACCCAGGGTCTTGCCAATTATATTAAGAAGCAGGGGGGCGAGAAGAAAGGAGTTGCCATTGCATATGATTCCCGTAGAATGTCACCGGAATTTTCTGAAGAAGCTGCACTTTGTCTGGCAGCTAACGGGATTAAGGCATATCGTTTTGAATCCTTACGGCCTACTCCGGAATTGTCCTATACAGTACGGCATTTAGGATGTATTGCTGGTATCAATGTTACGGCAAGCCATAATCCGCCGGAATATAATGGATATAAAGTATATTGGGAGGATGGCGCACAGATCACACCACCTCATGATACAGGAATTATGAGTGAGGTGAAGGCAATCACGGATTTATCTACCTGTAAGACCATGGATAAAGAGGAGGCCGTGAAAGCTGGACTTTATGTTACAATCGGCAAAGAAGTAGATGATGATTATATTGCAGAACTGAAGAAGCTGGTGCTTCATCAGGATTGTATTGACCGGTATGGCAAAGAGTTAAAGATCGTATATACACCGCTTCATGGAACGGGTAACATTCCCGCAAGACGGGTATTGAAAGAGATCGGATTTGAGAATGTATATGTGGTTCCGGAGCAGGAATTGCCGAATGGCGAATTCCCAACCGTAAGTTATCCGAATCCGGAAGCGGCGGAAGCATTTGAATTAGCGCTGAAGCTTGCCAAAGAAAAAGATGCAGATTTAGTACTTGCAACGGATCCGGATGCAGACCGTTTAGGTGTTTATGTGAAGGATACCAAGTCAGGAGAGTATATTACACTGACCGGTAACATGTCCGGATGCCTTCTGGCAGATTATGAGATTGGCCAGATGAAAGCCATCCATGGTTCGCTTCCGGAAGATGGTGCACTTATTAAGACAATCGTAACCTCAAACTTAGCGGATGAGATTGCAAAATATTATGGGATTCGGTTAATTGAGGTATTAACCGGATTCAAATATATCGGACAGCAGATTCTTAATTTTGAGACCACCGGAAAGGGGACATATCTTTTTGGATTTGAGGAAAGTTATGGTTGCCTGATTGGAACCCATGCCAGAGATAAGGATGCGATTGTTGCAACCATGGCACTTTGTGAGGCAGCAGCTTATTATAAGAGCCAGGGTAAGACTTTGTGGGATGCCATGGTAGATATGTATGACAAGTATGGATATTGTATGGATGCCATTCAGTCTGTTGGCTTCAAAGGAATTGAGGGACTTGAAAAGATCCAGTCCATTATGGCAACCCTTAGAACCAATACGCCGGCTAAAATCGGTAAGTATGATGTACTTTCTGCAAGAGATTACAAGGAGGATACCATTAAGAATATGGCAACCGGTGAAGTGACACCAACCGGTCTTCCGAATTCCAATGTATTGTATTATGACTTAAGTGATTCTGCATGGTTGTGTGTAAGACCTTCCGGAACAGAACCAAAGGTGAAATTCTACTATGGAGTAAAGGGAACCTCCTTAGAGGATGCAAAGAAACTGTCTAAGGAATTAGGCGAAGAAGTGCTTGCCATGATTGATCAGATGATGTAAGGATTAGAAGTTTCTAAAATAGAGAAGAGAAAATGGGATAAATCAATGGAAAAGGTTACATGATTTCGCACGAAATCACGTAACCTTTTGTAATATCTTCAATTAAAATTATAATTTACACAATCTCTAAGATGGTGTTCACCACATCATCATTCTGTTCCGGTTTCATGAAGCAGAACCGGATATATTTGTCACCAAGACCTTCATAGTCAGTGCAGTCCCGGATCATAAAACCGCGTTTGATGCAGTAGTCGAATACTTCCGATGCAGTCTGTTCTTCCTTGAGCAGTTTGATAAGGACGAAGTTGGCTTCCGGTTTGAATACCTTAATAGTCTTCCGACTGCATAGGGCAGAATAGATTAAGTTTCGCTCTGTTTGGATTAAGCTCTTTGTCAGGTTGATGTAATGGTCATCTTCAAACATGACACCGGCAATCGATGCATACACGTTGATGTTCCAAGGTGTCTTGCTGTTTGCCGTAGCCGTTAGGAAGTCTTCGTTATTGGTAATGGCATAGCCAAGACGAAGCCCGGGAGCAGCAAAGAACTTGGAAACGCTGCGCAGAACAATCAGATTATCATACTTCTTTGTCAAAGGGATTGAGGAAATGAGATTAATATCCTTGACAAATTCTACATATGTTTCATCTACCATAACAAAGATATTCAGTTCTAAGCAGCGTGCCAATATGACATCCATCTGCTCTTTGGTAATGACTTTGCTGGTGGGATTATTCGGGTTACAGATGATAAGCAGATCAATGGAATCATGAAGTGCTTTTAAGAACATATCCACATCCAATTCGAAATCATCGAGATTTTTCAACATATAGGTGTCGACCTGGCTTCCGGCAAGCTGGGCAGCACGTCCATATTCAGAATAGGTTGGACCAATGATCATGGTTTCTTTTGGAGCAATGGTCTTAATAGTAAGATTGATTAATTCAGAAGTTCCATTTCCGAGAATCATCTGCTCCGGGGAAGCCCCACAATAATTGGAGATGGATTGGCGTAGGCTTATATAGTCCCGGTCAGGATAGGCTTTGATTGCATCTACGTTATCAATAATTGCCTGTCTGGCCATTGGTGAAATGCCTAGAGGATTGACATTAGATGCATAAGGAATAATTGATTCCTGAGATATATGATAACGTTTTGCAATAACTTCAAGATCACTTCCGTGAAAGGATTGTGCTACAGTACCCATAAAATTGACCTTCTTTCCATTTGTTCTTTCCTTATTAGGCGAAATTTGATATACTATACATAAAATCCATTATACCATTTAACGATAGGAAACATCAAGAGAAATAAGGAAATACCAATGAAAAGTAAAGTAGAACAATATGCAAAGGGTGATTTCTATGTTGAGTATCCGGAAATCAAACTTTCAAAGAAGTATGTACAATTAAAGATAGAAGCAGGAAGCGTATATCACGGAAGTATTCAGGCTACCTCTGTAAATGATGTGGCAATGAAAATGATGGTGTACGATGACGCTTATTTGTTGAGCCTTTCTGATCATAGTCTGGTGGGAAAGAAAGGTGAGATTGCATTTTCTTTTGATGCAACAAGCAGAAAACGTGGAAGTGTCTATGATGGCAACATTCACCTAATTGGAAATGGCACGGAGATGGAGATTCCGTATAACATAGAGGTTGTTGCGCCGTTCATTGATGTGAATGGAGTGGCATTAGAGGATTTGATGAAGTTTTCGGCACTGGCAGAGACGGATTGGGAGAAGGCATTGCAGATTTTCCATTCTGATGAGTTTCCAAGAACATTACTTGCCGGGCAGGAGGAATATCTAGAGGCATATCGAAGTCTGAAGGATTCCCTTGATAAGAATCAGGCTTTAGAAGAATTCCTGGTTTATATCCATAAGAAACGGGCACTTGCACTTCAGGTGGAACACGACCGGTTTCAGTTCCGTTTTCCGAAGATGCAGGAGACACATGAATTGGTACTTCGCAAGAATACCTGGGGATATTGCCGGATGCAGATACATACAGATTCGAGATTTCTTATAGTGCACCAGAAGTCTGTATGCAGTATGGATTTTAAGGATGACCGTTGTGTGGTTTCCTATTCGTTGGATCCGGAGCAGTTGGATGAGAATAAGACAGAACAGGGACAGATTATTATAGAGAATACTTACCAGAAGATTGTGGTAAATGTTATTGTCAAAGCCGCAGAGGAAGGTTCCCGTGTAATTGTACACCGGGATCATGACAGGCGGCTTAAGAAGCTGGAGATTGCAGCGGTATTACACAATTATCTGGATTATCGTACCGGATTATTATCCATTGAGCAATTTATTGAAAAGACACGACAGGCGCTTCACAATCTGATCTCTTTTGAACCGGAGACTGGTCTTTATAAGCTTGGACTTTTGCATATGAGTATTCTTGCCGGGCAGGAAGAGAATGCCGGACAGGAGATTCGCCGGATGGAAGCAGATATGGATAAGACGATGGATGGGCCAAGGGAGCATTGTTATTATCTGTATTTGAAGGCCTTGTTGTCAAAGGATGTCAGACAGATTGTGAGTGCCTGTGAGGAGATTGAACAGGCACTTACAACGCAGAGGGATAAATTATTCTATTTCTGGTTGCTGATTAATTTAGATGAGAGATATCAGAAGGATAAGCAGTGGCTTTTTACACAGATTGAAGGTCTGCATCTGGGGGGATATTCCAGTCCGGTGCTTGCAATTGAGGTCTGTGATCTCTTGAATCAGGATCCGTTAATGTTGAAGAAATTAACTACAGTTGAGATTGCAGCCATTCGATTTGGAATCCGCAACCATTATTTAAGCAAAGAAGTGGAAGAGGAATTTGTGCAGTTAGCGGGAAGAAGACGGGATTTTCATCCGCAGGTATTTGCGTTACTTGCGAAGATATATGAGTTTTCCAATAAGCCGGAGATTATTCGGATTATCTGTGCCATGTTGATTCGAGGTGGTAAGACAGAGCATCGCTACCATGAATATTACTTAGAGGGTATCAAATGTGGATATAAGCTGGTTGGTATCCAGGAGAATTATCTACACAGTATGGATAAAAGCAGGTATGATGTAATTCCGGATTCAGTGTTGCGATATTTTAATTACAAGAGCAGCCTGACTGATGCAGAGTATGCGTATTTGTATGCCAATGTGATTCAGAATAAGAGAAGATACCTTGGACAGTTTGAGGAATATTTGCCGAATATGATGGCATTTATGGAAGGGCAGATTATCAAAGGGAATATGAGTGATGACTTAAGCGTTCTCTATGGTGAGTTCTTAAGACCCCAGGCAGTGACACCGCATTTTGCGGCAAGTCTTGTGAATGTAATTTTCAAGAGAAAATTAACGGTAATGAATGACAATATTGTGGCAGTTGTGATTTCCCATAAGGAATTAGAAAAAGAAGAGATCGTGCCGGTGGTCAATCATGTTGCGTATGTTGATATGATTACAGAGTCAGCAGTGGTGTCGTTGGTGGACCGGGATCATAACCGCTATATTAGTACCATTCCATACAAGTTACAAAAGTTGGTGGATGAATCGGAATATATGGAGATTTTGGGGATATATGCCGGAGATGATTATCGATATGTACTATATCGTTATGATGAGTGGAAAGCGTATGACGCCACCAATGCCAAAGAAGTCAATATTGCAAGAGACCTGTTGGCATTTCGGGAGATTAGTGAAGAGACAAAACAGCAGGCAATCTATGGCATTGTACGCTATTATCATGAACATTTGGATATGGATATTTTGCGAAGCTATCTCGACCGGGTGGATATGGATTATGTATTGCCGGCAGATAGTGTGGAATATATGAATTATCTGATTATGTGTGGGTTGTATGATAAAGCATATGCTGCAGTCAAACGGTTTGGCTATCAGGAAGTGATGCCGGAGCATCTGGTGAGCCTGGTCAGTGCCATGAAAGAATTTTCCCAGTATGCCAGGGAAGATGCATTGGTATCCATTGCAAATTATCTGTATCGGATGGGACAGGATACGGTGGATGTATTGAGCTACTTAGTGGACTATTACCAAAGTGGCGTGCAGGATATGTTAAAGCTTTGGAAACGTGCAAACGGACGACTAACCCGGTTGGATCTGTTGGAAGAGAATATTTTATGTGAGACTTTATATACAGAGCAATGGAACAAGGATGTATTCCGTGTTTTTGAATCTTATCTGCGGAAGAAGAGAAGAGGTATGGTAATCAAGGCATTTTTTAAGCGTGCATCCTTTGCATATCTTGTAGAAGATGATGAGATACCGCCGGTATTTTTTGATGATTTGTATACGCAGATGGTGACAGAAGAGTTAAAGGATGATATGTGCCAGGCGGCAATGCTTTTGTATCTAAGTAAGAAACCAAAGTTAGAACAACAGGAGATTGCATGGATCCGACAGCAGGTAGAATATTTTGTAAAACGTGGTATCTTGCTGCCGTTTTTCCGGAAGTTTAAGAAGTATGTGAATCTTCCAAAAGATTTGTTCCTGATGACCTATGTGGTAACAAAGGACAAAGCAGGGCGTCAGTTGTCATTTCGTTATGGAATTCAGTCCGGAGCCGGAAAACCGGAATGTAATCAGATTGCACGGATGATGGAAGTGTTACCGGGTTATTACATGAAGGAATTTGTTCTCTTTCATGGTGAGAATCTGCTATATGAGATGCCGGAGAATAATAGGAAGCATACAAAAGTTTATGAGAGCCAGGCAATGAAAGCAAAGGGTGAGACAGAGGAATATGAGAATCGTTTCGAGATGCTCAACTCTATGCTCCTCAATCAGGAAATCGGGGAGAACCAGATGCTGATCAATAAGATTGATAAATATTTAAAGCTTTCGACGATTATAGAAGAGAATTTGGAGCTTATGGATTAAAAAGACCTTTCTAAGAGTACGCTATAAGCTTCACAAATTCTTCACAAAATAATTAGCACTCACCTATTGACAGTGCTAACAACGAGTGGTATAACAAAGATAAAGATAAGGAATCCGGATCCGATCTTATAACATACAATTGACACTTCAGTTTCTCTGATAGTGCTATATACACAAAAGTCTAAGTGCCTATGTAACTTAATTGAAAGTTCATATTTCCGACACTTGTTTTAGGAAAGAAAGGAGTAATGACTTATGTTAACACCTAGTATTTTTGGAGAAAGCTTATTTGATGATTGGATGGACGAATTTCCCTTCGACAAGGATTTTGAGAAGGAATTTGAGAAGACCATGTTTCCTTCTAAGAACCCATTGTATGGCAAACATGCAAAGAACCTGATGAAGACGGATGTCCGTGAGACAGATGATGCTTACGAAGTTGATATTGACTTACCCGGCTTCAAAAAAGATGAAGTCACAGCCCAGTTGAACGATGGATATATTACCATTTCCGCTTCGAAAGGACTTGATAAGGAAGAGAAAGAAAAGAAACATGGCAAGTATATCCGGAAAGAGCGTTATGTTGGCAGCATGAGTAGAAGCTTTTATGTTGGCGATGATATCACACAGGATGAGATTTCTGCAAAGTTTGAGAACGGTATCTTGCAGTTGAAAGTTCCTAAGAAAGAGAACACGGCTGTGGAAGGTAAGAACTATATTGCCATTGAAGGATAATTCAATATCCATACAGGTTCCCTGTCAGATTCACTCTGACAGGGAACTTTTTGTTATGTTTTTACTAAAATACTTTTCAAATAGAGAATTTCGGGTGTATAATGACCTTGTTGTATGTAAAAGTGAAGAGCACAATTAATTAGGCGAGGTATCATACATGAATATAGAAATGGCAGAATATATTGAAGTCAACATAATTGGTATCTGCCTGCTATTTACAATGTGGGTATATAAAAAGTGGATTTCTCATGAAGGAAAGGAGAACAAGCAGAAATACTTCATGGGAATGGTTCTGTGTAATATGATTATTTTGATGGCGGACATCGTTATTTATGTACTCCGTGGGCATGCATCTATCCAGGCAGTTATTCTGACGCATCTTGCCTGTATTACATATTTTGCAGTACAGGTGATTTTTGGATATGAGTGGTTTATGTATAGCTTAAGCAGGCTGTTTCCCAAACATGAATTTCGCACCAGGACGAAATTACTGTTGTTTATGCCGGCGTGGATTGGTCTTGGAATGGCAGTCGTCAGTCCATGGACAAAGTGGTTTTATTCTTTGACAGAAAGTAATAGATATGTGCGTGGACATTTTATCTGGATGGCTGTTGTGCTGACAGGGGTATACTGGATTGCCAGTATTATAATTGTAATTCGCGAAATGATACAGAATACCAGGATGAGGGAGAAGTCACTCTATGTGGTATTGTTAGTCTTTCCATTGCCTACATTTATTGGTAATATCCTGCAATTTCTGTTTTATGGTCTGTCCATTACCTGGCTTTGTTCTGCGTTGTCCATCTTTATCCTATTTGTTAATCTGCAGAATAACCAGATTGCAAAAGATACACTTACAGGATTATACAATCGTCGGCAGATGAAAAAGCAGCTTTTCTGGGAAGTGGGGAAATTACCCAATGCCCCTGATTTACTTTACTGCATGATGATTGATGTGGATTGGTTCAAACAGATTAATGATGAGTATGGTCACGTGGCAGGAGATGAAGCGTTGGTGAAAGTTGGAAAGATTCTTCGGACCAGTGTTCCGGAACGGGATTTTGTTGCACGTTTTGGAGGGGACGAGTTTATTGTAATTGGTCATGTGAGGGATGAAGGAGAACTTCGAAACCTGACACAGCAGATAAAGGAAAAGGAAGTAGAATATAGTAAGGATGTTCCATATGAGATATCCTTGAGTGTTGGGTATATATTGTATAGCAAGGAAGATGAGATAACGGTGGATGATATTCTGTCGGCTGCGGATGAGAAGATGTATGAGGTGAAACGGGCGCGGCAGTAGACGGCTTGGAATGTTTACGAAAGGATAAAACAGGATGGATATTTATTTGGGATTGGACCTATGCCGGAAGAATATACAGATGAGTTATTATGAAGAGGGCCGGGAGGAGCCCACTTCTATTTATCAATTGAATAATACAGAAACCTATCAGTTACCCAACGTCATGTTTTATTCGGAAAAAGAGAAAAAGTGGTACGTTGGAAATAATGTGAGTACAGTCCGCTTTCAGCAGGAAGGAAAGATTGTGGAAGATATTGTTGGTAATATAGATTCGGATGCACATGTTACAGTAGAGGGAGCAGCGTATACATATGAAGCGTTATTGCTTATCCTCCTTAAAACGCATGTGGAGGAATTCCTTTCACGTTCCCCGGAGTACGAGCTGAAGGGTTTAACGGTTACTTTAGAAGAATATCATCCAAAGGTTTATGAAGTGCTTGGTAAACTGCGCAAAGAGTTAGGACTTTCCCGGAATGCGTTCTATATTATGAGCCATGAGAATGCATTTTTTCAGTATGTAATGAACCAGGATGAACGGCTTCGAACCAACAGCGTTGCTATGTTTGAGTACGGGACAGAAGGTATGCAGTATTATCGCATTGACAAAAAACATCAGGGAAATACCCGCATTTACTATTTGGGACAGCAGAATTTGAGTGAAGAACTTCCCTATGCAATGTTGTTAGAAGATGTGAAAGTGTTAGATGAGAATTTTGCACAGATTGCCAGAAAGAAAATGAGAGAGACATACATTTCAACGGTGTACCTTACAGGAGTGGGATTTACGGATAAATGGATTGAAGAATCGCAGAAAGTGCTTTGTGACGGCAGACGGGTTTTTATGGGGCAGAATCTGTACACAAAGGGTGCCTGCTATCATGCTAAGTATGGAGCCTATGAGGCTGACCGGGATTGCGTGTTATGCACACAAGGCAGCATTCCTTTTGATATTGGTGTGTCTGTTGGAGACACAGAGGGACGCAACCGGTTCTACTCAATTGCAATTGGGGGAAGAGAATGGTACAACATGAAAGGTCAGGTTACATTATTTCTAGATGATACGAACCGGATTGAGATGTTATACCGGGATAAGGTCTCAAAGGAAATGCAGCGGGAGATTATCGAGATTCATGGTTTGCCAAAACGGCCGCCCAAGACTACAAAGATATCCTTGGAGGTAGAACTTACGGATGAACGGGTTGGTGCAATTGTGATTCGTGATGTTGGATTTGGAAGAATCTATCCCACGACGAATAAGATATACCGGAAAGATTTTTCAATTGGGCATATAGAGTGATAAGCTCATGGTTTATGGGATGTGACCAATGGAGTGTTTATAAAGGAGACAATATGGGACGAGTGATATTGTGTGAGACCACACCGGCGACAACTTCATATATTTTTCCCAACACGAAGATAGAAGTATTTTCTTACGAGGAGCTATGCTATTATATTTATAATAACATTGCACTGATCTCGGAGGAACATATCGGTGTGCCAATGTTTTACTGGATTGAAAATGAACTGCATCTGCCGGATTTAGCACAAAGTCTGCGGTTAATGAAGGAGAAAGAATCAACAGACCTTACGGATTTGCTGACGGCGATTCTTACATATAAAGAATATTATACGATTCCGGAAGTGAAAGAATTCATTTTGCAGATAGAACGAATGAAAGGATTGACTCCGCCGCAGTATCGCAAATTGCAGGCAGACGGATTCCTGCGTTACCATAAATATCTGAAAGCGGCTGCTATTTATGATGAAATATTAGATCAGTATCCGGATATTGGTAATGATAAGCTGTTGGCGTCTATTTATCATAATAGAGCAATTGCCTATGCAAATAACTTTGAGTTAGAGGCAGCCATGGAATCTTATCGTAAGGCTTATGAATTGACTGGCAATGTTGGAACAATCTATGAGTATTTACTGCTGATGGCCACCATGAAAGAACGGTCAGACGTGGAGGTAATGGCAACATATTATCATGCAGAAGATATGGTACAGCCAATTTATGATGCCATTGAGGATGCGGAGGCAGATGTGACAGGTTCGCCGATTTATCATCGGATGGAACGGGCGATATATCACTATGAGAAGAATAATCTGACGGATTTTAATCAGCGAATGGATACGGTGCTTGAACATTTGAAGGCAGAGTTCCGTGAGCAGACGGTGTAGAGAGGAAAGGTTATGGGTTTATTGCGTATCGTTAAGGATATGTTTACCAAAACGGAGGTAACGGAAGAATCATTTGAATATGAGAGCATTGATAATTATCTGAAGAAACAGCAGCAGGAACAGAATGCAAAGGGTCCCCAGGAGGATGTTGCATACAAATGTGATCAGATTGTAGAAGCGACGTATCAGATGGAAGATTTGCGTGTGGAGTATGATATGGTGACCTCCTATTTTGAAGACATTCAGACCATTGAGGAGCTGCCACAGAATGTACGTACACAGATTACTGATATTGCGAAGAAGATAGCATTTTTAGAAAATGAAACTACACAGTTTCTGCATTCGGATGACCGTATCAGTGATGAGAATTTCCGGATGATTCAGGGGTTGGAGAAAGATTTGACAGATATATTTGGCCAACTTAAGGAATTAGAAGATATGGATATGGTGATACGCCGGGACATGACAAATCTGGAAGGCGAAAAGAATGCGCAGGAGTATATTCAGGAGACGGTGGAGCATCGCCAGGGTAAGCTTAAGAATTTTATTGTTGTTTTTGGAACAATATCCGTTCTGGTAGTGATTACTCTTGCGGTAATTGGGATGCTGACAAAGACCAATCTTGTGATTCCTATATTGCTGATCCTTTTAGTTATCGCAGGAATGGCGGCATTGTCGGTGGTTGCATATCGGAATCTGTCCTATGAATTCAAGATGGCAGAAAAACGGGAGAATCGTGCCATCAGTCTCATGAATAAAGTGAAGATAAAGTATGTGAATAATACATCTACATTGGAATATCTCTATGAAAAATATCATGTGAACAGCCTGCGGGAACTGGAATATCTATATGACCAATATCTCATTATGGTAGATGAGGTGCGTAAATATCAGCGAACCACCGGGGATTTACGGGAACATACAGAGGCACTTTCCAAGCTTTTATATTCCCATGGAGTGAAAGATCCGGATATCTGGACAAAGCAGTCCCTTGCGTTAGTTGATCCGAGGGAGATGGTTGAGGTGAAACATTCGCTAAATGTACGTCGTCAAAAATTACGTGACCAGATTGCATATAATGATCAGCTTCGGTTAGATGGTTTGAAAGATATCAGAGAAATGCTGAAGACAAATCCGGAGCTTTGTGAACAAGTGAGACGTGAGATGGAGGCATATCATATAAATATTGAATAGAAGGATTAGGGGAGATTTGTTTGAAGAGTGAGAATAAAATTAAAAATGAGAAGAGGATTATGAACATTTCTTTTTTGGGAAGTGTTCTATTTATGATAGCAGAGGGAGTTATGGCATATGTAACTCGTTCTCATTCTCTTTTGATGGACTGTATTTTTGATGTTACAGACTTGATTATGATTGGTCCGTTTTTGGTATTAGTGCCTTTATTGTATAAGCCGGTGACGGAGAAACATCCATATGGATTCTCACAGGTAGAGTCATTGTTTATTGTGATTAAATATAGTGTATTGTTGGTTGTTACAATTCAGCTTATATGGGATAATATTATTATTTTGTTTCATGATGGCAGACAGGTGGATGCCGGAGTGATTGCCATATTTGAGCTTGGTGTATGGGCGGGCTGTGTATTTATTTACCTGTTACTGCACCATTTTAGCAAGAGATATGAGTCCCTTATCATTAAGGCAGAGATTTATATATGGAAGTTAGATATCATTTCAAGTTTGGGTGTTTCTGCTGCTTTCTTTATTCAGATGGGGCTGCAAAAGACGCAATGGGCATATCTGGCATCGTATATGGATCCTCTTGTTGCCGTAATAATGGCATGTTTGCTTTTAGTAGAACCTGTGAAAATGATTATTCTCAATCTGAAGAATCTTGTGCTCTTTGCTCCTAGTGCAGAAATTATGGGCGAGATTCGCCGGGTTGCAGAAAAGTACATGGATAAAGTGTATTATGATATTGAATTTTTGGATGTCATCCAAACCGGCAGGAAAACATGGGTGGAAATATATATATCCAGTCATGATGATATGATGAATACTCATATTTTGCATCAGCTTCGGAATGAGATTTGTGCAGATCTTAGGAAAATGTTTGATCAGGTTTATGTGGAATTGATCCCAGATTTGCCCGATGAATAGACACAAACCCTTTTTGGGTTGCATAATACAGAATTATGATAAAGGAGACAGAAAATTGGCAGAGAAGTTTGTTGAGATAGAGAATAAGGATTCTTATGGACTTACATGGTATGAGCATGCACAACCATATTATGGAAGTCACAGGGGAATGCGATTCCGGATAGCGAGAGACCCGATGGATGATGTGGCGTTAGCACCTCCGGACAAGAAGGGTGATGCTGAGTTTGTTGCTATTATATGGCCGGAGCCTTACTGTTTTGAGTCTACGCCGGATGAGCAAAAGACAACCAGCCGCTTTCCCTTCACAGTGGAAGGAAAAGATCAGATGGTTGCCTGGCTAAATGAACAATATCAGACAAGATTTGCCCAGTGGGAAGCTGTAAGGGCTAAGCACTAGGCTGAATCTGTCTGCGATATTCTTTCGGTGTGATTCCGTTAATCTTGCGGAAAGTTTCTGTGAAATAGCTTGCTCCGTGAAAACCACATTCCAGTGCAATCTCAGTTATGTTTAGGGCAGAGTGTTCCAGAAGATCAATCCCTTTCTGGATTCGATAGTTTTGCAGATATTCAATAGGAGACTGTTTGACAGTTTCCCGGAATAAACGGCAGCATTTGGACTGACACATCATACCGGCTTCAGCCACATCGTTTAATGTGATCTTGTTCTGATAATTATCCTGAATATAAGAGATCATTGTCTTAAGAGGATTCATAGGGTCAGTGTCAATCCGGTCACAGCCATTTTCGGCAATGGTATTGCGGTAAAGAAGATTCCAGAGGTAGAAAAATTTACTCTGGGCAATCAACTCAAAGCAGGTAATCTGGTCAGTTACTGCGTAGAAGATGTCGCAAATGGTCTGAATGACTTCTGTGTGCCAGTCTTCGCTGTGGTTTAGAAAAAGGACATCGCTGTTGTTGTCATATAAGAACGGATTGATATAGCGTTCTTCCATCTTATGATTGAAACGCAGCGTATCCGGGTGAAGAAGCAACACAATATATTTGCTGTTATCCGGATCGTTCATCTGGTAGGTGCGGATGTGATGCTGATTTTCAGATTCTACAGGTCCACACAAATGCATCCGGTTTGAATTGACGATAATGCCGTCACCCTCACGTAAAGTAAATGTGTCATTGTTCACATAGTAGTTGATGCTGCCATGGAGCATAACGATACATTCCAGTTCCCGATGCCAATGACATGGTGTTATACCACCGGGAAAGTCAGAAAAATAGGCGTATGAAGCCTTGATCGGAGTAGTTGGTGAATTGTAATGAATCGTTTCTAGCAGGTTATCGTTAATAATCATATCATATTCTGCCATATATATTCCTCCTTCGGTTAAATTCTTGTAAAAACTACAATAAATGCAGGATTGTTATATAATTATACATAAAAGTGATAGAAAATACAATGAAAATCAAGTATCTTATGGGTATGGAAACGATTTCTCCTCCCCTTATAGCGTGGGACACGGTAAGGCGGTGCTACTCCCCCTCCCCCCCCTTTTGTAGTGTCGACTTTCCGCTGTCCCACAATCGTATAGATGTGTAAGAAGATAGGAGTATACATTTTTGATCATTTTCATATATATCTCCCCCTTTAATGGCTTCGGACAAGGTCCGGAGCATTTTTTTGTTTTATAGGATCAGGGTGCCAAAAGCCCATTTTCAAAAACTTGGATGGCATCTTGCACAAAAACGGATTGGTTAAATGACTTTTGCGCTGTGTAGATGAGACTCTGAAAATCGTGAAAGCCTTTGCTGAACACGATTTTTGCGATTAGAGGCTCATCGAAACGGTTAGCGCAACGGAATGCAAACAATCTATTTTTGTGCAACATGCCAAATCACAAATTCGAGATGGACTTTTGGCACCCTAATCTTTATAGGAAACTCTTTGCTTCCCGAGTTTCCCTGAATCTGTTCGATTTTACTTGACGGTATATCCGAAAAACAGTATTCTAAGTTCAGGTGTATATGAATATAAGAAGCGGAGAAGATCTATGGCTAAGAAATACTATGCAGTGGCAAAGGGAAAGACACCGGGAATCTACTTTACCTGGAATGATTGTAAGGCTCAGGTGGAAGGCTTTTCGGGAGCGGTGTACAAGAGCTTTTCGACGGTTTCGGAGGCAGAGGATTTTATTTCTCAAAGAACCGGTATGAGTGAGAATCCACAACAGGTCAGCACGGATGCACATTTAGTCGCTTATGTAGACGGCAGTTACGAGCATAGCCTGCGGCAATACGCCTATGGCTGTGTCCTTGTTCTTCCGGACGAATTAGTGAGGCTAAATGGGAGCGGTAAGGATGAAGATTATGTATCGATGCGCAATGTTGCAGGAGAGATACTGGGAAGCGAACAGGCAATCCAGTGGGCAGTGGAACATGGGTATTCGTCCATTACCATTTACTATGATTATGAGGGAATTGAGAAGTGGGCGGACGGGATATGGAAAGCGAATAAGGAAGGCACAAAGCGTTACAAAGAATTCATAGCTACGCAGCGGGAGCATATTAACATAACGTTTCAGAAAGTTGCTGCACATACGGGTGTTACTTATAATGAGATGGCTGACCAACTGGCCAAAGCAGCACTTGGACTATAATTAGGCAATTGCGAAACTCTTGAAAATGTATATTGAGTTGTGCAGATTTGACAAGTATCCTAAGCAGGTGCTTTGAGACCGCCGGTACTTAACGAGTGTGAAACACGAGTTTAGTACCGCTGCGAGGCGAGAGTAGCGCAAGCGTGCCTGTGAGGATATTGTCAAATTGCACAACGTTTAATAGAAGAAACAGGCGTTTCGCAAACGCCTACTTGGACTATAATGTGGGAAAGGATAAAAGACATGGAGTTTAGTAAATATTTTGATCATACGATCTTAAAGGCGGATGCAAGTGAAGAGGATGTGGATGTAATCTGTGAAGAGGCGATACAATATAATTTTGCATCGGTGTGTGTGAATAGTTGCCGTACAAAGCAGGTGGCAGATCGATTGGCAGATACAGGGATTGATGTCTGCACGGTGATAGGTTTTCCTCTTGGTGCAATGGATACAAGGGGAAAGAAATTTGAGACCCTGGCAGCTATTGAGAACGGTGCAACAGAAATTGATATGGTAATCAATGTAGGGGCAGTGAAGGATGAAGACTGGGAGTTTGTGAAACAGGATATTGCCCAGGTGAAAGATGTGTGTAGATATAATACCATGGGAAAAAATGTTATCTTGAAGGTTATTATTGAAACATGCCTTCTTACGGAAGAAGAGAAAATACGTGCCTGCGAAGTGGCAGTAGAGGCCGGCGCAGATTTTGTTAAGACTTCTACGGGGTTCAGTACAGGGGGAGCAACAGTAGAGGATGTAGCACTGATGCGCAAGACGGTAGATGCCAGGACCGATGAACTGGAAAAGGAAACCGGCAGGACCTATAAAAGAGTACGCGTCAAGGCATCGGGCGGAATTCGTGATCTGGAAACCGCAAGGGCAATGATCAAAGCAGGAGCGGACCGGTTAGGAACTTCAGCAACTGTTGCCATTGTGACGGCACAACATGAATCGAAATAAAAAGAATAAGAGGAGGAAAAACTATGACAAGATGGAAAAGGGGTGTTGCTCTGTTGTTAGTAGCAGCAATGACATGTGGTGTTGCAGGTTGTGGAAGCAAGAAGGAAGAGAATACCACAGCTACAACCGAGGCAGAGCAGACAGAAGCAAAGGAGGATACCGCGACGGAGGAAGCGACAACAGAAGAGACATTGGCGGTTGCCGATGGCAATATGATCCGGAATGGAGATTTTTCGGATGGGGTTGGTAGCTTTGCCAGTTATACAAATGGCGGACAGATGACCATGGATGTCAATGATGACGGTGAATTACAGATTGACATTAAGAAGACTGGTAGTGTGGAACATGGTGTGCAGGTGTATTATGACGGATTCGAGATGCGTCAGGGTGGTGTTTATAAGTTCTCATTTGATGTCCATAGTACCATGGAGAGAGATATTGACTGGAGAATTCAGGTAAATGGTGGTGATTATCATGCATATGCCACAGAAACAATTCATGTGGGGGAAGATGTGCAGCATGTGGAGTCTGAATTTACGATGGAAGAGGCTACGGATCCGGCACCAAGACTTTGTTTTAACCTTGGATTGGTACAGTCCATGAAGGATGCAGGACTTGCTTCTGATACGGTAGGTGAGCATTCTATATATCTGGATAATTTGTCACTTACGGTAGCGGATGACAGTCAGATGGCACAGGATGCGGAGGCTGTTGAAGCACCGAAGGTAAAGGTGAACCAGATTGGATATGCAACAGATGACAAAAAAACGGTCATTTTCTCAGATCTGGATGAGGATGATACCACATTTCAGGTAATCAATGTGGACACGAATCAGTCTGTATATGATGGCAAGATCACTGAGAGAAAATTAAATGTTTCTGCTGAGGAGTGGAATAATAGTGGTGATTTTACAGATGTGAAAGACAAAGGAACTTATAAGATTGTAACGGGAAAAGGACAGGAATCTTATGAATTCATGATTGGTGATGGCATTTATGATAATACCCTTAAAAGTATTGTGAAGATGTTGTATCTGCAAAGGTGTGGTATGGAACTTACCGGGGATCAGGCTGGTGATTTTGCACATCCGGTATGCCATAATGCCCAGGCAACTATATATGGAACAAGTAACAAGATTGATGTAAGCGGTGGATGGCATGATGCAGGTGACTATGGAAGATATGTGGTGACCGGTGCGAAGACGGTGGCAGATCTGTTGCTTGCTTTTGAGAAACAATCAGGTAAGATCCATGCAAAGGATGCAGATGATTTCGGTATCCCGGAAAGCGGGAATGGGGTAAATGATCTGATTGACGAGGCGAAATATGAGTTAGACTGGATGCTTAAAATGCAGGATAGCAGTGGTGGCGTGTATCACAAGGTAACTTGCAAGGTGTTCCCGGAAACTGTTATGCCACAGGATGAGACAGATGAATTGATCGTGTGCCCGATTTCTAATACAGCAACTGGTGACTTTGCAGCGGTAATGGCATTGGCAAGCAGAATCTATACACAGTATGGGGATAGCAGCGATAAGGCATATGCCAAGACCTGTTTGGATGCAGCCGTGAAAGCATGGAATTATCTGGAGAAGAACAAAGGCGCTGACGGATTCAGGAATCCGGAGGATATTGTAACAGGTGAGTATCCAAATGGCCAGGATGCAGATGAGTATTTCTGGGCGGCAGCCGAGTTATATAAGACCACTGGAGAGGATACTTATAAGAGTGCTATGTCAGAGTACGTAGGGGACACCAGTAACCTGAACGGACTTGGATGGGCAAGTGTTGGAGCCTATGGTGCATACGCAGTACTTACAACGGATAAGTTGAAGACAGATAGTTCAAATCTGACTAGAGATGTGCAGAATGCCCTTATTGCAACGGCAGATGATGCAGTGGCAAAGAGTAAAGAGAATGGATATATGGTTAACCGTGAACGAAGCTATGAATGGGGCTCTAATATGGGCATCGCCAATACCGGAATGTTGCTTTTGCTTGCCAATGATGTGCAGCCAAAGGAAGAGTATGTAACCTATGCAAAACAACATTTGAATTATTTGTTCGGTATGAATGCAACCGGATATTGCTTTGTAACCGGATGTGGTGCATTAAGTCCTCAGAATCCACATCACAGACCTTCTGAGGTGCTTGGAAAGGCTATGCCGGGTATGTTGGTTGGTGGACCGGATAATAATATGGAGGATCCGTATGCAAAGGCAGTATTTCTGAATACGGCACCGGCAAAATGTTATGCAGATAATGCACAGAGCTACTCTACAAATGAGGTGACCATTTATTGGAATTCGCCGCTCATTTATCTGATAGCAGCAAGCCAAAAATAGAGCCTTTAATGGCGGATGAACCAGATAGGAGAATTAGAGATGAAGTTGATTTCATGGAATGTCAATGGAATCCGTGCCTGCGTGGGCAAAGGATTTTTGGATTTTTTTAAAGAAATGGATGCAGATATTTTCTGCATTCAGGAATCAAAGATGCAGGCAGGTCAGTTGGAACTGGACCTGCCAGGGTACCATCAATACTGGAATTATGCCGAGAAAAAAGGATATTCCGGAACGGCTGTTTTTTCAAAACAGGAGCCGTTATCTGTGTTCTATGGAATAGGAGTGGAGCAGCACGATAAAGAAGGAAGAGTCATCACGTTAGAACTGGAAGAGTATTACATGGTGACTGTGTATACACCGAATTCGCAAAATGAGCTTGCAAGATTATCCTATCGTATGCAGTGGGAAGAAGATTTTCTTGCATATCTGAAAGGGTTGGAGAAGAAAAAGCCGGTGATTGTGTGCGGCGATATGAATGTTGCTCACGAGGAAATTGATCTTAAAAATCCGAAAACCAATCGTAAAAATGCGGGATTTACAGATGAAGAACGGGATAAATTCAGTATATTGTTGGACAATGGATTCATAGATACGTATCGGTATTTCTATCCGGATCAGGAGGGTGTTTATTCCTGGTGGTCGTATCGGTTTAAAGCAAGGGAGAAGAATGCAGGATGGCGTATTGACTACTTTTTGGTATCTGAATGTTTGAAAGACAGGTTGGTGGATGCAAAGATTCTAACGGATGTAATGGGATCAGATCATTGCCCTGTAGAGTTGGATATCATGTGAGTTTCACAAACGCCGAATTTGTTTAGAAAAATTAGGGTGTCAAAAGTCCGTTTTCAATTTGCGACCTGACACCCTAATCTTAGTAGAAAGGAAAAAAGTCGTGAAGTTGGGTTGTCATGTAGGAATGTCGGGAAAAGAAATGATGTTGGGCTCTGTGAAGGAGGCTGTTTCCTATGGCGCCAATACGTATATGTTATATACAGGAGCACCGCAGAATACGAAACGGAAGGAGATTGACGAACTTCGGATTGCAGAAGCGCAGGCAATGATGAAAGAGCATGGAATTGAGGAGTTTGTTGTGCATGCTCCATACATTATTAATCTTGCGAATTGTGTAAAGCCGGAGACGTTCCGGATTGCAGTAGAATTTCTGGAACTGGAATTGCAACGGACAGAGGCAATGGGGTCTACTGTATTGGTGCTGCATCCGGGTTCCCATGTTGGCGAGGGCGTGGAGGCAGGTGTTGCACAGATTGTGAAAGGAATTAATTCCGTGCTTGCAAAGGATACAAAGGTGCATATTGCGTTAGAAACGATGGCGGGAAAAGGAAGTGAGATCGGAAGAAGTTTTGAAGAGCTTGCGATGATCTATGATGGAGTTGTCTATAATGATAAACTTAGGGTGTGCTTTGATACATGCCATACCAGCGATGCCGGATATGATATCATTCAGGATTATGATGGTGTCATGGAACATTTTGATAAGGTAATTGGCAAGGAGCAGATTGCCGTATTTCATATGAATGACAGTAAGAATCCGCCGGGAGCAGGAAAGGATAGACATGAGAACTTTGGGTTTGGATATATTGGATTTGATGCCCTTATGCATGTGATAAATGATAACAATTTTGCAGAGATACCGAAAATTCTTGAGACACCATATATCAAGAATCCGGATAATCCGAAGAAATCGTATCCGCCATATGCCTATGAGATTGCGATGATTCGAAGTGGGCGGTTTAATCCGGAAATGCCAGAGAAGATTCTTCGAGATAACGGCTTTTTCTAAAAATTTTCTTAAGTGTTTCTTAAGTATAGAGTTGAAGGTTGCAATTTAATATATATTATTGTATTATTGAAATAATACAACGGGACAGAAGTTGTCTGTAACAGCAGGAAAGGGGAGAAGAATGGACACGTTAATAGAAGTACATGATATGTATAAGATATACAATCCGGGAGAAAATGAAGTCCGGGCTCTGGACGGAGTCAGTCTTTCCGTACAGAAAGGAGAATTTGTTGCCATTATCGGACATTCCGGTTCCGGCAAATCTACTTTGATGAACATGCTTGGGTGTCTGGATGTTCCGACTAGTGGAACCTACATATTGAATGGTAGAGATGTTTCTAGTCTTTCGGACAATGAATTGTCGGAAGTGAGAAATAATCAGATTGGATTTATCTTTCAGGGCTTTAATCTGATTCCGAATCTGACGGCATTGGAAAATGTGGAGCTTCCGCTTATTTATCGGAAGGTGGATAAGTCGACAAGAAAGCGGCTTGCAGAAGAAGCGTTAGAGAAGGTTGGACTGAAGGAACGAATGAAACATAAGCCTTCGGAGATGTCGGGTGGACAGCAGCAGCGTGTGGCAATTGCAAGGGCGATTGCAGCGGCACCACCGTTGATTTTAGCGGATGAGCCGACGGGTAATCTGGATTCAAAGTCAACACAGGATATTATGAATATATTAGATGGACTCAACGAACAGGGGAATACCATTGTATTGATCACCCATGATGATGGGATTGCAGCCAATGCAAAGCGGGTGGTCCGTATTCTGGATGGAAAGATTGAATCAGACATTACAGCAACCCCGTAGTCGGGATTTATGCAATGTCGAAAACGTAGGAGGTAAGTATGGAAAGCGATAATAAGAAGGAAGAAATGCAACAGGAGATTGTAGAAGTCGAAGTGAATGATCAGCCGAAGAAAAAAGCAAAGAAAAAGGGAAATAAGAAAGTTGTTATTATTATTGTAGCAGCAGCTTTGATTATGGCGGTTGCAACGGGAATTTCCATTAAGAAAGCAGTAGATCAGATGAAAGAAGCAATGAGTGAAATGGAGACTGGCGAGGATGAAGCTCTCTATACTGTGGACAGAAAGGATGTAGAGCAGGAGATTACAACTTCAGGAACGGTGATTGGAATTGGAAAGAATGCGTATGTGTCACCGGTAACGGCGAAAGTGAATGATGTGTGTGTAGAAGCAGGACAGACGGTTAAAAAGGGAGATGTACTTCTTACCTATGATACTGCTGACCTGGGCGATAATTTAACTAAAGTTAAGATTCAAGCGCAAAGCGAAAAGGCTGCCGGAGATGCGAATTATGAGACGGCGGATGAAGCGGCAGATAAGGCAAGTGCGGCGAAGAAAAAGGTGAAGAAGCTGGAAAAAGAGATTGCTTCCATGAAGAAAGAAGCGGAAACGATTGATGACAGCATCACAGCTTATCAGGATCAGATGGAGGACGTCGAGGCACAGAACGCAAAGGAGACAGAGAAAGCAGCGACTCCGAATGAGCAGGGAACAACAAGAGAACCGAAATTACAGGACACAAAGGGAATCCGTCAGACGATTCGTGACCTGAACAAAAAGCTTACGAAGAAAAATGAAGCTATTGCAGAGAAGCAGTCTGAATTAGCAGAACAGGAAGCCATTGTTTCAGCGAACAAGGATGTGAAGGTTTCAGAAAGTACGAAGGCACAGTTGGCAGCTTCGAATGAGTTATCCAATCTGAATATTAACGAGGCACAGGAATCACTGGATGCTGCAGAGGCTGGATTGACTGCCCAGGAGGATGGAATTGTCGCATCGGTGGATATTGTAAAGGGATCATATGCCAATGAAGGTCAGACGGTATTGACCATCATTGATGCAAATCAGATTGGTGTGGAATTTGCTGTTTCCAAAGATGACCTTGGTTACATTACAAAGGAACAGGAAGCAAGAGTAGTAATAGGGAATAAGGAATATACAGGTAAGGTAGAATTTATAAGCCGTGTTGCCAGTTCGGATACGGTTATACCGGGTGCGGATTCTGTTACAACAGGTGGCAGCATCAAAGGACGAATTCAGATAGAGAATCCGGATGACAACATTTTTATTGGAGTATCTGCAAAGGCATACATTTTTATCGGAAAGGCTGAGAAGGCATTGGTGATTCCATATGAAGCACTTTGTACAGATATTGATGGTGATTATGTGTATGTGGTAGATTCGGATAATATAATTCAGCGGAAGGACGTCAAAGTTGGCATTTATTCGGATGAATATTATGAAGTGACAGAAGGAATAGAAGAGGGGGATAAGGTAATCCGGAATGTGACCAAGGATATGAAACCGGGAAATGAGTATACACCAGTGGCTGCTATGCCGGGAATGGTGGTAGAATAGGAGGCCGGTTATGGGACAACTTGGTGAATATGTGAAGATGGCATTGAAAAATATCTGGGCCAATAAGGTTCGGACGTTTCTTACAATGCTTGGCATTATTATTGGTATTTCGTCTGTTATCTTGATCATATCCATTGGAAATGGTGCGACGGATATGATTTCCGAGGAACTCGGGAGTATTGGAAAAGGACAGCTTGCATTTGTTGTCCTGGATTATCAGGAAAAATACTATATTACAGAAGAGGATATGGATACCATTCGAAAAATGGATGGAATTAAGGCGGTTACCACACAGACAATTTTCGAAGGAAGTACCAGAACAAAAAAGGATGATTTTAAGGCTACCATAGTTGCAGCCGATGCCGAAGCCTTTACTTTTCAGGAAGATGAGTTTGTGAAAGGTGCGGCCTATACAGATGGGGAAGCAGAAGAAGGAAAACCAATCTGTGTAATCAGTGAAGATGATGCAATGAAAATGTTTGGATCCACTAATGTGGTAGGTATGGATATTGATCTTAATGTATGGGATACGGCAGAAATGACGGTGACAATCGTAGGAGTTACAAAATCGGAGGAATCCAACATGATCACGGCCATGTATGAGGATCCATCGGTACAGCTTATTATTCCTCCGAAAGCATTTACCAATGCGCTGGGATGGGATCTGTCCAATGAGATTACGGATTTCTACGCATTGAAAGAGGATGATGCAGATGCCGGTGAGGTTTGCAAAGAAGTGATTGATTATCTAGAGACCAAGCATCACTGTAAAGGGGAACAGGTATATAACTATCAGAGCTTTGATGATGTGATGGCAACAGTGAATCAGGTTATTAATTTGATTACGGTGTTCGTAGCATTTGTTGCGTCCGTTTCTCTGTTGGTTGGTGGTATTGGTGTTATGAACATTATGTTGGTATCTGTTACAGAACGTACAAGGGAGATTGGTATCCGCAAGGCATTGGGAGCCAAGACGGGTTCCATTACCGTGCAGTTCCTGGCAGAGTCAGCATTTATTACGCTGATCGGAGGACTGATTGGAATCCTTCTTGGGGTTCTTGGAGCATGGATTATTGCGGGCGTAATCGGAATGATTGTTCCGAAAATGCATTTTGCACCGGCACTGAGTGTTGGTACTGTGTTACTTGCATCTGCATTTTCTTCCGGAGTTGGAATTCTCTTTGGGGTATACCCGGCAAGAAAAGCAGCGAAATTAAGCCCGATTGAAGCGCTGAGACGGAATTAGAAAATTATACCAGGAACGCTGAGATGTTCCTGGTATTTTATATTCTAATATGAAGAGAATCCTTCCTGCTGTTCTACGTTATAGAGTCCGTATCCGGATAAAGTTGTGTTTTTATCAAGATCATAAATCCAGGAAACGTATTCCTGAGGAAGGGTTATAACCGGTGTACCGGGCAGATACAAAGTAAAGTTAGTGCCTCCCTCGATACCATAAGGGGTGGATGCGACATATTTTGTCCGATCCTCAATCCAGGTTGCTTCTGGTGTTTTTGCTGTATTACAGTATTCTAATGTCATGGTATAGGTGTTGTCATCTGTTTTCCGGATGTTCGTAAATTTTCCATCAAATTCACATACATATACGGTTGCATCGTATCCGTCTCCGCTAGAACCCATATCAGAATCATGAAATGATCCGCTAAATGTTCCGTCCGGATGCAGGGTAAGTCCGGTACTCCAGGCACCTGCTCCGCTGGAAAAAGTAAATTCAATATCTTCAGATAATGGAAGAGTCTGTTCTGCCGGTGAATCCGGTACGCCAAGAGCACGGTATGCCTGGCCGTATGTCATGGATTCTAAACTGCTGTGGGATAAAATGGAAGAAATGGTATCTTCTGTCCGGTAGTTTACATTGTACATGACAAAATGTGTCATATTATTCAGCATGTTGTTCACAGTGGAATCATATTCTGTCTGGTCGCATGGCGCACCGTTCTTGAAATAGGAACGAGACACATCATAACTGTCATCGGTAAATTCTTCTGAGTAAGAAAGAATTTCCTGTTGCTGTAAGGTTCCGTCGGCAGCGGGAATGAATTCATAGAAGCTCCCCTCTTCCAATTCGTCTGCCATACTGTTGAAAGCAAATAAATGTGGATTGTCAGCAGTAGTGAACAGGTAATATCCGGAACCACCTGCAACCAGTGCATCCCATCCGGAATTAAATATACAGGTGGCTGCTCCGTTTGCATCAATGGAATATATATCTAATGTGGAAAAAGTTTTATTTTCATCTTCACAGTATTGAAGAATCATTTCCGGTATACCGTCTTCGTTAATATCTGTCAGAGCAATCGGTGTATTTTCTTTGGCTGGAAATGTTCCCCAATCGTCATAATCATATCCGTATTGCCAGTCGTATTGTCCAATGGCAGCCTGTTTTTCCTTGAGAATGGTAAAATAAGGCTGTTTGTAATCGGGAAGTGCAGGCGCAGCTTCTTCGGATGTGTTCTCTTCTGCAACGGTTGTGTCCTCCTGGGTTGTGTCTTCCTTGGAGGATTCTGCTACTGTATCTTCTGATTTGGAATGCTTGTTATCGTCTGATTCCCCGTGAGTGTTGAAAAGTATCAAGGCCACAAGAAAGAATACAAAAGAAAGTGCTACGAGTACAATCAGCACAAGGAACACTGGTGGAATGGATTTCTTTTTACTGGTAGAATTATTCATGGTTATAACCCCCTGCTTTTGTAAGTATTAGTACTATTGTACCATGACAGAAAAGGGATGGCAATGTTGATTGCTGCCGGACGGATTAAAACGATGAATTCCCGGAATAATACATCTTACAATTGTAAATGAAATACTGAAATGAAAAGCAATTTTATGATGATTATAGTTGAATCATAAGAAAAAGCTTGATAAAATATAGAAACTATCATATAATGAAGTCACTTACAAATATACGCTTATAAAATAATATTGGTTCGAGTGTTTTATAAGCGATGACATTGTAGCCGTTTACATTTTGATATTCAGTTTATTTTCGATATAACCATTTCCCTTGCCTTGCAGGTTCTCCTTCATATGTCCTGCAAGGCGCTTTTCATTTTTGACGAAAATTTTATATAAAATCCCTTGACACTAAGGGTTTCCTTGTCTATAATGACAAAGTGTGCGTGAATTTATGTGTATTCGTGTACCCAAAATGAGGAAACTGGTTCCTCGCAAATATTACAAACAGGAGGTGAAAAACATGCCAACATTTAACCAGTTAGTTAGAAAAGGAAGACAGACTGTAGAGAAAAAGTCTACTGCACCAGCTCTTCAGAAAGGTTACAACTCTTTGCAGAAGAGACCTACTGACACAGCTTCTCCACAGAAGAGAGGTGTTTGTACAGCAGTTAAGACAGCTACACCTAAGAAACCTAACTCAGCTCTTAGAAAGATTGCCAGAGTACGTTTATCTAACGGTGTCGAGGTAACAAGCTACATTCCAGGCGAAGGTCACAACCTTCAGGAGCATAGTGTTGTTCTGATCCGTGGTGGTAGAGTAAAGGACTTACCAGGTACCAGATATCATATCATCCGTGGTACTTTGGATACAGCAGGCGTTGCAAAGAGACGTCAGGCTCGTTCTAAGTACGGTGCTAAGAGACCGAAGGATGCAAAGTAGGTAACAGTAAGTCAAACAAAAATTAATAGTGCTGGTAATGGCTATGTTTTTCATTTATTGAGATAATATATGCAAGACCTGCACGAACAGGTTCCCCAAGTGAATGCAAGAATTCCCAAGCGGAACGTGAGTACCTTTAAACCGGTCGGATATCGGTTTAGCAAGAGAGTAAATATTATAAAACTCTCGGTTTGGAAATTAAATGTATAGAATTTCCAGATTAGAATAATAATAGGAGGGAAGTACCGTGCCACGTAAAGGACATATTCAAAAGAGAGACGTATTAGCGGATCCAATTTATAATAGCAAAGTGGTTACTAAGCTTATCAATAACATCATGTTAGACGGTAAGAAGGGTGTAGCCCAGAAAATCGTATACGGCGCATTTGAGCGTGTTGCAAACGAGACTGGCAAGCCAGCTTTGGAAGTATTCGAAGAGGCACTTAACAACATCATGCCAGTTCTTGAGGTTAAGGCAAGACGTATCGGTGGTGCTACTTATCAGGTACCAATTGATGTAAGACCTGATAGAAGACAGGCATTAGCTCTTCGTTGGTTAACAACTTATTCACGTGCTAGAAGTGAGAAGACAATGGAAGAGAGATTGGCAAAAGAGCTACTGGATGCAGCAAACAATACTGGTGCAGCAGTAAAGAAGAAGGAAGATATGCACAAGATGGCAGAGGCAAACAAGGCATTTGCTCATTACAGATTCTAATCATTTCGTACCATTTTGTGATAACAAATTAAGGAGGAAAAAATCTTGGCTGGAAGAGAATATCCATTAGATAGAACCAGAAATATCGGTATTATGGCTCATATTGATGCCGGTAAGACCACTCTTACAGAGCGTATCTTATATTATACCGGTGTTAACTATAAGATTGGTGAGACTCATGATGGCGCTTCTACCATGGACTGGATGGAGCAGGAGCAGGAGCGTGGTATTACTATTACATCCGCTGCTACAACATGTCATTGGACACTTGAGGATCATCATAAGCCAAAGAAAGGTGCTTTAGAGCATCGTATCAATATTATCGATACTCCAGGACACGTAGACTTTACTGTTGAGGTAGAGCGTTCTCTTCGTGTATTAGATGGAGCTGTTGGCGTATTTGATGCAAAAGCAGGTGTTGAGCCTCAGTCAGAAAATGTATGGCGTCAGGCTGACACATATAATGTTCCACGTATGGCTTTCATCAATAAGATGGATAAGATGGGTGCAGACTTCTTCATGTCTGTACAGACAATTATTGATCGTCTTGGTAAGAATGCCATTCCTGTACAGATTCCAATCGGTGCAGAGGATGATTTTGCCGGATTGATCGATTTGTTCGAGATGGAAGCATACTATTACAAAGATGATAAGGGTGAGGACATCGAGATTACAGCAATTCCTGATGACTTGAAGGAGTTGGCTGACGAATGGCATGAGAATCTTGTTGAGAAATGCTGTGAGTTAGATGATGACCTCATGATGCAGTACCTTGAGGGAGAAGAGCCTTCTGTTGAAGATATGAAGAAAGCACTTCGTAAGGGTACCATTGCCAATGAGGCAGTTCCTGTATTCTGTGGTTCAGCGTACAAGAACAAGGGTGTTCAGAAGATGTTAGATGGTGTTATCGAGTATATGCCAGCTCCTACTGATGTGCCGGATATTACTGGTGTAGATGAGGATGGTAATGAGGTTACTCGTAAGTCATCTGATGATGAACCATTTTCAGCATTAGCATTTAAGATTATGGCTGACCCATTCGTAGGTAAGTTAGCATTCTTCCGTGTATATTCCGGAACATGTAACTCAGGTTCTTATGTTTTGAACGCTACGAAGAATAAGAAAGAGCGTGTTGGTCGTATCGTGCAGATGCATGCTAACAATCGTACAGAGATTAGCAAGGTTTACTCTGGTGATATCGCTGCTGCTGTAGGATTTAAGTTTACTACAACTGGTGATACAATCTGTGATGAACAGCATCCGGTAATCCTTGAGTCTATGGAATTCCCAGAGCCTGTTATCGAGCTTGCTATCGAGCCTAAGACAAAGAATGATCAGGGTAAGATGGGTGAGGCTTTAGCAAAACTGGCAGAAGAGGATCCTACATTCCGCGCTCATACAAATCAGGAGACTGGACAGACAATCATCGCTGGTATGGGTGAGCTTCACTTGGAAGTTATCGTTGATCGTCTTCTTCGTGAGTTTAAGGTTGAGGCTAATGTTGGTGCACCTCAGGTAGCTTACAAAGAGACAATTACTAAGGCTGTTGACGTAGATAGCAAATATGCAAAACAGTCAGGTGGTCGTGGTCAGTATGGTCACTGTAAAGTTAAATTTGAGCCAATGGATGCCAATGGTGAGGAATTATTTAAGTTTGATTCTACCGTAGTTGGTGGTGCGATTCCAAAGGAATACATTCCTGCAGTTGGTGAAGGTATCGAGGAAGCTACAAAGGCTGGTACCTTAGCAGGATTCCCTGTTGTAGGTATTCATGCTACTGTATACGATGGTTCTTACCATGAAGTAGACTCAAATGAAATGGCATTCCACATTGCCGGTTCTATGGCATTTAAGGAAGCTATGCAGAAGGCTTCTCCTGTATTGCTTGAGCCTATCATGAAGGTAGAAGTTACGATGCCGGAAGAGTACATGGGTGATGTAATCGGAAGCTTGAATGCAAAACGAGGACAGATTCAGAGTATGGATGACCTTGGCGGTGGTAAGATTGTACGTGCATTAGTACCACTTTCAGAGATGTTTGGATACTCAACAGAGTTACGTTCATCTACACAGGGTCGTGGTAACTACTCAATGTTCTTTGAGAAGTATGAGCCAGCTCCAAAGTCTGTACAGGACAAAGTTATCAACGCAAAGAAGGGTAACTAATTTATTATAGAAAATACTTGAAAATATTAGACTTTTCTAATATAATCAGTATTAGTGACTAAAAGCCCGTGAGGCTATAATTAAGGAGGAATAAAAATGTCAAAAGCTAAGTTTGAAAGAACTAAACCACATTGTAATATCGGTACCATCGGTCACGTTGACCATGGTAAAACAACTTTAACAGCAGCTATTACAAAAGTATTAGCAGCTCGTGTTGCTGGTAACGAAGCAACTGATTTCGAGAACATTGATAAGGCTCCAGAAGAGAGAGAGCGTGGTATCACAATTTCTACTGCTCACGTTGAGTATGAGACAGAGAAGAGACATTACGCACACGTTGACTGTCCAGGCCATGCTGACTACGTTAAGAACATGATTACTGGTGCAGCTCAGATGGATGGTGCTATCCTTGTTGTTGCTGCAACTGATGGTGTTATGGCTCAGACAAAAGAGCACATCTTATTGTCTCGTCAGGTAGGTGTACCTTACATCGTTGTATTCCTTAACAAGTGTGATATGGTAGATGACGAAGAGTTAATCGAGTTAGTAGAGATGGAAGTTACAGAGCAGCTTGAAGAGTATGGATTCAATGATTGTCCAATTGTTAAGGGTTCTGCATTAAAGGCTCTTGAGGATCCAAATGGCGAGTGGGGCGATAAGATCATGGAGCTTATGAGCACAGTTGATGATTATATTCCAGATCCACAGCGTGATACAGATAAGCCATTCCTTATGCCAGTTGAGGATGTATTCACAATCACAGGTCGTGGTACTGTTGCAACAGGTAGAGTAGAGCGTGGTACATTACATTTGAATGACGAACTTGAGATCCTTGGTGTTAAGGAAGATGTTCAGAAGACAGTTGTAACTGGTATCGAGATGTTCCGTAAGCAGTTAGACGAGGCTATGGCTGGTGATAACATTGGTGCATTACTTCGTGGTATCAACCGTGACCAGATCGTTCGTGGACAGGTTCTTGCTAAGCCAGGTACTGTTACTTGCCATCGTAAGTTTACAGCTCAGGTTTACGTTTTGACAAAGGATGAAGGTGGACGTCATACTCCTTTCTTCAACAACTATCGTCCTCAGTTCTACTTCAGAACAACAGACGTAACTGGTGTTTGTGAGTTACCAGCTGGTACAGAGATGTGTATGCCAGGTGATAACGTAGAGATGACTATCGAGTTGATTCATCCAGTAGCTATGGAGCAGGGTCTTACATTTGCTATCCGTGAAGGTGGTAGAACAGTAGGTTCTGGTCGTGTTGCTACCGTTATCGAGTAATTTACGCGAAAGCAATGAGATAAGCGCCAGTTAAGGTGATAATAATAGGGACTCCAAGTTTACTTGGAAGTCCCTATTTTATTGCCTTTGCGGGCATTTAACGAATGCCCGCGACCGAGGAAATGCAAAGCATTTTGGAGGGGCGCTTATCGGTCTTTCTGAGATTTCTCGGGAAGCCTTTTTTAATTTAAAAAAGCCACTTCTGTGTGAAGTGGCAACATTTTGGCAACAAAAATATGAGTGGATAAATCAATAAACATATGGTAATATACTAAAATAAACTTAAAGATGAGGTGATTACCACGAAGGAACTTTTATCAGTCGATCAGTTAATTGAACACATGAAGTAAAAAGGAATTAAGTTTGTTGAAATGACTGAAGAATCTGCTAGAGATTTTTTGTCATATAATAATTACTACATGAAGCTAGCATCGTACAGGTGCAACTATGAAAAGTGTTTATCAGGAAAAAGAGAAGGGCAATATAAGAATCTAGATTTTGCTTATTTAAAGGAACTTTCAACGCTTGATATGTATTTGCGATACATAATAATTGAAATGTGTTTGGATATAGAACATGCCATAAAGGTAAGAATTCTTGAAGATGTTACAAATAATCCAGATGAAGATGGATATAATGTTGTAAGAAAGTTTATTGCGAAAGATAGTAATATCAGTATTTTAAAGAAAATTAAAAGTCACAAATCTGGAGAATATTGTAAAGACTTAATAGAAAAATATTATCCATATTTTCCTGTTTGGGTTTTTGTTGAATTAATATCTTTTGGAGATTTAATGTATTTTGCTTCTTATTATGAAAAAGAATATGGCGTACAAATTGTTAATAATACTTTTATGAATGTTATTAGAGATTTGCGAAATGCTGCGGCTCATAGCAATTGTATAATAAATAAAATGACGGAACGAATTGATAATACAAAACAAATTAATAGTGAGATTTCGAAATTTATTAAGGGTATGCCTAATATTTCGAAGCAGTCTAGAGTTAATAATCTAAATTATAAATTTACATATAATTTTATTACACTTTTATATGTATATGATAATTTGATGGGAGAAATATCTAGGCAGAAAAGGTATCAACAAATAAAGGAGTTTTTGGAGGGCAGAGTGATACGAAATCAGCATTATTTTAAAAGTAATACAAAAATTGTTGGTGTTTATAAATTCCATAAAAAAGTAGTTGACAATTTGCTAAATAATGCATATACTGAATAACATAATTGAAAAGATGAAGATCTTTTGTACGGAGTGGCACACCGCAACGCGGTTGTTTCGCTCCTGATTTTTTTATGGAATATTGAAACACAATATAGATGTTGTAAATATTATTATTTTAGAGATTTATTTTTGGAACCCTTTTTCAAAAAAATGCCACCGATGATTAAGTCAGTGGCAATAAAGGTCATTTATTATTCAATTTCTTCTTATGTTCATTGTAAATATCGTCAAATTTATGCTTTAAGGACGCAGAGCGAGGATAAATATCCATCCAATAATTAAACCGGTCTTCAGCATCTTTGATCATTTTCATTCTATCCAACTCATCCTTAATCGTTTCAGCTTCGTCCAGTGTATGTTGGTATAATTTCCATTCTTCATACCAAAGTGCAATATCTGATAAATTAAATTGAATATTCCCTGCTGTGTCAAATTTTCCGTTGTGATTTCTGAAAACACGGAATAATGCGTGCATATCCTCACCAACTATATTCTTTGATGCTGCAAGTACTTCCGGATTCACGCCCAATGCATCAGCAATTTGATTCAATTTATCTTGTTTTGGAGTACGTACATTTGTCTCGTATTGCTTAATCATTCCCTCACTAATCTTTGATAATTGAGCAAGTTCTTTTTGTGTTAAGCGGTTACTTTCACGTATTCTCTTGATATTTTCTCCTATAGTCATAAGATCAACCCCTTACATAAACTATCTTTAATTTTAACAGTATTTAAGTGATTTGCAAATAAAAAAATAAAAATACTTGACGTTAACAAAATGCTAACGTATAATGCAAATATAAAAAGTCAGCAAAAAGCTAACTAAAAGAAAAGAGGTGAACACATATGAAAAAATCATATTACTTATCCGCAAAGGATGTTGCAATGATTTTGAATGTATCTCTAAGTACAGCGTATAAAGTGATTAAGGAGGGTAATGCTCGTTTGGAGGCAGAAAGCTATCAAACATTACCGGGCAGAATCCCTGCGCCGATGTTAGAGAAGATGTATTTTGGATTGGATTTAAGTGAAAGAGAGGAGGAATTACATGCCTGTGTATAAGGATGATGACGGTAAACGCTGGAGAGCAGTGTACCGAGTAAAGCTTCGACATGGAACGATAAAGCAAAAGTCAAAGAGAGGCTTTCGGACAAAGAAGGATGCAGAAAATTATATTATTGAACAGCAGAAAGCAATGAAAACAGAACTTGGCATGACATTAGAGACCTTTATTAATGAGAAGTATATGCCAGATATCAAAGGTAAGGTAAAACAACGTACCTATATGACAAAAGAGCATATGATACGAACGCATTTACTAAATGCTTCGATTGCAAAAATGAGTATGAATGGAATTCGTCCGGAAGATATTATTGCGTGGCAAAATGAAATATTAACTCATGGATATTCGGATTGTTACAATCGAACTCTGAACAATCAAATAGTTGCTATTTTTAACCATGAATTGGTCTGGAATGTGATAGAAATCACTTTAGCAATTTGAGTATATCATATTTCCGTAAATAATCAACTATAAGGAGTATGAAAATGGAGTTAGTGACTACAACAATGACGGAATTACTTGATAGTATATATGAATTACGAATGCCAATAATTGAGAATTTATTGTATTCCGGTCTTTATATTTTTGCTGGACCGCCCAAAGTTGGAAAATCATTTATGGTTGCACAAATCGGCTACTGCGTAAGTATGGGGATACCATTATGGGACATGGAGACAAGCAAAGGAAGTGAACCGAATCGGACACAATATCAATCAGCTTGTCAAGGTAGCAAATGCAATATTTATCCGAAGTCACACAGTTACAGGAACAAGTGCAGAATTTGGAAGATTTGATAAATGATTTTGTTGTCAATAATGCCGAAGTAGATAAGCGGATTGGTACAATGTTTCTACAGAAAAGTGATGATAATTGAAAATGAAATACGGTAAATTAATATGCAGAAAAAGATAAATGTATTTGGTATAAGTAAAACCGTATTGTAGATAAATTATATAATATGCAGTTATTGGTGTTTGATATCAATTTGTAGTATAATAATCATAATTATCATTGTTTGCGAAAGGAGATATTATGGATTTCTTTGAGTTAAAGCTGATAGAGAAAATTGGAAATGTATTTGTTTGTGCAATGCGAGAAAAAAAGTATAATCGTTACCAGTTTATAAAAAAATGGTGTTCATCGGATACCTGTCAATCAGTATCTGAATTTGATGAAACACTATGTTCACAGGCAAAGTCATATATTTTGAGAACATTTGAAAAGGAATACGAGAGTAATTTGCCCGAGATAGACAATGACAGTCCTTTGTATGAGGATGATATGTACTGGTTTGGGTATTTGCTGACGTATTGGCATTTCCTTGACGGCACTTCAGGAAAAGACGTTCTGAAAGAATATGATGTGTGTAAGATACTGGATGAATATGATGTGTTACACACTTTAAGCATTAAGGCAGCAATAGAAAAGATTCGAGAGGATGATAGAAATGAGTGAATTAAAAGTATATTATGATTCGTGTCTATCAGGGAAAGGAGAATGATTTTATGAAAGAAATGCCAACATTATCACCGCATGATATGGTAAGACAAGTGGTTGCAACTATGGCGGTTGAAGATATGTATTTATCAAAAGATTTTATTGAAAAATTGGAAAAGATTGCAAGTGGGGAACTGTCATCAGAAGAAGTGAGACAGGAGGTGATAAAAAAATATGCCAGATAATAAGTATTGCTATCCTGATTCAGATATTTTAATCAACAAATTAAACATAAAAGATAAACAAACGCTTTTTCTTATTGAAAAGGAACTTACATCTATTCGGCTTCAAGAGTTACAACAACAACCCATAACTGGAAAGTTTGATTTTTTACATCTGAGAAAAATTCATAAATATATATTTCAGGACATATATCAATGGGCTGGAGAAATAAGAACAGTTGAAATTGGAAAAGGAAATTTGTTTTGTACCACACCTTGCATTCAAAGTTATGGAGAATCAGTGTTTAATAAGTATTATGCACAATGTGAACAAAACAAAAATGATAGAGAAAGATTTGTAAAAGTTTTGGCTGAAAATTACGCTGATTTGAATGCGTTACATCCATTTAGAGAGGGAAATGGAAGAACGCAGAGAGAGTTTGCTCGATTGGTTTGTCTCTCCTGTGGGTATGTCTTTGATTTATCATGTACAACACATGAAAAAATGTTACAAGCAAGCCAATTGTCTTTTGATAAAGCAGATTGTAGCCTTTTGTGTGATATTTTCACGGAAGCAGTAACACCGATTGATGATTATATTGAAAAAAGTTCACACTTAAAAATACTTACTTCGGATGATTTGAAAATAGGATTAGATGATTCTCAACACTATGATTATTATACCAGTAGTGAAATAGGTAATATTGAAAAATACAATTCTTTTTATAAAGAAAAGGCACAAGATAATTTTCAAAAAGCTATTCAAAAAGCTGATTCTCAGTCTGCCAAGAAAATGTCCTTAAAGAGTGCGGTCAACCACAAGAAAGAAGTGTTAGAGCAGAGACAAGCCAACAGGCAACCTCATAATCCGCACAAGTCCAGTGAATATGAAAGATAGTATATACTTTCATAGTGACGGTTAAGTCGAGAATGACCCCATATCCTAAATATCTGCATTATCGTCACTTATCGTCACCATGAAAATATATGACATGATTTTTGAAGATGGAGAAAAGGATGTTACTTACACACAGATAATCTCTTCCATTATCATGCTTCTCACTTCTGCCTTGATTTTGTTCATACGAGCCACCCATTCCAATGGATTGTTGTTGTGAAGCTCTGTTGTCACTTCGTATTCCTTCATGAGACGTTCCGTCTCTTTCTTTTCCATTTCTTCTGCTGACTTTTGAACTTCGATTGCTAATGGAAGCAGTGTTCCGTTCATCTTGTGGCATACCACCCATGCCCTATTGCTTTTTCGCTTGTACTTGATATATTGCTCTCCCCAGAACCGCAGCTCGTCTGCCAGTGGTTCGGGTTTCATGTCGGGAATCAGATAATCCCCCTCTTTGTGATATGTCATTTCCTCCATTATACGCACACCTCCTGAAATAATTTGCATGATTAAAGGATGTAAGACACTATTACGCTATCATTATGAGAATCTGCTACGAAACCAATTTACAATCTCAAATACCAGATGTCCAATGCCAATCAAAAATGCTATGATACCGCCATACAATGCAACAGGGTTTCCCAGTATCTGAAATTCAAAAAATGATTCTGCATATCCTCCAATTATTTCTGCCAGAATACATAGACAGAGCCATATAAAGAGTGGTCTTTGTTTGATGACTCCTGTCACATACCATAAGCCGCCAAACACAAATTTTGCTATCGTTACAATTAAGTCAAAAACAATTGCCCCTAACCAAACACAGAATTTAACTGCGCCACTTATAAACATATTTTTTCTCCTTTTGAATTATTTTATGTAACCATACGGTTGCATATTTACTACATTATGACACCGTTTGGTATCATTGCCAATAAGTATTGTGAATGGCAGTGAAAGTATCTCATCTGCCAAGTGTTTTGCTAAAAATGAGGTGTTGACTATGAAATATCAACGATTACAGGATTTAAGAGAAGACCACGACTTGCGACAACAGGATGTGGCAGATATATTAAACTGTCAAAGAAACGTCTACCGACGTTATGAAACAGGAGAAAGGGAGATTCCTGTATGGGCGTTGCTGAGCCTTGCAGAGTATTATAATGTCAGTGTAGATTATCTGCTTGGCATTACAGATATCAAATCCCCATATCCGGCAAAATAGCATCTACAGACAAAATATATTGTCCTTATCCATACAATAACTTTCTGTAGGATTTGCCACATAGGTTTTTTGTTCTTTGAATGCACCAGCAATCAACAAATCAGGATTGGTTTCAAAATCCAAATATATACGTTTGGTATATGTCAAAAAGGTATGATAGAATTCCCATTTGGTTCTATCGTGGAGGAAGCATTTTTGTATGCTATCCTTCATTGTATTGTCATGTTCTATTCTTCTGCGAAGCTTGGGGAACTCTGTAGTTAGAATTGGAGTTAGAATACAGTCCAGCAGTTGTTTTGGAATCACAAGATAGGGTCCTTTCCGTATTCTGTCGCAGTCATATACATGAAAATAAGGTAATAAATATAAACGGAAAATATCTTCCCGAATATAAAATCTGTGCCAATGTGGATTTAACAGGGACGGTTTCTCAAGAACAGGTTCTACCTGATACCATAAAACACCCTGTCTCCATATGGAATGGGAATAGGGTGGACTAACTTAAGAAAGAAAATTGTGGTATAATCTTATCTATGGCATTTTTTTTGCATAATTATAATAATTTTGGTAAAATAAGAGATATATCTTAATAATAAAGTAAATAATAAGAGAAACATCAAAAAACGTTACATATGATAGGAGCATAACATGGAAAAACAGAAGAAAGATGAATTACAATTGCGGACCAAAGCGTTTGTAATGGATTTATTAGCTGGTGTGAATATAGAAGACGGTATTCGGAATATTATCAGTTATATTATGAAAGAAGTAGGGAATTTTACCCATGCAGATATGGTTTGCATTTATGAATCGGGAACAGAGCAGGATTGTGTGAATAAAGTATATCAGTGGAAAGCATCCAATCCCATTGTAGAAGATGCAAAGGTCCAACCGTTGCAGAATCGGGAACTGGATGCATGGATTGACAGGTTGAAGTCAAAGAAGTTGGTTGTGATTGAAGATCGTGAAAGTGTTCGGAAACACATGTCGTCAGAATATGAGAGGATGGGAAGACAGGGAATTCATAGCTTGTTGATTATTCCGTTATACACCAAAGACAGATTACCGGCATGTATGAGTCTGATGAATCCGGACTTTTCCACCTTTGCCGTATTGGAATCGGCATTGTTATATTTAGGGCAGGAGATTGGTCTGTTCTATCATCGGGAAAGGATCAATCACAAATATATGTTATTTATGGACGGAATTCGTTCCGGCAATTTGTCTGAATTTATCGTGGATTATAAGACAAGGCGCTACGAGGCATATCGTATTACAAAAGTATTGAATGGCAAGATTCCCGAAGAAGGAGAATGGGAGTGGATCCGGCAGTTTTATGCATCCATCATTAAACCGGAATATCGGGAGGAATTCCTGAGAAGGACAGAACAGGAATACATGGAAACATTTCTACCTACGGAACAGAGTTCCTTTGCCATTGATTTAGAGCGTGAGGTAAATGGTAATAATACATGGTTTCGATTGGAATTCTCGGTTGTTTCTTTGGATGAACAGGGACATTTGGAACGTTTTGTTGTGTTGGTCAAAGATATTACACAAATGAAGAAGGAAGAGGAAGAACACCAGCAGATGATCAAGGCGCTGAGCAGTTTTTACAAGGCGAGCTTCATGATTGATGTGGTAAATAGAATGGTACAACCAATAAAGCATGTTGCCAAGCAGTTCCGTCCGGAGGAGAAGCTGCCACACGAGGTAGTTCTGGATACATTCTGTAATCGTATGGTGGAAGAAGAATATGTAGAGAATGTTCGTGAATTCATGAATCTGGACACGCTGGAGCAGCGCCTTCAAGGGATGAATATGATTTCGTTTGAATATCGTGGTAATCCCATTGAATGGGGGCGTATGATTCTCGCTCCTGCCCAATGGAATCAGGATGGCAGGTTGGAAAAGGTGGTATTTGCCGTAGAGGATATTACAGAACAAAAGCGCAGAGAAGAATGGATGCAGTATAAGATTGAGCATGATGAACTGACCGGTACACTAAGTAGGACGGCATTTAACCGGGTGACCAGGTTACTGGAGGAATCGGATATACCATTTGCTCTTGTGTTGTTGGATATTGATAAGTTTAAGGTAATCAATGATACTTACGGACATGATATCGGGGATGATGTTCTGATCGGGTTGGTTTCTGTTCTGAATGAGAAAATGCGTTCAATAGATAAAATTTTCCGTCTTGGTGGAGATGAGTTTGCGGTTATTATGAGTCGGCTTACATTGGTACAGGTGGAATGTGTGAAGAGTATTGTGGAGTCTGTCAATAAAATAATAACATCAGGAGTAGATGGCTTGCCTGCATTTTCCATTAGTGCGGGGGTTACATTCTCAGAACATGGGTATAACGAAACTGTGTATCACAATGCGGATAAAGCACTCTATCGAACCAAAGAAACGACACGCAGGGGTTGTACGGTGTTTGAAGAGATGGGAGATATTGGCTAAATACATATAATATTACGAAAGAAGAAGGGATGGGTGCGTATGGGTTTTATTATACATTATGATATTGCTGCGATGATTCTGATTGTGACAATCCTTGTGCATTATTATTATAAAAAGACGCTGGATACAAAGCCATCGCGATTGTTTGCAATCATGCTTTAGGTTCATTTAAGCGCAACCTGTCTGGATATGGGCACGGCACTTATGATTGAAATAGGGATAGGTTTGTCTGTGGAAACTCTTTGGTTCTGGAACAGTATATACTGTATCATGGCATATGCAACAACGCCGTTTTATCTGGGATATCTTATTTACATCACCAAAGGTCTTTCTAATAAATGGTCTATTATAGATTATTTAAAAGTATGTGGACCGATTACGGTGGACATCATTTTTGTACTCACAACATCTTTTACAAAATTTGTATTTTATTTTGATGCAGATGGCAGTTATCATCATGGACCGGGATATTATGTGATGTATGTGAATGCCATTATGTATTTTGTCATGACTGTGTTACAGACATATCATTACAGGACACGACTGCGGCAGGAACAACGGGTTACTGTATATTTTTATTCCTTGTTGAATATTATTGCAGTGGTGGTAGAGATGTTCTCATTCTATTATCTGGTAACCCAATTTGTCATGTCAGTTGCGATTATGTTGATTTATTTTGCGGTGGAGAATCCGGAGGATTATAAGGATAAAAAGCTGGAGATCTTTAACAGAGAAGGATTTGTATTACGGATGAATAGTGCCCTGGACAGTAAGAAGCCGTTTCGTATTCTTGGACTCCATGTCGAAGGGTTGAATTATTTGAATGAGACGATTGGAGAAGACAATCGGGATATCCTTTTAAAAGAAGTCGTGGAGTTTTTACGCCATATAGGTGGAAATAGGAATGTGTATGTGATTGCAAATGAAGAGTTTGTAATCCGTTTTGAAGATGATACATTTTCTGAAGAATGCCTGATAGAAGCCATTCGGAAGAGGTTTGAGACTCCGTTTTCTGTGGGTAATATGGAGGTGCTTCTTACGGCATACATGGCAGTGCTACATTATCCGGAAGATGCCAATACATTGGATAACATGCTGGACCTGCTGGAATATGCGTTAAATGAAGCAGTGGCGGAGAAAGAGTGCAGAGTTATTTATGCCAATGAGGAGATTCTTACAAAAAAACGGAGAGAGACACAGATTCTCCAGTTGTTGAAGAAAGCACTTCGGGAGAAAACTTTTGAGGTATATTATCAGCCGATCTTTTCTGTGAGAGAAGGTCGTTATACTTCAGCGGAGGCATTGATTCGTATGCCTCAGACAGAGCTTGGATTTATCAGTCCCGAGGAATTTATTCCCATTGCAGAGAAGAATGGGATGATTCTGGAAATTGGGGAATTTGTATTCCGGACAGTATGTGAGTTTATGGTAAGGGAACAGATTTGGGATAAGGGAATTGACCATATTCATGTGATTCTTTCAGTGGTACAGTGTATGCAGGAAAGACTGGCACAGAATTTTCTGGCGATTATGGATGAAAACAATCTTCCGTGCCAGAGAATCAGCTTAGAGGTGACGGAGACTGCGGCAGTGGTATCTAGTGAATGTCTGAGCATGAACATGAATAAATTAGTAGAGCAGGGAGTGCAATTTGCATTAGATGATTATGGAACAGGTTTTTCCAATGCAACTAGTCTTATTGAATATCCATATCAGACCATTAAGATTGACAAAGGTGTGGTATGGGCGGCAATGGAGAATGAGAATGCCATGAAGGTTCTGACCCATTCGGTTGCCATGATTAAGTCTTTGGAGATGGATTATGATGATTAATAAAAAACTGATCGGTACCGTCAGGGAAAGCAAAAAATATATTGCAGGCAATATTGCACTGCAGTGGTGCGCTTTGGTGGCAAATATTATTATGATGGCAGCCATTACATATTTTCTGGGAAGTCTGTTTCAGGGAATGACAGGAATAGGACAGTTTCTCTTAACTGGTACGATTGCCATTGCTGCAGTGATTATTCGGGCAGTATGTACTATCATGGCAAGCCGTATGAGTTGTCTCTGCATTTCTTTTCCAGAATGGACAGACTGACTTTGAAGGAGTATTGATTCCGACGTTGGCACTGATGAGTTCCTTTGGTCCTGTGGTGGCTTTGGCAAATCTGGGAAGTACGCTGCAGAACACTTTTGCGGCGGGAAACCGTGTGCTTGACATTTTAGAGGAAACACCTGTGGTAGAGGAAATAGAAGGACAGCCGGAAGTGGAATTTACGAAAGCGGATGTGCAGGATGTTACTTTTGCTTACGGGGAAGAAAAGATTCTTGAACATGTGACTCTGGATATTCCAAAAGGTTCTGTTGTTGGTATTATCGGAAAAAGCGGAAGTGGCAAATCCACACTGCTGAAGCTTCTGATGCGTTTTTGGAAGGTACAGGAGGGTAACGTGCAGATATCCGATACAGACATTGAACACATCAATACCGGTAATCTTCGGGATATGGAAAGCTTTATGACCCAGGAAACACATTTGTTCCATGACAGTATCAAAAACAATCTGCGGATAGCAGACAACGTTTATTCTGTGGAAAATCTGTCGGGAACCGGGAGAGTAAGCTGATGAAAAGGAATATTCAAAGCAAGTAGTTGATTCAAAGAAAGAAAAGAGGAGATTACAAGATGAAAATTAAAAAGATTTTATATATAATAACCGGTTGCATTGGAGTGGGGCTTGGAGCAGTGGGAGCAGTCGTACCATTGCTGCCTGCATTTCCATTTTTGCTGCTGGCTGCATTTTGTTTTGGCAGAAGTTCTGAAAGACTGAATCACTGGTTTATCCACACAAAGCTATACAAAAACAATTTAGAAAGCTATGTGCAGGGGAAAGGCATGACCTGGAAGACCAAAATCCGCATTATGATTACGGTAACAATTCTAATGTCCATTGGATTTATCATGATGCATCAGGTTCCTGTGGGAAGATTTGTCCTTGGCTGTGTGTGGCTGTTCCATATTCTTTATTTTGTGTTTGGAGTTAAGACGATGAAGCAGGAGAAGCTATATTCGTAAAAATAGTGAGGACACTTTCTGTGATTCTGTTTTTGCAATTGGATTCTGGGTATCAAAGAAGAAAAGTGTGGCAATACTCTTCAAAGAGGTGATGAGTATGAGCAAACACAAACCAGAGCATATCGGCATCATTCCGGATGGAAACCGCCGCTGGGCAGCGGGACAGGGAATGAAAAAACAGGATGGATATGCATATGGATTAGAACCGGGACTTAAGCTGTTGCAAATGGCAAAGAGAAACGGCATAAAAGAAATCACATATTATGGATTTACGGTGGATAACTGTAAACGTCCCGCAGAACAGTTTCAGGCGTTTCAGAAAGCCTGTGTAGAGGCGGTGGAAATGCTGATAAAGGAAGGGGCAGATTTGCTTGTGATTGGCGACAGCAGTTCCAAATGTTTTCCAAAAGAATTACTGCCTTATACGACCCGGACACCAGTAAATGGTGGGGGGATCCGGGTAAATTTCCTAGTCAATTATGGCTGGCAGTGGGATTTGTCCCATATAGAGGAAGACGGAAAACCGTATTCTAACGATATTTCCCGAATTGATTTGATTATCCGCTGGGGCGGTATGCGGCGCTTATCCGGATTTTTACCAATCCAGTCGGTATACGCGGACTTTTATGTAGAGGAGCATTTATGGCCGGATTATACGGATGAGGATTTTATGGATGCATTGGAATGGTATGAAAAACAGGATGTGACACTTGGAGGATAAATTAACGCTTTACAAATTGAAAAAGTCCGCCGAAAAAATGTTGTAATAATACAAAAAGTCCGCCGAAAAAATGTTGTAATAATACAAAAAGTCCGCCGAAAAAATGTTGAATATGTTATGATAATGAGATATACTATGTATTAGAAAATAACATGGAGGTTCTCATGTATGAAGAGATTTGCTATGGAAACGCTTGTTTCGTGGAAAAATAGTCAGAATCGTAAGCCTATGATTATTTGTGGGGCAAGGCAGGTTGGAAAAACGTGGCTGATGAAAGAATTTGGCAAGCAGGAATTTCAAAAAACAGCCTATATTAACTTTGACCAGAATACACGCATGAAGGGTTTATTCGAAGGAGATTTGAATATTGAAAGACTGATTCTGGCATTAAGTGCCGAAACAGGTATCTCTATCCGAGCAGAGGATACTTTGATTATATTTGATGAGGTACAGGAAGTGCCTCGAGCACTTACTTCTTTGAAATATTTTAATGAAAATGCTCCGGAGTACGCGGTTATTGCGGCTGGTTCTTTGCTTGGAGTAGCATTACATCAGGGAACTTCTTTTCCGGTTGGTAAAGTGGATTTTCTGGATTTATATCCGCTGAATTACAAAGAGTTTTTATTGGCGCTAGGAAAAGAACAATTTGTTGATATCTTAAATAGCGACGATATACCCATGATTACTACATTTAAAGAAAAATATATTGAATGGTTAAAGGAATATTATTTCATTGGTGGCATGCCGGAAGTCGTAAATGACTTTATTCAGAATAAAGATTTTAACAGAGTCAGAGATATACAAAATAGTCTATTGGATTATTATCAGCAGGATTTTTCAAAACATGCTCCAAATATACTTGTTCCAAGGCTCAATATGATTTGGAATTCCATTCCCATGCAATTGGCAAAGGAAAATAAAAAATTTATATATGGTCAGCTGAGAGAGGGTGCGAGAGCAAAAGATTTTGAATTGGCAATTCAATGGTTGATAGATTGCGGTTTGATTCATAAAGTGGAACGGATATCAAAACCAGGGTTGCCATTAAAGGCATATATGGATTTATCAGCATTTAAAATCTATATGGTCGATGTTGGTCTTTTATCAGCAATGGGAGAGTTATCGGCACAGGTGATTGTGGAAGGAAATTGTATATTTACAGAATTTAAAGGTGCAATGACAGAGCAATATATTTTACAACAATTAATAGCACAACTTGGGGTACATGCATACTATTTTTCAACAGAAAGGTCTAGAGGGGAAATTGATTTTCTGGTACAGGGCAAATCTTCTGTTATTCCAATTGAGGTTAAAGCAGAGGAAAATCTTCAGGCAAAAAGTTTAAAAGCCTTTGTCGAAAAATATAATCCTAAATATGCAATCAGAACTTCTATGTCAGATTATAGAGAGGAATCTTGGCTAATCAATATCCCCTTATATAATATTGACAGAATTAAGAGGTATATAGAACAGTAGGGTAACTTCGTGAGGTGCTATTTATTATGGAACAGCTAAGTTTGTTTGATAACCGGGAAAGGACTGCTCCCCTTGCCAGCCGTCTGCGTCCGGACAATTTAGACGAATATGTAGGGCAGCAGCATTTAATAGGACAGGGAAAGATATTAAGACAACTGATAGAGAAGGATCAGATATCCTCCATGATATTCTGGGGACCGCCGGGGGTGGGAAAGACTACGTTAGCCCGGATTATTGCGAAGCAGACGAAGGCAGAGTTTGTGGAATTCAGTGCAGTGACCAGTGGGATTAAGGAAGTCAAGGAGGTAATGAATCAGGCTGAGGCAAACCGGAAGATGGGAATTCGTACCCTGTTGTTTGCCGATGAGATTCATCGGTTTAATAAGGCACAGCAGGATGCATTTCTTCCTTTTGTGGAGAAAGGAAGCATTATTCTGGTGGGTGCTACCACAGAGAATCCATCCTTTGAGATTAATTCCGCTCTTCTTTCCAGATGTAAGGTTTTTATTTTGAAAGCATTAGAGGAAGAGGATTTGGTAAAACTTCTGCGTCATGCTTTGGAAAGTCCGAAAGGACTTGGCAATATGCAGATTGCCATAGAAGAATCCCATCTATCAGCGATTGCAAGATTTGCCAATGGAGATGCAAGGACAGCTCTGAATACGCTGGAAATGGCGGTGTTTAACGGACGGATGAATGAAGACGCAGTACTTTGTGTAGATGAAGAGGTGCTGTCGGAATGCATGAACCGGCGCTCCCTGTTGTATGACAAGAATGGAGAGGAGCATTATAATCTGATTTCTGCCCTCCATAAGTCCATGCGCAACAGTGACCCGGATGCTGCTGTTTACTGGATGTACCGCATGCTGGATGGTGGAGAAGACCCTTTATACATAGCAAGGCGTCTGGTGCGGTTTGCCAGTGAGGATGTGGGGATGGCGGATTCCAATGCCCTGCAGGTGGCAGTAGCGGTCTATCAGGCATGCCATTTTCTTGGAATGCCGGAGTGTGATGTTCATTTAGCCCATGCAGTTGTTTATCTTTCCATGGCACCAAAGTCCAATGCACTTTACCGGGCGTGTGGTGAATGTAAGGAGGATATAAGAAGTATGCCGGCACAGCCGGTCCCTTTGCAGATATGTAATGCACCAACAAATCTGATGAAGGAAATGGACTATGGGAAGGGATACATTTATGCCCATGATACGGAGGAGAAAATGGCAAGAATGCAATGTCTGCCGGAAACATTGAAAGACAGGCATTATTACGAACCGACCGACGAGGGGCAGGAAAAGCAGATAAAAGAGCGGCTGGAAAGGATACGGGAATGGAAGGCAGAAAGAGAGTCATAAAGGTGGAATGATATGTTAAGTGAAGAAAATGTTTTGAATCATTATATCCAACAGGCAAATCAAAAAAGAAGGGAATGGGCCCAAAGTGATGCCATGCGTGATGCAGGGATAAAGGAACCGGAGAATGTAAAAAAGATAACCGATATCACCTATGCAGAGTCCGAAACAGAGGAGGAAAAGAAATGGCATCTCATGGATATTTACTATCCTTGTTTTGACAGGCAGCGGGATAAGGCTGATGCAGACTGCGGACAAAATCACAGATATCCTGTCATTGTCAGTGTGCATGGAGGAGGCTGGTTCTATGGCGATAAGGAGTTATATAAGCTTTATACCATGACTTTGGCAGAATATGGATTTGCAGTTGTGAATTTTAACTACAGACTGAGTCCGGAATATCCGTATCCGGCAGGGTTTATGGATGTCTGTGCGGTTATGGATTATCTGATGAAGCATGCGGAGCAGTATTGTTTGGATATGGAACGTGTTTATATGGTGGGAGATTCTGCAGGGGCACAGCTTGTTAGCCAGTATTCCATCTATGCCACCAGTCAAAGCTATCGGGAACTGTTTTCCTTTCGCAGTGATCTGCAATATGTTGTTCCGAAAAAAGTGGCGTTAAATTGTGGCATTTATGATGTTGGTTCCCTGGCTTTGGAGGATGAAGCATGTGACTGGTATATTCCATTTTATATGGCAAGAAAGGAAGCCATCAGTTTTTTCAGAATATTGGATTACATGACAAAGGATTTTCCGGAAACCTATCTGATGCTTTCGGTAAATGATTCTCTTGCAAAGCATACTGCACCGATGAAACAGAAGTTAGAGGAGATGGGTATCCCCTTTGTGTATCGGGAATTCGGTCGGGATGAGCCTGCAGATGTACATGTCTTTCATCTGAATCTGAGAAGTGATAATGGCAGGGTTGCAAACCGGGAAGAGATGGAGTTTTTTGGGACATGATTAAAATGGAAATACGATAGGAAGGAGAAATGTGTCAATGACATTACAACAATTAAGATATGTAGTAACAGTTGCGGAGACAGGGAATATCACCGAAGCTGCAAAAAGGCTTTTTATTTCTTACGCACACCCTTTGGCAGACCGGGAAATTCTGACACTGGAAGAACTGGAGGAGTACCCGTATCTGTCCTTTGAACAGGGGGAATACAATTCTTTTTATTTTTCAGAAGAAATTCTAAGTACACTGGACCGGAATAAAAATGTGAAGGTGCGGGACAGGGCAACTTTGTTTAATCTGGTCATAGGACTGAATGGATATACGGTCAGCTCCGGTGTCATCAGCAGGGAGTTGAATGGTGAGAATATTATTGCAAAGCCGCTGGCAGTGGATGAGCATATGAAGATTGGTATTATTACACAGAAAAATATGCCACTGAGCCGGTATGGAACTGCCTACATAGAATATCTTAGGAAATATATATAAGGAGTCCATTTGTTTTAGGCAGGTTATAATAGTTTTCTAGTTGTCCGTTTTTTTCTCTGGTATGAACATTAAGAGGAAAGTGGCAAATAAAAGGATACTGCTACACCATATGGTTTTTTGTTCCCAGAAATCAATGAGCAGATTACCGAGTACAGCCCCCAAAGTAAAAGCTAATATAATGCCGTAATAGATAATACTTTTTGATAGGTATGCTTTGTCCTTTGTAAAAATATAATCGCAAAGAGCCTGGGTTCCGGAACGCAGGTTTCCAATGCACATAGTGGTGGCGGAGGCATTTCCTTTCACTTTGCGGAAGCTTTCTACCTGGATGCCGCAGGCCAATGATACGAGAGCATTAGCTATTAGATTATATGTTACAGGGAAAAATCCCACAAAGAATAGAATCATACATTCCAGTAATATTGTAAGCTGCCGCCAGTGAAAGATGCCGTCTTCCACGCAGAAGCGGTGAACGAATTCTGACAAAACGATTCCTAGAGCAAATGCAATTACTGGAAAGAAGTACTGGAAAGCTTTTTGATAATTTCCTTCTGACAGGTTTACCCCGAGCAGTAAAATGTTGCCGGTCTGGGCATTGGCAAATACTTTGCCGCGGAATATGTAAGTATAGGCATCCATTAAACCGCCGGAAACTGCTAAAAGCAGTGCAAGGCGTCTGGAGTCGGACATTTGACCTCTTTTTTTCATGTTCATTGCTGCCTCCGATTTCTATAATGCTAATAGGATTATACAACAATCCAATTTTAATACAAGGGTAAATTTTGATACTGCTGCATGAAGCTATATAGCGGCTTGATATAGTTTAAAACTATGTCAAGCCGCTGTTTTTTTGTATTTTTCAAATAAAAAAATCGAATTTATACTTGTAGCATAAAAGTGATCTAACTATTCAGAGCTGTTCTTGGTTCCGATTTGCTCTGAATAGATACAACGTATTTAGATACAGAATGGAGGACAGGTATGAAGACCGCAGTGATTGGCTTTCCAAGAGTGGGAAAACTCAGAGAATTAAAGTTTGCTTACAATACTGAACTGGTCATTTCCTCGGGAGGATATCAGCCTGAAAGAAATGGCATATCAGATTGGAATTGCCATCAGGGAGGAGGTGCTGGATCTGGAAAAAGCCGGTATCCGGATGATTCAGATTGATGAGGCAGCATTAAAAGAAAAGCTGCCAATCCGGAAAAGTGACTGGTACAGCGAGTATCTTGACTGGGCGATTCCTGCATTTCGTCTGTGCCACAGCAGTGTGAAGGCGGAAACCCAGATACATACCCATATGTGTTACAGTGAATTTAATGATATTATAAAGGATATTGATAATATGGATGCGGATGTAATCTCTTTTGAGGCTTCCCGTTCTAAGCTGACAATTCTAGATGCAATCAAGGAGAGCAACTTTGAAACAGAGGTTGGACCAGGGGTATATGATATTCATTCTCCTAGAGTACCGCCGGTGGAAGAGATTGTGGCAGCATTACAGACCATGCTTACAAAAATCGGAAAAGAAAAGCTATGGGTGAATCCGGATTGTGGTTTGAAAACCAGAGGAATTGCAGAAACGGATTCCAGTCTGAAAAATCTGGTAGAGGCGGCGACATTAGTAAGAAATCAATTGTAAACGAATGTAGAAATCACACGGGGGATGAACGCTTCGTGTGATTCGTTTTATTACAATGTGATTGAAGAGGTTGTCAGTAATAAAGAAAAATAATATTATGAGAAATAATTTCAAATTTTGCTTGCATACAGCTGGAAGAATGTGGTATAGTTGGTTAGTCGCAACTAACCATAGGAAAGGATGAGGGTGAAAATCATGTCAGAGATAGAAAGAAATTTTTTAGAAATTGTAGATTTGAAGAAAGGATTTGGCAGTGGGGAAACCCGTCAGGAGGTACTGCGTGGAATGAATTTCTCTGTTGCAAAGGGAGAGTTTTGTGTACTTCTTGGACCTTCCGGTTCCGGAAAGTCTACATTACTTAATATTATTGGCGGGATAGATAGTGCTGATTCAGGATACATATCCATAAATGGAGATAAACTGGAAGATATGGGAGAAAAGAAATTGACACAGTATCGCAGAAAACATCTTGGATATGTGTTTCAGATGTATAATCTGATTGGTAATCTGAATGTAAAAGAAAATATTGAGGTGGGGGCATATCTGTCAGATAATCCGCTGGATATGGATGAGCTTTTACATACCCTTGGACTGTATGACCACAGATACAAGCATCCAAACCAGCTTTCCGGTGGACAGCAGCAACGGGTTTCCATTGGACGTGCCATTGTTAAAAATCCGGATATTTTGCTCTGCGATGAGCCTACCGGTGCACTGGATTATAATACATCAAAGGAAATCTTAAAACTGATTGAAGATGTGAATCAAAAATATGGAAATACCATTATTATGGTTACACACAATGAAGCAATTAGATATATGGCAGATCATGTTATTAAGCTTCGGGATGGAATGGTTCGTCATAATGATATCAATAAGGATAAGATATCAGCAGTGGATTTGGAATGGTAAGGGGCGTGACGAATATGGAAAATACAAAACGAAAAAGCAACAAATCCCAAATAAGAAATCCCCTTATAAAAAGAATTCCAAGAGAAATGCTGGGAGACTGGAAAAAGTATCTTGTGGTAAGCCTGTTTTTGATTCTTACCATTGGATTTGTATCCGGAATGTATGTTGCCAATGGCAGTATGATGAAAGCAGCAGATGAGGGCGTGGAAAAATACAAGCTGGAAGATGGGCATTTTGAATTGAAAAATAAAGCAGATAAGGAGTTGATTTCTGCTGTCGAGTCAGGAGAAAAGGCTGACATGAAGCAGTATTATCTGGATACGGCAAAAAAAAAGTTGGATGAGGCGTATCCGAAAGCATATGATGATGCATGGGAAGAGATTCAGCAGGAAATTGATGAGGAATATGCAGATGCCGAGGAAAAGTATGAATTAAATGATCCGGACTTTAAAGCGGTTCCGGTAACGTTATATGAAAATTTTTACAGAAATGAAGAGGAAGATAACAATAATGATGGCATTGTAGATGGAACCATTCGGGTGTATGTGAAGACGGAAGATGTTAATCTGGCTTGCCTTATGGAGGGAAGTCTGCCGGAGACAAAGGATGAAATTGCCATTGACCGTATGCATGCAGATAATACAGGAATTAAAGTGGGAGATACCATTTCAGTCAGTGGACAGATCTACAAAGTTACAGGACTCATTGCCTATGTGAATTATTCTACCCTTCATGAAAAAAGTACCGACCTGATGTTTGATGCATTAAAGTTTGATGTGGCAATGGTAACGGAGAGTGGATTTGAGCGGTTAGACAAGGCGGTTCATTATGCATATGCATGGCAGTACGATGAACAGCCTTTGGATGAAAAGGAAGAGAAGAGTTTTTCAGATGATTTTATGAAAGCATTGCTTACACAGACTGTGGTAAATGCTAATGAACTTAAGGATTATGTTCCCCAATATGGGAATCCGGCTATTACTTTTGCTACAGAGGATATGGGGTCAGATAAAGCCATGGGCGGTGTGTTGCTGGATATTTTGATTGTGATTATTGCATTCATATTTGCAGTTACCATCAGCAATACCATTACAAAGGAAGCATCAGCTATCGGGACACTTCGTGCCTCCGGGTATACAAAAGGAGAGCTGATTCGACACTACCTTGCCATGCCGGTGATTGTAACGATGATTGCAGCGGGCATTGGTAATCTCCTTGGATATACAGTCTTTAAAAATGTTGTGGTATCCATGTATTACAATAGCTATAGCCTTCCAACTTACGAAACAATATGGAATACGGAGGCGTTTTTTAAGACAACTTTCATTCCTGTGGTGCTGATGTTTGTGGTAAACCTCTTGGTTATTATCAAAATGATGCAGCACACACCACTGCAGTTTTTGCGTCATGATTTAAAGAAAACAAAGCGTAAGAAGGCCATGCAGCTTCCAAGGTGGAAATTTTTAAGGAGATTCCGTCTGCGGATTATATTCCAGAACATTCCCAATTATATCATTCTTTTCTTTGGGGTTTTCTTTATCATGATCATGCTTGCCATGGCGGTGGGAATGCCGTCCACACTGGATTATTACAAAGAAAATGCTACAGATATGATGTTTGCAAAGTATCAGTATATATTGAAGTCCTACGAGGATGAAGAGGGAGATGTGATTGGCACAGGAAATAAGGATGCTGAGAAATTCAGTATGTATTCTCTCCAGAAAAAAAGTGACGCATTAAATGAAGAGGTTTCGGTGTATGGAATTTCCAAGGACAGCAGATATGTAAGGATTGAGGACCTGGCAACACTTAAAAGTAACGAAGTCTACATTTCAGAGCCTTTTCGGGATAAATATAATCTGACGGTGGGAGATACTGTTTTACTGGATGAAAAGTATGAGAGCAAACAGTACCAGTTTAGAGTTGTGGGTGTTTATGAAAAATGCCAGAGTATTGCAGTTTTCATGTCAATTGAAAACTATCGGTTAGTATTTGATTTGGATAAAGAAGAATTTTCAGGCTATCTGTCGGATGCGGAAATTACTGATATTGAGGAAGAAGATATTGCAACAGTGATTACGGAACGGGATATTACAAAAATGTGTGACCAGTTAGATCATTCCATGGGGTCTTACATGGATTATTTTCAGATTTTGTGTATTCTGTTATCAGCGGTACTCATTTATCTGCTCACTAAAATTATTATAGAGAAAAATGAAAATGCCATATCCATGACAAAAATTTTAGGTTACGAGAATCGTGAAATAGCAAGTCTCTATCTGCTTTCTACAACCATAATTTTAATTATTGCAGATATTGTTAGTGTTGTGTTAGGCGCATTGGTTATGACGCAGGCATGGAAAATGATTATGTTCAGTTATAGCGGATGGTTTGCTTTTGTAATTAAACCGAAGGGATATGTAAAAATGTTTTTCTTTGTGTTGATTGGCTATCTGCTGGTTATGATTTTGGACTACAGAAGGATTAAGAAGATTCCGATGGATGAAGCATTGAAAAATGTGGAGTGACACATAGGAATTGGCAAACCGGACATACTAAAAAGAAAAAGTGGTGGAAGGAATGCCGATACAGGAGATGATACAATTAAATTCATTAGAAGACGGAGAACGGAAAACGACTCTTATGCTGGCAATTCATTGTGCACCGGTGTTAAATGGAAGCAAGGCGGCCAATATCATGACAATAACCTGGCAGGAATTATGCCAGATCCGGTATCTGCTGGAGGGAACCGTAATTCGGTATCGTTTCTTGAGGATAAAGGGAGGAAAAGGAATCTTATTACTATACAGGAAAAAAGAAATAGAAGAGTATCTGCATTTAGAGGAGAATCAGATCTTTTTGAAGGGATTTGGGTATCACTGTGGAAGTATTGATGATATGCTGGATCAGTTGTCGGAACGCATTGACAGCTATAAGTGTGATAAAATCATATTCCCTCATGAGATTGGCATATTTCTGGAATATCCGTTGCATGATGTGATAGGTTTTCTTGCAAATGAAGGGAAGAATTATGCCTATTCCGGTTACTGGAAAGTATACCAGGATGTACAGGGTGCAGTGCAGCGATTCAAAAGATATGATGAGGATCGGGATTATGTAATCCGGGCAGTGATGTCGGGTAAAACCATTCGTGAAATTGCGTCGGGGGGATGAAGATTAAACGGCTGGATAATCGGGTAAAAAAAGCCTGATAAAGGAATTGACATTTTTCATGGTGTATTTTAAAATGCAAGTATTCACTTGCAAGGAGAATAAAACCTATGATGGACGAAACCCAGAGTAAAATTATTGAATCCACAATGAACTTAATTATGGAACGAGGTTATTCTGCCACGACAACAAAGGATATTGCTACAAAAGCGGGGATAAATGAATGTACCATTTTCCGCAAATTTAGCGGGAAAAAAGAAATTGTACTATCGGCGATGCAGCTTCCAAAATGGAATCCCAATTTGTCCGAGGAGGATTTCTCCTATACCGGAGAGCTGGAAAAGGATTTGACTGGTTTTTCGGAAGTCTATATGAGAAAAGTAACACCGCGTATGGTCAAGGTGTCAATGGGACTTCGGACACCGGAGCTATATCCGGATACGGCAGAAGGAATATTGAAAGTGCCGCAGGTATTTAAGAAGGTGCTGGTACAGTATTTTCAGGAAATGTACGAGACTGGGAAAATCACCAATGGAGATTGTGAGAGTCTGGCTATGATGTTTCTTTCCATGAATTTTGGATTTGTGTTCTTAGATGCATCCTTCGGGAGGAAACTGACGAAGCTTAAGAAGCAGGAATACATTCGAAATAGTATCCGTATATTTTTGGATGGAATCTGTTACGGTAAATGAGATTGTAAAGGAGGGGGATATCCTGCATCCGGAGAGCAGAATTACTTTGAAGGTGTTGGATACACCGGGACATTCTGCCGGGCATATCTCTTATGTGTATGAGGAGGAGGGCGTTGTTTTTTCAGGAGATGCAATACCGGACACAAAGGACTTTCCTATTTTTGTAAATGAAAAGTTAAGTGAAATGTCAATTGAAAAAATGGAGAAATTAGACCAGATTCGCTATTGCTGTCCGGCCTGGGACCGGGTATATGAGGCAGATGAGTGGAAAGAAATTCTGCGTGACAGCAGGGAGTATCTTCAGAAATTAAAAAGAAGTGTGCAGCAGATAGAACAAAATTGTGACATGGATTCAGAGGAAAGAAAAATTAAAATGCTTGGAGAATTCATGGGCTGGAAAAATATGGACGTCAATCCGCTTTTCAAAAAGAGTATTGAAGCCTGTAAGGAATAAATGGAAATCTCAATGAATATATGACAAATGTCATGTATGGATATGATTTTCTTCACTTATGATTGAATGTGAGGTATGATATAATGAGCAAAAAAGAAAAACAAGCGACTGCGAAGCAGGCATTTGTTTTTCTTTTGCCATTATTGAGTGAACAGCCTGTGAAACAGGCGATAAAGCACGAAGTGCGAGTTCACGATATAATGAAAACAATTTCACTTGCTTGCAAGGGTGAAATAGAAATACTGGAAATGTGGCAGAGTATTTGATAGAGGAGTCGAGATAGATGATTACAATGTGCAGATAAAGGAGAGGAAATGATGGACTATAGAATTATTGATAAGGACAAGTATTATAGAAAAGGGGTATACACACATTTTACAAAGGATTGCAAGTGTTCTACTTCAATGACTGCACGGATTGACGTTACAGGACTTAAGGAGTTCTCTGACAGAACAGGTACAAAATTCTATATCAATTTCTTGTATGTATTGTCAAAGGTGCTTAATTCCAGGGATGATTATAAGATGGGATATTTCTGGGAGACAGATGAACTGGTCTGCTATGACAAGATTAATCCGACGCAGTATATTTTTCATGAGGACACAGAGACATGTACACCTGTGTATACAACTTATTATGAAGACTACAGGGAATTTTATGAACATTGCTCTAAGGATATACAGCAGGCAAAAGAAACAAGAGAGTACGGACTTGACATGGAGGGGCATCCTAACTGGTTCGATGCATCTTATATCTCATGGCTTTCTTACGATTCTTTAAATATAGAACTGCCTGATGGTTTTCTGTTTTTTGCACCAATTGTCAATTGGGGAAAGTACAGAGAAGAAAATGGAAGACTTATGATGCCTGTTTCCGTAAGATTAAACCATGCAATAGCAGATGGATATCTGGTGGCAATGGTTTATAAGCTTTTGGAAACAGAGATGGAAAAATTATCTTTATATATTTAAAATATTAAAAGAAAATGATTTGAAGAAATCAAAAGACTAATTCTTTGAAAAGTGTTTAGCTAATAAAATTAGAATTTGCTATTTTGAAACAACAGATTTATTTGCCATTCTTCTTAAATGATGTATAATAAAATTATATGTAGATGGAAAGGGGATTGGGGATTGGATACATACAACATGATTGTTCTAATACAAAGTCTAAGTATTATTATTCTTTCTGTGGGTGCAATTTATCTGATAGGTAACTGGAGAGGTAAAGAACATACTTACCTGGTTCTTTTTTGTATTGCCACTTTGGTAAACAACATTGGTTCATTTATTGAGATTATAGAGCGTGACAAGGAACAAATTCTGCTTGGAACGAAGTTTTCTTATGTGGGGAAGGTGTTTATTCCATTGACATTCTTTCTGTTTATCATGCAATACTGTGAGATTACGATTCCGAGGAAAGTGCAGCTTCTTTTGACACTTTTTCATTTATCCATTGCGATAATGGTCTTTAGTTATCCATTACAAAATTGGTTTTATACTGACGTGGAGTATTCGACAGAAGGGCTGTTTCCACACAATAATTACGGACATGGTGTGATGTATAATGTATATACGGTTTCTCTTGTTCTCTATTTTGTTGTGATATTTGCAGTTGTTATTACAATTCTGGCAAGAGAAAGGAGAAAAAAGAGAAAAATCCAGATGTGCTATATGCTGGCATGCGTTGTCTGTGCCATGGCGGGATTTGTATTTTTCCTGCTTGGAGTGACGGGAGGCTATGATACCACTTCTCTTTCCTACGCAATCTGTACCATTTTCATGGCGATAGCTCTTGCAAAATATGATTTGATTGATACAGTGGAATTGGCACGTAATTATGTGATTGACAATCTGGCTTTAGGAATTATAGCACTGGATGAGGATAATCGAATCATATATTTTAACGAGCCACTCCAAGGAATGTATCCGAATTTTCGGGAGAATGGAAATGCAATTGTGAAGGACTTGATTTCTATGAGTGAAGAGAAAAAGGTTGTGACAATTGAAGATAAAGTTTATAAACCCAAATATAAGGTTTTAAATAGCAATGGCAAGGACAGAGGCCATATCCTTACCTTAAGCGATATCACGGATAATTATAGTTATACACAACTGATGAAAAAGATGACGGAGATTGATCCCCTTACCGGATTGTATAATCGTTTTGCTTATGAATACCGGATATCTGAAATGAAAAAGAACAGAAATTGGCCGGAAAATTTGATTTTGTTGGCGATGGATGTGAATGGCTTGAAAGCTGTCAATGATTCCAAAGGGCATGATGTAGGAGATGCTATGATTTATGATGCTGCACAGTGTATTTTACGCGGTATTGGAACCTTCGGTCAATGTTATCGAGTAGGTGGAGATGAGTTCGTCGCACTTATTACACAAGGCGGAGTAGACCCGGAGAAAATGAAACAAAAAATCAAAGAAGAAGCTGAGACCTGTCAAAAGGTAGATTATATTGTCAGCATTGCCATTGGATATGCCGTTGGTCAAGAGAATGCAGATACGTGTTTGGAAGATCTTGAGAAGCTTGCGGATAAGAGGATGTATCAGGATAAGGAGAATTTCTATATTTCGAAAGGTGTTAACCGAAGAACAAAGGAAGAGAATTATCTTGTGCTATGCGATTCTTATCTCAAAATATTGAAAGCAAATCTGGAATCGGGTGAGTTTGATATTATCAAAATGGATGTTTTGGAAAAAGATGAAGCCAACGGTTTTTCCAGAAATCTGCAGACTTGGCTTGAGGATTTTGCAAAATGTCATATGGTATATGAAGACGATATGGAAATGTTCTTAGAAAAAACCAATCTGTATGCACTTAGAGAACAGTTTGTGAAGAATAGTATGCAGACTGTCCGTATCACATACAGACGGCAAGTTATGGATTCTTATCATAAAGTAATGTTGGAGATTGTTCCGGGGAAAGAATATAGTGACGACCAACCAATGGTGTACCTGTATGTAAAAGATATGGGTGATGAGGTTTGATCGGATTTATTGTGGCAGGAGTGGGAAGCTTATGAAAATATGTCACTATATTAATTTGAATTTGAAAGAGGTTTGTTATGAAGAAAATTAAACTAACAGCACTTCCCTGCTTATGTGTAGATGTCTTTGATGGTACTGATATAATCAGACCAGGAGGAGAAGCACTGAATTTTGCTGCACATGCATCACGCTTTAGGAGTATTAATGTTACACTTCTTGGGGTTGTCGGGAATGACAAATATGCAGAGGTGATAATGGATTCAATTTCAGAGCTTAATATTGATAAGACACATATTCGAGTAGATAAAAGATATCCAACAGCCAATAACAAAACTTACCTTACAGCGGAAGGCGACAGGTATTATAAAGATAATTCGTGGAACGGAAGAATACTTGATGATATTATTCTGAATGATACTGAAATAAAAATAATATCTGAATCTGATGTGATTTTTGTTCACTTTTGGGCATCTTGCTTTTCGCAGGTAATTGAACTGAAAAAAACTTATGGATTTAAATTGGCGGTAGACTTTGATGTATATAGAGATTTTGATGTCATGGAAAAATTCTCTCCATTTGTGGATTTCTTTATGATTAGTGGCTCGGAAGAATACTTGCCACAGTTCAAAAAGTTGTCATATAAATACGAATGTCTTTTTAATATATCACTTGCAGAGCGTGGAAGTGTCACTTATTACAAGGGAAAAGAGTTTAAAGCTAAGGCGGTGAAAGTTGATACTGTAATTGATACAACAGGGTGTGGTGACAGTTATCATGCAGGGTTTGTCTGCTCGTATATTCTTGAAAAAGATATTGAAAAGGCTATGAGTGTTGGTTCAGAAATTGCAGCGGAAACTTTAATGCACTACGGAGGCTTCTGATTGAGCGATAAATCCCAATTTGCAAGGATGCTAATTTCTGCTTATTTGGACATAAAATTTGAACAGGGAGGACACTATGGAATATAGAATAGCAACAAAAGAATATTGATTAGGTTACAATCGCTGTTAGTGCCAACGAAAAAACAGAGTACATATTTG
>CAMEFI010000006.1 GCA_945915475.1 uncultured Clostridium sp. | reverse complement strand
CGAGAGCAGCGCAAGCGTGCCAGCGAGGATATTGTCAAATTGCACAACGTTTATAGAAGAAGCAGGAGTTTCGCAATTGCCTATTAGAATAAAAAACAGGAGGAAATAAACTATGCAAATGGAAACATTACAAAAGGACATGATCGCAGCCATGAAGGCACATGACAAAGCAAGAAAGGATGCCATTTCATCTCTGATTTCTGCAGTGAAGAAGGTTGCCATTGATGAAGGACACCGGGATGACATACAGGAAGAACTGGTGGATCGTGTTATTCTTAAAGAATTAAAAACAGTGAAAGAGCAGATTGACAGTTGTCCTGCTGACCGTACGGATCTGATGGAGGAATATCAGTACCGTTATGACGTGATTAATGAATATGCACCATCTTTGATGAGTGCAGAAGAAGTAAAAGCATTTATAACGGATAAATTTGCGGATATTGTTGCTTCTAAGAATAAAGGCATGATTATGAAGAGTGTTATGCCGGAGTTAAAGGGGAAGGCGGATGGTAAAGTCATCAACGAAGTAGTTGGCGAGCTTTGCAAATAAATCCCAATAGGGTATGTGTTCCAATGGCAAGTAGTAACAGAATCATTTGTGGTATTCCAATAAAATGGTTGAGCATTTGCCGGTAGAACAGATAGGATACGACACCGGTTATTATAAATACGACAGTGGGATAGAAGATATCTTCCAAAAAGGAACAGGTAAATGTAACGTATCGCTGCAGTCGTAAATAACAGGCAAAGGTTAAGAACAGATAACTTATGAATAACCCAAGAATATAACCATAGATGCCGATAGAAGGAATGGTAAAGATAATAAATCCAATCCGGATACCGGTTGCTATTACGGTAAGTAAAAGGTTATATGCAGATAACCCTAGTCCGTTTAACATGCTTGCAAGGGTAGTGGCAAGATAGATAAATGGACATAAGAAAGAAAGCTGGTATAGATATATGCCGGCTTTTTTGTTTGCAAAAAAACAGATACCGATGGACGGACCGAATAAGAAGAACGTAACAAACGAGAAAATACCGATTAACAGACAGAATTGAAAGCTTTTTTTACATAGTTTGGAAAGATAGTCATCATTTAAGGTGGAATGTGCAGAGGAGACAGCAGGAAGCAGCATGGTGGATAGAGAATTTGTGATGGTGGACGGAAACATGATAAATGGAAAAGCCATGCCGGTGAAAATTCCATATATTTCTAAACTGGTGGTGGAGCTATGATAATATTGCAAAAGAACAGAAGGAACAAGAATGGCTTCCAGACTTTGTAATGTGGTAAGGGCAAGGCGGTTTGATGTAAGGGGAACGGAGTCCTTGAAAAACAGACGGATGACCTGACGCAGATGGATGGAACAGCATGTTTTAGAATAAGCAGTCTTTTTAAGATGATGGAATAACGCACAGATAGAATACGTAAAAGCAACGATTTCTCCAATCACAATTCCCCAGACGGCAAAGGCAGCATCATAGGAATTGCGGACACAGACAAAAGTTGCCAGCAGATAGAGCCCCCCTACTTTTGCAGTTTGCTCTAGAAAATCCGATGTACCGTGTACACCGGAGCGTTCCTGTCCGAGAAAATATCCATGTATTGCACCCTTCATTGCCATAAATGGGATCCCCAGTGAAAGAATCTGAAGACAGGTTGAGCATCCGGATGCATTTAGTATATGTGTGCATAGAAAATCTGCTTTTTGGTAAATAATAGTTACAACAAAAAGGGAAAGACATAGATTGAGTATGAAACAGGTCTGAAAGAACTTCCAGGCAGTAGCACGGTCACCACGTTTTGTGTACTCAGAGACAAGCTTTGTAAGGGCAAGTTCATTTCCAAAGGTTGTAAAAGAAAAAGCAACCATATAAAGTGGAAAAATGAGCTGATAGATACCTAGTTCTTTCGCACCGATCAAGTGGCTTAAGAATATTCTATTATAAAACCCTATGATGCGAGTTGCGAGGCCGGTTATGGTGAGAATGAGAGTTCCTTTCACCACAAGATTCCGGCGGGTTAATTGCCGCATACGTTGCATATTGTCTTTGATATTCATAGCGTAGTCCCTTTTCTTTTTAAGGTGATGCAAAGGATGCACCGGGTTATTTCTAGCGTATGCGAAATTTTTGTGAATATGTCTATATTGTGCTTGACAGTATATACAAACACTGTTATATTAGCAGTGTGATATCCGACTATTTTAGTGGGAATTGAGGTGGTAAAGAATGAAATTATCCACAAAAGGACGGTACGGACTACGTGCGATGATTGATTTGGCTGACTATTCGGAAGAAATGCCCCAGTCTATTGCCTGTATAGCAGGCCGGCAGGCAATATCGGATAGTTATTTAGAGCAGTTGATGGCAAAGCTTAAGAAGGCGGGGCTTATTATAAGTATTCGTGGGGCCCAGGGCGGCTATGTGTTGGCCAGACCCAGTAATGAAATAAGTGTAGGTGACATTTTACGGGCATTAGAGGGAGATCTTTCTCCAGTAAACTGCATTGGACTCAAAAGCGAACAGGCATGTGGAAACAGTGACTTATGTGTGACAAAGAATGTCTGGAAAAGGATTGATGACAGTATTCAGAGTGCAGTGGACTCTATCACTCTTGCAGAATTGGTAGAGGATAACCGGTTTGCCCGAAAGAAATGTGGTCGCACAAATATGGAGTGCGATTTATAATAAATATCAATATAGAAAGAAGGATGACATAATGGAAGAAAAGAGATTTATCTATTTGGATCATGCAGCAACAACCGCTGCCAGGCCAGAAGTGGTGGAGGCAATGCTTCCGTACTTTACGGAAAAATTTGGCAATCCATCCAGTGTATATACATTTTCCCAGCAAAATAAAGCGGTAATTACACAGTGCCGTGATGTGATTGCAAACAGTTTAAATGCAAAAAGTAATGAGATTTATTTTACTGCAGGAGGTTCTGAGTCTGACAACTGGGCTTTGAAAGCAACGGCAGAGGCATATGCCCCAAAAGGTAAACATATCATTACAACAAAGATTGAACATCATGCTATTTTGCATACGGCACAATACTTAGAGAAACGTGGATTTGAGATAACCTATCTTGATGTAGATGAAAATGGAATGGTAAAGCTTGATCAGCTGAAGGCAGCTATCCGTCCGGATACAATATTGATTTCTGTTATGTTTGCAAATAATGAGATTGGTACCATTGAACCGATCAAGGAGATTGGGGAGATTGCACAGGAGCATGGAATTATTTTCCATACGGATGCTGTGCAGGCATATGGTCAGGTTCCAATCGATGTTGATGAATATCATATTGATATGTTAAGTGCCAGTGGCCATAAGTTAAATGGTCCGAAGGGTATTGGTTTTTTGTATATCCGAACCGGACTTAAGTTGAGAAGCTTTATTCATGGTGGTGCGCAGGAGCGTTCTAGACGTGCAGGTACCGAAAATGTAACAGGTATCGTTGGTCTTGCGAAAGCAGTTGAGATTGCATTTGCTACCATGGAAGAGAGAACGAAGAAAGAGACGGCAATGCGTGATCATTTGATTGATCGTTTGCTTGCAGAGGTGCCTTATGCGAGATTAAATGGTCATAGAACGAAACGTCTTCCGAATAATGTGAATCTCAGTTTTCAGTTTATTGAAGGGGAGTCCATGCTTATTATGTTGGATATGAAAGGTATCTGTGCTTCTTCCGGATCTGCATGTACATCCGGTTCATTAGATCCATCCCATGTTCTGTTGGCAATTGGATTGCCTCATGAGATTGCACATGGTTCTCTTCGAATGACCCTCGGTGAAGAGAATACGATGGAGGAGATGGATTATGTGGTTGAGCAGATTAAAGAAATTGTAACAAAACTTCGTGCAATGTCACCGTTATATGAGGATTTTGTAAAGAACAATAAGTAATTAAAGGAGGAAAGCATATGTACAGTGAAAAAGTAATGGATCATTTTACGAATCCAAGAAATATGGGAGAAATTGAGAATGCAAGCGGTGTTGGAACCGTTGGTAATGCCAAATGTGGCGATATTATGCGTATTTATTTTGACATTGATGAGAACCAGATAATCAGGGATGTGAAGTTTAAGACATTTGGGTGTGGAGCTGCTGTTGCAACCAGTTCTATGGCTACAGAGCTTGTAAAGGGCAAAAGCATTTATGAAGCATTGAAAGTGACCAATCAGGCGGTTATGGAAGCATTAGATGGTCTCCCACCAGTGAAAGTACACTGTTCTTTGTTGGCAGAGGAAGCCATTCATGCCGCTTTATGGGATTATTGTGAGAAGAATGGAATCAAGATAGAAGGATTATCCAAACCCAAAAATGATATCAGTGAAGGTGAAGAGGAAGAGGAGTATTAAACTGATATGAAGAAAAAAGTTGCAGTTGGTATGTCCGGAGGTGTTGATTCTTCTGTGGCTGCCTATCTGTTGAAAGAACAGGGATATGATGTCATTGGTGTAACAATGCAGATCTGGCAGGACGAGGATCCTCTTGCTATGGCGGAAAATGGTGGCTGTTGTGGATTATCTGCGGTGGATGATGCAAGACGTGTGGCAGATAAATTAGGCATTCCTTATTATGTGCTCAATTTTAAGAGGGAATTCAAAGAGTATGTTATTGATTATTTTATGGATGAATACATGCATGCAAGAACCCCTAATCCATGTATTGCCTGTAATCGTTACGTAAAATGGGAAGCGTTACTTAATCGTGCCATGGAGCTTGGCTGCGATTTTATTGCAACCGGGCATTATGCAAGGGTGATACAGTTGAACAATGGCCGATATGCAATTAAAAAGTCGGCAACGGATAAAAAGGATCAGACATATGCATTATATAATCTGACACAGGAGCAGTTAGCACATACGTTAATGCCTGTTGGTGAGTACAAAAAGGATGAGATTCGTAAGATTGCAGCAAAGATCGGACTATTGATTGCCGATAAGCCGGATAGTCAGGAAATCTGTTTTATTCCGGATCATGATTATGCAGGATATATCGAGAGAGAATCCGGTAAGACATTTCCAAAGGGAAATTTCGTAGATTTGCAAGGAAATATTATAGGTACACATAAGGGAATAATTCATTACACGATTGGACAGAGAAAGGGATTAGGTCTTTCGATGGGAAGCCCGGTATTTGTAGTGGATATCCGGCCGGAGACCAATGAAGTGGTGATCGGCAGTAATTTAGATACATTCCATGACAGCTTGTATGCAAGTCAGATTAACTTAATGTCGGTGGATTCCTTGGAGGAAGAACGGGAAGTGATGGCGAAGATCCGTTATTCCCATAAAGGCGCACCATGCCGGGTCAGAAAAGTCGGTGAAGACATGGTTTTGTGTAAATTTCAGGAGCCAGTGCGTGCAATTACACCTGGACAAGCGGTTGTATTTTATGATGGCGATATTGTGCTTGGTGGTGCAGTGATTGACCGGGTAGATAGCTAAAAGACTGTTATGGTTGCATATATTTTATATTGTCAGTATGTTTAGGAGGCGTTAATATGACAAAGATTGACATTATTTCAGGATTTTTAGGAGCTGGTAAGACAACACTTATTAAGAAACTGATCAAAGAAGGTTTTAATGACGAGAAGATTGTTTTGATTGAAAATGAGTTTGGTGAGATTGGAATTGACGGTGGTTTCTTAAAGGATGCCGGTGTTCAGATTAATGAGATGAATTCCGGTTGTATCTGTTGTTCTTTGGTGGGGGATTTTGGTAAGGCATTGGAACAGGTGCTGAATGATTATGCTCCGGACCGTATTATCATTGAGCCATCTGGTGTTGGTAAGCTTTCCGATGTTATGAAAGCTGTTGCAGATTTAAATGAATCCAAGGTGGTGATTAATTCTGCTTCTGCAGTTGTGGATGCAGTGAAATGTAAGATGTATATGAAAAATTTTGGAGAATTTTTCAATAATCAGATTGAGAGTGCAGGAACGATTATTCTGAGTAGAACCCAGAAAATGAAAGAAGACAAGTTAGAAGCAGTTGTTGCAATGATAAAAGAGCATAACGCAAAAGCTAAAATTATTACAACTGCATGGGATGATATTGATGGTAAACAGATTGTTGCAACGATGGAAGGTGAGAAATCTCTGGTGGATGAACTGCTAGAGGAAGCAAAAGTATGTCCAACATGTGGACATGTACATGACCACGACCATGACCATCATCACGATCATGAAGATCATGAGCATCACCACGACCATGAGCACGACCATCACCATGACCATGAAGACCACGAGCATCATCACGACCATGAGCATGATCATGACCATCATCATGATCACGATGAGTGTGGATGTGGTCATGACCACCATCACCATCATGCGGACGAGGTATTTACCAGCTGGGGTGTTGAGACACCACACAAATACACAAAGGCAGAGATTGATGATATTCTAAAGAAACTTGCAGATACGGATCACGCTCAATATGGTATTATCCTTCGGGCAAAGGGAATGGTTCCGAATGCAGAAGGCGGTTGGATCTACTTCGATTTAACACCGGAAGAGTACGAAATCCGGGATGGTCAGCCGGATGTTACCGGTAAACTTTGTGTCATCGGAAGTAAACTTGCTGAAGATAAGATTGCAGAATTATTCCGTGTTTGATAATTTGTAAGAAAGGAATTATGATATGAGAAAACAGGAGAAAGAGATTCCGGTATTCGTATTCATGGGCTTCTTGGAGTCCGGCAAGACACAGTTCTGCAGTGAGACATTGATTGATCGTGATTTTACACAGGGGGAACCGACTCTGCTTCTTGTGACGGAAGAAGGAATCGAGGAGTATGATGAGGAAGAGTTGAATAAACGGAATGTATCCGTAGTTTATCTGGAGGAAGAAGATATTAATACGGAGAAACTATTGGATTTGCAGGATCAATACAGACCGAGTCAGGTTATGATTGAATATAACGGAATGTGGCAGCTTAATAAATTGTTTGAGATCCGGGTGCCGAAGGGATGGACCATTGTACAGGTTATCACACTGATTGATGCGACAACATTTACTGTGTATAATAACAATATGAAGTCTTTAATGGCGGAACATATTCAGAATGCAGATATGGTAGTCTATAATCGTTGTAAAGATGATTCGGATATCAATACAATGCGTATGGCTGTCAAGACTCTTAATCGTCGTGCACAGATTGTATACGAAAATGTGAACGGTCAGGCGCAGATTGATAATGGCGAGATTGAGATTCCTTATGATATCAATGCGGATGTCATTGAAATTGCAGATGAGGATTTCGGTATTTTCTATATTGATGCATCGGATAATCCTGATAAATATGTCGACAAGATTGTAAAGTTTAAGGGTCAGGTGTACTGTCCTCCTCAATATAAGGGCAAGGCATTTGTTCCGGGACGTTTTGCGATGACATGTTGTGCAGAAGATATTACTTTTTTGGGATTCAAATGTGTATCTATGGAGACACCGAATCTCAAAGACCGTACGTGGGTTACCGTTACAGCTAAGGTAAAATGTGAGTATTATAAGGAATTTGATGGAGAAGGACCGGTGCTCTATGCACAGAAGATTGAAAAAGCTGAAAAAGCAAAAGAGGAAGTTGTGTATTTTTAGAAAGGGGATGTATTCATGGAACTTAATGGTTTATTTGACAAGGTGAAGAAGTCATCAGCAGATGCAATGGATAAGGCAAAAGATACAACAAAACGTTTGATGACAGTGAACGATTTAAAGAGTAAGATGCGAGGTTACAACAATGATAAGGGGAAATTGTTCACACAGATGGGTATGGATCTCTATATTGCAAAGAAGCAGGGAGAAGAGATTGATAGTGCGATTGAAGAGTTTGTCTCTCAGATAGACACGTTGAATGTTCGGATTAAGAATCTGCAGGAGAAGTTAGATTTGTTAGAGTCTGGAGCATCAGAGGAGTAGGATTTAGTTGTTGACAAAACAACATTTATTCAATATAATTAAAAAAGTTGAAGCTGACGTACTAAGAGTGGCGTAGAATATCATATTTCCTTAGTCCGGCAGCTTCTTTTCATGTAAGGAAGAATGCGGATGAAGTTGGCATTTTCTTTATTAAAATGCAGGAATAACCTGTAAGTAACCAGGAATATGGAGTTTCCATACTGAGGTTGCAACTTGGATTTTTGTTATGTAATACCATTTGGTTGGAATTCTCCTGAAATAGTATGAAAAGGAAAGAGAAGGATATGGCAACAGGAATAATTGGAACAGGAAGTTTTTTGCCACCAACAGTGATTGATAATAATGAACTGGCTAAGATGGTAAAGACGGATGATGAGTGGATCAGAGAACATACGGGAATTGTAGAACGGCATATTGCCACAGATGAGACAACGTCGTACATGGCTACAGAGGCCGCGTTGGCTGCAATTGACAATGCAGGAATTGATCCGAAAGAGATTGATTTAATTCTTTTGGCAACATTATCACCGGAGCGTGCAACGCCAAGTATGTCCTGTATTGTTCAGGATAAGATTGGAGCGGTTAATGCAACATGTTTTGATTTGAATGCGGCTTGTTCCGGTTTTGTATATGCATTACAGACTGCGGATGCATATATTCGCTCCGGTCTTGCAAAGGTAGCTTTGGTTATTGGTGCAGAGACACTTTCAAAGATGGTTGACTGGAAAGACCGTTCTACCTGTATTTTATTTGCAGATGGTGCCGGAGCAGCAATTGTGAAAGAGACAGAGCATGGTATATTGGGAAGCGTAACCCACAGTGATGGATCAAAAGGTATGTCATTAAAGTGTAAAGAACGTTCTACCAGAAACTTTTTGAATCGTAAGACTGAGGATAAGCATTATATTCAGATGATCGGACCGGATATTTATAAATTTGCAGTCCGTAAAGTGCCTGCGTGTGTGGAATTGTTATTGGATCGTTCCCATCTGACGAAAGAGGATATTACATATTTCGTTTTGCATCAGGCAAATGCCAGAATTGTGGATGCGGTTGCGAGAAAATTAGCTGTTCCTATTGAAAAGTTTCCAATGAATGTAGATCATTGTGGCAATACTTCGAGTGCTTCTATCCCGATTCTTCTTGATGAGATGAACCGGAAGGCAATGTTAAAGCCGGGGGACAAGATTATATTATGTGGTTTTGGTGGCGGTCTTACATGGGGGGCTCATGCCCTTGAGTGGGATATGGCAACACCGGAAATTTCGGAAAATGTACCGGCAGAGAATGAGGATATAACAGATTTAGAAGTTTAAAATAAAAATGTAAGCAGCAAAAAGGGAGTTAGTCAATAAGGAGGATGGAATAATGGGAAAAATTGCATTTATGTTCCCAGGTCAGGGAGCTCAATATGTGGGAATGGGTAAGGAGTTCTATGACAATAATGAGAAAAGTAAGACAATCTATAAGCAGGCTTCTGCTGCGGTAGGCCTTGATATTGAATCGCTGTGTTTTGAAGAAAATACAGATATCAATATTACGGAGTATACACAGATTGCTATGCTGACAACGGAAGTTGCTATGATGCAGGCCGTATTGGATCTTGGTATCAAGCCGGATGTAACAGGCGGCTTGTCTTTAGGAGAGTATTCAGCATTGGTGGCATCCGGTGTTATGGATTTTGAAGACTGTGCAAAGGTAGTCAGAAAACGTGGTATTTATATGCAGGATGAAGTACCGGCAGGCGAAGGTGGTATGGCAGCCATTATTGCTATGGATGCAGATAAGATTTTAGAAGTATTAGAGCAGGTGGATGGTATTGTGGGAATTGCCAATTACAACTGTCCGGGACAGATTGCGATTTCCGGTGAAAAAACAGCTGTTGAGAAGGCTTGTGAGCTGTTGAAGGAAGCAGGCGCTAAGCGTTGTATTCCGTTAAATGTCAGTGGTCCGTTCCATTCACCAATGTTAAAGGGTGCGGGAGAGAAGCTTGCGAAGGAATTAGAGCAGGTTACCATTCATGATATTGCCATTCCTTATGTGACAAATGTGACAGGTGATTTTGTATCAGATGCCGGTGAAGTAAAAGACTTGCTTGCAAAGCAGGTATCAAATTCAGTAAAATGGATTCAGTGTGTGGAAGCGATGCTGGCTGATGATGTGGATACCTTTATTGAAATTGGACCGGGTAAGACCTTGTCTTCTTTTGTGAAGAAGATTAATAAAGAAGTAACTATTGTAAATGTAGACAAGTATGCAGATTTAGAAAAGGTAAAGACATTACTTGGATAGAAAGTGAGGCGTTTATGTTAACAGGGAAGATTGCATTAGTGACAGGTGCAAGCCGTGGAATCGGAAAGAGTATTGCACTTACATTGGCATCTTACGGAGCCACTGTAATCGTGAACTATAACGGAAGTAAGGACAGGGCAGAAGAGGTTGTGGCTGAGATTACCGCCCAGGGAGGAATTGCAAAAGCATATGGTTGTAATGTATCGGATTATGGTGCGGTAGAAACCATGATGAAGGATATCATTAAGGAATTCGGTGCAGTGAACATTTTAGTTAATAATGCCGGAATTACCAAAGATGGTCTTTTGATGAAGATGTCTGAGGAAGATTATGATGCAGTGTTAGATATTAATTTAAAGGGAACATTTAACTGCATTAAGCATATTTCCAGACAGATGTTAAAACAAAGAGGTGGAAGAATTATTAATCTTTCCAGTGTTGTCGGAATGCACGGAAATGCAGGACAGGTAAACTATGCAGCTTCAAAGGCGGGTGTTATTGGTATTACAAAATCTGTTGCAAAGGAATTAGGTTCTAGAGGAATTACCGTGAATGCAATTGCACCGGGATTCATTGTGACAGAGATGACGGATGCGATTCCGGAGGATGCAAAGAAACAGATTGAGGATCAAATTGTGTTGAAACGTTTAGGGGATGTAAAGGATATTGCAGAAACGGTGGCATTTCTTTCGTCTGACAAGGCTTCATACATAACCGGACAGGTAATTGCCATTGATGGTGGAATGAGTATATAAAGGAGATTGACATGAGACGAGTAGTTGTAACAGGTATGGGGGCGATTACCCCAATTGGATTGAATGTAGAAGAGTTTTGGAAGGGAGTAAAGGAAAGTAAAGTAGGTATTGCTCCCATTACAAAGTTTGATGCGTCAGAGTTTAAGGCAAAGGTCGCAGCAGAGGTAAAGGGATTTAACGCAAAGGATTATATGGATCCGAAGACTGCAAAGCGTATGGAATTATTCTCGCAGTATGCTGTTGTTGCTGCAAAGGAGGCAATTGAGCAGGCAGGACTCGATATGGAGAAGGAAGATCCGTTCCGTGTTGGTACTGCAGTTGGATCTGGAACCGGTAGTTTGCAGGCAGTTGAACGCAATATGAAGCGTTTAGAGGAGAAGGGACCTAACCGGATCGAACCATTATTGGTGCCATCCATGATTTCTAATATGGCCTGTGGTAATGTATCCATTTACTTTGGACTGAAGGGCAAGTCAATCAATGTGGTGACAGCCTGTGCCACCGGAACACACAATATTGGAGAGGCTATGCGTACGATACAGTATGGCGATGCTGATGTTATGATTGCGGGAGGAACAGAGGCATGTGTGACACCGATTGGAGTTGGCGGATTTGCAGCTCTTACGGCACTTAACACAACAGAGGATTGCTCCAGGGCATCCATTCCTTTTGATAAAGATCGTGCCGGATTTGTTTTAGGTGAGGGCGCAGGTATTGTTGTATTAGAGGAATTAGAGCATGCAAAGGCTAGAGGTGCTCATATATTAGCAGAATTAGTTGGTTATGGTGCAACTTCTGATGCCTATCATATCACTTCCCCGGCAGAAGATGGAATGGGAGCAGCTAACGCCATGATATTTGCCATGAAAGATGCGGGCATTGAGCCTTCTGAAGTGGATTATATCAATGCCCATGGAACTTCAACACATCACAATGATTTGTTTGAGACACGTGCCATTAAGATTGCAATGCAGGAAGCTCAGAATGATGTATATATCAGTTCCACGAAATCCATGATTGGACATTTGCTTGGAGCAGCAGGGGGAATAGAATTCATTACCTGTGTAAAATCCATTGAAGATAACTATATTCATGAGAATGTTGGTTTACGTGAGGTAGAGGATCCGGAGGAATTTTCTTTGAATTATGTGAAAGATGCCGGCATTTCCACAGATGTAAATGTCTGTATGACGAATTCACTTGGATTTGGTGGACATAATGCGACTTTAGTGGTAAAAAAATATACAGAGTAATGCAAATCTTATAAACACCTATTTACAAGTAGACGATGGGAGGTTACAATAATGGAATTAGATATTAAACAGATTATGGAGATTATTCCCCATAGACAGCCATTTCTTCTGATTGACAGAGTGACTGAGATGATACCGGGACAGTCTATTAAGGGCTACAAGAATATATCCTATAACGAGCCTTACTTTGCAGGACATTTTCCGCAGGAACCGGTTATGCCGGGAGTATTACAACTAGAGGCATTGGCTCAGCTTGGAGCAGTTGCAGTTCTTTCATTAGAGGAGAATAAGGGGAAGACTGCTTATTTTGCAGGAGTGAATCAGGCAAAATTCAAACAGAAAGTGGTACCTGGTGATCGTTTGGATTTAGAGTGTGAGATCATTAAAACCAAAGGCCCGTTAGGAATCGGTGCCGTAAAAGCTTCTGTAAATGGTAAGGTGGCCTGTAAGGCGGAGATTTCCTTCATGATCGGATAGAAGGATTATACAATGAGAAGACTATATATGAAATATCGTCAGGTGTGGATTGGCTTGTTTGTAATTGCCTGCCTGGCAGTAATTGTATATGTTGGTGTGAAGAATCAGAAAACATTACACTCTGATATAACATCAAAAACATATGCTGGTCAGGCTATGGGAACGGCAGTGAAAAAGACACTGTTTGGGGAGTCTGAGACAACACTTTATGATGTGAGTGAGCAGATTGATGATTGTTTGCAGGAGTTTGAAAATCAGGTGTCTGTAAGAATTCCTGATTCGGAAGTATCGTTATGTAATAAGAATTATGCACTTGAAGGGTTCTATCCCCTTTCTCCGGATATTGTAGAATATCTTCAGAAAGAGATGGATTTATATGAGAGCAGCAATGGCGCTTTTTCTCCCTGTATCCGCCCGATCTCTGAATTATGGGGAATTGAAGATGGCAATACAGAGGTACCGGACGATGAAGCCATTCAACAGACACTGCAGCATTGTGATCCTATATGTATAGAGTTGCAGGATGGTGGAATTGTGTTTCATGAAGAGAACATGGCAATTGATTTTGGCGCAGCCGGAAAGGGAATTGCCGGTGATAAAGTATATCAGCTATTAACACAAAGTTCTGTGTCAGGAGCAGTCATATCTATTGGTGGAACGGTTGTTGTATATGGTGACAAAGGGAATGGCAAAGAATGGCATGTTGGGATTCAGAATCCACGAGGAAAAGATGGGGAAGCTTTTGGAGTATTAGATGTGGATGGCGGCAATATTATTTCAACATCCGGTGATTATGAGAAATATTTTGAAAAGGATGGCAAGCGTTATCATCATATCTTTGATCCGTCCACCGGATATCCTGTGGATAATGGCTTGATATCGGTTTCTGTTATCAGTAAGGACGGATTTCTCTCAGATGCATTGTCAACGGCATGTTTCGTCAAGGGACTTAAGGATGGTATGGCATATGCCAGGGAACAGGGCGTAGAGGCGATTTTTGTCACATCTGATAAGAAAGTCTACGTCACAGAAGGAATTAAGAAAAAATTCCGAATTCAGGATGATGCGTATGAACTTAAAAAGTAACCATAAATTCACACTTAAGATAGGAGATATTATTATTCTTGTAATGGGATTATGTATATCTCTTATTCTGTTATTATGTATCAGACAACAGGAAACAGGCGACCGGGTTTTCGTGACAGTAAATGGTACAGTAACACAATATTATTTAGGAGAGGATCAGGTCATTCCCATTACAGGTGATAATGACAATTATAACGAACTTGTGATCCAAAATGGTGAAATATATATGAAAGAAGCCAATTGCAGAGACCAGATATGTGTCCGGCATAAAGCAATTTCAAAAAATGGCGAAATTATCATTTGTCTTCCGCATGCTGTTTATGTGGAAGTGATAAGTCATGAGGATAAAGATATTGATAACTAAAGGCAGGAAAAATATGCGAACGAAACACATTACACAATTTGGACTTTTTTTGGCGGTTGCACTGGTATTATCTTATCTTGAGACGTTATTACCGGTTGTGGTTGCAGTGCCTGGAGTAAAGATTGGACTTGCCAACATTGTGACCATGTTATTTTTATATGAATATGGAACAGGGAGAGCCTTTGTGTTTATGACAGCGAGGGTTGTGCTAACTGGTTTTCTTTTTTCTGGTGTGTCCGGAATCATTTATAGCTTTGCAGGCGGTCTTGCCTGTATTCTTGTCATGAGCATTGTTCGAAGGATTCCGGCCTGCTCCATTTTAGGTGTAAGCATGGCAGGGGCGGTTGCACATAACTTCGGACAGATCATTGTGGCATGGTTTATGATGGATAATGCGCATATTTTATATTATTTTCCGGTTCTTTGTGTGACTAGTCTTGTAACAGGTATTTTTATTGGATTTCTGAGCAACATCTTAGTGGAACGTCTCCACTCTTTTCTGTAACAAAATAAAAAACAAACTAGTAAAAAAGTAATATTGGTTGTATAATTGATAAGAGTTCTCAAATTGACTTTTCTTTTTGAGTGTAAGGAAAATAACCTGAAAAAAGAGAGGTAACGTATATGGGTTTATTAACATTTAAAGGAGGTATCCATCCTTATGATGGCAAGGATTTGTCGAAAGACAAGGCAATCTGTGACTACTTGCCGAAAGGGGATTGTGTATATCCATTATCACAGCACATTGGCGCCTTAGCAAAGCCAATTGTCAAGAAAGGCGATCATGTGTTAGTGGGACAAAAGATTGCAGAAGCACAGGGATTTGTATCAGCTAATATTCACTCTGGTGTATCTGGAATTGTGAAGATGATCGAACCAAGACTTACGGTGAATGGGACAAAGGTTGAATCCATTGTCATTGAAAATGACGGATTGTTTGAAGAGATAGATTTTAAACAGAATATTCGTCCCTTAGACAAGATGTACCGCGAGGATGTGAAAGACGCTATTAAAGAAGCCGGTATTGTTGGTATGGGTGGCGCCGGATTTCCAACACATGTAAAGTTGTCTCCGAAGAATGAAGAGGCAATTGACACCATTATTGTGAATGGTGCTGAGTGTGAACCTTATCTGACATCAGATTATAGAAGAATGATGGAGGAGCCTGAAAAGATTGTGACAGGCTTACAGATTGTGATCAATCTTTTTGATAAAGCAAAAGGTATCATTGCAATTGAGGACAATAAACCGGAAGCAATTGCAAAACTCAATGATTTGACAAAGAATATGTCCAATATTACGGTGAAGGCGGTTAAGACCAAATATCCGCAGGGAGCAGAACGACAGCTGATTTATGCAAATACAGGACGCCAGATTAATTCGTCTATGTTGCCGGCAGATGCGGGATGTATTGTGCACAATATTGATACGGTTGTTGCAATTTATAATGCAATCATTGAAGGCCGGCCATTATTTGAACGGATTGTAACAGTTACGGGAGACGCTGTACAAAAGACAGCTAATTTCAAAGTCCGTTTGGGAACAAATGCCCAGGAACTGATTGATGCTGTTGGCGGTTTTAATATTGAGGATCCGGGAAAAATTATTTCAGGTGGACCAATGATGGGGAAAGCGATGTTCTCCTTAGATGTACCATTGGTAAAGGGAAGTTCGGCATTACTATGCTTTCGAGAAGATATTGTATCTGCAGTGGAGCCATCCAATTGTATTCGGTGTGGAAGGTGTGTAGATGTGTGTCCGGGAAGAGTTATGCCGAACAAGCTCGCCAGTCTTGCGCTTCATGGCGATTACGATAATTTTGTCAAATATGATGGAATGGAATGTTGTGAATGCGGATGTTGTTCCTTTGTATGTCCGGCTAAGCGACATTTAACCCAGATCATAGCCGGAACCCGTAAACAGATCTTAGCAAACAGGAAACGATAGGAGGTGGCTGATTTGGAACAGACAATGAAGATTTCTTCTTCTCCACATATAAGAGATAAAGAGACCACTACAAATATTATGGGACAGGTATTGGTTGCCTTAATGCCTGCAACATTATTTGGAATCTATAATTTTGGAGTAAGAGCACTTATTATTATTTTAATCACGGTAACATGTTGTGTTATCTTTGAGGCTGGTTTTCAGAAACTCACAGGACGTAAGATTACGGTAAATGATTTGTCTGCAGCACTAACCGGTCTTTTGCTGGCATTGAATCTTCCGTCGGATGTACCATTATGGCTTCCGGTTATCGGCAGCTTTTTTGCAATTGTGGTTGTGAAACAGCTCTTTGGGGGACTTGGTCAGAATTTTATGAATCCTGCTCTTGGAGCAAGATGTTTTTTGTTGATTTCCTTTACCAGACGAATGACAACCTTTACATATGATGCGGTAACCATGGCAACTCCACTTGCCAATCTTAAGGCAGGAGAGAGTGTGGATGTGAAGGCAATGTTTCTTGGTACAACTCCGGGAACCATTGGTGAAACATGTGCATTAGCACTGATACTGGGTGGTGTGTATTTGTTAGTTCGAGGTATTATCAATTATCGGATTCCGGTATTTTATATTGGATCTTTTGCTATTTTTATTCTGATCTATGGTTTAGCATCCGGACGAGGACTTGATTTTTCTTTTCTGTTTGCACATTTATTCGGTGGAGGATTAATGCTTGGGGCATTTTTTATGGCAACGGATTATGTTACATCGCCAATCACGCCAATGGGTAAGGTATATTTTGGTATTTTATTAGGTTTGCTTACCTTCTTGTTCCGTATTTTTGGTGGCTCTGCGGAAGGTGTTTCCTATGCAATCATTCTTGGCAATCTGCTTGTTCCATTGATTGAACGCGTAACGGTTCCAAAGGCATTTGGAAAGGGGGCAGTAAAGCATGAGTAGTGAAAGTATTAAAAATACCATATCTTTGATGCTCATTACGGTGATTGCAGGCATTTTACTTGGTGCTGTATATGAGATAACGAAAGCTCCGATTGCAAAGGAGAATCAACGGGCAAAGGAAGAGGCATATAAGGCGGTATTTGCTGATGCAGATTCTTTTGAGGATGTGAAAGTGGATTCGGATAAGGTACAGAAAGAATTACAGGAGAAAGGGTTGGATGCAACGATTAACGAAGCAATGAAAGTGTTAGATAAGTCGGGGCAGCCGATGGGATATGTACTTACTGTGACAGACCATGAAGGCTACGGTGGCGATATTCAGTTTGCTATGGGTGTACAATCGGATGGAACATTAAATGGCATCTCCTTTCTTTCCATTGGTGAGACCGCTGGTCTTGGTATGAAAGCAAAAGAGGATTCATTTAAGAAACAGTTTGAGGGCAAGCAGGTCGAACAGATTGTTTATACAAAAAATGGTGCGAAAGCGGATAATGAGATTGATGCATTATCCGGTGCAACTATCACAACAAATGCTGTTACTAATGGTGTCAATGCAGGTCTTTATTATATCAGTACATTACAGTAGGAGGTAGGAAGATGAGTAAAACAGTAGAACGTTTAAAATGTGGTATTATTACTGAGAATCCTACCTTTGTGCAGATGCTGGGAATGTGTCCCACAATGGCAGTTACGACTTCTGCAGTCAATGGAATAGGAATGGGACTTACCACAACGGTTATTTTGATTTTGAGTAATATGATGATATCGGCACTACGAAAAGTGATTCCGGACAAGGTTCGTATTCCGGCTTATATTGTTATTGTAGCGTCTTTTGTAACAATTGTTCAGTTCCTGTTACAGGGATTCGTACCATCGTTATATGACAGCTTGGGAATATATATTCCACTGATTGTTGTAAACTGTATTATTCTTGGACGGGCAGAGAGTTTTGCTTCTAAGAATAACGTATGGCTTTCCATGTTTGATGGAATAGGAATGGGACTTGGCTTTACGATTGGATTGACATCTATTGGTATATTCCGTGAATTGTTTGGAAATGGTTCTATTTTTGGATTCCAGATTATGCCGGCTGGATATGAACCGGTGACCATCCTGATTCTTGCACCCGGTGCATTTTTTGTACTGGCCTGTCTGGTTGCGATTCAGAATAAAGTACGGATTAATAAGGCAAAGAAAATGGGAAATGCAACACCGGATTGTGAGAGAGAGAATGGTTGTGCAGGCTGCGCCAATACTTTGTGTGCAGGCAGAAGGCTGGCAGAACAGGAGAATAATGAGAAGTAATTCTCATATGTTTGAAAGGAGGCAGATAGAATGGATTTATTATTAATTGCGGTTGGAGCAGCGTTAGTTAATAATGTTGTATTAAGCCAGTTTTTAGGTTTGTGTCCTTTTATTGGTGTATCAAAGAAAGTGGACACGGCAGCCGGCATGGGTGGTGCGGTTATCTTTGTTATTACAATTGCATCAGCTGTGACCAGTTTGATCTATACTTTTATTTTGGAAAAATTGAATATTACCTATTTACAGACTATCGTATTTATCTTAGTAATTGCGGCATTGGTCCAGTTCGTGGAGATGTTCCTTAAGAAAACGATGCCATCGCTTTATCAGGCTCTTGGTGTGTATCTTCCGTTAATCACAACAAACTGTGCAGTGTTAGGTGTGGCATTAATCAATGTTCAGAAATCTTATGGATTTATATCCTCTGTGGTAAATGGATTTGGAACGGCGGTTGGATTTACGATTTCCATTGTAATTATGGCAGGAATCCGTGAAAAGATTGAATATAATGATATTCCGGAATCATTTAGGGGAACACCAATTGTTCTTGTGACAGCAGGTCTCATGGCAATGGCATTCTTTGGATTCTCCGGACTGATTAAATAGGAGGAATACGTATGGTTACATCAATTTTACTTGCGATGGCAATGGTTGGCGGCACCGGTGTTATCATCGGAATCCTTCTGGGAATTGCCGGGGAGAAATTTAAAGTGGAAGTAGATGAGAAAGAAGTTGCGGTAAGAGAATGTCTTCCGGGGAATAACTGTGGTGGTTGTGGATTCCCTGGATGTGATGGTCTGGCGGCTGCAATTGCAAAGGGAGAGGCACCGGTTAATGCTTGCCCGGTTGGTGGTGAAACGGTTGCTAAGGCTGTTGGAGAGATTATGGGTGTAGATGCAGGAGATTCGGTTCCTATGACAGCGTTTGTTAAATGTGCAGGAACTTGTGACAAAGCAAAGGACCAGTATGATTATGTGGGACCGAAGGATTGTAAGCTTGCAATGAATAATCCGGGTGGTGGTGCAAGGGCCTGTTCTTATGGTTGTACCGGGTATGGTAATTGCAAGAAAGTTTGTCCTTTTGGAGCCATTGAGATTGTGGATGGAGTTGCAAAAGTGAACCCTGAACGTTGCAAAGCATGCGGTAAATGCGTAGCAGAATGTCCAAAACACCTGATTGAATTTGTTCCGGTTGATTCCACTTGCGTGGTACAATGTAGTTCAAAAGACCGTGGAGTAGATGTGAAAAAGGTATGCCGGGCCGGCTGTATCGGATGTGGATTATGTATGAGAAATTGTCCGTCTGATGCCATCATACTGGAAAATAATATTGCACATATTGATCAGACAAAATGTACGCACTGTGGTATTTGTAAGGAGAAATGTCCGGTTAAGATCATATCGGGTGTTGACTAAAAATTGGACAGGATACCACACAGGTAACCATGGTAAGAGAAAGGAATGGAATGAATGAGACAGCCCCTCGGTGATGAGAATAAGACCGGAAAACAGGATCAAGAGGAAAATTTGTATTCAGAGAATGCATTAGAGATGTCCTCAATGAGTGCAAAAGAGCGCCGTGCTTATAAGAAAGAATTACGAAATAAACGTTTGAAATCCATGGAGACTGGGGAGAAGTGGAAATACATTATACTGTATTATAAATGGTATTTTGTTGGTGCAGTTGTTGCGGTTTTTCTATGCTGCTGGATTGGTAAGACGATTTATACGACAACGCTTCCGACGGAATTGATGGTTGCAGTTACAAATGATGGTACCAATGCTGTATGCGAACAATATATTCCGGATGCATTCCGGGATTATTATGGACTTGATGTGAAGAATATTATTCAGGTATTTGATAATCTCACCATTGAGAATGCAGATGATGTTGTCATCCAGGAAAGTACATTGACAGATTATGAAAAGATCATTGTATATATCAGTTCCGATCGTCTGGATGCAATCATTGGAAATGGAAAGACACTGGACTATTATAAATCTACAGGTGATATTGCCATACTGGATCAATGTATGGACGAAGATTTGTATCGTCAGGTAGAGGATTATACGGTGGAAGTGACGGATGAAACCGGGTATATGAATGATGGAAAGCCATTTATTGCAGCATTAGATATCAGTGATACGGAATTTGCCAGAAATTGTCAGTTTTCCTATGATGATGTGTATTTATTGATTCCTAATAACCGATATATCAATAATGAATCAACATTGCGATTTATCAGGATGATATTTGACATCAAGGAAGAATAGGCATAAAAAATAGTTTACAATTTACTTTTTCATATGTTATAATAACTAACATGTTAAGTTATTATGTTAATCACAATTTATACTTCTTTTCTTAGTTTTGCCTGCATATATTGTGTTTAAGTACGATTAGGAGTGCATATGACCTTTTTGGACTTGCGGCAGAAGGAAGTAATTAATTGTAAGGATTGTAAACGGATTGGTTGTGTGGCAGATGTTGAATTTGATCCATGTAATGGACAGATTTGTGCATTGATTGTATTGGCACCTGTTCGTTTCTTTTCCTGTTTTTCCAAGTGTATTCGGTATTACATTCGGTTTTGTGATGTTGTGAGGATTGGACCGGATATTGTTTTGGTAGATGTCTGTTTAGAGACGGCAATTATGAAGGATGAATAAGGAGGAGGATACAGATGAAGTGTCCGTTTTGTGGAGAAGACAGTACGAGGGTTATTGATTCAAGACCTGCAGATGATAATAGTTCCATTCGAAGAAGAAGAGAATGTGATGATTGCGGCAAGCGTTTTACCACATATGAGAAAGTCGAGACGATACCGCTCATTATTATTAAGAAGGATAAGATCAGAGAGGCATATGACCGTTCTAAGATAGAGTCCGGTGTCATTAAGTCTTGCCATAAGCGTCCGATTTCGGTTGAAGAGATTGAGAAGTGTATTGACCGGATTGAGACAAAGGTATTTAATCTCGAACAAAAAGAAGTAGAAAGTTCTGTTATTGGTGAAATTGTTATGGATGAACTCAAATCCTTAGATCAGGTAGCCTATGTTAGATTTGCATCTGTATACAGAGAATTTAAGGATGTCAATATATTTATGGATGAACTTAAGAAATTATTGAATTAATTTGTACATGTTAATAAAGTATGAAAACGCAACCATAAGGTTGCGTTTTTTTATTGTGTCTGATATAATTATTTTGTTCGTGTTTAGGAGATGGAATAGGAGTTTCCATGTATAATAAAGTTCTAAGTGGCACACTGCACGGAGTGGAAGGACGCCTGATTGCAGTGGAAGCCGATGTAAGCGAGGGCCTGCCGGTATTTAATATGGTAGGTTACTTAGCATCAGAAGTCCGTGAGGCAAGCGACAGGGTGAGGACAGCGTTGAAAAATGCGGGATTCCGGTTACCACCGAAGAAGATTACGGTAAACTTGTCGCCGGCGGATGTCAGAAAAGAAGGTTCAGCTTTCGATTTACCCATTAGTATGGCATTATTAACTGCATATGGTTATATTCCAAAGGAATATACGGAGGATATTCTTTTTATTGGAGAATTGTCTTTGAATGGTGATGTTTGTGGAGTCCGCGGCATATTGCCAATTGTAGACTATGCAAAAAGTCAGGGCATTACAAAAATTATGCTTCCTTATGGTAACCGGAAAGAGGCATCATTTATTCAGGATATGGAGATTATCGGGGTGAAGAATCTGAAACAGGCAGTAGACCATGTGCTTGGTAACCAAATTGTGGAGGCAGAACCCTTTTCAAAAGGATGCACACAGGATGTGTCAAAATTCAAAGAAGATTTTGCAGATGTAAAAGGACAGCGTATGTTAAAAAGAGCCACGGAGATTGCGGTGGCGGGAATGCATAACATTTTGTATCTGGGGCCACCGGGAGCAGGAAAATCCATGATCGCAAAAAGAATTCCGACAATTATGCCGGAACTGTCCCATGAGGAGAGTCTGGAACTTACCAAGATATATAGTGTGAGTGGAATGCTGGGACCGGATGAGGGTTTGATAAATGAACGGCCTTTTCGTATGCCTCATCATTCTATTACGGCGCAGGCATTGATTGGTGGTGGAACAAATCCAAAGCCGGGAGAGATAAGTCTTGCACATCATGGTGTCTTATTTCTGGACGAATTTTTGGAATTTCAGAAGAATATAATTGAGATGATGAGACAACCGTTAGAAGATGGAGAGATAACCATATCCAGATTACAGGGAAGTTACACATTTCCTTGTGAATTTATGTTAGTTGCGGCGATGAACCCATGTCCGTGCGGTTATTATCCGGATCTTACCAGATGTCACTGCACGAAACCACAGATTGACAGATATCTGAAAAAGGTATCACAACCGATGCTTGACCGGATTGATATGAATATATCGGTAAAAAGGATTACCTATGAGGAATTGTATGAAGAACCAATAGAAGAAACTTCAGAAAGGATCAAACGCAGAATTATCACGGTCCAACAGGTTGAGAAGAAACGTCTTGCCCCTTATGGAGTACGTTATAATTCACAGATTCCTACCCGTGTATTAGATGAAGTGTGCGAGTTGGGTAAAGAAGAACGGGAACTACGCAAAGAAGTGTTTGAACAATATCATTTGACAGCAAGGGGTGCGGGAAAAGTAATGCGTGTTGCAAGAACCATTGCGGATTTGGATCATAGTGAACGGGTAAAATGTTCACATATCTGGGAGGCGTTATCGTACCGGATGAGTGACTTCTATCAAGGGGGTGCGTCGGAGTGAGTACAGAAGATGTGTACTGGTACTGGCTTAATAATATAGAAGGAATCGGTCGTATTACAATTCGGCAATTACTTGAGATGTATGGAAGTCCAAAAGCAATCTACGATGCAAAAGAGGATGATGTTCTTCCATATATTTCAAAGTCAAAAGGAAGGGAAATGTACATACAATCCCGGAATTGGGATCGTTTACTTATGGAGTGGAATCAGTTAGAATGCAAACAGATTACTTTTATTCATCCGGAAAGCAGACAATATCCAAAGCGTTTACGAACCATATCAGATGCACCCCTTGGTCTGTATTACAAAGGAAGACTACCGGAGGAAAATGGCAAGGCGGTTGCTATTATCGGAGCAAGAAATTGTACGAGATATGGTGTTGAGATGGCAAGATTTTTTGGAAGAGAACTTGCCAAATGTAATATAGCGGTAATCAGTGGTCTTGCAAGAGGAATTGATGGAATGGCACATACTGGGGCATTAGAAGGGGGCGGATACACACTTGGTATATTAGGTTGTGGAATCGATATTGTATATCCGAATGAGAATTATAGGTTATTTATGCAGATGCAGGAAAGCGGTGGTATCTTATCAGAAAGTAATATTGGAATTCAACCGGTTGCGGGTTTGTTTCCACAGCGGAACCGGCTGATTGCCGGTATGGCAGATGGTATTTTGGTGATTGAGGCAATGGAGAAAAGTGGAACTTTTATTACAGTGGATCAGGGCTTAGAACAGGGCAAGGAAATCTTTGCTCTGCCGGGCAAATTATCCGATGTGAAAAGCAGAGGATGCAATAATTTAATTAAGCTTGGAGCGCATATGGTAACAGAGGTTTCAGACATTTTAGAAATTCTTCATTACAGTGAAAAGAAGGAAAATTATACCAATACAATTGAAGAGGCGGAAGGTAAAGTGAAAAAAGTATCTCTTGCACCTAATGAAAAAATGGTGTATAGTTGTTTGCAAATTGAACCGAAATACTTGGATGACATAATTAATGAGATACAGATCGCTCCACAGGATGTCTGCATGATATTGAACAGATTGGTTGTGAAAGGCCTGATTGTGGAAAATGCACGGAATTATTATGCCATTAGATTATAAGCAAAACGGGAAGGAGCCTTGATATGGCAAAGAACCTTGTGATTGTAGAGTCACCAGCAAAAGCAAAAACAATTAAGAAATTTCTTGGAAAGAATTATGAAGTTATTGCATCCAATGGACATGTGAGAGATCTTCCAAAATCACAGATGGGAATTGATGTGGAGAATGACTTTGAACCAAAGTATATTACAATCCGGGGAAAGGGGGAATTGCTTGCAGCACTTCGCAAGGAAGTCAAGAAAGCAGATAAAGTCTATCTTGCAACTGACCCTGACCGCGAAGGAGAAGCAATTTCATGGCATTTATCTAAAGCACTTAATCTTGATGGTAAGAATTATAAAAGAATTACATTTAATGAGATTACAAAGAATGCTGTGAAGAATTCTTTGAAAGAAGCCAGAGATATTGATATGAACTTAGTGGATGCACAACAGGCAAGACGTGTATTGGATCGTTTGGTGGGATATGAGATCAGTCCGGTACTATGGGCAAAGATCAAAAGGGGACTGAGTGCAGGACGTGTCCAATCCGTTGCATTGCGCTTGATATGTGACAGAGAAGATGAGGTTAATAATTTTATTCCGCAGGAGTATTGGACATTAGAAGCCCGGGTGGTTCCTGCAGGATCAAAGAAATCATTTGTTGCAAAGTTGAATAAGACGCCTTCCGGGAAGGCAGATATTCATTCAAAGGAAGAGATGGAATCGGTTTTGAATGATTTAGAGAATGAGAATCTTCAGGTTAAGAGTGTGAAGAGGTCCGAGCGAACAAAAAAAGCACCACTTCCATTTACAACATCAACTTTGCAGCAGGAAGCCGCGAAAAAATTGAATTTTGCCACTGGAAAGACCATGCGGATTGCACAGCAGTTATATGAAGGTGTAGAACTGAAGGGCAGAGGAAGTGTTGGTCTTATCACATATTTAAGAACGGATTCTGTACGTATATCTGAGGAAGCAAATGCCTCTGCGGTTTCTTATATCTCAGAAAAATTCGGAAAACAGTATGTAGGGGAAGGAACTTCTAAAACAGCATCTGGAAGAAAGATCCAGGATGCGCATGAAGCGATTCGTCCAACGGATATTTCGTTGTCTCCTGTTGTAGTAAAAGAACAGTTATCAAGGGATCAGTTTCGGTTGTATCAGCTTATATATAACCGGTTCTTAGCAAGCAGGATGGCATCCGCTAAGTATGAGAGTGAGACACTTAAGTTAACGGCCAAGGGCTATGAGTTTGGCGCAACCTCAACCAAAATGATATTTGAAGGTTTTATGGCAGTATATGCTGTTGAGGATGAAAATGATGAACTTAAGAATCTGTTTAAAGATATTAATGAGGATACCGTTCTATCTGTATCAGGCTGGGAGGACAAGCAGCATTTTACACAGCCGCCGGCACATTATACAGAAGGGTCGTTGGTAAAACAATTAGAAGAGTTAGGAATTGGAAGACCGAGCACATATGCACCAACAATTTCGACCATTCTTGCCCGAAGATATATTGTAAAGGAGAATCGGAATCTTTATGTGACTGAGCTTGGAGAGGCTGTAAACCAGATTATGAAGAAGGCATTTCCTGTAATTGTGGATACAGAATTTACAGCCAATATGGAATCTTTGCTTGATAATATTGAAGAAGGTACAATTGACTGGAAGACGGTGGTATCTAATTTCTATCCGGATTTAGATGAAGCAGTAAAGGCTGCTAACAAGGAGTTAGAGCATGTTAAGATAGAAGATGAGGTATCGGAGGAGATTTGCGAAGAATGTGGACGTAATCTTGTTATAAAATATGGTCCCCACGGCAAATTTCTTGCATGTCCGGGATTTCCGGAATGTCGATTTACAAAGCCTTATTTTGAAAAGATTGGTGTTGCCTGTCCGAAATGCGGCAAAGATATTGTGCTTAAGAAGACGAAAAAGGGTCGGAAATATTATGGCTGTATTGATAATCCGGAGTGTGATTTTATGTCATGGCAGAAGCCATCCGCTATTAAATGCACAAAATGTGGTAATGTCATGCTTGAAAAGGGAAATAAGCTTGTATGCAGTAATGCAGAGTGTGGTTATGTGTGTGAAAAGCCCCAATTATAGCATATAACAAATGGATAAGAATGCTCTCTTTTTCAGAAAAATGTTGTTATTGTTGTGCAATTGTGATAAAATTATTCTGTGATTGGAGGGAGCTTATGAGTGTACAGTTATTAGACAAGACAAGAAAGATTAATCAGCTTTTGCATAATAACAATTCTCATAAAGTTATCTTTAATGATATTTGTAAGGTGTTAAGTGAGATTCTGGAATCGGACATCCTGGTAATCAGTAAGAAAGGAAAGGTTCTGGGAATACAGAACCGCTCGGATATCAGTGAGATAACGGAATTGATTGTTCCGAAGGTGGGAGATTTTATTGATTCCATGTTGAATGAGCGCCTGTTGGGAGTACTTTCCACAAAGGAGAATGTGAATTTAGCAACTCTCGGATTTGAGATTGAGGATTTGGAACGATATCGGGCGATTATATTACCGATTGATATTGCAGGTGAACGTCTTGGTACGGTATTTATGTATAAGGAAGATGCACAGTATACGATAGATGATATCATTTTAAGTGAGTATGGTACAACGGTTGTTGGTCTTGAGATGATGCGCAGTGTGAATGAGGAGAGTGCAGAGGAGAACCGCAAACTTGCGATTGTCCATTCCGCTATCAATACATTATCTGCATCAGAAGCAGAGGCAATCTACCATGTATTCGATGAACTTTCCGGTATGCAGGGTATTCTGGTTGCATCTAAGATTGCAGACAGAGTTGGGATTACACGTTCTGTGATTGTGAATGCCCTTCGGAAGTTTGAAAGTGCAGGCGTCATTGAGACGAAGTCATCCGGAATGAAGGGAACCAATATCCGGGTGTTGAATGAGTATGTATTTGACGAGGTTAAGAAATTACATAACTAGAATGGATTTGAGATAGCAAAAGGATTTGTGAGATTACTCAGAAGTCTTTTGCTATTGTTTTTTGATAATCTGTTTAGAGGGAGGTAGCGTATGATTAACACGAACATTTATAATTATATCAATGTTTTGGATAAAGCGGCAGATGCTGCAAACTCCAGAAACGAAATATTATCCAATAATATAGCCAATGTTGATACACCGAATTACAAGAGAAAGGATGTATCCTTTGAGAATTATCTAGAACAGGCAATGATTGGGCCAGAATCATTAGATAACCGTGTTGCAGAGGTGAATACGCATCTTTCTGATTTTGGGGGAATGATATATACGGATCACTCTACACTTTCTTATCGCTTAGATGGTAACAATGTAGATATTGATACGGAGAGTGCTTATCTTGCAGAAAACCAGATTCGATATAATGCGTTGCTAGAACAGATTGGCCAGGAATTTGCAAGATATAAGACAGTGTTATCAAATTAGGAAAGGGGAATAAATTATGAGCGGCATTTTTAATGCAATGAATGTATCTGCTTCAGGTATGACAGCACAGAGAACCAGAATGGATATTATCTCCGAGAATATTGCAAATGTAAATACGACCAGAGATGAAAATGGTGAACCATATAAGCGGAAGACGGTTGTATTTCAGGAAAATTCCAATGCATCTTTTGATCATATTTTATGCAATAAATTAGAAACTTATCATCCCCATGGTGTAAAGATTACTTCTATTGTGGAGGATACAAGCGAAGGGGCAATGACATATGATCCCAATCATCCGGATGCGGACGAGAATGGATATGTCACATTGCCAAATGTGAATACGGTGACGGAAATGACAAATCTGATTGATGCGAGCCGATCGTATGAAGCCAATGCAACAGCATTTAATGCATCTAAGGCAATTGCGTCAAAGGGATTAGAATTATTCAAATAATATTAGGAAATGGATAGGTGAATGATATATGGCAGTATCGGGGGTACAGAATATTGATTTGGCAAATTCAATATATGGTGCATCAAATACAGAAGATGTTACAGTAGCGAAGAATACAGCATTTGATAATCTGTTTCATTCAGCAGTTGAAATGTATAAAGAGACCGATGCATTACAGGATGCAGCAGAAGAGTCAGAGATGAATTTTGCACTGGGGTATTCATCAAGTGTACATGATCTTGCAATTGCACAACAGAAAGCCAATATCTCTTTGCAGTATACGGTTAAAGTTACAAATAAGGCATTAGAGGCATACAAAGAATTGATGAATATGCAAATTTAACATAAAGGGCAGGGAAGTATACAATGTTAGATAGGGTGAAGTCCATTCAGACGAAACTGGTTGAATTCTGGAATCGGTTTACAAGCAAACAGAAAACGTTGATTATTACAATCTCGGCAGCAGTGATTTTTACATTGGTGGCGCTTATTGTGTTGCTGAATCGTACGAAATATGTGGAACTTGTTACATTTGAGAATACAAGTGATGCGGCATCTGCGGATCAGGTGCTTACGGATGCGGGAATTGCCCATGAGGTGTCTGGCAACGGGTTGACATTTACGGTGGATGAGAAATTAGAGTCTGCTGCAAGATTAGCTCTTGGTGAGAATAATATAGCAACCAATGCAAATGATGATTGGGATAAGCTTTTTAATAACAGCATGTCCACAACGGATAGTGAACGCCAATTAAAACAGAAGATTGTCAAACAGAATGATATTGGAAAGGAATTAGAGCAGATTGAAGGCGTCAAACAGGCTTCGGTTCAGATTACAATACCGGATAAGACGAATTCCTTATTGTCTGCAGATAAGGAAGCATCAGCAAGTGTATTGCTGATTACCACAAAGGATTTTGAAGAGAGCAGTGTGGAAGGAATTGCAAATTATGTTGCAACATCCCTTGGGAATTCCACTACTGATTGCATTCGGATCATTGACCAGACCGGTGCACTTTTATTTGGTGGTGACGGAAGCTCCAAAACTGCGGCAGGCAGTGCATCTGCGGCTATCAAGATAGCGGATCAGGTTACCAGTAATTTAGAAGACAGAGTTCGCAGTCTCATGATTAGTTCCGGTGTCTACAATGATGCAGAGGTAACAGCCAATTTAGATATCGATCTGGATGAACAGCAGATTGTAGATGAGCACCATTACACAGATGATGAAGAAGAGGATACAGGACCTAAGACAAGTTATTATTACTATGACGCAACGAATACAGATGGTACATCGGGAATTCCGGGTACGGATTCTAATGACGGACAGATACAGGACTATGAGATTCTGAATGGAACAGCAGGAAATAGCAGTGCCAATGTTATAAAAGAAGAGTATAATGACAGCGTCACTACGACCAATACCACTAAGGCAATTGGAACAGTGAATAAGGATAATTCCACAATAGCGGTTGTTCTTAGTAAGTATGTTATTTATGATGAAGCACAAATGAAGAAAACAGGACAGTTAAAGGGTACCAGTTTTGACGAATTCCAGGAAAAGAATAGCGAGAGAAAAGCAATTGAATTAGATGATGAGATGTCATCGCTGGTGGAAAAGGCCACGGGATTTTCTGCGGATAATATTGAAGTTCGTGCTTATGAGGTTCCTATTTTCTATCCGAAAGAGACTACACCGGCAGAAATTGCAACCAATTATTTACAGTTTGTTTTAGCAATTTTGATTGTTGCATTATTATGCTTTGTTGTATTTAAGGGAATGAAACCGGTAGAGGTTACAGAGCTTGAACCGGAGCTTTCTGTAGAGGCATTGCTTGCCACAACGAAAGAAAATCAAAGCTTAGAGGATATTGAATTTAGTGATAAATCGGCAACCAGACAACAGATTGAACATTTTGTGGACGAGAATCCGGAAGAAGTGGCTTTATTGCTTCGTAACTGGTTGAATGATGATTGGGATTGATGGAAAGATAGATATGGAGGAAGAAAAATGGCAATGTACGATGATGAGATGTCGGGTGCACAAAAAGCAGCAATTTTACTAATTTCATTAGGCCCTGAAAAGTCAGCTAGTATTTTTAAGCATTTAAAGGAAGATGAAATTGAAGCATTAACCTTAGAGATTGCCAATACAAGGAGTGTTCCCCCTGATGTAAAAGAACAGGTGTTAGAAGAATTCTATGAAGTATGTCTTGCACAGCAGTATATTGCAGAAGGCGGTATTGGTTACGCCAAAGAGTTACTTGACAAGGCATTAGGTGAAGATAAAGCACGAGATGTGATCGGAAGACTTACCGCTTCCTTGCAGGTTCGTCCGTTTGAGTTTGTGCGTAAGGCGGATCCATCTCAGCTTCTTAACTTTATCCAGGATGAACATCCGCAGACGATTGCTTTGATTCTTGCCTATCTTCCATCCAGTCAGGCGGCGGCGGTTGTCAGTGCTCTGCCACCGGAGAAACAGGCAGATGTTGCAAGACGTATTGCATTGATGGATCGTACAAGTCCGGATGTAATTAAAGAGGTAGAGAAGGTTTTAGAAAAGAAACTATCATCCCTTGTCAATCAGGATTATACGATTGTTGGTGGAGTGGACGCTATTGTTTCAATCCTGAATACAGTTGATCGAAGTACAGAGAAACATATTATGGAGACGTTGGAAATTGAAGAACCTGAACTTGCAGATGAGATTCGTCGTAAGATGTTCGTATTTGAAGATATCTTAAGTCTCGATAACCGCGCAATTCAGACTGTCCTTCGTGAAGTGGATAATAGTGAACTTGCCATTGCACTTAAAAATGCGAATGAAGATGTACAGAATTGTATCTTTAATAATCTTTCTTCTCGTCTTGCGACTATGATCAAGGAAGATATGGAGTACATGGGTCCTGTACGATTGAAAGATGTCGAAGAAGCGCAGCAGAAGATTGTCAATATCATCCGGAAACTAGAGGATACTGGAGAGATTGTAATTTCCCGCGGTGGAGGTGACGAGATTATTGTCTAATCTGATCAAATCGGGATTTGTTGCATTTTCACAAGATAAGACCATGGTGATAGATGCAAATAATAACAAGATAATTAAAGGAATTGAAGAAGCAATACAGGAGGCAGCTGCAACACAGGAAGATGCTTCTATGGAAGATGTATTAGCAGAAGCTATGATTGAAGATGCACAGCTTGATGATTTTGATGAGGAACCCTCTGTTAATTTGCTGATTGCCAAGGCAGATAATGCTTCAAACCGCCAGCAGGCGGCTCAGGAGAGTGCACAGCAGATCATTAATCAGGCAAAAATGGATGCACAACAGATTGTAAATCAGGCCCATGATGAAGCAGAACAAATGAGAGCTTCAGCATATGATGACGCAGAACAGGTGAAGAATGCAGCACGGTCAGATGGTTATGAGGCGGGATATCAGGAAGGGTTAGAAGCCGTTGCCGGTGAATATCAGGCCAAAGAACAGGCTTTAGAAGAAACGCTTCACGATCATCAAATAATGATTGAAAAAGAAAAAGAAGAATTTGTTGCCATGATGGAGCAGCAGATGGTGGAATGGTTATGCCAGATGGTTCCGAAGGTGACAGGTGTTATGGTGGATGGTCAAAGAGATACCTTATTATATATGGTGAATGAAGCAGTCAAAAATCTGGATGACTGTAAACATTTTGTGATCCGGGTATCGGAAGCTGATTATTCATGGCTTTTTGACTGTAAAGAACGTATTTATGGTGCAAGGAATCCCAATATAGATATGGAATTATTTGCAGATGCAAAACTTGCTGAAAAGCAATGCTTGATTGAAACAGAGAATGGTGTTGTCAATCTGTCGTTAGATGTACAACTTGATAACCTGAATAGAGCGCTTCGCTTGATGATAAAGGAATAGGTGATTATTTGAAGTTGGATTACAAGCCTTATTTTTCGATACTGCAGAAGTCTTTTGTGACAGAATTGGGAAAAGTATCAAAAATTGTGGGACTTACCGTGGAATCGGTGGGACCGCCTTGTAAATTGAATGATTTATGTATCATAACATCGAAGGATGGATTGCAGCATGTGATGGCGGAAGTGGTTGGATTTCGTGATAATCATGTACTTCTGATGCCTTTTGATAGTGTGGAGGGAATAGGCCCGGGTGCATTGGTTGAGAATACACAGGAGCCATTAAAAGTAATGGTGGGAGAAGAGCTATTAGGACATTCGTTGGACGGACTTGGCAGACCTATGGATGGGTCTACTCTTCATTTGACGCAAGCCTATCCCATTGAAGCGCCACCGCCGGATGCTTTGAAACGTAAGATTATTGATGAGGTGCTTCCTCTTGGAGTGAAAGCTGTAGATGGTATGATTACCGTTGGGAAGGGGCAGCGTATAGGGATTTTTGCCGGTTCGGGTGTGGGCAAATCCACTTTAATGGGTATGTTTGCACGGAATACCAAAGCAGATATCAATGTAATCGCACTAATTGGAGAGCGTGGAAGAGAGGTTCGGGAATTTATTGAGCGGGATCTGGGAGAAGAAGGAATGAAACGTTCGGTTGTAGTGATCGCTACATCGGATAAGCCGGCACTGATAAGGAATAAGGCAGCAAAGACTGCAACGGCAATTGCAGAGTATTTCAGGGATCAGGGTAAGGATGTACTTTTAATGATGGATAATATGACTCGTTTCTGTATGGCACAAAGGGAAATCGGACTTGCTTCCGGGGAACCGCCTGTTACAAGAGGGTATCCGCCTTCTGTATATTCAGAACTTCCCAAGGTGTTAGAACGTGCCGGTAATTCGGAAAAGGGTTCCATAACCGGTTTATATGCGGTACTTGTAGATGGAGATGATTTCAATGAACCTATATCAGATACCGCCCGAGGTATTTTAGACGGTCATATCATGCTTTCGAGAAAGTTAGGTCATAAGAATCATTATCCTGCGATTGATGTGCTGCAAAGTATCTCAAGATGTATGAGTGGTATTGCTTCAAAGGAACATAAGGCTGCAGCAGGTGAACTTAAGAATGTTTTAGCAACCTATAATGAAGCGGAAGATCTGATTAATATAGGTGCATATAAGGCTGGTTCCAACCCGGAAATTGATTATGCAATCTCCAAGATTGGAAAAGTAAATGAATTTCTGAAACAGGATGTGGATAGTAAGTATCAATTTGAAGAGGAAATATCCATGTTGTCTGATATTTTTGCAGATAAAGCGGAATAGGGGAGATTACAATGGCAAAGTTTATCTACCGGATGCAAAATATATTAAATATTAAGTATAAGCTAGAGGAACAGGCCAAGCAGGAATATATGGCAGTTCAATCCAGATTGAATGAAGAAGAGGCAAAACTTGTAAGTTTACAGAATAGAAAAGAATCTTATTTTGTGGAGTATCGTCGTTTGTTACAGGAAAAGCTTGATGTTTTGGAGATTGAAACATGCAAGAATGCTATTATTCTGATGGATGAATATATAGTGAACGAAAAGGCTGTGATCTCAAAGATTCAGAAAGAGTTAGAACTGGCAATCCAAAAGATGAATGAAGCGATGCTGGAGAGAAAGATTCATGAAAAATTAAGAGAAAAACAGTTTGAGATATTCCTGCAGGAATTGAATCAGGAAGAAATGAAAGAGATTGATCAGTTGAATAGCTATCAGTATAATCACAGTGCAGAACAAGAGGAGTAGAATTATGGCTAGAAAAGAACGGTTAGAAAAAAAAGATAAAGATGAAGAAAATATCGGAAGCAAAATTCTGTCCGTGTTTTTTGTGATATTGATTGTAATTGTTTGGCTTGCTATTCTTGTGGCGTTGATTAAGTTTGATATTGGTGGCTTTGGAAGCTCCGTGTTGCGACCGGTATTGAAAGATGTTCCGGTTATCAACAAGATATTACCGGCACCGTCGAAAGAAGAACAGGAAGAAGAGGCAAAAGAAGCGGACGATGATAACAAGATTGCAACTCTTTCCCAGGCAAAGGCAATGATTGAACAACTTGAGTCTGAAAATGACAAATTAACGGAGAATAATAAAAAATTAAAAGAAAATAATGAAGATTTAACGAAGCAGGTAGAACGTCTTCAGGTCTTTGAAGATAATCAGAATGAATTTCAAAAACAAAAAGAAGAATTTTATAACGAAATAGTCTATGGAGAAAACGCTCCAGATGCCGATACATATATTAAGTGGTATGAAAGTATAGATGCAGCAAATGCTGAATCCATATATCGACAGTTGATTTCTGAGCAGCAGTCAGATTCCGAGATGAAAGATCTTGCCAAGACATATGAGAATATGAAACCGGCGGAAGCGGCAGCAGTTTTAGAAAAGATGAGTAATGATTTAGACACAGTAGCATCTATCATGTCAGCAATGAAGGCAGATGCGCGGGCAAAGGTTATGAATGAGATGGATCCGGCCTTTGCCGCGAATGTTACTAAAAAGCTGATACCATAACACTTTAATATTATTTATGGAAAGGAGGCAGGATATGATAGTTAACCAGAATGTGAATACTTCAAATTTGCTTTTGGTTCGTTCTGGTACAATGCAGAATGCATCAGCCGCTTCAAAAGATGAGACGGATGCAACCGTTTTTTCAGCTGTTTTAGCAAATACTTCTGATAAAGTGAAGACAGATACTTCTAAGAATTCTGCAGTAGATTCTATTAAGACAAAGGATGTATCGGATAAGTCGGGTAATGCTTCTACAAAGGATGTTAAAGATACTTCTTCTAAAAAAGCTGTAAATGAAAAGGATAATTCGGATAAGAAGCAACCGGATGAGATAAAAGATGTGGAAGACAAAGATCTGAATGAGGTTGCTGCTGATGGAGTATCGGTGAGTGAAACGGAAGAGGAGAACATATCTGTTGAATTGGACAGTGGAATTTCAGATGAAGAGTTAAATGATTTAGCAGCAGTTTTATCAGATATTTTCACGTTGATTATGAACCAATTTCATATTTCGCCGGAAGAAGTTACGAATAGCCTGGAATCAATGGGTATGGATGTGCAGGATTTGCTTTCACAAAATGGAATGAAAGAGTTTTTCATGAATTATCTTTCGGTAGAACCAACCGACCTGCTTACAAATGAGAATTTGAATCTGGATTTTCAGAATTTTATGGAAGAGTGGAATCAGATTCTTGAGCAGACAGATATTTCGGTTGAGGATGTTTTGGGAACATTAGAAAACATGGATGTGGATAATCTTACAGTGTTGGTAACTTCGGAGTTAACAATCACAGAAGTTCCGGTAGTTGAATTACAGGATGACCCGAAGAATGTGAAAGGTACAATTGTGAATAATGATGAGCCGGAAGTAATTGTGACAAGCCAGACAGGCAATGAGCCGATTCCGGTAAGTTCTTCAGGTGACAGTAAGAGTGAATCACAACAGAATACATCATCACAGGATTCAGCAGAATGGAGGAGTCCGGAGTCTTATGAATCATCATTTACGGATGCAAAGGATTTTTCTAATCCAATCCTTCAGAATATTCAGGATGCTTTGAATAATGTAGAAGCAATCGCAAAACCGGATGAGGCAGTTCAGCCACAACAGGTGGTGGAGCAGATAGTTGAACAGGTTAAAGTACATATGAACCAGAATGCGACTTCCATGGAGTTACAGTTATATCCGGAACATCTTGGTAAGATTCAGATTCATGTAATTTCCAAAGATGGCGTGATGACTGCAAGGATTGCAGCGGAGACGGAGCAGGCAAAACAGGCAATTGAGAATGGACTGGCTAATCTGAAAGAGGCGTTTGAACATCAGGAACTGAAGGTTGAAGCGGTTGAAGTTATGGTCTCCACAACAGGCTTTCAAAGAGGTGATGAGCAGCAACATATGCAGGAACAGAACAAAGCAGGTAGCAAATCAAGAAAGTTATCATTTTCTGATATTGAGGAAGAGACGGAAGATGATGACGCAGAACAGGAACGAATGCGGGCTGCAGGAAGCAGTGTAAGTTATACCGCATAGAAAGGAGAGAAGATATGGCAGGTGTTAAGATTGATACATCAATGGCAGGCAATACTGTTGCGTCAACAAAGGATACTTCATCCGGCTCCAGCTTGGATAAAGATGCATTTTTACAGCTGCTTGTTACGCAGATGCAGTATCAGGATCCCTTAGAACCTACAAGCAATACAGAATATATGTCGCAATTGGCACAGTTTTCTTCTGTGGAAGAATTACAGAATTTAAGTGCAACCTTATCATCAAATCAGGCTTTGAATCTGACGGGACAGTATGTAATACTGAATGTTCCGGATTCTACCGGTGAAATCAAACAGGTGAGTGGTCTTGTGGATTATGTTACTATGACGGATGGAAAAGCTTATTTTCATGTGGACAATGAATATTATCCGGCAGATTACTTAGATTCCGTTGTGAGTCTGGATTATTTGCAGCATTTGGTCGACCAAAGTAAAACGGATGATGAGACAGGTACAGATGAAAGTACGAATACGGATGATAACACAAAAGAAGATGAAACGACAATACAGGAAGCATAACCTTATGAAAGAGGGGCGATAAGATGGATCTGATATCGAATTCTTTTATGTCGATTGAACAGGTGAAAGATACCTATTTGCAGGATGCAAATAAGAGCAGTCGACGAAATCCTGTATCCTCACAGGAATCTTCTTTTCAACAGATTTTAGAACAGGTCAGTAACCGGAATGATACCGTGAATTTTTCTAAACATGCAAATGAACGTTTATCGAGCAGAAATATTTCATTGAGTGAGGAACAGATGAAACGGTTGAATGCGGGTGTGAAACAGGCCAAAGAAAAGAGTATTCAGGAATCGCTTGTTGTGATGGACAATATTGCATTTATCGTGAATATTAAAAATAACACAGTTGTCACAGCAATGGATCAGGATTCTAATGATAGTAATGTATTTACAAATATTGATGGGGCAGTAATTGTATAGCCGGACCTTTTGGAGGCTAGATATCCCTGAATGACAGAAGGGATGACCATCAGTGAAAGATTAGGAGGTCGTTAATTATGATGAGATCACTTTATTCTGGTGTGGCAGGACTTAAGACACATCAGACAAAAATGGATGTAATTGGTAATAATATTGCAAATGTTAATACGGTTGGCTTCAAATCCAGTCAGGTATTATTTAAAGATGTATTGTATCAGACAACGCAGAATGCAACAGGATCAACGGGCAATACCGGTGGTACCAATGCAAAGCAGATTGGTTTAGGAACTGGTGTGGCAACTGTTTCCGTATCACAAAAGAATGGTTCTGCACAGTCCACAAATAACCCATATGATCTGATGATCAATGGTAGTTCTTTCTTTATTGTGAATCGTTCAGGAACAAACTATTTTACAAAAGTAGGTGCGTTCCAGACAGATGATAGTGGTAATCTTGTTACCGGTAATGGTGACCTGGTAATGGGTTGGCAGGTAGATCCGGATGATCCGACACAGATTAAAAGAGATTCTGTATCTGCATTGAGACCAGAGTCAGAGGAGAATCAGGTGGCAGCTCCGGAAATGACATCAAAAATGTATATGCATGGTAATATTGCCAGTGTAGATCCAAAATTGCAGACTGCAGATGGTGTTGTAACAACTGTGCCGATTTATGATAATTTAGGATATGCCTATACGGTTAAATTCAAGATTACACAAAGTACAACGGATTCCAGTTTGTATAATCTCGCAATTGATTCTATCAAAGACAGCAATAATGTGGATATTCTTCAAAATGGATATAGTGCTTCCCTTGGAGATGCAACCATTAAATTTGATCCGGATACTGGTAACTTCTTTGGAATGGGTGGTGTCCAGGGGGCAGGTAAGACAACTCTTACAATTACCCCAAATGATGCAGCTCATGGTAATGTGTTCCAGGATCATTCCTCTCCGAATCAAAATGAATGGATTAATTCCATTGAATTGGATTGCTCGAATATAACAATGTATTCTACAAAAGGTGGAGAGTGTGATGTTGAGACTGTCCGGGGTGGAACAGATTCTACTGGTGGTGGACGAAGAGTAGGAAGCCTTACAGATGTCAGTATTGATACGTCTGGTAAGATTTATGGTGTGTATGATAATGGAGTAACAAAGTTATTAGGTCAGATTGCAGTTGCTAATTTTATTAACCCAGCCGGTTTAGAGGCAATTGGTGACAGCTTATATAAGGAAACACGAGCTTCCGGCGAATTTGATGGAATTGGACAGGATATTGAGAATACCGGAGAGAAGATGACACAGGGAGTTATTGAAATGTCCAACGTAGATTTATCTCAGGAATTTACAGAGATGATTGTTACGCAAAGAGGATTCCAGGCAAATTCCAGAATCATTACAGTTTCTGATACATTAATTGAAGAACTTGTTAATCTGAAACGATAAGATAACGCTGTCATATTAGGAGAAACCATATAAATCCTAATATGACAGCATTTTGTGTTATAATGAAGACAGTTTAAAGGAGGTACCCGTATGATTGAGTTGACCAAATTAAATGATGTAAAATTTACGGTAAATGCGGATATTATAGAATTGGTGGAGGAGACTCCGGATACTGTGGTAACCCTTACAACGGGAAGAAAAATAATTGTAAAAGAAAGTAGACAAGACATCACAAATTTAGTAATATCTTATCGGAGAGCAATATTTTGTTCTCAATTGTAACTTCTAGTAGAAAAAGTTCTTTGATTATGGTATAATTGATTAGATTGAGAGATTTCTTTTTTTGGGGATAAAAATGGAATATACATGAAAGTGGAGAGGTGGAAACAGTGGATATAGCAACAATAATTGGTCTTCTTCTATCATTTGCTTTGATGGTGTTTGGTATGGTGACAGGAGAAGCAGGCTGGGCAGCAGCATCCTATTTTGTGCATTCGCAATCTGCATTGATCACATTTGGTGGTGCATTTGGATGTGTGTTTGCCAGCTATCATATGCCGGATTTTATAAAGGGAATGAAGGCAGCATTATTAATTTTTAAGGTTCCTCAGTTGGATACCATTGGTACGATTCGACAGATTATTGATCTATCCAATGTGGCTAGAAAGGAAGGACTGCTCGCTTTGGAAGAATCGGCTAATACATTAGAGGATCCTTTTATGAAAAAAGGAATATTACTAATCGTTGATGGTACTGATCCGGAGTTGGTTCGGGGAATTTTGGAATCGGAATTGGTGAATATTGATGCAAGACATCAGGTAAATATCGGGTTTTGGAAACAGGTTGCTGCCATGGGTCCTGCATGGGGTATGATTGGTACTTTGATTGGTCTGGTACTTATGTTAAAGAACATGGATCCGGATAAGATTGGACCGAACATGGCTACTGCTTTGATTACTACATATTATGGTTCTGTTCTTGCCAACTGGATTTGTGCTCCGATTTCAACGAAGCTTACTACATTGAATGATATGGAGATACAATTAAAGGAAATCATGATTGAGGGACTGTTATCCATTCAGGCAGGAGAGAATCCGAGAGTTATTGAGGAGAAATTAAAATCATTCTTAGCACCTGGATTGAGAGATAGTTTCGCTGAAGGTGGTGAATAGTCAATGGCAATGAAGAAACAGAAACCACCAGAGGAAGGTTCTCCGGCATGGATGGCCACATTTAGTGATTTGATGAATTTATTGCTATGCTTTTTTGTACTTCTATTTGCCAGTTCGAATATTGATGAAGAAAAGGTACAACGAATCATTGCATCTTTTAATGATTCCAGTTTTAGTGTTTTGGAATCCGGTGCTGTCTCGCTAGTGGATGGTCAGATTGTTTCAGGAGGGGTAACACAGCTTCCGGGAATTGAATCTGTTTTGGAATATATTGGTGTATCCTCTGAAGTAAAAGGAAACAATCAGGATTTATCGGCTACAGGCTCTGATGATGGAAAGGAAGATTCTTCTGACCAACCGGACAGTGTAGAACCTAATACGGAAGAGACATTGGCAGAACAGATTAGTCAAAGTGAGTTGAAAGAACAGTTAGAAGAAGAGGGAGAAAAACAATCTGCCCGGATGTATGATGAGATTTCAGAATTAACAGAGTCTTATAAGATAGAAGATAATGTTACAATGGATTATAATGCTCAATATGTATCATTGGATTTGAATGGTGCCTTGTTGTTTGAACAGGGAAGTGCAGATATCCGGGAGGATGCGCAGAAATTCATGAAGAAGATTACATCGATTATTCAAAAGTATCAGACATCAATTATTGAGATTGAAGGTCACACTGATAATGTTCCAATTAGGAATTCTAACTTTCAGAGTAATCGGTATTTGTCTACTGCAAGAGCAACAAAAGTATATGAATATATTGTGGATAATACAACTTTTCCTGATGAGAATCTGAAGGTTGCGGGATACGGAGAAAGTCGTCCGGTGGCATCGAATGATTCGGAAGAGGGACGCGCAAAGAATCGACGGGTAACAATTAAAATATACAATCAATTGAATTCTGATCTGCAGGAATCAGCGAATCCATAGATGAAGTATAGATGGGAGATATAGAATGAAGAAGAATTTAATTACCGTTATTATTTTAGCAATCTGTGTTGTGAATTTAATACTTAATATATTGTTAGTGTTTGTATGTATGCCTTCTGCAAAAAAGACCAATAATCTAATTTCTGAGATTGCTTCTGTTCTGAACTTGGAATTAGAGGGAGGAGATGAGGCACCAGCAGTTGCATTGGAGAATATGGCGACCTATAATGTGGATGCACAGGTTGTGAATCTTAAGGATGACGGCAGTGGACAAAGCCACTATGTGCAGGTAGGGCTTACATTAGAAATGGACAATTCTACAAAGGATTATGAATCATTGAATACGGTTCTTCAGGAATCTGGTGGCGCCGTGTTTGACGAGGCAAGGAATGTAATCCAGAATTATACATATGCAGAGGTTACGAATCAGAACACACAGGATGAGATCAAGAAGCAGATTCTTGAAAGCTTACAGAAGAAATATGCGACACAATGTATTTATAATGTGTCATTTAACAAGTTTACAACCCAATAGAAGTTCAGTTGTTCCGGCATTTTACCGGAGTAAGGATGATTACATTACTATTGGAGGTGAGATAATGGCGGATGTGTTGTCTCAGAATGAGATAGATGCATTGTTGAAACAGTTAAGTTCCGGCGAACTGGATGTAGATGAGATTAATGAAGAGCCGGCTGTTAAAATTAAAGATTATGACTTCACAAGACCCGCAAAGTTCTCCAAAGAGCATTTAAGAACGCTAGAGATTATTTTTGAAAACTTCGGCAGATTGGTTTCTAGCAATCTTCCGGCATATCTGCGAAAAAATGTTCAGGTAGATGTTATGAATTCAGAAGCCGTTACATATTCAGAATTTTCAAATGCGTTGTCTAATCCGGTGCTACTTGGCATTGTTGATTTTGAACCATTGAAGGGTAATATTATTATTGAACTGGCTTCTAATCTTGGATTTACGATTATAGATCGTATGTTGGGAGGTCTTGGGGATCCTCTTGAAAAGCCGAGAGATTTTTCTGAAATAGAGTTGAGTGTACTAGAACGCATTTTTACAGTTTTTGTTGATTTATTAAGGGAACCATGGAAGAATGTAATTGAGATACATCCCAGATTAGAAAGAATTGAAACAAATAGTCAGTTTGCTCAGATTATATCACCTAGCGAGATGATCGCTATCGTTACTATTAATATTTGTATTGGTAATGTAGAGGGCTTGATGAATGTTTGTTTACCTTTTTTAACATTGGAAGATATCATGGACAAGCTGAATACAAAATATTGGTTCTCAACAATGAAAAATAAGGATGAAGATTCTTATCAGGAATTCATTGAGACAGCGATTAATAAAGCACAGATTCCGATGAAAGCGGTGCTTGGTAGAAGTACTGTTTCCGTTATGGATTTTATCAATCTTCAGGTTGGTGATATCATTAAATTAGATTCCCATGTCAATGATGAATTAGATGTTTATGTGGGTAATATTGTGAAGTTTAAAGCTCTGCCGGGCTCAAGCACTGAGAATTATGCAGTGAAAGTGACAGAAATAATAAGGGAGGAGTAGAAACATGGATGGAATGTTATCACAAGAAGAGATCAATGCCTTGTTGGGCAATGCTTCTGGTAATAGCGGTGATGCAACCACAAATTCTACCTCTGGTGAGATATTAACAGATGAAGAACGTGATGCAATTGGTGAGATTTCCAATATCTGTATGGGAACTGCTGCAACAACGTTATATTCATTGGTGAATCAGAAGGTAACCATTACAACTCCTAAGGTATCCGTTTGTACCTGGGAAGAACTTGTTGCAGATTATGAGAAACCGTGTGTTTTTATTACAATTTCATACAAAGAAGGAATTGAGGGAAATAACGTCTTGATTCTTCGGGAAGATGATGTTAAGGTAATAACAGATTTGATGATGGGAGGAGATGGTACGAATCTGGTAGACGAACTTTCTGATCTGCATTTAAGTGCAATTTGTGAAGCTATGAACCAGATGATGGGGTCTTCCGCAACGTCGTTATCATCTATGCTGGGTCAGAAGATTGATATATCTCCACCACAAGCAGAATTACTAAATTTGCTTGATGATCTTGATTCCCAAAAAGCAGGTGCTTTTTTGAATAATACATTTGTCAAAGTGTTCTTCAAAATGGAGATTGGAGATCTGGTTGATAGCAGCATCATGCAGTTGTACCCGGTTGATCTGGCGAAAGAATTGTATCGTAAGTTTGCGTCTACAAAAGAACCAGAAGTTAGTACGAAACCAGAGGTAAAGAAGGAGGAAACGGCACCGGCACCGCCACAACCGCAACCTCAAATGCAAACGTCACAGTCAATACCGGAGCATACGCCTATGGGGCAGCCGATGATGGGAATGGGCCAGATACCGGCAGGGCAAACAATGGCATATAATTATGTTCCACCGGTTCAGGATGTGAATGTGCAGCCAGTACAGTTCCAGCCATTTAATATGGGAGTGAATCCAATCACGCAACAGGAGAACATTGATCTGATTATGGATGTTCCACTGGAGGTAACGGTTGAACTAGGTAGAACGAAGAAGAGCATCAAAGATATACTTGAATTTTCACCCGGAACCATTATTGAGTTAGATAAGATTGCTGGGGAACCTATTGATGTATTGGTTAACGGCAAGCTGGTTGCCAAAGGCGAGGTTGTTGTAATTGAAGAGAGCTTTGGTGTCAGAGTAACTGACATCATTAAAGAATAAAGTATTATATGAAATGGAGAATAAGATAATATGGCAAAAAGTATTTTAATTTGTGATGATGCAGCGTTTATGAGAATGATGATCAAGGATATTTTAGTAAAGAATGGGTATACCATTGCCGGAGAAGCAGAGAATGGTCTGAAGGCTGTTGAAAAATATGCTGAGACACAGCCGGATCTTGTATTAATGGATATTACTATGCCAGAGATGGATGGTATTCAGGCTCTTAAAAAGATTAAAGAAGCAGATCCAAATGCAAGTGTTGTAATGTGTTCTGCAATGGGACAGCAGGCAATGGTAATAGAAAGTATCCAGTCAGGTGCAAGAGATTTTATCGTGAAACCATTCCAGCCGGATCGTGTATTAGAGGCTGTTAAGAAAGCTGTTGAATAATATGTTTTTAGTACAGTCGTCTTCTGGTGCAGAGGGTATTGCACAGTTGATTTGTGTTGTTTTGCTATTTTTCTTTGTCCTTTTTCTTGCTTATATAGCTGCAAGAATTGCTGGAAGTTATCAATCGAATGTAATCAATAAGAAAAGTAACATTCGTATAATTGAAGCATATCGGTTATCAAATAATAAGATGATCGAAATTGTTAAGATTGGAAAACGTTATCTTGCCATTGCAGTAGGAAAAGATGAAGTTACGCTCTTAACAGAATTAGATGAGGATGAGATTGTAATGCATGAGGCTACAATAGAACCCATTAATTTTAAACACATATTGGATAAGATGAAAAATGAAAAACAAGATAAAGAATAATTTACATTTACAAGGAATTCGAAAGAGAATTCATTTTAAAAAGTTTATAATTGCTTACATTATTATATTCTCTGTATTATGCATTGGCTGTCAGGTAAAAGCAACTGCAACAACAGAGAATATAAATGGTGAGCAGAGAGAGAATCTGACCAATTTAGAGAATGATGTTCCCTTTTCATTAGGTGTAACAGTGGATACGAATAATGAAGAAGGCACTCTTGCGGGAACATTGCAGATGTTATTGGTGATTACTGTTATTTCCCTGGCTCCATCAATCGTTATTATGATGACGTCTTTTACCAGGATTATTGTTGTTTTTCATTTTTTGAGAACTGCACTTGGTACGCAATCGGCGCCTCCGAATAATGTTCTGATAGGGCTTGCGTTGTTTTTAACCCTCTTTATTATGACGCCAACAATGGAACGTATTAAGACAGAAGGAATCGATCCGCTTGCAAAGGGTGAGATTACGCAGGAAGAGGGGTTGAAGGCCTGCATGGAACCGCTTCGGGATTTTATGCTGGATAATGTTGAGACCAAAGATATTAATTTTTTCCTTGAGATGTCTAGAGTGAAGAGTGTGGAAGATGTCTCAGATATTCCGAATTCTGTGTTAATTCCTGCATTTATGTTAGGGGAGCTTCGGAAATCCTTTATTATTGGTTTCTTGATCTATATTCCGTTTATTATTATTGATATGGTTGTCGCTTCAACTCTGATGGCGATGGGTATGATGATGTTGCCACCGACTACGATTTCCATGCCATTTAAAATTTTGCTCTTTATTATGGCAGACGGATGGAATTTGGTGATTGGGCAGTTGGTGAAGAGTTTTCATTATTGACGGTAGATAGGAAGTGTGTAAATGACAACAGAAGTTGTAATTGATATTGCAAGAGAGGCATTATGGTTGATTATCAAATGTTCGGCACCGTTGTTACTTGTCTCGTTAGTTGTTGGTCTTGTTATCAGTATTTTTCAGACAGTGACATCTATTCAGGAACAGACGCTTACATTTGTACCAAAGATACTTAGTATTTTTATTATGATCATTCTGTGTGGCGGATGGATTATGAATAATATTGTAGATTTTATGGAGAAATTATTCGAGAATTTTTCGACCTATGTGAGGTAGTATATGATTGAATATTCATTTTCTATTGCGCATTTAGAATATTACTTAGCCATTTTTGTCAGAGTAATGGGTGCAATGGCCTTTGCACCCATTTTTGGTAATCGGGCAGTGACCAGAAGAGTGCGCATTTTTATTGGAATAGCATGTGCACTTGCTATATTTACGGCAAATCCGTATGTTTCACTGGGATATACTACTTTTTTGGAATACACAGTATTGTTGCTTAAGGAATTGGTTGTTGGAATTACCATAGGATTTATGTCAAATGTAACATTATCCATTATTAATGCGGCGGGTCAGTTTATTGACAGAGAAATTGGATTTTCCATGGTGTCTGAATTTGATCAGAGTATGAATTCGGAGATAACGATTACAGCAGAGTTTTATAATATGTTAGTGATGGTTATTATGTTATGTTCCAATATGCATTACTTTATCCTTTCTGCTCTGTCAGATTCTTTTCAGTTAATACCTCTTGGACAGGTTGCGATTGATACAGGGACTTTATATGATACGATGATTCAGTATATTGGGGATTATTTTATTATTGCTATTCGAATTGCACTTCCCGTTATGATTGCAATTATGCTTTTGAATGTGGTATTGGGTGTACTTGCAAAGACAGCACCGCAGATGAATATGTTTGTGATTGGTATTCAGTTAAAGATTTTTCTTGGCTTTGCAGTATTGTTTGTTACCATTGGTTTCCTGCCGACAATCACAGAATATATATTTGAAGAAATGCAGACCATTGTTACAAATGTGATAAAAGCATTTATGTGATGATTTGGATAGAGTGTGATTAGTTGATTCCATTTTGGCTGGTGTTACAATATTATATAAGGGATTGTGATTAAGTGGATTACGAATATCAAATTAGAATGCCGCTGGATTTGCAGATGTTTGCAAAAGAAGGTCCCGGTGGTGAAAAAACAGAGGATGCAACAACAAAGAAGTTAGAGGATGTCAGAGAAGAAGGTAATGTTGCAAAGAGTGTGGAGGTCTCTACAACAGCAACATTGCTTGCTTTATTTGTGTGTTTGAAATTTGCGGTAGGATTTATTGGAAATCGTTTGATTGCTACATTTAAAGATTTCTATTCCATGATTACCCGGTATGCAGTAGACGGAATTGATGTAAAGGCATTTAATTTTCTGATGTTGAAAGCAATTATGAATATTGCAATTACCATTGCTCCTTTTCTTTTGCTTGGATTTGTGGTTGCATTTTTAAGTAATGCTTTACAATTCAAATTTAAAGTGACATCGAAGCCGTTAATGCCCAAATTTAACAAGTTGAATCCCGTGAATGGTGTGAAGCGTATGTTTTCGCTTAACACGTTGGTGGAACTTCTGAAATCTATTGTGAAGGTGGTAATGATTTCCTATCTTGCTTATGGAGTATTTGTGGAGCATGTGAAGGAAATATATTTAATCTTTGATATGTCTGTTATGCAGAGTGTGAGCCTGATGTATGATATTGTTATGGAGCTTTCACTTAAGATTTGTTTGTTGTTCTGTGCCATCAGTGCCGCGGATTTTCTTTATCAGAAATGGAAATTCAAGACGGATAATAAGATGACCAAACAGGAAGTAAAGGATGAGTATAAAAATCAGGAAGGAGATCCGAAAGTAAAAGGTCAGCAGCGTCAACGTATGCAACAGGCTTCCCAGCGTCGTATGATGGCAGCCATTCCGGAAGCGGATGTGGTGATTACAAACCCGACACATTTTGCGGTAGCGCTTTCTTATAAGGCTGGTCAGGGGCAGGCACCAATTGTTGTGGCAAAGGGAGCAGATTTTTTGGCAGGACGGATCAAAGAAGTTGCAAGAGAGAATCAGGTGGAGATTGTTGAAAATAAACCACTGGCCAGAATGTTATATTATAATGTGGAATTAGGAGCTGAGATTCCTCCGGAATTATATCAGGCGGTGGCAGAAGTATTAGCATATGTATATCAATTACATAATAAGGTTAGTTAGTATAGTTTCGTAAACACATGATGGAGTTTAGAAAAAGGAGGTGTTAGAATAATGAAAAAGATTGCATTTCGGGCAGATTTATTTGTCGGTCTTTATTTGTTAGCTGCAATTATTTTATTCATTATTCCAATACCTTCTCTTTTATTAGATATATTAATTACAGTGAATATTATGATTTCATTATTTATTCTCTTTAATTGTCTCTATGCTGCTGAGACACTGGATATGTCGAGTTTTCCGACAATATTACTGTTTTCTACTGTATTTAGGATTGCGTTGAATATTTCTTCAACCAAATTAATATTAACAACAGGTGATCCTGGTGTTGTTGTACAGACCTTTGGTAATTTTGTAGGTGGAGGGAATCTGGTAGTTGGTGCTATTATCTTCATAGTTCTTGTTATTGTACAGATGGTTGTTATCAACAAGGGATCAGAGCGTGTTTCGGAAGTAACAGCCCGATTTACATTGGATGCAATGCCGGGTAAACAGATGGCCATTGATGCAGATTTGAATACTGGTGCAATTACAGATAAAGAAGCCATGGAACGACGTGAGAAGATTCAGCAGGAGTCTGCATTTTATGGATCCATGGATGGTGCTACGAAATATGTAAAAGGAGATGCTACAGCAGGTTTGATCATTACCATGATTAATATTGTAGGTGGTATTATTATGGGTGTATCGATGCAGGGAATGGAGCTACAGGAAGCTCTTTCTAAGTACACGATTCTTACGATTGGTGACGGTCTGGTATCCCAGATTCCTTCTATGCTTATTTCTATTGCAACCGGTATATTGGTTACAAAAGGTGCAAAAGCGGATAATATAGGGGATATGATGTTCAGCCAGTTGTTCCATCTGCCGAAGGTTATGTATATTGTAGGGGGAACGTTATGCTTTCTGGGTGTTTTTACACCTCTTAGAAGTGAGGGAAGAATTCTTATTTACCTGGCATTTGGATTAGGACTTATTGTTTTTGGACGCTTAGTGGAGCATTCAAAGGAAGTGGAATCCATTGAAGAAGAAGTGAAAGAAGAAGAGGTACAGGCAGACGAGATCAGACGGCATGAGAATGTAAATGCATTGTTACAGGTTGATCCGATAGAACTAGAATTCGGTTATGGCATTATTCCTCTTGCGGATGTGAATCAGGGAGGGGATTTGCTGGATCGTGTGGTTATGATTCGAAGACAGATTGCATTGGAATTAGGAGCAGTTGTTCCGATTATTCGTTTACGCGATAATATTCAGCTGAATCCGAACCAGTATATCATTAAGATTAAGGGGATTCAGATTAGTGAAGGAGAGATTTTATTTGATCATTATATGGCAATGAATCCCGGTTATGTGGAAGAAGAGATTACAGGTATTCCCACCTTTGAGCCATCCTTTCATCTGCCGGCTATCTGGATTACGGAAAGTCAGAGAGAACGTGCGGAGTCTATGGGTTATACAGTTGTGGATCCGCCATCTATCATTGCAACGCATTTGACAGAGGTAATCAAGAGCCATTTAGATGAATTGTTGACGAGACAGGATGTTCAGAATCTGATCAATAATGTGAAAGAGAACAATACAACGCTTATTGATGAACTGGTTCCAAAGCTACTAGGTGTTGGAGAAATACAGAAAGTATTACAGAATTTATTATCGGAAGGTATTTCCATCCGGGATCTTGTTACTATATTTGAGACGCTGGCAGACTATGCGGCGACCACCAGAGATACCGATATTTTAACAGAATATGTAAGACAGCGATTAAAGAGAGCAATCTCAAATACATATTTTTCGGATGGAGAGATGACAACAGTTGTAACATTGGATCCGAAGGTGGAACAGGATATTATGAATTCTGTCAAGCAGACTGAACAGGGAGCTTATATTACTTTGGATCCTGCAGCAACAAAGAAGATATTAAATTCTGTTGAGAATGAGATTAAGAAATTGGAAAGTCAGGGAAAATCTCCTATTATTATCACTTCTCCGATTGTCCGAATGTATTTTAAGAAATTAACAAAAGATTATTTTAAAGATTTGATTGTTGTGTCGTATAATGAGATCGAATCAGATGTAGAATTACAATCAATAGGGGTGGTGACATATAATGATAATTAAGAAATTTCAGGGTAACACAGAAACGGAAGCGATTATGCTGGCAAAAGAAGATCTTGGAAAAGATGCCATAGTAATGAACATTAAGACAATTAAGCCCAAGGGCTTATTCAAGATGTTCCGAAAGACACAGGTGGAAGTGACAGCTGCTGTTGATGAGAATACAGAGGAGCCGAAGAAATCAGAAAGTAAGGTATCAGCACAGTTTAATGACAAGATCAATGAGAAACTGCATCCGGAACAAAAAGCGGAAGATGATGAAACAAAAGCGTTGAATGAGAAATTAAACAGTCTTGCCAAGCTGTTAGAGGAACAAATAGAAAGCCAGAAAAAAGAAGAGAAGACATCAAAGATAAAGCCGGATGAAGAGAAAAAAATGTTATCTGATAATAAGGAAGAGGTATCAGAAGATAATAAACATGATAGTAAGAAAGAGAAGGCGGATGCAAAGGAGTCTGTTCGACAGAAATCGATTGATTTGATTATGGAGCAATTGACAGCAAATGAAGTGTCCTATACATATGCAAAACAGATCATAGAAGAGATTACACATACCGGAAATGTTCGTACATTGGATGATATGTTGTCTGGTGTTTACCAGAAGATCATATTAAAACTTGGACAGGTACAACCAATTTCATTGAAAAACGATGAAAAGAGGCCTAAGATTATTTTATTTATCGGACCCACCGGGGTTGGGAAAACGACTACAATTGCCAAACTGTCTTCTAAACTCATACTTGAACAAAAGAAGAAGATTGCAATACTGACAGCAGACACCTATCGGATTTCAGCCGTAGAACAGATAAAAACTTATGCCAGCATTTTGTCAATTCCTGTTGAGGTTGTCTATGAAAAAGAAGAGATAGAAGATATTCTTCCAAAGTACAAGGATTATGATTATGTGCTGGTAGATACGGCCGGCCGGTCTCATAAAAATAAGAATCGTATGGATGATTTAAAAGGTTTTATGGAGACATTTTTTAAATATAATATTTCTACGTATCTTGTATTGAGCGCAACAACAAAATACAAAGATTTGAAAAAAATTACAGCACTTTACGATGATATATCTGAATGTAATCTCATCTTTACAAAATTGGATGAGACAGATGCCATTGGCAATATTTTGAATATTAAATTAGATACAGGTATGTCGTTATCCTATGTGTCTTATGGACAAAATGTTCCGGATGATATTGAAGTGATGAATCCACAGGTGATTGCAAAACAGGTACTAGGAGGTGGAGATGGCTATGGATCAGGCAGATGAATTACGCAAAAAAGTAGAACAGTTAAAAGAACAGGCACCTTCTTCCAGGGTTATTGCAGTTACAAGTGGAAAAGGCGGTGTTGGTAAGACTAGTATTTCGGTTAATTTGGCACTGCAGTTACAGAACCTGGGAAAGAAAGTCGTCATTATAGATGCAGATTTTGGACTTGCAAATGTTGAGGTCATGTTGGGTATTCGACCGCAATATAATCTGGCTGATCTGATCTATAATGGAAAATCGGTTGATGAAATCATCACACAGGGACCGAATGGAATCGGTTTTATATCGGGCGGTTCCGGTGTGCAGGATTTAGTGAATCTCGATAAGATTAGCCTGAAAAAATTAATCAGCAAAATGGTTAAGCTTGATAGTATGTATGATGTGATAATAATTGATACCGGAGCGGGAATTTCGGATTCTGTTATTGAATTTGTTATCAGTTCACCGGAAGTGTTGTTAGTGGTTACACCAGAACCCACATCCATCACAGATTCATATTCCCTTTTGAAGGCTGTTAACAGAAAGAAGGATTTTGATCGCGAAGAGAAATCCATTAAAGTGATAACAAATCGGGTGCAAAATCAAGAAGAAGGTGCGGAAATATACGACAAGATCAGCATTGTGGTTTCTAAGTTCCTTAATATTAATTTAGAATATTTAGGTTATATTCCACAAGATAATGGGGTGTCTGATTCGGTATTAGAGCAAACACCGGTATTGATTCGAGAGCCGAATGGAGAACCTGCAAAGCAGATTAAGAAAATGTGTAATAAGCTTTTGGATATTAAAGAACTGGAAGAAACAAAAAGTGGGATTGCAAAAGTGTTTCTACGTTTCATTAAAACAAAGAAAATAAACGGGTAAGAGTATGGATGAACGAATTCAAATTGGAGATAAGTTAGAATTAAAGAAAATTGAAAAAAGACTTTATGTCAATGCTGAGGAGAAACCAAAAGTTTATGTAAGCCAGGTTTTGGATGAAATGGTGAATGGTAGAATGCTGGTTTCCATGCCGATACAGGGTGGAACGATTGTTCCGCTTGGAGTCAATCAGGAATTTGAGGCGACAATATATACAAAGAGCGGTCTGCTTGCATGTAAGGTGGTGGTGACCGGACGATATAAAAAAGGTCAACTCTTTTTATTGGAGATTGAGAACAGAAGTCCTTTGGAAAAGATACAGCGGAGAGAGTATTACCGATTAGAGCGTAGAATTCCCATACAATATCGAGTGCTTGGAGAAGTGGAACAACGTTATATAGAAGAAGGAAAGGCTTATAATTCTGATGAAATGGAAATAGAATGGAAAAATGGTATTACTTTAGATATCAGTGGTGGTGGAATGCGGTTTGTATCTCCTTCCAAAGAACAGGTGGGGAATCTGATAGAGCTTAAATTCGATCTGGAAACAGAAGAGAATTCTGAGGTTATCTTTACATTAGCAAACTTATTGTTGTCTGTTCAGAATCAGAACAATAACCGGATTTATGAACAAAGAGTACAGTTTTATCGGATGGATCGTGCAATGAGAGAAAGGATTATTCGTTTTATTTTTGAAATTCAGCGTAAGAACCGAATGAAAGAAATGGGGATGGAATAATTTATAAAAATATTACTATGCACTTATGTGTAGAAATGAATTTGGTATAATGAGAATATAAAGTATGGAAGTATATGAGGTGAAACTTATGGCAGGCAGCGGAAACAGAAAACTTGTTGTGATTGCCAGCTCTACAGGTGGACCGAAGGCACTTCATAGAGTCATTCCAGAACTTTCGGCTGATCTGGATGCACCGGTTGTAATTGTACAGCATATGCCGAAAGGATTTACCAATACATTGGCAGACAGATTGAACAGTAGAAGCAATATACCTGTTAGTGAAGTCGTAAACGGAGAACCGCTTAAAAAAGGTCATGTCTATCTTGCAAAAGGCGGCAAACATTTAGAAATTGTACAGGATCGAAAAGGGAATCTCACATTTTGCGAGAATGAGAAAGATCCGGTTAATGGATTGAGACCTTGTGCAAATATTACGTTTCAAAGTCTGAATGAAGTTTCATTAGACTTTGTTGTCTGTGTTGTATTGACAGGAATGGGTGCAGATGGATACCAGGGAGTGAAAGAGCTAAAAAAGAACAAGCATATTTACACAATTGCACAGGAGAAAGAATCTTGTGTTGTATATGGAATGCCGAAAGCAATTGTTGAGAATGGACTTGCAGATGCGGTACTTCCATTAGATGATATTGGACATGAAATAATGAAAAAAACGGGGGTGCGTTAAGATGGATTTAAGTCAATATCTAGAGATGTTTATTGATGAAACAAAGGAACACTTGCAGAACTTGAACGATCAGGTACTTGTATTAGAGGCGGAACCGGATAACATCGATACCATTAATGAAATTTTCCGTGCAGCACATTCTTTAAAAGGTATGGCAGGTACCATGGGATTTAAGAGAATGCAACGGTTAACCCATGATATGGAGAATGTGTTTTCAGAGATCCGTAATGGGAAGATGAGTGTAACACCGGATTTGGTTGATATTGTGTTTAAGTGTCTGGATGCAATAGAGGAGTATCTGGATTGTATCATCAACACTTCGGATGAAGGCGAGAATGATAATGAAGAGCTGATCAATATGTTGAATGCCTGTCTCAATGCAGAAGGGGCTCCGGAATCTGCTCCGGCAGCAAAAGAAGAGAAGAAAGAAGAAAAGTCTGCAGAAGATGGGGATAAACGCAAATTTTTACATATTGATATTGCTGATTTTGAGAAAAATGCCATTACAGAAGCTAAGGCCAAGAATCTTAATGTGTATGGGGTAACCGTATATATTGATGAAAATTGTATTTTGAAGGCGGCGAGAGCATTTCTTGTATTCAAGGGATTAGAGAATGCCGGCGAGATTATCAAATCTGTGCCAGGGGTACAGGATATCGAAGATGAGAAATTTGATTTTGATTTTTCAATGCTGATCATTTCTGAGAAATCTTTAGAAGAAATTAAGAAAATTATATCGAATGTATCAGAGATTAAAGAAGTTGTGATTGAGAATTATGAGATTCCAAGTGATGCTAACGTTGTAAGTTCTGTTCAAAAAGAAGAAAAGGAGCCGGAAAAAGAGGAGAGCAAAAAGAAAAAGGCTGCACCGGCTAAGGCAGCTAAGCCGGTTGCTAATCGTTCCGTTCGTGTAGATATTGAAAAATTAGATGTTTTGATGAACTTAGTGAGTGAGTTGATTATTGCAAAGAATGGATTGGTTTCTGTCAGCAATCAGGAAGATGGCAAGACTTCCATGCAAAGTTTTAATGAACAGATTGAATATCTTGAGCGAATTACAACGAATTTGCATGAGTCTGTTATGAAGGTTCGAATGGTTCCAATTGAGAGTGTTGTGAACCGTTTCCCAAGAATGATCCGTGACCTGTCTAAGAAGCTCGGGAAAGAGATGGAACTGATTATGACAGGTGAAGATACAGAACTTGACCGTACGGTTATTGATGAAATCGGAGATCCGTTGATGCATATGTTAAGAAATTCCGCTGACCACGGATTAGAACCGACAATTGAACGATTGAAGCTTGGTAAACCGCAGGTTGGAACGATTCAGTTGAATGCTTATCAGGATGGTAATAATGTAACCATTGAAGTTATTGATGACGGTGCAGGTATTGATGTGGAGAAAGTTAAGGCTTCTGCTGTTAAGAAGGGGACGATTACGGAAGAACAGGCAGAGATGATGACGGAGAAAGAGGCTATTGATTTGCTGTTTCGCCCGGCATTTTCTACATCGGAGAAAATCACTGACGTATCCGGTCGTGGTGTTGGCCTTGATGTTGTTAAGAATAAGATTGAGGGATTAGGCGGTGATGTGGAGGTATCCACAAAGCTGGGAGAAGGAACCAAATTTACAGTACGTCTTCCATTAACGCTTGCAATCATTCAGGCATTGATGGTAGAAGTCAGACAGGAGAAATATGCGATACCTTTGAATTCTATTGTTACAATTGAAGATGTATCAATAGATGATATCAAATATGTTCAGCAGAAAGAAGTAATTAATCTGCGGGGAATGGTAATACCGCTTGTTCGTTTAGATGAAGTGTTGGATTGTCCGCAACAGGAAGAAGAACAGGAGAACCTGATCGTTGTCATCGTGAAGAAGGGTGATAAACAGACAGGACTTGTTATTGACAATTTACTTGGTCAGCAGGAAATTGTAATCAAGCCACTTGGTAAATATATTAATATTCATAGAATGATTAGTGGTGCGACTATCTTAGGTGATGGAGAAGTAGCATTGATTATTGATTCGAATGCATTAGTATAAGGAGGGGTTTTCATGGAAGAGAATACAGTCGTAAATGATGTAAAGCAGTACATTGTTGTGAAACTAGACAATGAGCAGTACGGAATTGATATTTCATATATTGATAATATTGTCCGGATGCAACAGATTACAAGAGTTCCAAAGGCACAGTCTTATTTTGCAGGGGTGATTAATCTTCGTGGTGAGATTATTCCGGTTATGTGTCTTAGAACAAAGTTCGATTTGCCTGATAAGGAATATACGAATGCAACAAGAATTATCATTTTGAAGCCGGAAAGCAATGCAAAGATTGGTGTGTTGGTTGATGAGGTACGAGAGGTGGTTACTCTCGAAGAAGAGAATATTGAAAAAGCGGTTTATGATGAGCAGGGAAGCAATCTGATAGGTGTTGGTAAATACAATGATACATTAATTTCTTTGTTGAACATTCAAGGTATCATTCAAGATTTGGATAATGCATAGGTGATTAGATGGAGAATCAGGAATTGACCAGTATGAAGCTGGATGTTTTGAGAGAAATTGGGAATATTGGGGCAGGAAATGCAACAACTGCGCTGTCTGTTATGTTGAATTCTGGATTGAGAGTAGAAGTTCCGGTTGTGAAGATTCTCAGTTTTGATGGGATAGCAGATATGATTGGTGGTCCGGATACCATTGTTGCAGCAGTACTTACGCATTTTACAGGTGAAGTCAGTGGCATGACATTGTTTGTTTTAGAGTTAGAAGAAGCAAAGAATCTTGCCGGGACTATGCTTGGTAAGACTTATGGTGATGATTTTGTTGAATTTGATCATATGGATAAGTCTGCACTGAAGGAGATTGGTAATATTCTGATGAGTTCTTATATTTCATCCATCAGTACATTGACAAATCTGAAGTTAACCATAGCACCACCTGCTATTTGTGTAGATATGGCAGGATCAGTGCTGAGTCTTCCTATTAGTGAACTGGGACAGATCGGTGATAAAGCGCTTATTATTGATTCCAAGTTCTTAGATAATCAAAGACCAATCAATGGTTTTCTGCTTTTTGTGACGGATGAGATGTCCTATGAACACATTTTTCAGGCATTAGGAATCGGGTGAAGTTATGGCAGAGATAATCAAAGTTGGAATTGCTGATTGGAAGATATGTAAGAATCCCGACACCATTACAACAATTGGGTTAGGCTCTTGTGTTGGAATTGTGTTATATACACTGAAAGATGAATATTGCGGTATGGTTCATATAATGCTACCGTCAAGTAAAGAAATTAAGAATAATGCAAATCGTGCAAAATTTGCTGACACTGGGATTGAAGATCTGCTGCATGCATTAGAGGAAAAGGGTGTGAAAAAGTCATTTCTTTCTGCTAAGATTGCTGGGGGAGCTGCAATGTTCCAGTTTTCATCCAAGACAGATTTGGCAAGTGTTGGAGAACGTAATGTGAAGTCAGTGAAGGAAGTGCTTTCTGAATTAAAGATTCCCATCGTCGCCGAGGATACAGGTGCTGATTACGGTAGAACGATTGTGTTTGACAATGTGACGAAAAAGTTAACAATCCGAAGTGCAGGAAAAGGCGAGAAGGTAATATAGGAGATGGAATATGAAACTGCGGTATGTCAGAGCATTTATCGTGTTATTGGCAGGATTAATTGCTTTAATCATTAATATTTGTTTGAAAAGACAAATAACACTTTCGCTATTTATTGTTCTGATCACAATCCTGATATTCTATGTGATTGGTACACTTGTTATAGAGATATTACAAAAGGGTATGGAACAGGCTGAGAAGGATGTTTCAGCTTCAGCAGCAACGACAGATGATGTGGTTGCGGACGCTGATGGTGAGAATGAAGGTAAGATAACAGAGTCGGTGGGTTTTGACGAGGATGAAGAAGAGATATAATCAGTTGTAGTTAGATAACTGGTATCATGGAGTACTGGGGTGTTTACGATGGATGAGACCAAAAGAAATAAGTTGTGGGAAGAATACATAAAGACAAAGTCAGAGAAACTGAGAGAACAGATTATTGTGGAATATGTTCCTTTGGTGAAGCTGGTTGCCGGTCGTTTGAATATGTATTTAGGATATACAGTTGAATATGATGATTTAGTTAGTTATGGAATTTTTGGACTCATTGATGCTATTGATAAGTTTGATTATGGGAAAGGTATCAAATTTGAAACGTATGCGAGTCTGCGTATACGAGGCTCCATATTGGATCAGATCCGAAAGATGGACTGGATTCCCCGTTCTGTCAGACAGAAACAGAAACAGATGGAAAGCGTGATTGCAAAACTTGAAAAAGAAAAGGGTGCAAATGTAAAAGATAAGGATATTGCACAGGAACTTGGAATCAGCTTAGATGAATATCGTAGTTGGGAGAGCCTTACGAATATTTCGAATGTTGCATCCTTAGATGAGTTTATGGAACAGGGAAATGATAACGGTGTAAGAGAATTTCGTAATACAACATATATTGAGCCGGAAGAGGCTGTTAACCGTGAAGAGGTTAAAAAAATGCTTATGGATGCATTGGAATTATTGACGGAGAAGGAACGCAAAGTTGTGTTATTATATTATTACGAAGATCTTACTTTAAAAGAGGTGGCGAAGGTGTTAGAAGTTTCGGAGTCGCGTATTTCTCAATTACATTCAAAGGCGCTTGAAAAGATGAAGAAACATTTAGGCAAGTATTTTGAGATATTAATGGGATAACACAGAATAAGGAGGGCGTCATATGAGATATTCGAATGCTTATTTTCAGTTAGTGATTCGAGCAAATGGTGTATTTGTACGCATTTTCCCCCCGCAGGAAAATGGTAAACCCATTGTAATGGTAGAACTTGTTAAATATTTACAAAAATGCGGCATTACTGATGTTGACGTTCCTAAGCTTACACAAGAAGTATCGAAAGCACAGGATGTGAAAGAAATCTTTGTATCACAAATGACTGTTTCAGAAGTAAATGAGATGGCAGATATAAGGGTTTCTGACGACAGGATGCTTGCCATTATGCGTTTTTATCCTCCTTCCGAGAATGGAAAGCGCATGACGGAAAAAGATATTGAGAATGAATTAAAAGCGAATAAGATCACCGAAGGGATTTCGACAAAGATGATCAGAGCGTTTGTTGCCGGTCCGCAATATTGCAGGGATATTCCTATTGCAAAGGGAACCGCCGTTATTCAGGGAACAGATGCAAAAATCCGCTATATGTTTAATACAGAGCCTACAGCAAGGCCAAAACTGTTAGAGGACGGAAGTGTTGATTTTCATGAATTGAATTTATTTACTTCTGTTAAAGAGGGAGATTTACTTGCAGAACTGACTCCTGAAAAAGAAGGAACACCGGGAAAAGATATTTTTGGAAATGTGATTATACCAGCCAAGATTCGAAAAGGTGTTCTTAAGTTTGGAAAGAATATTGAAGCATCAGAAGATCGTCTGAAGATATATTCTCTGGTTGATGGAGATGTCAAACTAGAAGGTGATACCGTGTTTGTATCCAATACCTACCGGGTTGCTGCCAATGTGGATCCATCTACGGGAGATTTACATTATAATGGCAATATTGTAATACCTGGCAATGTCTGCGCCGGTTTTACAGTGGAAGCATCCGGTGATATTGAAGTGGATGGTGTTGTAGAGGGAGCCACATTGATTGCTGGCGGCAATATTGTGTTAAAACGAGGCGTGCAGGGGATGAACCGTTGTTTGTTACAGGCGGGAAATGATATTGTTGCCAAGTTTTTAGAAAGTTGTAAAGCGAAAGCGGGAAGAACGGTTAATATCGGTTCCTGTCTCCATTCGGATGTAGATGCCGGTGAAACCGTTGTCGTGAGTGGAAGAAAAGGATTTGTGATTGGTGGAAATGTATCAGCAGGACAACGTATAGAAGCCAGTGTGTTTGGCAATAAGATGAATACGGCTACCAATATTAAAGTAGGTGTAGAACCGGAGATTCTAGATCGCTTTAAAGATCTGAGCGTTTCTATCAAGACAAAGCAGGATGAATTAATTGAAAATAAGCAAATTTTAGAAACTCTTCGCAAGAAAATGGCGGAGGGTGTCAAATTGCTGCCAAATCAGCTTGTAACTGCAAAACAAGCGGCTGAGCGCTTCAAACAATTGAATGCAGAATTAGAGTCTGAATCTGCAGAATATATGCAATTAAAACAGACCATTGAAGAGAAAAAGGGTGGTCGTGTTGTAGTAAATTATACGGTTTATCCGGGAGTTACCATTCATATAGCAAACCGGATATATCCTGTGAAAGATATTCTAAGTAGATGTCAGTTCCGTTTAGATGGTGCAGATGTTGTAAGTTCATCCATATAGGAGGGTTTAGTTATGATACGTCCCATTGAAATGCAGATGCTATTACCAAGAACGGAATCTGTAGGTTCGGAAAAACATTTTGAAAATCGTCAGATTGTGAATGAAAATCATTTTGCAGCCAATGAGGTGCAAAAGGAAGTGCAGCATAACAGTGAAACCGTTATAAAAAAGGATGCCAATCAGTTTGCAGAATATCAATATGATGCAAAGGAAGAAGGAAATGGAACTTATCAGGATTCCAGAAGAAAACGGCGGCAGAAGAATGCAAAGGATGAGGAAGAGAATAAGAATGATAGGGAAACAGATGAGGTGAATGAAAAATTATCACCGAGAATTAATATACAGATATAGGCAGGAGTATACTATGACACTTTCAATTATTATAATGATTATTATTGGAATCATATTTATCTTTGCAAGTTTCTTTATTTCGGAAAAATTTACGAAAAAAGAATCCGATTTTAATATTGATCTGTTAACTGTGAATGATGATTATGAATTTTCGGAAAGAGAGCTTAATATTATCAAAAGAAAAATTGAAGATGTGATTGCAAAACAGGCAAAAGATATATTGTATGAAACAAATGAGTCGCTTTCATCCATGGCTAATGAAAAGACAATGGCGCTTGGCGATTATGCAGTTGCTGTATGCGACCAGATTGAGAAAAATCATAAAGAGGTAATGTTCCTATACAGTATGTTGGATGATAAGCAAAAAGAAATTATGAATACGGTAAGAGAAGTAGATGATATGAAAAAGCAAATCTCAGAATTACTGACGAAACGTATTACAGTTGAACAGATCATGCCATCTATTAAAAGAACATCTCCGCAGGCGGAGAGTGAGCAAACACAATCAACCGTATCTGTTGCAAGGAATACGGATATACTTTCTGAAACACAGGAGAATACACATAATAATACAGGATTGGAACAGGTAGCATCCCACAATGTGACTGCAAAACAGCAGGAGAACATTCCTGGGGATAGTCTTGTTATCTCTGATATGGATGAGAAGGATGTATTTGATGAGATGGCAGAATCAAATCCGGATCTGGAAAATGTATTGGATGAAGAGTTTGAGGAGAATGCAAACTCAAATGATATTATCCTGGAAATGCACCGAAATGGTAACAGTATAGTAGATATTGCAAAGCAGTTGGGTCTTGGCATAGGTGAAGTGAAGCTGGTAATTGATTTGTATCAAGGAGAAATGTCATGAAATTCAAGTATTTTTTAAGAGGACTGGGTGTTGGTATTGTATTTGCATCTATTATTTTTTTTGTGGCATATAGACAGATGGGCACAACAAAAATGACAGATCAACAAGTTATGGAGCGTGCCAAGGAATTGGGAATGGTAGAACCGGATACCTCGATTAAAGATTTGCTGGAATCAAATACAGATATAGAAAACCATATGGATAAAAACGTATCGGATACAGAAGCTTCATCGGAGGAGGCAACCGTTTCTACGGCAGAAGCAACAACAGAGGCTGTAACCACAGAAAATATGACAGTTGCAGAAAGTGTTTCCGTAACGGTGGAAAAGGGAACCAATTCCTATGCAGTTGCGCAGCAATTGCAGGAGCTGGGAATGGTTGCGGATGCTGCTGAGTTTGATGATTATTTGATTGAGAACGGTTATGCATCACGGATTCGTGTGGGGACACATGCTCTTACAAAAGGGATGGACTTTCATACGATTGCTGAGGCGATTTCAGATCCTATGTAAATAAAATGGTGTTAAGAATATCAAAAAATGAAAAAAATCCTTGTGGTATTAGCGTTCCTATGCTATAATACCACTCGGTAAAAAATAAAACACAACGGTGGATGATTCGGATTGGTGCAGATTTATAATCAAAGGACGCGTGTTATAGATCTGTTTCCGGGTATGGGAAGTCGTTGGAAGACAAACCAGGAGGTATTATTATGAGCGTTATTTCAATGAAACAGTTATTGGAAGCAGGTGTACATTTCGGACACCAGACAAGAAGATGGAACCCTAAGATGGCTGAGTACATTTATACTGAGCGTAATGGTATCTACATCATCGACTTACAGAAGTCAGTTGGCAAGGTAGATGAAGCTTACGAGGCAATTAAGAAATGTGCTGCAGAGGGTGGCAAGATTTTATTTGTAGGTACGAAGAAGCAGGCTCAGGATTCTGTTAAGACAGAGGCAGAGAGATGTGGTATGTACTATGTTAATGAGAGATGGTTAGGTGGTATGCTTACGAACTGGAGAACAATCGAGACTCGTATCGCTACCTTGAAGAAGTATGAGAAGATGGAAGAAGATGGAACCTTTGATGTACTTCCTAAGAAAGAAGTTATCAACATCAAGAAAGAGATGGATAAGCTTCAGAAGAATTTAGGTGGTATTAAGGAAATGGGCGGAGCTCCGGATATGATCTTTGTTGTTGATCCACGCAAGGAAAGAATCTGTATTCAGGAAGCTCATTCATTAGGTATTCCTTTGGTTGGCATTGCAGATACAAACTGTGATCCGGAAGAGTTGGATTATGTAATTCCTGGTAATGATGATGCAATCCGTGCTGTTAAATTAATCGTTGCTAAGATGGCAGATGCTGTTATTGAGGCTAATCAGGGTGTGGATGCTGAGACAGAGGAAGTGGCAGAAGAGGTTGCTGCTGAGGAATAATCTAATTTGATTGAATAAGAAATGCAAAGCTGTCGTACGGAACCTATCGTGATATTATCTAAGTGCGACAGCTATTTTTAAGAAAAGTGATATATGGAGGAATTAGAGATGGCTATTACAGCAAGTATGGTAAAAGAGCTCCGTGAGTTAACAGGAGCTGGTATGATGGATTGTAAGAAAGCACTTACAGAGTGTGATGGTAATATGGATGCTGCGGTAGAAGCACTTCGTAAGAGTGGTGCAGCTAAGGCTGAGAAGAAAGCAAGCAGAATTGCAGCAGAAGGTATTGCAAGAGCTGCTATTGCTGCAGATGCAAAGACTGGAGTTGTTGTTGAAGTGAACTCTGAGACTGATTTCGTTGCCAAGAATGAAGTGTTCCAGTCATTTGTTCAGCAGATTGCTGATCAGGCACTTGTTTCATCATTAAATGGTGGAAAGAATGGTGAGGATGTTGCAGCATTATTAGAAGAGAATGGTTTAAAGGATGCCCTTGTTGAGAAGACAGCTACAATCGGCGAGAAATTATCATTCCGTAGATTTGAGAAGGTAACTGGTGATTGTGTAGTATCTTATTTACACGGTGGTGGACGTATTGGTGTATTAGTATCTGGTGAGGGTGCTGCAGATGATTCTGTAAAGGAGGCACTTGCTAATGTTGCTATGCAGATTGCTGCTATGAATCCACAATACATTTGTAGAGCTGATATCTCTGCAGATGAAATGGCAAAATTAAAAGAGATTACAATTGATAGTGCTTTAAATGATCCATTTTCACTTCCTAAGCCAATCTTACAGGGATTGCTTGACAAGGCTGTAAATGATAAGAAGTGGAGTGATGAGGACATCGCTATTTATGAAGAGAAGAAGAGTAATATGAATTATTTGCCTAACTTCCTTTCAACAGAAGCTAAGAACACATTAGCAGAGCTGGCTATGGCTGATAAGGATGCTATTGTTGGCAATAAGATTTTCAATGGTCTTGTAGAAGGACGTATTTCTAAGCAGGTAAAAGAGATCAGTCTTCTTGATCAGACATATGTGAAAGCTGAGGATGGTAAGCAGTCTGTTGCTAAATATCTTGAGTCTGTTAACAAAGATCTTAAGATTGCTAAGTTTGTTCGTTTCGAAGTTGGTGAAGGAATGGAGAAAAAGAACGAGGATTTTGCAGCAGAAGTTGCAGCTCAGATGGGAATGTAATGGAAAGAATACTGTTGATTTTCTGTAAGAAAATGCTTGCATTTTCCGGAAAGTAGTGGTATTCTAATATAGTAGCATATTAACGAGTAAGAGAGTGGGCGTATTGTCCACTCTCTTTATGTTGTAGCATGTTATACAATTGCATATGGAAAGGGGTCATTTATGACTAAGAAGGAGATTGAATCTACCTGTGAAGAACTTGTTGTTCCCATCATTGAACGCCATGGATTTGAACTGGTGGATGTGGAGTATGTGAAAGAGGGTTCCACATACTATTTGCGTGTGTATGCGGATAAGCCCGGCGGAATCACAATTGATGATTGCGTGGAGATAAGCCGGGAATTGAATCCAAAGCTGGATGCATACGAAAAGGAATTTAAGGATGCTTACATTTTGGAAGTAAGTTCGCCTGGATTATTACGCCCGCTTAAGAAGGATAAGGATTTTGCAAGAAATCTTGGCAAGATGGTGGAGATAAAGTTATATAAGCCGCTTGCTGAGACTAAGGTGAAAGAATTCGAAGCAGAACTGAAAGAATTTGATGATAAGATAATAAAGGTTATTTTGGAAAATGATGAAGAGATAGACATTGATCGAAGTAACCTGGCATTGATCAGATTAGCATTTGAGTTTTAAAGAATAAAGGAGGAGTCAGAAAAATGTCAGAATTAATGCTTGCATTAGAGCAGATTGAGAAGGAGAAAGGAATTTCAAAAGAGGTAATTATTGATGCAATTGAGAAATCGTTATTGGATGCATGTAAGAAAGATTTCGGAAAAAGCGAGAATGTAACGGTGAATATGGATCGTGAGACTGGTGCCATCGAGGTATATGCAGCCAAGACGGTTGTTGAGACTGTGGAAGATCCTGCAACGGAAATATCATTAGAAAAGGCATTGATGATTAGTTCAAAATATGCGGTTGGTGACATCGTAAATGTAGAAATCACACCGAAAAATTTTGGACGTATTGCAGCACAGCAGGCTAGAAGTGTTATTGTGCAGACAATCAAAGAAGAAGAGAAAAATGCTATTTTTGATCATTTTTATGCAAAGGAAAAAGATGTTGTAACCGGTGTAGTCCAAAGATATGTTGGTAAGAATATTTCTGTAAGTTTAGATGACAAGATGGATGCTTTGTTAATGGAAAATGAACAGGTGAAGACAGAACATTATCGTCCGACGGATCGAATCAAGCTCTATATTGTTGAAGTTAAGAAAACAACAAAGGGAACGAAGGTGATTGTATCCCGTACCCATCCAGAACTGGTAAAGCGTCTGTTTGAGAAGGAAGTAACAGAAGTTGCAGATGGAACCGTTGAGATTAAGTCAATTTCAAGAGAAGCAGGTTCACGGTCTAAGATTGCTGTGTGGTCAAATGATCCAAATGTTGACCCGGTAGGTGCCTGTGTTGGTATGAATGGAAACCGTGTGAATAATATTGTGGATGACTTAAAGGGTGAGAAGATAGATATTATAACATGGAGCGAAGATCCGGCTACTTTTATTGAGAATGCTTTAAGTCCATCTAAAGTAGTTTCCGTCCAGGTAGACGAAGAGGACAAGAGTGCAAGAGTTGTAGTTCCGGATTATCAGCTTTCTTTAGCAATTGGTAAAGAGGGACAGAATGCGAGATTAGCCGCAAGATTAACCGGATACAAGATTGATATCAAGAGTGAGTCACAGGCAAGAGATGCATATGGCTATGATGATTATGATGATTATGATGAGAATTATGATGACGATTATGATTCTTATGAGGAAGAAGAAGGCTATCGTGCGGATGACGATTATAATGATGGCGAATACACAGAAGAAAATGAGGATGCCTAAATGGCATAAACATGTTTCTTTTTGCGTAAGCTTTTAAGATAGATGGATTGTGAATAGATTGGATGTGATGAAATGGCAAAGAAAACGCCGCTTCGTAAATGTGTCGGGTGTGGTGAAATGATTGCAAAGAAAGAACTGCTTCGAATTATCAAGACAAAGGACAATGAGATTAAGTTAGATCCCACCGGCAAAGAAAATGGTCGTGGCGCCTATGTGCACATGAATCGGGAATGCTTGGAAAAGGCTATGAAATCAAAAGGTTTAGAGCGATCCTTTAAGATGGCAATCCGTGCAGAGATATATGAACAATTAGAAAAGGAGCTTTCAGAAATTGAGACAAAATCATAAAGCAATGTCTATGCTTTCCCTTGCAACTAAGGCAGGAAAGACTGTGACGGGAGAATTTTCAACGGAAAAAGCGGTCAAAGAGGGAAAAGCTCATTTAGTTGTTGTGGCGGAAGATGCATCGGACAATACAAAGAAGAAATTTCAAAACATGTGTGATTATTATCATGTAACAATAAGGGTATTTTCCGATAAGATATCTATTGGAAATGCCTGTGGTAAAGAATTTCGTGCATCTTTAGCAGTTACGGATCAAGGCCTTGCAAAGGCAGTTGTAAAGCATATAGATAGCAACGAAAATATGGAGGTGTGATGATTTGGCAAAAATCAGAGTATATGAATTAGCGAAAAGTTTGAATAAAGATAGCAAAGAAATCCTTGAAATATTGAAGAAGAATGGTGTGGAAGTAAAAAATCATATGAGTTCAGTTTCCGATGAGGATGCAGGCAAGGTAAGAGCACGTTTTGCAGCGAAAGCTTCACCTGAGCCAGTTGTAAAAAAATCGGCTCCACAGCAGACAAAACCGGCAGAACAGACAGGAAAACCGGAACAGCCAAGAAATAATGCACAGAGTGAGAATCGTTCTCAGGTTGTAACTGGAAATCGTCCACAAGGCGACAGACGTCCCCAGGGTGACAGAAGAGACTATAATGGGAATCGTCCACAGAGCGACAGAAATGGAAAATCCCAGAGTGATAGAAGGGATTTTAATGGAAATCGCCCACAAGGTGACAGAAATGGAAGACCCCAGGGTGATAGAAGAGACTTTAATGGAAATCGTCCACAGGGCGACAGACGTCCCCAGGGTGACAGAAGAGACTATAATGGGAATCGCCCACAGGGCGACAGAAACGGAAGACCACAGGGCGATAGAAGAGACTTTAATGGAAATCGTCCACAAGGCGATAGAAATGGAAGACCACAGGGTGATAGAAGAGACTTTAATGGCAACCGTGGTGGCTTTAATAATGGCAGACCGGGACAGGGTGGTGGAAATAGTGGACGCCGGGACGGTAGAAGAGAAGAGAAGATTTCCATCCCTGCACCAATGGATCGTGCCTCAATGGACAGAGATCGTATGGATCGTCATAAGGACAAGAAAGAGAGAGATAAGAGCTCTTTGTATGAAGATGGCGATAGCAGAAAGAGAAGCCGTAAGAAGAATGAGCATTTTACAGTAAAAGGAACAAAGCCGGTCAATAAGCCGGCTGCAAAACCGAAGCCAAAGGAGCCGGAAGAACCTGTGATTCGTACCATTGAACTTCCTGAGGTATTAACGGTTCAGGAACTTGCGGATAAAGTAAAGACACCGGTATCCCAGTTGATCAAGAAATTGTTTTTAGCCGGTGAGATGGTTACTGTGAATACAGATCTTGATTTTGAAAAAGCAGCAGAAATTGCATTAGAGTATAATTGCATTGCAGAGGAAGAAGTAAAGGTAGATGTTATTGAGGAGATGCTCAAAGAAGAGGAAGAGGATGAATCCTTATTGGTAGAGCGTCCGCCGGTTGTCTGTGTTATGGGTCATGTCGACCACGGGAAAACTTCCCTTTTGGATGCTATTCGCGAGACCTCTGTTACTTCTGGGGAAGCCGGTGGTATTACGCAGCATATTGGTGCCTATACAGTAGATGTAAATGGTCAGCAGATTACATTTTTGGATACACCGGGGCATGAGGCCTTTACAGCCATGCGTATGCGTGGTGCTCAGGCTACAGATATAGCAATCCTTGTGGTTGCTGCGGATGATGGTGTTATGCCACAGACGGTTGAGGCGATTAACCATGCAAAGGCCGCTGGTATTGAAATTATTGTTGCGGTAAATAAAATTGATAAGGAAAGCGCAAATGTAGAGCGTGTAAAGCAGGAATTGGTTGAGTATGAACTGATTGCTGAGGATTGGGGTGGTTCTACTGTATTTTGTCCGGTTTCTGCACATACTAAGGAAGGTATTGATAACTTATTAGAGATGATCCTTCTTACTGCTGAAGTATTAGAGCTGAAAGCAAATCCGAACCGGAAAGCCCGTGGTATTGTTATTGAGGCAGAATTGGATAAAGGCCGTGGACCGGTTGCAACTATTCTGGTGCAGAAAGGTACACTGAAGGTTGGTGACACCATTACGGTAGGAAGTGCATATGGCAGGGTTCGTGCCATGTTGAATGACAAAGGACAGAATGTAAAGGAAGCAGGACCTTCTCAGCCGGTGGAGATTCTTGGTTTAAATGGAGTACCTGCTGCCGGTGAGATCTTCCTGGCTACTAAGAATGAGAAAGAAGCACGTGCAATGGCTGAGACCTATATTGCATGTGATAAAGAGAAACTTCTTGCTGAGACAAAGGCAAAGATGTCATTGGATGATCTGTTCTCTCAGATTCAGGCTGGTAATGTAAAAGAGCTTAACTTGGTAGTAAAGGCGGATGTGCAGGGTTCTGTAGAAGCTGTAAAACAGAGTTTATTAAAGCTTTCTAATGAGGAAGTAGTAATCAAAGTCATTCATGCCGGTGTTGGTGCAATTAATGAGTCAGATGTTATTCTGGCATCTGCATCTAACGCCATCATTATCGGATTTAATGTACGTCCGGATGCCCAGGCAAAGGATGTTGCAGAACGTGAGAAAGTAGATCTGAGATTATATAAGGTTATTTATAACGCAATTGAAGATATTGAGGCGGCTATGAAGGGAATGTTGGATCCGGTATATGAGGAGCAGGTAACAGGTCATCTGGTAGTTCGTCAGACATTTAAGGCATCTGGTGTTGGTACCATTGCAGGTTCTTTTGTATTAGATGGTGTGATCAAGAAGAAGTCCACTGTTCGTGTCACAAGAGATGGGGAACAGATTTATGAAGGTCCTCTTGCATCATTGAAGCGCTTCAAGGATGATGTGAAAGAGGTAAAGAATGGTTTTGAGTGTGGTATTGTTCTTGAAAACTTCAACGATCTGAAAGAAGATGACCAGATTGAAGCCTATGAAATGGTTGAGGTGCCTCGTTAGACTAACAGATATAATAGAATGGAGAGTATATGAGACGCACAAGTATTAAGAACACAAGAATTAACGGAGAAGTGCAGAAGGAATTATCAAGAATTATCAGTCGTGAGATTAAAGATCCGCGGATTCATGCCATGACTTCTGTTACTCAGGTTATGGTTACCCCGGACCTGAAAGAATGTAAGGCATACATTTCTGTCTTAGGGGACGAACAGGCAAAAGAAGACACATTAGCTGGCTTAAAGAGTGCTTCCGGATATATCCGGAAGGAACTTGCCAGAAGTATTAATTTGAGAAATACGCCGGAAATCACCTTTTATATTGATGAATCGATAGAGTATGCTATTAATATGTCCAAGAAGATTGACGATGTTATGAGTCGTGAGCAGGCACATCAACAGGAAAATATCGATTCGGATAAGGAGTAGAATGAACGATTTTATTAAAGAAATAGAAAAAGCGCAGGATATTGTAATTTTGGGGCACATGCGTCCGGATGGTGACTGTGTTGGTTCTTGTCTGGGAGTGTATAATTATATTTTAGATAATTATCCGGATAAGCAAATAGATATTTATTTAGATGCCTTCAAACAGGAGTTTATGTTTTTGAACGGTGCAGATACAATATTGCATGAAAAAAAAGACAGGACCTATGATCTTTGTATTTCTATGGACAGTGGGGATCTGGATCGTCACGGTGACTTTGCAACATATTATGATAGTGCAAAGAGAACTATGTGTATCGATCATCACATAAGTAATCAGGGATTTGGGGATGTCTGTTTTTTGAAGACAGACTGTAGTGCAGCGGCAGAAGTTGTTTTTACTTTGCTAGAAGAAGACAAGATTTCCCAACGGTGTGCAGAGTGTTTGTATTTAGGAATTGTGCATGACACAGGGGTATTTAAATATACCAATACAACCAGACAGACAATGGAGATTGCCGGCATACTGATTGAAAAAGGCGCCAGAAGTCAGTTAGTGATTGATGGCACGTTTTATCAGAAGACATTTAAACAAAATAAGATGCTTGCCAAAGCGTTAGATGCAGCATTTTTGATGTTTGATGGCAAGGTTATTGTGTCCTGTCTTACAAAGGATGTCTTTGATGAAAATGAGGCAACAAATCTCGATACGGATGGAGTGGTAGATGCTTTGCGCATTACAGAAGGTGTTGAATGTGCCCTGTGGATGTATGAGTATCCGAAAAAGGGCGTGTTCAAATGTTCCCTTCGTTCCAACGAGATTGTTAATGTCAGTATGATTGCAGGCTCACTTGGTGGTGGTGGACATGTGCGTGCTGCCGGATGCGAAGTAGAGGGTGACAAGGATACAATCATTTTGAAAGTAACGGAAATGATTAAGGCACAGTTAGATAATGCATAGGTGGAAAGTAAAGGATTAGATGAATGTTCGATGGTGTGATAAATATATATAAAGAAAAAGGATTCACTTCCTTTGATGTGGTGGCAAAACTTCGTGGTATTTTGAAACAGAAGAAAATTGGTCATACCGGAACATTAGATCCGGATGCGGAAGGCGTGCTTGTTGTATGTTTAGGTAAGGCAACAAAGCTTTGTGACATTTTGACAGATAAGAATAAATGTTATAAAGCTACATTCCGACTTGGTGTGACTACGGATACAGAGGACAGTTCCGGAACCGTACAGTCTACCTGTGAGGTAAATGTAACGGAGGATGAGATACGAACTGCAATTCGTTCCTTTGAGGGTGAATATCAGCAAATTCCGCCGATGTATTCGGCTATTAAAGTTAACGGTAAGAAGCTTTACGAATTGGCAAGACAGGGAATTGAGGTGGAACGGAAACCGAGACCGGTTATAATCCATGAAATTCAGATATGTGAGATAGAACTGCCATTGGTAACGATTATGGTATCCTGCAGTAAAGGTACGTATATTCGCAGTCTTTGCAGGGACATCGGGATAAAGCTTGGTTGTGGGGCAGTGCTAGAGGAACTGCTTCGTACAAGTGTTAATGCACAGGAGACCGGTTTTATCTTTCGTGAAGCGGATGCATTAAGGCTTTCCGATGTGGAGAATCTGGCACAAAACAAGCAGTTGGATGCCCATATAATCCCCATTGACCAGCTGTTTCCAAAGCTTCCGCATTACAGAGTAACAAAGAAAGCTCATGATCGGCTAATGAATGGTAATCTTCTGAAATATGCGGATTTTGTAGATGTGAATTCTGCGGTGTCAGATGGGGATTCCTGTTTAGTTTATGATAAAGATGGGGTGTTTCGGGCTATTTATTGTTATCAGATAAAGTTACAGGCATGGAAGGCAGATAAGATGTTTTTGTAAAAGGATAAATGGTATGATATATTTACGAGATGATGATGCAAAACAATTTCATACAGTAGGAACCGCAATTGCACTTGGCAAGTTTGATGGGATTCATGTAGGACATCAAATGCTGATTGATGGACTAAAACGAGAGAAAAAGCTTGGAAGAAGTGCACTGGTTTTTACCTTCGGGAATACTCCGAATTCAGTATTGAATGGAAGGGTTCATAAGAATATATATACGGCACAGGAAAAGGCATTATATTTTGAAGAGTTGGGGGTAGATGTTTTATTGGATTATCCCTTTACAAGGGAATTTGCGGCAATGTCACCGGAGGATTTTGTAGTGAACTGCCTGGTGCATCAGCTGGGGGTGCAGTCTGTTTATGTGGGTTCAGATTATCATTTTGGAAAAGGAAGAAGTGGTAATGTGGCTTTGCTGGAAGCACTGGGAGAACAGCATCATTTTGAGGTGCATGCGTTACAGAAGAAGACATTACATGGTAAGGTTGTCAGTTCCACAACAATTCGGGATATGTTAGAGTCTCATTTCCATATTGCAAATGAGATGCTCGGCAATCCATACTTTATATATGGTGAAGTTATTCACGGACAGCATTTAGGGCATACCATCGGTTTTCCTACCATGAATCAGGAGATTTCGGAACAGAAATTACTTCCGGCATATGGTGTCTACGCAAGCCGTGTAAAGATTGATGGTGTGATATACCGGGGAATCAGTAATCTGGGCAAAAAACCTACAGTTAGCGGTACACATCACGTTGGCTTGGAAACATATTTACTGGATTACTCGGATAATCTCTATGGCCGTAAATTAAAAACGGAACTTTTGTATTTTATCCGTTCGGAGGAAAAATTTACCAGTGTGGATGCGCTAAAGAAGCAGATTCATAATGATATACGGTTAATGTTAGAACAAGATTAAAAAAAGAGTGGCTGTCAAGAAAAAATGCTTGACAACTGCTCTTTCTTTATATATACTATGCAAGGATGATGTAAAGAGAAAATACTTTACAAGGAAGTGAACAGATGGAGAAGATCGTCAGACAGGCTTTATTGTACGATTTTTATGGTGAACTGTTAACGGAGCATCAGAAATCAGTCTATTCGGATATTGTTCTGAATGATTTATCATATTCAGAGGTTGCGAGAGATGAGGGTATCAGCCGTCAGGGTGTCTATGACTTAGTGAAGCGTTGCGATAAGATTTTAGAAGATTATGAGAGTAAGCTTTTACTGGTTGAGAAGTTTTTAGACACCAAGGAACGGGTAAGTGAGATTCACGAATTGGCGACAGACTTGAAGGGAATGACGAATAATCCCGAATTACAGGAAAAGATTAATGCAATTGAGGAGATATCCAAAGCAATTTATGAGAGTTATTGAAGGCAATACAGTTTGCCCGGAGGTAATATATGGCATTTGAGAGTTTATCAGATAAATTACAAAATGCATTTAAGAAGTTGAGAAGCAAAGGTTCTTTGACGGAAGCAGATGTCAAGGAAGCAATGAAAGAAGTAAAGCGTGCACTGTTGGAGGCAGATGTTAACTTCAAGGTTGTGAAACAATTCATTAATTCGGTGAGTGAACGCGCAGTTGGTGAGGATGTTCTGAAAGGATTGAATCCCGGACAGATGGTCATTAAGATTGTCAAGGAAGAGATGGATAAGCTCATGGGTTCGGAAACAACTGAGATCAAGCTTCTTCCTTCTAATGAAGTCACAGTCATTATGATGTGTGGTCTTCAGGGTGCAGGTAAGACAACAACGGTTGCCAAGCTTGCAGGAAAGTATAAGGAACGTGGTAAGAAATGTCTTCTTACCGCCTGTGATGTATATCGTCCGGCGGCAATCAAACAGTTGGAGATTAATGGTGAGAAGCAGGGAGTTCCGGTATTTACCATGGGAACACAGAATTCACCGGTGGATATTGCTAAAGCTGCAGTGGAACATGCTGCTAAGAATAATATTCAGATTGTGTTTTTAGATACGGCTGGCCGACTTCATATTGATGAATCCATGATGGAGGAGCTGCAGGAGATTAAGAAGAGTGTTTCTGTAACCTATACGATTCTGACAGTTGATGCAATGACCGGTCAGGACGCAGTGAATATTGCAACAAGCTTTAATGAGCAGATAGGAATTGACGGTGTTATTCTTACAAAGTTAGATGGTGATACCCGCGGTGGTGCAGCACTTTCCATTCGTGCTGTAACCGGTAAGCCAATCTTTTATGTAGGCATGGGTGAGAAACTTTCTGATTTAGAGCAGTTCTATCCGTCAAGAATGGCAAGTCGTATTCTTGGAATGGGAGATGTGGAATCCCTTATTGAGAAGGCACAGGGTGCCATAGATGAAGAAAAAGCCAGGGAAATGGAACAGAAGATGAGAAAAGCGTCTTTTGATTTCAATGACTTTTTAGATAGTTTAGCCCAAATGGAGAAAATGGGAAGTATGCAGGATATGCTTTCTATGATTCCGGGTATGGGCAATCAGCTTAAAAATGTTGAGATTGATGAAAAACAGATGAATCGGCCGAAAGCCATTATCTTGTCTATGACAAAGGAGGAACGGTCGAATCCGGATATAATCAATCCAAGCCGTAAGCGAAGAATTGCAGCCGGAGCCGGGGTAGACATCAGCGAAGTGAACCGCCTTATTAAGCAGTTTGACCAGATGAAGAAGATGATGAAGCAGATGTCTGGTATGATGGGTGGTAAACGGGGCAAACGATTCCGGATGCCTTTTGGTTTTTAATGGATGTACAAACCAATATGGTTTAGACATATAAGTTATAGCAGTACATGATGATGTACAGAATTATGAAGGAGGTGAATAAGACAATGGCAGTTAAGATGAGATTGAAGAGAATGGGATATAAGAGACATCCTTTCTATAGAGTAATTGTAGCAGATGCACGTTCTCCAAGAGATGGTAGATTCATCGAAGAAATCGGTACTTACGATCCTAATCAGGAGCCAAGCGTAGTTAAGATTGACGAAGAATTGGCAAAGAAGTGGTTAGCTAACGGTGCTCAGCCAACAGATACAGTTGCTAAGCTTTTAAAGCAGGCCGGTATTGAGAAATAGGACTTGGGAGGTTATTCGTAGATGAAAGAATTGGTAGAAGTAATAGCAAAGTCCCTAGTTGATCACCCGGAGGAAGTTGAGGTAATCGAGACCTCAAAAGATGACGCCATTTATGTTGAGCTTAAGGTTGCCCAGGAAGATATGGGAAAAGTAATCGGTAAGCAGGGTAGAATTGCAAAATCTATCCGTACAGTTGTGAAAGCAGCTGCTTCAAAGGGTGATAAGAAGGTAATTGTAGATATCAAGTAGAGATATCACATCTTGTGGAAGGATTGTCACACATTGTGTTATGGTCCTTCCCTTTTTACTTTATTATAGGGTAATGTGTAAAGGAAGAATATTGGAATGGAAGATTTATTACAGGTTGGTGTAATTACTTCGACCCATGGTGTGCGGGGAGAAGTGAAAGTATTTCCCACAACGGATGATAATAAAAGATTTAAGAAATTAAAAGAATGTTATTTGGAATATAAGAATGAGCTGTTGCCAATCCATGTGCAAGGAGCGAAGTTTTTTAAAAATATGGTAATACTAAAGTTTGAAGGTATTGATAATATCAATGATGTGGAGCAATATCGCAATTGTAATCTGTATGTGGACAGAGAGCATGCTGTTACGTTAGAGGATGATGAGTATTTTATGACGGATCTTATCGATCTTACGGTGGAAAAAGAGGATGGTACTGTATTAGGAACCCTTACGGAGATTATTCCCACCGGTGCCAATGATGTTTATGTGGTAACAAGTGATAAGAGGAAGGAATTGCTGATTCCGGCAATCAAAGAATGTATTATGGATGTGAATTTGGAAGACAGGAAAATGATTGTTCGTCTGATGAAGGGAATGGAGGAGTAGAATGCATTTTCATATATTGACTTTATTTCCGGATATGGTATTAGATGGACTTGGAACTTCCATAACGGGCAGGGCCATAAAGAAGGGGACCATATCCGTAGATGCAATCAATATCCGGGATTATGCAGAGAATAAGCACGGTCAGGTAGATGATTATCCATATGGTGGTGGCGCAGGTATGGTGATGCAGCCGGGACCGGTATACCGTGCCTATGAGGCTGTGAAAAAGAGGATTGGCATGAAACAGGAGAAAAAACTGCGTGTTGTTTACATGACACCGCAGGGTAAGGTGTTTAATCAGGCACTTGCAAAAGAATTGGCGCAGGAAGAAGACCTGGTTATTCTATGTGGTCATTACGAAGGAATTGATGAGCGGGTGTTAAAACGGATTGTGACCGATAACATTTCCATTGGAGATTATGTCTTAACCGGTGGGGAGTTACCGGCTATGGTTGTGATTGATGCGGTATCCCGGATGGTTCCGGGTGTGCTTCACAATGATGTCAGTGCGGAGTTTGAGACATTTCATGATAATCTTTTGGAATATCCACAGTATACAAGACCGGAGGAATTTATGGGGGAGCGTGTACCGGATGTCCTGCTAAGCGGTCATCATAAGAATATAGAGGCCTGGCGACAAGAACAATCGATTGAGCGAACAAAAGAAAGACGTCCTGATCTATGGGAGAGATATGAGGGAAAATGATATGGAGATGGGTGGTTATGGTTATGAAAAACCGGACCTGGTTCAATTAGCAGAGCAGATATATCAATGTAAAAATGAAAAAGAAAAATTAGAACTGGAGCTAGGTAATACCCGGTTTCATTATGATTATATAGGGAAAAGAAAAAGACTTGTACAACATGAGGTGTTATTTCGGCTGATTTTTATTGTAATCATTGCCTTAGCACTGTATTATATTATAGAGGGCTGTGATATGGTTTCTCTTGATTTATTTATCTTTTTGATGCCTTTTTTAGCTTATGCGGAATTCAAATTAGTAAAACGGGAATTGAAAATGTTATTTCAACTTTCCTATGATTGGAATCCTGGTCGGATGAAGACCCTTGCAGCCAGGCTGGATATTGATACTTTTCAAAATGACAAACTGCGTACAAAAAAGAAAATAGATATTCTGTTATCCCAAATTGATGAATATGACAGAAAAATTGAAGAACTTACGGAAGAGAAACAGAGTCTCATTAAGAAGAAACAGCAGAAAGAAGAAGTCCTACGTAAGAAGGGTATTTTGTTTGATGAAAATCCCGGTAAATCATCTAGTGGATTCAGTTTGAAACAGGAGGATAGCTGGACAAACAGTATACAGGAATTAGATGAGTTTTATCGAAAAGAAGAGGAGTATCTGAATCGTTTGATATCCCATATGGATAATCGGATTCAATTTTTTAACAAGGAAATCATGATGGTAGAGGAAGAGTTTGCATCGGTTAAGAAGACTTTGTTACTTGCTGTTATTATTTTTATTATAATCATTGTGGTGCAGCAGGCAACATCCGGCATTCTATATACAATCAGCAGCTTTCTTTGTATCATAGCAAGTGTGATTGGTATTTTTATCTTAGAACGATGGTGCAAACAACCAATTTTAAGATATCTTGTGGAACATGAACATCCGCTGGTTGCAGATTATGCCTTCACCCATGGAATGACTCCGTATGGAGAGCAAAGAAAAGAATTTATTGAAAATAAAGAAAATTATGAAAAAGAACGGAATAAAGTGAAGGAGAAACGCAGGATGCTTGATGGGAATGAATTTGATGAAAAGTAATAAAAAATGCTTGCATTTTGAAGAGTTATATGGTACATTGAATAAGTTGTGACTTCTCTCAAGTAGAGAATCCCATATATTTTGGATGGTCCTCTGCAAGTTATATTGAAAACGTACGTAATATACCTGCGTACAACCCTTGCAAGAACGTCTTATATTCTAAGGAGGTTCATTATGAACGATATTATTAAGAACATTGAAGTTGCTCAGTTAAAGTCAGAAGTTGCAGACTTCAAGGTAGGTGATACCGTTAAGGTATCTGCAAAGGTAAAAGAAGGAAACAGAGAAAGAATTCAGGTTTTTGAAGGAACCGTAATTAAGCGTCAGGGCGGAAGCAACCGTGAGACATTTACTGTTCGTAAGAATTCTAACGGTGTTGGTGTTGAGAAGACATGGCCATTACATTCTCCAATCGTAGAGAAGATTGAGGTTGTTAGACATGGTAAGGCTAGACGTGCTAAATTATACTACTTACGTGATAGAGTAGGTAAGGCAGCAAGAGTAAAAGAATTAGTAAAATAATCTTTTCGAGATGAAGGGCTGGAGTATTTACTCTAGCCTTTTGTTCTATTATTTGTTAGGAGGACTGTATGAGACGACGCAGAAGATATCGGAGCAGTTATGAGCGGGAAGAATTTGATGTAAAGGATTTCATGTCGGAAGCTGGACATTGGGCTATTTCCATTCTGGTTGTCGTGATTCTTGCTTATAGTATTGTGACCTTTGGTATGCAGACGGTTACAATGATTGGACAAAGCATGAATCCTGCGTTATCGAATCAGGATGTGCTTTTATTAAATAAGGCAGCATATATGTTTGGTAGTCCGAAAAGATACGATATTATTTCATTTAAGTTAAAGGAAGATACGGATGGATATTTTACAATAAAGAGGATTGTCGGTCTTCCGGGAGAGACCGTACAGATTAAGAATGGAAGGATTTTTATTGATGGAAATGCTCTTACGGATTTACCTTTTGATGATCTGATTATGACAGAAGGAATCGCTCTAGAAGGTGTTACACTAGGAGAAGAAGAATATTTTGTAATTGGTGATAACTGTAATAACAGTGAAGATTCCCGTTATGTAAATATTGGCAATATTTCTGATAAGGAGATTTGCGGCAAGATAGTATTTCGTATTTCTCCAAGAAGTAAGTGGGGCTTTGTGAAATGAGAATAACATCGGATAAGGAGTTAATATATGAATATTCAATGGTATCCTGGTCATATGACGAAGGCAAAGCGTATGATGCAGGAGGATATGAAATTAATTGATATTGTAATCGAGTTACTCGATGCAAGAGTTCCATTCAGCAGTCGGAATCCGGATATTGATTCCCTTGCAAACAATAAGTATCGACTTGTATTGCTTAATAAATGTGATCTTGCTGACAGTAAAGTGACCGCACAGTGGGAGAATTATTTTAAGAATCAGGGAATTCTGGTTGTAACCATTAATGCAAGAGATGGACAGGGGATGAAAGCGATTACGGCTAAGGTGCAGGAGGCATGTAAGGAAAAGATTGAACGTGACCGCAAACGGGGAATTATGAATCGCCCAATCCGGGCGATGATTGTAGGGATACCTAATGTTGGTAAATCAACCTTTATTAATTCCTATGCCAGAAAAGCCTGTACAAAGGTTGGCAATAAGCCAGGGGTTACAAAAGGAAAACAATGGATTAAGATTAATAAGAATGTGGAACTTCTTGACACACCGGGAATTCTCTGGCCTAAGTTTGAGGATCAATCAGTGGGAGAACATTTGGCATTTATTGGTTCCATTAATGACGATATTTTACAAAAAACAGAGCTTGCCTGTGATTTGATCGCTTTTTTGGTGGAACACTATCCTAATCTGTTAAAGGAACGTTATGAGGTCAATGAAACGGAATCTCCGGCAACGATTCTTCACGAGATTGCAAGGAATAGAGGCTGCCTTATGAAGGGGCAGGAGTTGGATTATGAGAAAGCAGCAGGTATTTTATTAGAAGATTTTCGAAGTGGAAAACTGGGAGCTATATCAGTGGAATATCCGGAATAGGTCATGGAAATATCATGTGGATGGGAAAGGACGGTATTTATGGCAAAGAAGGAAAGGGAGAGTCAATTTTCCGAAGAGATCAATATAGTAAAAGAGATAGTAAGTATGGTGCTATACATTGCTTTTGTAATTCTGGCAGTGTGGTTTATCCTGACATTTGTGGGACAGAGAACAGAGGTGGTTGGTAACTCTATGTATGATACCCTGGAAGATGGTGATAATCTATGGATTGATAAGTTATCATACCGGTTCCGTGATCCGAAGAGATTTGATATTGTTGTATTTCCGTATCAGGATAGTTCCGTTTATTATATTAAAAGGATTATTGGTTTGCCCGGAGAGCGTATCAGGATAGAAGAAGACGGAACGATCTATATCAATAATGAGCCATTGGAAGAGAATTATGGTTATGAAATCATTTCGCCTAATATGATCGGCCGAGCTAAAAGTAATATCATATTGGGAGAAGATGAATATTTTGTAATGGGTGATAATCGAAATGATAGTAAAGATTCCCGCTTTGAGGATGTTGGCAATATTCATAAGGATGAATTAGAAGGAAAAGCGGTATTTCGAATCTGGCCACTTTCAAAATTTGGGAAGGTTGAGTAGGTGATTGATATGAGTAAGAAGAAAGAAAAGATAGAGAAAGAGAAGAGTGGGACAGAACCAATGGGGACAGAGGAGAAGACAAAAAGCATGAAGCGTGAGATTATAGATACCCTTGCCTATCTTGTATTTCTGTTCGTAGCAGTATGGCTGATTGTAACTTTTGTGGGACAGCGTACGGTGGTGAATGGGGAATCTATGTATGATACACTTCATCATAATGATAATTTATGGGTTGACAAATTTTCCTATCATTTTAAGGAACCGGAACGTTTTGATATTGTTGTATTTCCTATGTATGATGGGGAGGAATTTTTTATCAAACGAATTATTGGTCTTCCGGGAGAAACTGTCCGTATTGATTATGACGGTAATATCTATATTAACGGAAAAATGCTTCAGGAAGATTATGGTTATGAAACGATTGAGCCGGGGATGACCGGGCGAGCTCTTGATGGAGTAACCCTGGGGGAAGATGAATATTTTGTAATGGGTGATAACCGAAATGAGAGTGAAGATTCCCGTTTTGATATTGTGGGTAATGTGAAACGGGAGGACTTAATAGGGAAAGCGGTATTCCGGCTATGGCCATTATCTTCTTTTGGTAAGATTGAGTGAGGTACATATGGGAATTAATGAAATCAAAGAGTATATAAAAACGGCTTCTATAGATGAATTAAAAAACAAAGTTGCAGATTGGGAAGCAGATGAGCGTGCAGGTGTTCAGAAACTTGCCCAGAGTGCGAAAAAGAAGATTATAGCTTTTGAGAATGAAGTGAAACGTACATATGCAATGCAGGCATATGAACGTAAATATGCGGATTATCAGTATATATGTGGGATTGATGAGGTTGGAAGAGGGCCTCTTGCGGGGCCGGTAGTGGCAGCTGCCGTCATACTGCCCAAAGATATTGACATATATTATCTAAATGATTCCAAGCAGTTGTCAGCGAAGAAGAGGGAACAGCTCTATGAGGAAATTATGGAGAAAGCCGTTGCAGTGGGGATTGGATATGCGGACGAGGCGTGCATTGACGAGATCAATATATTGCAGGCAGATTATGTAGCAATGCGGATGGCTCTCAGCAAACTTGATGTTACACCCGATATATTATTAAATGATGCTGTGACGATTCCGGAAGTTACAATTCCACAGGAATCCATTATTAAAGGAGATGCAAAGAGTGTATCCATTGCGGCAGCAAGTATCGTTGCAAAGGTAACAAGAGATCGTTATATGGTGGATATGGATGCGGTCTATCCGGGGTATGATTTTGCAAGTAACAAAGGATATGGCAGCGCGAAACATATTGAAGCATTGAAGACGATAGGACCATGTAAGATTCATCGCAGATCATTTATAGGGAACTTTATTTAGAATGAAGTAGGCAATTGCGAAGCTCCTCTTTTCCTATAAATGTTGTGCAATTTGACAATATCCTCGCTGGCACGCTTGCGCTGCTCTCGCCTCGCAGCGGTACTAAACTCGTGTTTCACACTCGTTAAGTACCGGCGGTCTCAAAGCACCTGCTTAGGATACTTGTCAAATCTGCACAACTCAATATACATTTTTAAGAGTTTCGCAATTACCTATATAATCCTATAGAATAAAGGAAGAAAAGGAGGATCTCTATGCAGATTGGAAACCATCTGGTGACAGGATATGATAATAACCTGCAGGAGCAGGTTACGGTAGGACATGCCCAGAATGTAGAACAGACATCTGCAGGGAAATCCTCCGTTGATTTATCCGGACTGAATGAAGGGGCAGTGTTCCGTGGTGAGGTATTGGATATTGTAGGGGATAAAGTTACGATTTCTTTGGAGAATCAGGCGAAGTTGATGGCACGGTTACAGGCGGGTGTTGAGCTTGGTGTAGGGGATAAACTTCTGTTTTCCGTGAAAGAGAATACATCAAAGCAGATATTGTTAAAGCCTATGTTTGATTCTATTTATAGCGCACAGACACAGGTCTTAGAGAAGGCACTGGATATTGCCGGTCTTTCGCCCACGGAAAAGAATTTCACGGTGGCGAAAGAACTTATGGATGCAGGAATGCCGGTGGATAAAGGAAGCATTGTCAATATTTTGTCTCAAAGTATGAAATATGAAGGAACTTCTTTGCGGACACTGGTATCGCTTACCAAGATGAATATTCCGGTTACGGAGGAGAATATTACACAATTTGAACGATACGAGAATATGCAGCATCAGCTGATGGGAGATATCAGTGAGACTGCGGATGCTATGGCAGATTTTACAAGAGCATTTTCGCAAAATGTGGATGGAAAGACGCTTCTTACAGTTGCAAATGAGATAACGGATCTATTTGTGAAAGATAACATGCTTCCTTTGAATATGGATTCTTCCGTGGATGAGGGGATTCTGTCTGATGGAAAAAAGGTGGAAGGAGAAATGTCGCAGGCACCGCAGCCGGCAGATGGAGAGGATGTAATGAAGGCAGCACCGGATATGCAGGATGCAGATGGAGTTTCGGATTCCCGGATGCCAGACCGAGAACCTATGATAGAACAGGGTGTCCAAACCTTAATCAGACAAATGAATATTAGTTCCAACGAAGATGTCAGTGCCGCAAAGGATGGAATGTTGAAACTAGCAGATGCTATGCAAAAGACCAATGTATCAGATTCGGATATTGTACAGACATTTTTAAAGTCACAGTCAGAAGAAACACTGTTAAAGAATGTATTACAGACACTGGAAAAAAGCGATGTACCACAGGATATGCTGCAACATTTCCTACAAAATGATAGCTTCCGGAATCTGATGTCTGAGGTTATCAAAAAGGGCTTTTCTTTGAATCCGCAACAGATGAAGGATCCGAAGGAGATAGATGATCTGTATGAGTCTTTACTTAAAAATACGAAAAAATTTGATGATATCATTTGTTCCCATGGAGGGGATACAAAAGGATTTCAACAGGATTTTCAGAATATGCGGCAGAATCTCAATTTCATGAATCAGTTAAATCAACAGATGATTTATGCGCAGATGCCCATAACATTATCAAACAGGCAGACGAACTCTGAGTTATATATCTATGCAGATAAGGGAAAACTTCAGCAGAAAAAAGATAGTATCAGTGTCATGTTACATTTAGATATGGATCATCTTGGGGCAACGGACGTGAAAGTAACATTAACGGGAAGCAATGTCCATGCAAGATTCTATCTCAATGATCAGGAAAGTGTGGATATTGTTGCAGATAACATGAAAATGCTGGCAGGACAATTGGCTGACCGGGGATTTTCTCTGACCAATGAGGTGGTGAAACGACAGCCGGCTGACTCCATCAATAAGGTGGTGGATGAAGTGGTGGATGAGAATGCGGAACGAAGTATTAAACGGTATACATTTGATGCGAGAACGTGATGAAGGGATGGATGGAATATGGATAAAAAGAAACGAAAAGCAGTTGCCCTTAATTATGATCCGTCAAATCAGGCACCACAGGTAGTTGCATCCGGACAGGGAGCCGTTGCAGACCGGATTATTGAGAAAGCAAAAGAACATGATGTTGCAACTTATCAGGATGAAGGTCTTGCAGACACTCTTTTGAAACTGGATATCGGGGATATGATTCCGCCGGAATTATATGGTGTGGTTGCAGAGATCCTTATCTATGTGGATAAGATGGATAAGATTAAGAGCAAATTAAAGAAACATTGATTGAGAGGTTATATGCAGCAGAGAAACAAAAGAAAGCTTGGAGCAGAGGTGGAGCAACTGGTGAAGGATTACCTGACCTGCCATAATTACACGATTTTAGAGATGAATTATCGTTGCAGACAGGGGGAAGTGGACATTATTGCAAAGGAGGAAGAATACTATGTATTCATTGAGGTGAAATACAGAAGTTCTTCAAAGTATGGAAGCCCGCAAGAAGCTGTGGGGATTGCCAAACAAAAAAGGATCAGTCATGCGGCACTATATTATATGTATAGTCATGGACTACCGGATACGACACCGGTACGTTTTGATGTGGCGGCGGTTACGCCGGGGAGAATACATTATATTACCAATGCATTTTCTTTTGTATATTAGAGAGGTTAGAAATGAATATTCAATATTTTAATGATAATAAAAGTACAAATATCAATCGTTATAAAGATGTAGTATATATTACATTTCCTAAACTGGAACAGTATGGAAAACATATGATACATGGATTTTCCACAAGACTTGGGGGTGTGTCAGAAGGATATTTGGGAAGTATGAATCTTAGTTTTACAAGAGGGGATGACAGGGAGAAAGTCTTGGAGAATCACAGGAGATTTGCAAGGGCTCTTGGGTATGATGAGAAGAAACTGGTGTTTTCTGATCAGGTTCATCTTTCGCATTTTTACAAGGTGACAAAGGAAGATTGCGGTAAGGGAATTATGAAAGAAAGTGATATCAAAGAGATTGATGGATTGGTGACCAATGAACCGGGGATCCCCATAATCACATTTTATGCGGACTGTGTTCCGTTATTTTTCTATGATTCGGCTAAGAAAGTAATCGCAATGGCACATTCCGGATGGAGAGGAACGGTAGAGCGAATTGGAGCGAAAATGATAGCGTTTATGGGGAAAGAATATGGTAGTAAACCGGAAGATATCATTTGCGCCATCGGACCTTCTATCTGCCAGAACTGTTATGAGGTAAGTGAAGATGTTGCGTTGCATTTTTTAGAAGTATTTGGAGATTCTTATGGAGATATGTTATTATATCGCAAGGAGAATGGAAAATATCAGTTGAATCTTCACAAGGCCTGTGAAGTTACGCTTTTACATGCGGGAATCAGACAGGAAAATCTGGATGTAACAGATATCTGTACCTGTTGTAATCCGGATATTTTATTTTCTCACAGGGCAAGCAATGGTAAACGGGGGAATCTGGCGGCAGTCATGATGTTGAGGGAAGATTAGGAATTAAGGGTTTACAAATATATGAGGCTATTGTAAACTAGACTAGGTTGTTAAGAAAGTAAAGGAGAAGCACAATGAGTAAACCAATTGTGGCCATTGTAGGACGGCCGAATGTAGGAAAGTCTACGTTGTTTAATGTGTTAGCAGGCTCGAAGATATCGATTGTAAAAGACACACCAGGTGTGACAAGAGACCGGATCTATGCAGATGTGAACTGGTTAGACTATAATTTTACTATGATTGATACTGGTGGTATTGAACCGGAAAGTGAGGATATCATTATTAAAAGTATGCGGGAACAGGCACAAATTGCCATGGATACGGCAGATGTGATCATGTTTTTAGTGGATGTCCGGCAGGGATTGGTAGATGCAGACCATAAAGTTGCTGATATGCTTAGACGTTCCCATAAACCGGTTGTTCTTGTGGTGAACAAGGTGGACAGCTTTGAAAAGTTTATGCCGGATGTATACGAATTTTACAATCTTGGTCTGGGGGATCCCTTTCCAATCTCTGCAGCATCACAGCTTGGACTTGGTGATATGCTAGATGAAGTGGTATCTCATTTTACAGATGAGATGAAAGTGGACGAGGAGGATGAAAGACCGAAGATCGCAATTATTGGTAAACCGAATGTTGGTAAGAGTTCGATTATCAATAAGTTATTAGGAGAAGAACGTGTTATTGTTTCTGATATTGCAGGAACCACGAGAGATGCGATTGATACAGTTGTGACGAGAAATGACCGGGAATATGTATTTATTGATACGGCAGGACTTCGGCGTAAGAACAAGATAAAAGAAGAGATAGAGCGTTTTTCCATTATTCGTACTGTGACAGCAGTAGAACGTGCAGATGTCTGTGTGTTAGTGATCGATGCAACAGAAGGTGTTACAGAGCAGGATGCAAAGATCGCAGGAATTGCACATGAACGTGGTAAGGGTATGATTATTGCTGTGAATAAATGGGACGCTATTGAGAAGAATGACAAGACTATTTACAAATTTACGGAAGATATTCGAAGAATTTTGTCTTTTCTACCATATGCGGAGATTATTTTTATTTCAGCAAAAACGGGACAGAGAATGCCTAAACTGTTTGATGTTATAGATATAGTTGTGGATAATCATGCACTTCGGATTGGTACGGGTGTATTGAATGAGATCTTAACGGAGGCAGTTGCAATGCAGGAGCCGCCGTCAGATAAGGGTAAGAAATTAAGATTATACTATGTAACAGAGGTTGCAGTGAAGCCACCGACATTTGTTATTTTTGTAAATGACAAGAATTTGACGCATTTTTCTTATACCAGATACATTGAGAACCGTTTTCGGGATGCCTTTGGGTTTAAGGGTACACCACTACGGTTTATATATAGGGAGAGAAAAGAGAAAGGTTGAAAGATTCAATGGAGATTTTAATACGTATTCTTTGCATTATTATTGGTTATTGTTTTGGCTTGATTCAAACTGCTTACATTTATGGAAAGCTGCATGGAATCGATATTAGAGAATATGGAAGTGGTAATTCCGGCACGACCAATGCCTTGCGTGTACTTGGCAAGAAAGCAGGACTGGTGGTGTTTCTTGGAGATTTGCTGAAGGCAGTAGTTGCCTGTGTACTTGCAAGAGTCATTGGAACCATGTTCTTTCCGGATATTTTATATCCGATGATATTATGGAGTGGACTGGGTGTTGTAATCGGACATAATTTCCCATTTTATATGAATTTTAAAGGCGGTAAAGGAATTGCGGCCACAGCAGGCGTTGTGCTGGGTATTCTGGACTGGCATATTATTGTGGTATGTCTGGTGGCATTCGTTGTATGTGTATTGCTCACCCGTTATGTCTCATTGGGTTCCCTTGTTGTTGTGACATTATTCTGGGTGACTTTCTTTGTGGAGGGAATGCGTGGTGCATATCTGAATCCTGCTACAGGGGTGGCATATACAAATGGTCAGTTACTGGAAAGTTATATCATTATCTTCCTGTTTGCTGCGCTGGCATTTTACCGGCATAAGGCCAATATTATCAGATTAATACATGGGGAAGAGAATAAGATTTTTTCAAAGAAGCCTGAGGATGTTCAAAAGGAAGCAGAGTAAGAGTTGGGAGGTAGATCAATGAAGATTGGTATTTTAGGTGCCGGCAGCTGGGGGACAGCGTTATCCATCCTGCTGGCTGGCAATGGTCATGATGTAACGGTGTGGTCCATTGATCCGGAAGAAGTGTTGATGCTGAAAGATTATAGGGAACAACGGGAAAAACTACCAGGAGTAATTGTTCCAAGCACCGTAGAGTTTACCACAGATATGCAGCTTGCAGTAGAAGGAGCAGAGATGGTAGTCTGTGCTGTTCCGTCACCATTTGTCCGTTCTGCAACCAAAGCGGCTTCTGAATATATTATAGGTGGAACGATTGTTGTAGACGTGGCAAAGGGTATTGAGGAAGAGACCGATAAGACCATGACAACGGTCATTGAGGAAGAATGTCCACAGGCAAGAGTTGGAATTCTATCCGGACCTAGCCATGCAGAGGAGGTTGGACGGAAGATACCAACCACGATTGTTGCCGGTTCTAAGGATAGAGCAGTAGCAGAGACCATTCAGGATGTCTTTATGAATGATGTGTTCCGTGTCTATACAAGTCCGGATGTCATTGGAATAGAGTTAGGCGGTTCCCTTAAGAATGTCATAGCCCTTGCTGCCGGTATTGTGGATGGTTTAGGCTTTGGTGATAATACAAAGGCAGCTCTTATGACCCGGGGTATTGCAGAAATGAGCCGTTTGGTCATTGCTATGGGTGGTCATATGGAAACCCTTGCCGGATTATCCGGGATTGGTGATTTGATCGTAACCTGTACTTCCAAGCATTCCAGAAATCGTAATGCCGGATTTTTAATGGGACAGGGAAAAACATATCAGGAAGCAATGGATGAGGTTAAAATGGTGGTAGAAGGCGTTTATTCGGCCAAATCTGCTCTTTCTTTAGGGAAAAAGTATAATGTATCTCTTCCAATTGTAGAGGCGGTAAATGAAGTTTTATTCGAAGGAGCCGATGCACGGGAAGTATCCATGAAACTTCTTATGCGTGATCGTACCTCTGAATCTGAGAATCTTTCCTGGAACGAATAAACCGAAGAGTGTTCTAAGCGAAACTCTTTTTGTCATAAATTACAGATGGATGCATATATTCTTCTTAGGATAACTATGTGTAGAACGTAGATATGAAGGAGGATATTATGGCAGAGCAGTTTGATGTGTATCAGGATATAAAGGAGCGGACCGGAGGCGACATGTACATAGGTGTTGTTGGACCGGTACGGACAGGGAAATCAACATTTATCAAGCGGTTCATGGAGACGCTGGTTTTGCCTGGAATGAAGAATGGCGCGGAAAAACAGAGAACGATTGATGAGTTACCACAAAGTGGTTCCGGCAAGACGATTACAACCACAGAACCGAAGTTCATTCCCAAACAGGCTGCAACCATTTTCTTAAACAAAGAGACACAGGCAAATGTGCGTTTGATTGACTGTGTAGGATATATGGTAGATGGCGCTTCCGGTCATATGGAAGAAGATAAGGAACGTCTGGTGAAGACACCATGGTATGATTATGAGATTCCATTTTCTAAGGCTGCGCATATTGGAACCAAAAAGGTTATGACAGATCATGCGACCATTGGTGTTGTGATCACATCCGATGGCAGCTTTGGGGAAATTCGCCGGGAACAGTTCTATCCGGTGGAAAAAGAGTTTGTGGAAGAAATGAAGGCCCTTGGGAAACCATTTATTGTTATATTGAACAGTGTAAAACCACAAAGTGCGGAAACAGTGGATCTGGCAGAAGAATTAACAAATCAATATGGCGTGAAAGTACTTCCTGTGAATTGCGATCAATTGCGGGCAAAAGATATCTTAGAGATTCTAAAATATATTCTGTTGGAATTTCCAATCAGCCAGATTCGATTCTTTATTCCAAAGTGGGCAGAGACATTAGAATCTACCCATCCAATCAAACAGGCAGTTCTCGCTTATGCGAGGGAAGTCTTGTCAGATGTGACCGGCATGAAACAGATTTATCAGTTGCCATTAGCAGATTCAGAATTTATAAAAGAAACATCCTTGATAAATGTGAATCTGAAAGATGGAACAGTGAATCTGAAGCTGACCATACCGGAGAAGTACTATTATGAGATGTTAACGAATCTCCTTGGTGCTCCGGTGGATAATGAATATGATTTCTTAAATCTATTAAAAGAGGTCGCAGAAAAGAGAGCAGCCTATGAACATGTTGCATCTGCAATGAACAGTGTCCAGATGAAGGGGTATGGTCTTGTGATGCCGGACCGGGAAAATATTACATTAGAGGAACCGGAGCTTATTAAACATGGAACGAAATATGGAATTAAGATTAAGGCAAATGCTCCATCCTTACATTTTATAAAAGCCAATGTGACAACTGAGATTGCACCGATTGTAGGAACGGAAGAGCAGGCAAAGGATTTCCTTGCCAATATGAAGGAGCAGCTGCGAACTTCACCGGAAGCTCTATGGAAGATTAATATTTTTGGTAAGACAGTGGAACAAATGGTGGAAGAGGGTTTGATTTCCAAATCTAATAAGATCAATGATGATTCCCAAATCCGTTTACAGGATACTATGGAAAAGATCATCAATGACAGCAATGGAGGAATGGTGTTTATTATCATTTAAGAAGTTATAGGGAATATAAGAATCCGACGGTGTATGCTGTCGGATTTTTTTGATTTGTCTTTTTGTTCCTGTGATAGCCGGCTTGCGTTTTTGTAGGGATTATACTATAATATTTTAGTTGTTTGAAGGACGTGGATGTGAGGATAATAAGATGGAGATAGAGTACAAGCTGAATGTATTTGAAGGTCCTTTGGATCTGCTTTTACATTTGATCGAAAAGAATAAAGTAGATATATATGATATTCCCATTGTGACAATTACGGAGCAGTATCTGGACTATGTCAGTGAAATGCAGGAGCAGGATATGGATGTTATGAGTGAGTTCCTTATGATGGCAGGAACGCTTTTGCAGATTAAGTCTAAAATGCTCCTTCCCAAAGAAGAGACAGAGGAAGAAGAGGAAGAGGATCCAAGAACGGAACTTGTCCGACGTTTGCTGGAGTATAAGATGTATAAGTATGCGGCATTGGAACTTAAGGATATGGAGTTAGATGCATCACATAGTTTTTATAAGAAGCCTACCATCCCAAAAGAAGTAGAAGAATACAGGGAAGAGGTAGATCCGGCTGAGTTAGTGGATGGTTTGACACTTAACAAATTAAATGATATTTTTCAGTCTATCATGCGTAAGCAAGTGGACAAGATTGATCCCATTCGTTCAAAGTTTGGCACCATTGAGAAAGAGGAGATTAATATTGAGGATCGGATGGTTCAGATACGGGAAGAAGTGAGGGGACTGAAAGGTATTAATTTCCGTACATTATTGGAGTCACAGCCTACAAGAATGAATATTATTATCACATTTATGTCGGTTTTGGAATTGATGAAGGTTGGAGCCATAACCATCCGTCAGGAGAAGATATTTGGTGAAATTGTAATTGATTCGTTAGATGAGATTGATGTGAGTGATGTAAATGCGGAACAAGATACCATAAACAAATCAACAGGAGAAGAATAATGGAACAGGATATCAATGTAATAGAAGGAAAGATTGAGGCAATACTATTTTCTGTAGGGGAAGCTGTGGAACGTGACAGGATTGCCAAAGCGTTAGAACTGGATACGGATACAGTAGTAAAGATTATACATAATATGATGGATAAGTATGATAGTGCAGACCGTGGTGTTCGTATTATTGAATTAGAGGATTCTTTCCAGATGTGTACAAAGATGGATTATTATGATGCCCTTGTGAAAGTTGTCAATATTCCAAAGAAGCATGTATTAACAGATGTTTTATTAGAGACACTTTCCATTGTGGCGTATAAGCAACCCATTACCAGACAGGAGATTGAAGCCATTCGTGGTGTATCCTGTGTGCATGCTGTGAATAAGTTAGTAGAATATAATCTTATTCATGAAGTGGGACGTTTAGATGCGGCAGGCCGACCAATTCTGTTTGGGACAACAGATGAATTTTTGAGAAGCTTCGGTGTGCAGTCTACAGATGAACTGCCTACTATCACACCGGATAAGATTGAGGATTTCAAACAGCAGGCAATGGAGGAAGCACAGCTTTCTTTTGCACCGGTGAAGGACTGATGAAGTATAGTGAAATATGGGAAATAAAGGTATATGTTTCGTAGTACAGACATATAGTAGAAAGAATAATGAAGTAGCGTGAGTATATGTCATTTTTTCATTTGTCAAAATGTTGGTTGTCCGGTTCTGCATTTTTTCGTAAATACATAGAAGATCCGGCAGCGTTGTGGTATTTTGCTTGTTTTGTAGTGTTGGGGTGTGCCATCATTTATCCGTTAGATCAGAGAATGTTGCAACAGCAGCAAAGTACGAAGACAGTTATACATCTTGATGCCATTGGATATGACACTTATGATACAACGAATGATATGTATCCGGTGGATGGCAAAGTTACAAATCATACATCTGTGAAACAACCGGATTCCCTGTATGCGAGATATGCACTTTTAATGGATGCAAGCAATCGTCGGGTGTTATTTGAAAAGGATGGATATACAAAAGTACCCATGGCAAGCACAACAAAGATTATGACATTGCTTGTGGCGTTAGAACAGGGAAATCCGGACAGCGTGGTTACGGTTTCTGAGTATGCGGCTTCCATGCCGAATGTGAAATTGCATATGAAGGCTGGCGAGCAGTACCGTCTGGGAGATCTGCTCTATTCTTTGATGTTAGAATCCCACAATGACAGTGCAGTTGCCATTGCAGAGCATGTGGGAGGCAGCGTGGAGGAATTTGCCAAACTTATGAATGAAAAGGCAAAAGAACTTGGTGCTAACTCCACTAATTTTGTAACTCCCAATGGATTAGATGCTGAGAATCATTACACAACGGCATATGACCTTGCTTTAATTGCCAGCAGCGCCATTGAAAATGAGGAATTTTGCAAAATTATTCAGACACCTTCCTATACATTTTACGAACAGACGACTGGAAAAAGTTTTACCGTGAATAACAAGGATCGGTTTCTTACCTCCTATGAGGGTGCAATCGGGATAAAAACCGGATTTACCGGTAATGCCGGATATTGTTTTGTTGGTGCGGTGAGAAGGGATGACAGACAATTAGTAAGTGTCGTGTTAGCAAGTGGCTGGCCGCCGAATAAGTCATATAAATGGAAAGATACCATTCGGTTAATGGACTATGGCACCAAGGCATTTACTATGAAAGAGATTGTAAAGAAGGATACGGAATTCCAGCAGATACCGGTTACGAATAGTGTGGAAGGTGGAACGGTTACTCCATATACAGAAGAATCGGTTGCATTGCTATTGCAGCCCAGTGAAAATGTTACCTTTGACATCAGTTTGCCGAACCGGTTAAATGCCCCGGTAAAAGAAGGTGCAACCATTGGAAAACTGGTTGTTCAGATCAATGACGAACCATATACAGTGATTCCGCTTTTGGCCAGAGAAGGAAAGACAAGGATTACATATGTTTATGTATTAAAGTCGATTTTGCGTATGTATTTTCTTGTATATACAGGTTGACTTTTTGACTTCAACGTGTTAAACTGCTAAACGGTAACGAAACAATATACAAAGGAGATTAGATTATGGGTTTACATTACATTTCTCAGGTGCCATCGGCGGAAGAGATCAAAGAGTTATTTCCGATGCGTCCTGAACTTACAAAGATCAAAGAGGAAAGAGATGCCGAGATTAAGAAAGTATTTACCGGCGAATCAGATAAATTTTTAGCGATTATCGGCCCTTGTTCTGCAGATAATGAAGATGCGGTGTTAGATTATATTTCCCGTCTCGCAAAGGTGCAGGAGAAGGTAAAAGATAAGATACTCATCATTCCAAGGATTTATACCAATAAGCCAAGAACTAACGGTTCCGGCTATAAGGGAATGTTGCACCAGCCGAATCCGGAAGAAAAGCCGAATTTTATTGAAGGCTTGAAAGCGATTCGTAAGATGCATATTGATTCCATTGCACAGACCGGTCTTACAGCGGCAGATGAGATGTTGTATTCGGATAACTGGCCATATATGTCAGACATTTTATCCTATGTTGCAATTGGCGCACGTTCGGTTGAGAACCAGTCTCATCGTCTGACTGCTTCCGGTATTGATGTGCCGGTTGGTATGAAGAATCCAACATCCGGAGATTATTCCGTTATGATGAATTCCTGTGTGGCAGGACAGTCCGGACATACCTTTATGACATCCGGATGGGAGGTTAAGTCAGATGGTAATCCATATACACACTGTATTCTCCGTGGTTCTCTGAACCGTCATGGTGTGTCTGTTCCGAATTACCACTATGAAGACCTGATTATGTTACATGAAGCGTATGAGAAGTTCTCTACTTTGAAGAATCCGGCAGTTATTGTGGATGCAAACCATAATAATTCCGGTAAGAAATGGGCAGAACAACCACGTATTGTAAAGGAGATTCTTCACAGTATGCGTCATAGCGAAGATGTTGCCAAGCTTGTGAAAGGTGTTATGGTGGAATCTTATATTGAAGATGGTAATCAGCCAATTGGAGCAGGCTGTTATGGTAAGTCCATTACTGATCCATGTCTTGGATGGGAGAAATCAGAGAAACTGTTGTTAGAGATGGCAGATCTACTGTAAAAAAATTGTAATTTCGTTCAAAATCCGCTATACTAAAGATAGATTTGTATGGCGGATTTTTTTCTGCCTGGAATTGGGTGATTTGTGAACTGGAGGGTTATATATGTTTAAGAGAGTGATATGGATCATTATTGACAGCGTGGGAATCGGGGCGGCCCCGGATGCAGATGTATTTGGTGATGTGGGAGCAGACACCATCGGTAATATTATTCGTACAAGAGGAAGACTGCATGTACCGAATATGGAGAAGTTAGGATTATTTGCAATTGAAGGGACATCCCTTCCTAAAAAAGATACAGTTCCCATTGGAGCTTATGGGAAGGCAAGAGAGATTTCCATGGGGAAAGATACAACCACCGGACACTGGGAGATGACGGGGATTGAGACGAAACAACCATTTCCCACATATCCAAAAGGATTTCCCGAAGATATTATGCGCAGGTTTGTTGAGAAGACAGGTTGTAAAGGATTTCTTGGAAATCAGGTAGCAAGTGGAACAGAGATTATCAATGTTCTTGGAGATGAGCATATGAAGACCGGATATCCGATTGTCTACACTTCGGCAGATTCCGTGTTTCAGATTGCAGCTCATGAGGATGTGATTCCTGTTAAGGAGTTATACAAGATATGTGAGAAAGCAAGAGATCTATTGACAGGAAAGGATGCCGTTGCCCGGGTGATTGCCAGACCTTTTATAAAAGAGAATGGTAAATATATAAGAACATCTAATCGTAGAGATTTTTCATTGAGACCATCAGAGAAGAGTCTGCTTCCATATCTGAAAGATGCAGGATATCGTGTAACAGCGGTTGGTAAGATTGAGGATATCTTCTGTGGAGTGGGCATTGGTGATTGCGTTCATACAAAGAGCAATGTGGACGGTATGGATAAAACGTTGGATTTCATGGATACCCAGTATGAAGGTCTGATCTTCACAAATCTGGTGGAGTTTGATTCTACCTGGGGGCATCGACGGGATGTGGAAGGCTATGCACAGGGGTTAGAGACCTTTGACGAGGAATTGGGACGTGTTTTTGCTAAAATGCATGAGGATGATTTGCTGATTATCAATGCAGACCATGGCTGTGATCCGACATTCAGGGGAACAGATCATACAAGAGAATATATTCCGGTGTTGATGTATCATAAAAAAATGCAACATGGAATGAATTTAGGAACGCTATCTACTTTTGCGGATATTGGTGCCACCATTGCAGATAATTTTGGTGTGCAGAAGTTACCGGTAGGAACAAGTTTCAAGAAGAAATTGTTGGAATGCTAGGAGGTGGAGAACATGAACACATATGATATTATCATGAAGAAAAGGGATGGACATGTTCTGTCACAGGATGAGATTCTATATATGGTAAATGGATTTACAAAAGGAGTGATTCCGGATTATCAGATGTCTGCATTTCTGATGGCAGTCTATTTTCAGGGAATGAACCATGAAGAGACGACACAGCTTACCATGGCAATGGCAGACAGCGGAGATCGGTTGAACCTTTCCGGTATTCAGGGCATCAAAGTGGATAAACATTCTACTGGGGGTGTTGGGGATAAAACCAGTCTGATCGTAGGACCGATCCTTGCAAGCCTTGGTGTTCCGGTTGCAAAGATGAGTGGACGTGGACTTGGACATACGGGAGGAACCATTGACAAGTTAGAGGGAATACCAGGATTTCAGACAGCAATTGCAGAAAATGATTTCATAAGGCAGGTAAATGAGATTGGTCTTGCCATTGTGGGACAGACGGCGAATCTGGCACCAGCTGATAAGAAAATCTATGCATTGAGGGATGTGACTGCGACGGTAGATAATGTGAGTCTCATCGCGGCAAGTATTATGAGTAAGAAGCTGGCAGCAGGGGCGGATGCCATTGTGTTAGATGTGAAGGTTGGTAGTGGTGCATTTATGAAGACATTGGAAGATGCACGGTTACTTGCAAAGACAATGGTGGCTATAGGAACACTGGCAGGAAAAGATACGACGGCAGTTATTACGGACATGAATGAACCCCTTGGCAATGCAGTTGGCAATATTCTTGAGGTAGAAGAAGCGGCAGAGTGTCTAAAAGGATATGGGGAATCCCGCTTAATGGAAGTGTCAAAAACACTTGCGTGTTATATGCTGTTAGCGGCGAAGAAAGCAGATTCGAAGGAAGAGGCACTCGCACTGGTGGAGAAAGCGGTTGTTTCCGGTAAAGCCTATGAGAAGATGAAGGAATTTGTGGCATTCCAGGGCGGTGATGCCGCGTATCTGGATAATCCGGAACGTTTTGACAAGGCAAAGCTTCAGTTAGAAGTGACCGGGCGTGATCTGATGACTGCCAATGGATTTCCGGCTGCCTGTAAAGGAGCATATCTGTCAGCATGCAACAACCAGGAGATTGGAATGGCGTCATTGATTCTTGGTGGTGGACGGGAGACGAAGGATAGCACTATCGATCTGACGGTCGGTATCCGGTTGCAAAAGCATTTATCTGATCCGGTTGCAGAAGATGACTGTGTTGCTATACTGTATGGAAACAATCCGGATAAGCTTGTAGCAGCAAAACAACGTTTTGCACAGGCATATACGTTGTCTGAGGAGAATCATTTTGATAATAGGATTGTGTATGAAATCATAACGAAGAATAATCTTTGATGCATATATTTACATCTTGTATAATAGAATGGAACTAAGCAAATATAGGCAGTTTGAAATGAAGAAGACAAAAACTATTGTGTGGATGTTAGTGTTATGTATAGGAATATCTGCATGGAATTTGGTACCTTTTCATAGGCAGAACCTTGTATATGCAAAAGAGAATCTTTTGGGAAATCCGACTTTTTTTAAGGAGAATGAGGTTGCACAGAATGAGACAGAACAGCCCATTGATATTACCTCACCATCTGCACTTTTGATGGAACTGAATAGTGGGCAGATTCTTTATGAGAAGGATGCGGATACGCCAAGAAGACCGGCATCTGTAACGAAGATTATGACCATGTTGTTAATGTTTGATGCCATTGATGCAGGCAAATTCTCATTAGAGGATAGGATTTCCGTATCAGAGCATGCAGCAGGAATGGGTGGAAGTCAGGTGTACTTAGAAGTTGGAGAAACTCAGACAGTCCAGGATATGTTGAAATGCATGATCGTATCTTCCGCTAATGATGCGGCGGTGGCGATTGGAGAAGCGATTGCGGGAAGTGAACCGGCATTTGTGCAAATGATGAATGACAAGGCAAAAGAACTTGGCATGACCAATACGCATTTTGAAAATGCATGCGGATTAGAAGCGGAAGGACATATGATGAGTGCACGGGATATCGCTATTCTTTCCCGGGAACTGTTATTGAAACATCCGGAAGTGACGGATTATTCCACAATCTGGATGGATACGATCATTCATAAGACCAAGAAAGGTGATTCTGAGTTTGGACTTGCGAATACGAATAAATTCCTTAAAAAATATGAGGGCGCAAATGGTTTGAAGACAGGATACACATCCGCTGCCGGGTTTTCCATGTCGGCGACCGCAACACGTAACGGAATTACATTGATTGCGGTTGTAATGGGTTCTGAAACAAAGGATATCCGATATGCAGATGCTGCAAAGCTATTGGATTATGGGTTTGCAAATTGCAAGATATATGAGGATAATAAGGTGATGAATGGAGAAGGCAGAATTGCCATCAAGGGTGGGGTTATGCCGGATGTTGCAGTAAAAGCAGAACATGATTTTCGTTATGTATTTGTAGGGAATGCTGATACAGAAACAATCAAGAAAAAATTAGTTGTAACAAAAGGAGATTGCCCGGTTAAAAAGGGAGATGTGGTTGCAAAGATGGAATATACACAAAATAGTAATGTGTTGGGCAGTGTGAACCTGGTGGCAGTAGAAGATGTTGAGAAGCAACAATACCATCATGCTTTGATACAACTGATTGAACGATATGTTAATATCTATTAAAATAATACGAGAATGGATAGAATATAGGATATTGGATGGAGATCATTTCTAATATCATGAATGGAGAACAGGATGAAATTATGCTTGAACATATTGGCGATAATTAGTATACTTGTAATTGTATGCGTAGTTGGAATCTGTATAATCAGTTACATTGAGAACCGTAAATTGGTAATTACTCAGTATTCCATTATGGATGAGAAGATCCCGACTGCTTTTCATAATATGCGGATTGTACACTTATCGGATCTGCACAATGCGTGTTTTGGAGAAGATAATACCATATTATTACAAAAGGTAAGACAATGCTGTCCGGATATTATATTGGTAACAGGAGATATGATTGTTGGAAAACCAGGATGGGATGTCCTGTTTGCAGCAGATACCATGAATGCGTTGTGTGACATTGCACCAGTGTATTTCAGTATGGGGAATCATGAACTTCGAGCCAGTATTTATACGGAGACCTATGGAGAAATGTGGCAGCGGTTTTTGAACCGGCTGTGTCCGGAGATTCATATGTTGCTTGATCAAACGGAAATAATAGAACGGGGTGGGGATTCCATCTTGTTACACGGTCTGAATCTGACACCGGAACTTTATAAGCGAATGATTCGCATGCCTATGGAACCAGGATATCTTAGTGGACTGTTTGGAGAATGTGACAGGTCTCAATATCACATTTTTCTTGCACACAATCCGGATTACTTTAGGGAATATGCCACATGGGGTGCTAATCTTACATTTTCCGGGCATGTACATGGTGGAATGATTCGAATTCCATTTTTAGGTGGAGCATTGTCACCAATGATTCATTTTTTTCCAAAGTATGACAAAGGTCTGTTTGAACAGGAAGGAAAATATATGGTATTAAGTGGTGGACTGGGTAATCATACATTCAAGTTTCGGGTAAATAATCTGCCCGAGATTGTTCTGGTTACATTAAATGATGATTGATAATCAGGAAGTTACAGATTGTGGCTTGTTGATAGGATATGAATATAAATACAGGGAGAACTGATATGAAAGATAATAAGGACGTCATTGACGTGATTAAGGAAACGGAAAAGGCAGAGGAGGAGAAGAAGCAGGAGAATACGAAAAAAGAGAATTCGGAAATGGTGGAAGAAGCAAAGGAAGAAAAAGAATCAAAGAAAGAGGATTCAGAAAAGGCGGAAGAATCGAAGGAAGAGAAGAATTCCAAGAAAGAGGATTCAGAAAAGGCGGAAGAATCGAAGGAAGAGAAGAATTCCAAGAAAGAGGATTCAAAAAAACCAGAAGAAGCGAAGAAACCAAAAAAAGAGCCTTCATCCAATAGAGCGGTAACGCAGAGTAAGAGGATTACTGAAGCACAGGAGGCAGCTAAGAAAAACCAGGAAGAAACAGAATCTTCAGTGAAAGAAGAGAAGAAGGACCGAAAAGGTCTTGCCATTGTGCTTGGTTGCATTATGGGATTGGTTATGATTGCATATGTAGCAGGATTTGCGTATTTTTCCGGTCATTATTATAAGGATGTAACCATTAATGGTATTTCTGTTTCTAACATGAATAAAGCCACAGCGAAAAATACACTGGATCAGTTCTATTCTAATTATTCATTGACTTTGAAGACCATTGATAAAGAGAGTGTTGTAATCCAGGGCAAGGATATTGATATTCAGATTCAATTACATGATGATTTTGAAAAATGTCTCAAAGAACAGAAACCATATATCTGGTTTGTGAATTATTTTGAACACCATGAATATCAGGTATCAGCAGATGTAACGTGGAATGAGGATACATTAGAAGAAATCTATGACGATATGGCAATATTGAAAACTAAGAATATGGAAAAGCCGGAAGATGCATATGTTGGCGTGAAAGATGATAAGTTTGAAATCATTAAGGAGAAATCAGGTTCTACGATTATTACTAAAACATTTAAGGAAGTTGTTGAGACGAATCTTAAAAATGTTCAGTCAGAAGTGGATTTGAAAGAGAGCAACTGTTATGAATTGCCGAAAGTGTATTCTACAGATGAAGAATTGCAGAATGAATTGAAGGCGCTGGGTAAATATGCAGAGTGCAACATTGCATTACAACTGGATGATCTGGAATTAGAGCCTGGTATGGAGTTATATGAGAATGTTCTTGAGAAAAAGGGAGATTCTTATGAACTTTCAGAATCAAAAGTAAAGAAATATGTTTCACAATTGGCTGCGAAGTATAATACAGTGGACTCTGACCGTACTTTTACCACTTCTTTCGATGACAGGAAAGTAAAAGTACATGGAAGTGCGTTCGGATATCAGATAAATGAAGAAGAAACTGTTAAGGCGTTGCTGAATGCTTTGAAAGCAGGCAAATCTGCAAAAGTGGATGTTGTGTTTGACGAGAAAGGAATTTCTCTGATTGGAGATAACGATATTGGCGATACATATATTGAAGTGAATCTGTCTGAGCAGAAAGTGTTTGGATATAAGAATGGTAAGAAGATTGCAGAAGGCGATTGTGTATCCGGTAAGGAATCAGCTGGAAATGGTACCTCTATCGGATTATATAAGATTCAGGATAAATTAAGCCCTACTGTATTGCGCGGGGAGAAAGTGCCGGTAACAAAGACGGTAACCAAGAAGAATAAGAAAGGAAAAAAAGTCGAGAAGACAACAACAACTTATGAATATTCCTATGAGTCACCAGTGACATACTGGATTCAGTTTAATGGTGGTATCGGTCTTCATGATGCGGCAGGCTGGAGAAGTCAGTATGGCGGAAGCATATATTATTACAATGGTTCCCATGGTTGCGTGAACTTACCATTGGATCTGGCTAAGACATTATATGAGAATTATGAGATTGGTGATCCGGTTGTTGTATATTTTTGGGATAACGAGAACCGTAAATAAAGAGAAAACAGGAGAGTGCATATGGGTGAAATTATGGATAGAATCGATGAATGTCTTGCGTGTGTAAGGAAGAAGACAGATTTTCAACCTAAGGTTGCGTTGATTTTAGGATCCGGATTGGGGGATCTGGCTGAACAGATTCAGGTGGAGGCAACAGTGGATTATAGTGAGATCACTGGATTTCCCAGATCTACTGTAGCCGGTCATAAGGGACGTTTTGTTTTTGGATATATGGAAAAGACTCCACTTGTGATTATGCAGGGACGGGTACACTATTATGAAGGGTATACTATGGAAGATGTGGTTCTCCCGGTACGGCTGATACATGCGATGGGTGCAGAGACATTATTTTTAACAAATGCAGCTGGTGGACTTGGAGAGGGGTTTTCTTGCGGTGATTTGATGTTGATTACAGATCATATAGCATGTTTTGTGCCGAATCCACTGTTAGGACCGAATGAAGACAAACTGGGTGTTCGTTTTCCGGACATGAGTGAGATCTATGACAAATCTTTACAGGATATAATTGAAAAGAGTGCGGCGCAGCTAGGTATTTCCTTAAAAAAAGGAGTGTATTTACAGTTGACAGGACCAAGTTATGAGACACCTGCGGAGATTCGTATGTGCAAAGTGTTAGGTGCTTCTGCAGTTGGAATGAGTACAGCGGTGGAGGCGATTGTTGCAAACCATATGGGAATGCATATCTGCGGAATTTCCTTTATATCAAACCTGGCAGCAGGAATCAGTGATGTGCCGTTATGTCATGAGGAAGTAAAAGCAGCAGCAGATGAAGCAGCACCGAGATTTCAAAAGTTAGTGAAACATGTGATAGCAAATTTATGATCGGATGCAGAGGTGTAAAAAGGGTGTGGTGGAATGCGAACTAGATTATATCATGCAAGGGTTTTAACGATGAATCCCGGACAGGAACCATTTATGGGGGAAGTATGGGTACAGGATGATGTGATTGAGAGGGTGATTTCGGAAACAGATTCCATTTCTTTATCAGAAGAAAAATTTGACCAGCAGATTGACTGTATGGGGAATCTGTTATTACCCGGTTTTAAAAATTGTCATGCACATGGACCTATGACCTTTCTGCGTTCTTATGCGGATGACCTTCCGTTACAGGAATGGCTGAATGAGAAGATATTTCCTGCGGAAGCCAGGCTTCAGGAAAAAGATATTTATGTATTAATGCAGCTTGCTGTCTTAGAATATATCCGGGGCGGCATTACCACAAGTTTCGAGATGTATTTTCATCCCGATATGATTGCACGTGCCTGTATAGATATGGGATACCGGGTTGTGTTGTCCGGCACGGTTTTTGGTGCAGATTCGTCGCAAGTATCGGATGCAATGAAGACACTGGAAAAAGATTATCAGACATTTCATGAATGTCATCCTTTGGTGGATTACCGGTTAGGATTTCACTCAGAGTACAGTTGCTGTAAGGAATTATTAAAAGAGATTGCTTCCTTATCACATACTTTGAAAGCTCCGGTATATATGCATAATAGTGAGACAATCCGGGAAGTGGAAGCATGCAGGCAGCGATATGGAGTGACACCTGTGGAATTAATGGATCAGTTGGGACTGTTTGAGTACGGTGGAGCCGGTCATCATATGGTGTATACGAGTGAAAATGATCGGGAGATTCTGAAAGAGAAGGGCATATATGTTGTCACAAACCCATCTTCAAATCTAAAATTGGCAAGTGGAATTGCTCCGGTGAAAGAATATATAGAGAAAGGGATTACAGTTGCAATTGGAACGGATGGTCCGGCAAGCAATAACAATCTGAATTTCTTTAAAGAGATGTATTTGACAGCAGCTTTACAGAAGATTAAATATAATGATGCGGCTGCTGTTACCCCGATTGATGTGCTGGCAATGGCAACGGTAAATGGTGCGAATCTGCTGGGATTAGAAAAATGTAATGCAATTGCACCGGGAAAACAGGCAGATATCATATTAATTGACCTGCTGAAACCGAACATGCAACCGGTGAATCATCTTGTGAATAATCTGATCTATAGTGGAAGTAATGAAAATGTTTTGATGACAATGATAGCGGGGAAGATTCTATATACGAATGGCCAGTACCATTTGACAGGGAATCCATTGGATATCTATGAACAGGCGAACTGCATTATCCGAAGAATTGAATTGACATTGGAAAACAGTTGAGGGAGCGGAGGTTTTTTGTGAGATATAAAGTGCACAATCCGTCTGTTTGGAAAAGATGTTTTCTATGTATAATGATTGTATTGGTGGAAGCTGTTGGAATTGCCGGAATCCGGGTAGTTTTACAATGGAGAGAACACATGAGAAAGGAAGAAGGGAAACAGGAGAAAGTTATAAAGGAACAGATACTGTCAGATATGCAGTATTTCCCAATTCCCGCTGCCTATCGTTTGGAAGTAACCTACGAAGACTCTTTTGGCGCTTCCAGAGTGCAGGGAAAACATGAGGGTTGTGATATTATGGATACCAGGAATATAGAAGGCAGGATACCGGTTGTCAGTGCTACAGATGGTGTTGTAACCAATGTTGGATGGTTATATTTGGGCGGATATCGGATCGGAATCACTGCAGGGTCCGGAATCTATTATTATTATGCGCATTTATCTTCCTATGCCAATGGAATGGAAGCAGGCAGAAAGGTTCAGGCAGGTGAACTTCTTGGATTCATGGGAAGTACCGGAGAAGGGGAGGAAGGAACCTGTGGCAACTTTCCTGTGCATCTGCATTTTGGAATTTACTGTCCTTCAAAAAATGGAGAAGAGAAGGCGGTCAATTCTTATCCCTATTTGTTGAAAATTGAAAAGCAGTAAAACTTTCCTTTTATTAGGAGATATGATACAATAACTATAATTGTGCAAAAGATATGTGGTGGAAAAGAATATATAATGAAGAGGTGAAGTTACTATGGAGATTCAGCTTTGGAGGGAGATACTTGACCCTTACCGATTGGCTGTAGATGAGCTGATCGTGAAGTTTAATCATATTATTGAGGAATACCGTAACGCCGGATTATATTCACCGATTGAGCAGGTGACGGGGCGTGTGAAGAAAATTTCCAGTATTCTTGACAAGATGCAGAAGAAGAATATTGCAATTGAGGAGATTGATGACCGGATATCGGATATGGCAGGAATCCGGATCATGTGTCAGTTTGTGGAGGATATTGAGAAGGTTGTTGAGATTATACATAACCGCACAGATATGGAGGTTATCCGGGAGAAGGATTATATCCATAACATGAAAGAAAGCGGCTATCGAAGCTATCATATGATCATATATTATGATGTATATACATTAGATGGCACCAAGCGGATTCAGGCAGAGATTCAGATCAGAACCCTTGCCATGAATTTCTGGGCGACGATTGAGCACTCTTTGCAGTATAAGTATAAGGGAAATATGCCGGAGCATATTAAGGAACGTCTGCTTAGTGCATCCAATGCCATTATTACTTTGGATGAGGAGATGGGTTCTGTTCGGGATGAGATTATGGATGCCCAGAATATTTTCCAGGTGAAGGCAACACTGGTATCGGATATCCTGATCAATATTCAGAATCTGTTTAAGGTTGCCAACAAGCGGGAAGTTATTAAGATTCAGGATGAGTTTTATAAAGTGTACCAGACTGGTGACTTAGAACAGTTAGAAAGATTCTCTAAGCAGCTTGATATCATTTCAGAAGGATATAAGGCGCAGAGTCTTGCATGATGATATAACGAATATACATATAATAACGCACGCTGTATGTATTACAGTTTGAATAATGAACAGTTTGGAGGATGGTATGGAATTACCGGTTGCATTTGAACAGAAAATGAAAGAGATGTTAGGGCCAGATTATGAGAATTATCTGGCCTCTTTTGCCGAAGACGCTCATCAGGGACTCCGGGTGAATACTGCAAAGATCAGTGTGGAAGAATTTCTTGAAATTACACCTTATAAGCTTAAACCGGTTGCCTGGTGTCCGAATGGATTCTATTACGAAAAACAGGAAAAACCCGCCAAGCATCCTTATTATTTTGCGGGACTATATTATATCCAGGAACCTTCTGCCATGACTACTGCAAGTCTGCTTCCTGTTGAAGAAGGGGATATCGTGTTGGATTTGTGTGCAGCCCCAGGTGGGAAATCAACGGAATTAGCAGCAAAACTGCATGGAACCGGTATACTGGTTACAAATGATATCAGTAATTCACGGGCAAAAGCACTTCTTAAGAATATCGAAGTATTTGGTATTGGCAATGCGGTAGTAACCAGTGAGCCTCCCAATACTCTTGCAAAGCGATTTCCGGTATTTTTTGACAAGATATTGATTGATGCACCATGTTCCGGCGAGGGAATGTTCCGGAAACAGAATAATATGACAAAGGCATGGGAAAGTAATGGTGTGGATCTGTTTGTGGGTTTACAGCGTTCGATTCTGAAAGAAGCGGTTACTATGTTAAAACCAGGTGGTATGATCATCTATTCCACCTGTACATTTTCAAAAGAGGAGAATGAACAATCTATTGAATATCTGTTATCCCTGGATGATGCATTGGAATTAGTGGAGCTTCCCATGTTTGATGGATTTGATACCGGACATCCGGAGTGGGGAAATACCGGTAATGAAGAGTTAAGAAAATGCCGCCGCCTGTGGCCACACAGGCTCAAGGGAGAAGGACATTTTGTTGCATTGGTACGGAAAAGAGTCCGTGACAATGAATTCGCTGCATGTCCGGTATCGGAATATGTATTTTCCAAAGAAAAACTAAGTAAAGAAGCCGAAGAATTCATTCGTTCTCTTGCCTATCCATTTGACATGTCAAGAATGGATGTGCAAAAAGAACGGGTATTTTATATTCCGAAACATATGCCATATGTAAAGGGGTTACGTATTCTTCGCTGTGGGCTGTATATGGGGGATATGAAGAAGAACAGGTTTGAACCGAGCCAGTCTCTTGCCATGTTTCTGCATGCTAATGAGTTCCCCAACGTGGTAGAACTTCCGGTATCAGATGAACGGGTTGTCCGGTATTTAAAGGGGGAGACCATTGAACTGTCTGAACAGGAAAGTAGTGCATTGAAAGACGGAATCTGTCTTATATGTGTGGAGGGTTATCCCCTTGGATTTGGAAAGAATTCCCGGGGAAGAATTAAGAACAAATATTTACCGGGCTGGAGGTGGATGTAATGGGAAAGGCAATTGCGATTGTAACCGGAGCCTCATCCGGAATGGGATGGGAATTTGTAAGACAGTTGGATGCAAGTGTACATCATATTGATGAAATATGGATGATCGCCAGAAGGAAGGAACATCTGGAAATGCTTGCAGGGAATATTACACATTGTACTGTAAAATGTATTGGCATGGATCTTTGCAAAGAAGCAGACTGGGATATTCTGGATAAACAGTTAGAAGCAGAACAGCCCAATGTTCGTATTCTTGTAAATGCTGCCGGAGTGGGACGTGCCGGAGTGTTTACCGGAATCACCAGAACTGAAGCTGTGAATATGGTGGATTTGAATGATAAAGCATTGGTTGCAGTTACCCATATGGTGCTTCCGTATATGACAAAGCACAGTCGCATCCTTCAACTTTGTTCCTCATCTGCTTTTTTCCCACAGAAGGAATTTGCTGTCTATGCAGCATCAAAATCCTTCGTGCTTCGTTTTTCCCTGGCACTACGGACAGAATTACGGGATCGTAATATTTCTGTTACTATTGTATGTCCGGGGCCTGTTGACACGGAGTTTCTTCGAATTTCCAATGAGGGACGTTCCTACAGTCCTATTAAGAAATTATTTATGGTCAAGCCGGAGCCGGTTGTAAGGCAGGCACTTGTGGATGCACGGAAAAAGCGCACATTTTCTATTTATGGTCTTCCAATGAAGGCAGTCTACATGGCGTCAAAATTCCTACCACACGTATGATAGACTGGTATGTCAGTGGAGGTTGAAAATGCAGGAATTATATATAACGCAGGCATATGCAGGGCAACGCCTTAATAAGTTTTTATCAAAATATTTAGATGCTGCGCCACAAAGTTTTATTTATAAAATGTTGCGTAAGAAAAATATTAAGTATAACAGATTAAAAGCAGACGGAAGCGAAATATTGCAATATGGGGATCTTGTGCAGATCTATATGACGGATGAGACCATTATGAAGTTTCGTAAGGATGGGAAAGTCTTATTGTTTCCAAAACATGAAGAAAAGATGGATTCTTCTGACGTTTTCAGACAAGAGGACGGCAGCAATCCTTTAGCGGGGATTCCGGTTCTATATGAAGATGAGAACGTATTGATATTGAACAAGCCAGCCGGTCTTTTGTCCCAAAAGGCAGTTGCTTCTGATTATTCTTTGAATGAACAGATTGTGGACTATTACAAATGGATTGGTAAAGCGGATGCAATGTTTACTCCATCCGTCTGTAATCGGCTTGACCGGAATACCAGTGGAATCATTTTGGCCGGCATGTCTCTTCCGGGTACGCAGATGCTGTCCCAAATTCTGAAAGAACGGACTCTTGATAAATACTATATTACAATTGTATGCGGTGATGTAAAGGAAGCAACCACAATAAGAGGATTCCTTGGAAAACGAAAAAATCATAATCAGGTTGTGGTCTTTCGTACAAAAGAAGAAGCCATAAAAAATGGTTATGAAAAGCCTGCTTTTATTGAGACAAGATACGAGCCGGTTTCACACGGCATTTATGGGAAACAGGCATTTACGTTACTTAGAGTAAAGTTAGTTACGGGAAAAACACATCAGATTCGTGCACATCTAAGAAGTGTGGGTCATCCCATTGTTGGAGATGGAAAGTATGGATTGAAAACCGTTAATGTTTACATGAAGAAAGAGTTTGGTTTACGGCATCAGTTGCTGCATGCGTTTTATATCCATTTCCCGGATGAGTTAGGCAAGATGGGTTTTGACATGTTGGCAGGTCAGTCATTTTATGCAATGCCGGATGCAGAGTTTTGCAGTATTGCAGATACAATATTTAATCAGGCGTTTGCGAAACTCCTGCATCTTCTATAAATGTTGTGCAATTTGACAATATCCTCGCTGGCACGCTTGCG
>CAMEFI010000005.1 GCA_945915475.1 uncultured Clostridium sp. | reverse complement strand
TTTTGAATATTTCCACTGCCTACTCTCAAAGTGTATTACATCTGTGAAATGCTTCGGCGGTGTAGTGAAATGCTCTGTCACCTTTGTCTCCGTAACATCCATGACTGCTCCTTCTGTAAGTTCCGGGAGCTTTGTTTCTTCCTTTTCCGGCTTATCCTCTGCCGCCTTATACGTCTGTCTGAAGAATCCATCAAAATCTTTCCATCCGTTTTCTATAACTTCCCTGCCTGACACCTTAAATATGATATCCTCGCAGCGAAGCTCCGCCTTTGTAGAATCATAAATATAGGCACTGCCAGTAGAACACAAAAGTCTGTTTGCACAGAGTGTAAGGACACTCTTTTCATTTGCGCTAAGTTCCTCTATCGGTGCTTTTCGTATCTCCACAGTTGGGATTATGGCATGATGGTCTGTCACTTTCTTGCTGTTAAGAACTGCCTTTATATTGGGATTAACCATGACATTCATCTTTGCAAAAACTGTTTCCATGATGGCTGCTATCACATTTGTGGCGGTCTCTTCCATATCATCGGAAAGATACTGGCTGTCCGTTCTTGGATATGTAACCAACTTCTTCTCATAAAGGCTCTGGGTTGCTTCAAGTGTCTGCTTGGCAGTAAGTCCAAACAGCCGGTTAGCATCTCTCTGGAGTGTTGTCAGATCATAGAGCTTTGGTGGAGAGACCTTTTTCTGCTCCTTGACTACCGACGATAAGACCGCCTGTTTTCCCATACAGATATCCGCCATATGCTCCGCTTCGCCTTTTTCATCTATACGGTCTGTCACTGCTTCAAAGCCATCACACAGAATATGTGTCTGGTAGTATGCCTGCTTCTTGAAATTCATAATCTGTGATTCTCTGTCTACAAGCATGGCAAGTGTCGGTGTCTGCACCCTGCCAACCTTTAGAAGTCTGTTATAAAGCGTCGTAAAAAGTCTCGTTCCATTGATACCTACAAGCCAGTCTGCCTTCTGTCTTGCAAGTGCCGACGCATACAGGCTGTCATACTCACATCCCGGTTTTAAGTTTGCGAACCCTTCACGCACTGCGCTTTCCTCCATGGATGAAATCCACAGTCTTTCAAATGGTTTCTTACAACCTGCCTGATTATAGACAAGTCGGAAGATAAGTTCTCCCTCACGTCCGGCATCCGTTGCACACACAAGAGAAGAAACCTCTTTATCCGCCATGAGCTTCTTCAGCACACCATACTGCTTTGCAGTATCTTTCTTTACCACGTAGGAAAATGGTTCCGGAAGAACCGGAAGTGATTCATAATTCCATTTTTCATACTTTTCTCCATAGCTTGCCGGCTCCGCAAGCTCAATCAGATGTCCGACACACCATGAGACGATATATCCATTTCCACTTCTGTATCCGTCCGATCTTTTATCTGCTCCAAGCACATCTGCAATACTGTTTGCAACGCTTGGTTTTTCTGCTATTACAAGTTTCATCTGCTACCTCCATAAAAGGGTGGCAGTCACTTTCTGCCACCCCATTTCATATTTACTCGTCCTCTTCGTCATAGTCGGATTCTTCCTCTTCGGTTTCATCCTTCTCGCCATACATACTGTCATCGCTCGCTTCCGGCTTGCCTTTTTTACCGCCTGCCATCTTCACACCGATTACAACCACTGCCACTACACCAAAAATTATGATATATAACCAGTTTCCAAGACCTTTACTCTCTTTCTTATCTGCGTCCGTCTTGGTTGCATCCTCCGTTGTCTCTTCTGTCGTGGATTCATCCATATCCGGTGTCACTTCTTCCGTATTGATGTTGTTGCCCTGTGCCACAGAATTGTGAGGGAGTATCTGTTCATCGCTGTCAACAAAGTTCAGAAGGTTGTCATTCGATACCGAAGTCAGGAAGTACACCGTACCATTTCCATGTGTGGTATCTACCCCATCATCATCCGAATATGCCGCTGACATATCTATTACAAGGAAATACTGCTGTCCATCCTTTGTAACGATGGTATAAAACTGTTTCTTATTAACTTCCTTCATAATGTCTTTCCCGGATTCATCCGTTACGGATGTAACCGAACCGGTGGAAGGGTTTGTAACTGTTGCGCTTCCGTTATCCGGTAAGGAATCCGCAGGGTTCTCGGTGCTTTCCTCACTGTCCTCCTCTGTGGTATTTTCCTTGTAATAAGGATTTGCAACTGTATAGACAGTGCTTGAATTGCCTGCATTATCTATGGAATAGATATAGAAATACTGATAGGAATAAGGAAAGTCACTTTGAAAAGTCTTTCATTTCTCGACTGCATTTCCTTCAGCAGTCCGTGTGCTTCCTCTGAATAGGTCTCAATATCCGGCGGTATGATATCCATGTCATAACCGCTTCCATGATATTCATCGTCTGCAATCGTACAGAGCAGATTGAAAAGCTGTGTGTACATGATTGATACCAAAAAATTAAGGGAATCATCTGTATCCGAAATAATGACAAACAGTGCTGTCTTTCTTCTACCGATGTCCCCTAGATTGAGTTCATCATATGCTGTTATCTCCCTGACTTCCTTGATATCAAATGGTGCAAGTCTCGCACCACAGGAAACCAGAATACTCTTGGCAGTCTTGCCTGCCGCAAGCTTATATTTATGATACTGTCGTACTGCAAAGGAATCCGGATCAGCTTCTATGCCCTCTTCTTCATTACCAAATTCTATGTCTTTGAACATAAGGTCAATGGCATTCTCGAAGTCCTCATCCTCTTCTCTTGTCTCCGACGCATCTATCATGGCTAAAAGTGAAACAAAATTTCTCTCACTCTTCTTACAGTATTTCACAATGTACGCCACATACGCTGTGAATAGCAGCCTCTCGGCTTTCACCCAGAAATCTTCTCCGCTCTGTGCTCCCTCACCCTTTGTATTTGCAATCAGCGTATTCACGAATTTAAGCACATCCTGCTCCGTGTGAATATATGCAAATGGGTTATAGTGCATGGACTTTGCGAAGTTGATTGTATTGAATACCTTTATCTTATAAGGTGTCCTCTTGTATATCACCTTGCCGGACTTGGTCTTTAAGACCTGTCCGTTTTTGCCGACTTTCGGTACTTTGTTACCCTTGTCGTCAAGCTCCCATGCCCCTCTTGCAAGCATGGTGCCAACCTCTTCAAGTACAGTTCCCTTGGGATCAGTCACAACATACGAACACTGCATCTGCATAAGTGACGGTTTCACAAATCCTCTTGTTTTTCCTGCTCCAGAACCTCCGACAATCAGGATATTTTTGTTTCTGTCGTACTTTGGGTGTTCCGGTCTCGTCATTCTGAGCCACTCTGTCGCAGTCAGCGGAATGTTGTTCCACTTAACCGGGTCTGTATATGGTTCAAAATCCTTACCCGTTCCCCACTTGGCAGAGCCATATTCCTCTCTCGGACGGAACTGCTTGGCATTCTTCTTTCTGGAGTTCATGAAGAGCTTGAATGCCACACCTGCGCCAATACCACAGATAAGCGGTGTCAGCTTAAACGATGGTGCAAAATAAGGCTTGACCTGGAATATCAGCGAAAATGCTTTGACACACTTATCCAGCATATCGCCGCCATCTACTGATACCACCGCCTGTACATACTTATTTATCACATAAAATATGATTACAAACGGGATTCCATCAATCGCTACCTTGTTCGCATTCAGCTTTCCATTCTTGTAATATGGTTTCAGTATTTTCTTAGGTAATGCCTTCAGGTCATCAAGTACGGCACCGCCGATATTCTTTTTCCCCATAAGCACCACCTACAAACTTGTATTCCGGCTCTTTTTCTTCGTTTTCTCACGCTGCCGGTTCTTGTCTTTCTGTTTCTTCTGTGACTGCTCCTTCTTGTCCTTGATTCGCTCCGTAAGCGACTTATCCTTCTTCGGATTATGCTTTCTCGCCGCTTCCTTGATTTCCTCCTTTGCATTCGGTGTGATACTTCCGGATTCCAGAACTTCATTCTTGTAATCCTTAATCTCAAATCTCGTAGAGAATCTTGACAGTGTTTCCACATCATCCATATTTATCTCACCATTATTTACAAAGTCAGCCGACATGATCTCCTTGTCCTTATCGTCGTAAAGTACAAGTGTCTTAGTCATTTCCTTCTGCTCTTCAAGTACCTGTTCGGAAGCCATCTTCAGTAATGCTGCCACCTGATCTATGCTTTTCACTTCACAGAATGCAGTGTGCGTGATGGAACCATCTGCTCTCGTTACCTCTTTCATATCCATTGGAATATGACTCTTCTTACAGGCTTTCTCCAAAAGCTCCGCTGTTCGCTCATCATTCACATCAATATGCGTAACATCCTTGCCCTCTCTGTTAAATCCTTTCAATGAGCCATGTGTTTCCTTATAATTCGACATTACTTTATCGACAACCTTGCCGAGCAATGTCTCCTTCTGTTCCTCGCTCATACCCGGATTCTGCTGTTCAGACCGCTTACACGCATCCGCAATGGCAGTAATCAGATCTACGCTGACAGTCACAATCGCCTTTCCTGTCTGGAACGACTCCTGCGTCAATTCATCGACCATTGTTCTGTCCTCCCGATATTATTTTCTCTGTGCTTTCTGTCATGTGTGGGTGGTCTTACCCACGGAATACCATTTTTGCTATACATCAGGTGTCCTCCTTCATTTTTATTTGAACTTCTGGACAACTTGTCCAAAAGCTGCTTTCCTGTTCTTTATCCATAAATGCACAAAAAAGAGCATTCATGCTTTTTACACATAAATGCTCTGACGCTGTTTTATTATAAAATTGTCTTATCTGCTTTTCCCTACAAACGAGAAATTCTCTATCTTGATTTTCGGAGATATTCCAGTGCAAATTCCAATTCAAAATCTCTATTCTTTTCCCCAAATAGTACTTTCGCATTCTCCCGAGTGATAGGAATTTTCACATCAATTGGAATATTATTTTCTCTGGTATAATCAGTATCGATTAATGGTGTACCGTTCTCAGCCAAGCTTAAAAATACCGGATAACAAACCATAATATTCTCAGTGAGGTATATATATCCTCCATTGTTCTGGTTGACACCGCTACTCGAAGTAATCCCCATTAAAGTAACATTATCACAATCACCAAGGAACTTAGCCATACCATCGCCGGCGCTCATACACTGAGAATTTACCAATACAACAACTGGCAAATCCTTGTATCTTCCATCTGGGAATATGTATTGATCTTCACATACATGATATCCCTCAATATCTTCAAAGCCAAAAGAAACCATATGACTCTTCTCATCAGTAAAAAGCGAAGCCAACGCCCCTGCAACGCAATCATAACCGCCACCATTGTTACGAATATCAATAATCAGATACTCCATTCCTTGGTTTTCTAAATCCTTGATCATATCTGCATAGTATTCAGTAAGTTTTGGATAATATCCATTTTTTACTGCTGCCACATTATCCCCAATAGCATCATAGCTTTCACCTATCATCTGAATATATCCACATTTATCATCCAACATACATGAATAATAGTTGCGCCACTCCATATCAAGATGGGATAACTTTTCATATGTATCAGCTAGTCGATTATAATAGTTATCTATACTTTTTACAGATATGGTCTGTTCTACCCCCTCATCGTTAATGAATGTAATGTCTACACTTTCCCCACCCTTCCCAGCAAGAAACATTGGACGAAATACATCTTCATTTTCCTCTACGGGAAAACTAAATCCCGGGAAACAGCACTCCGTTTCGGCTACCGCCTCTTCTATATCCTGATTGTCCCAAGCCGTTATAGTAGTCCCATCATGAATACCTTGTTTATTTGCCTCACAATCCGGTTCTATAGAAACTGCAATAATACTACCATCATCAACTCTAATCATGGATAAGCCATAATCATTCCCTGCCATATATTCACAAGTATCAAGTTTCATATCCGGTGTAAAATATGGATATGTATGAGAATCATAGAATTTATAGGTAACTTCCGTAATAACTGCAGCATATTCCACCTCATCATTATTTCGTTCTGCTTCTTCTACCCTTGGCAAATACTCCTCATATAAAGCATCATAATCTATTCTTTTCCAGGAACTTAGGCAATACTCTTTTTCTAAAGTATCTAGCATATTCTTAAAACTTTTTGTATAACTCATTCTTGTATAATTATGAACCATAGGACTTCCGATTGCATTAACTAAGAAAATAATGCAAACCACAGAGGCCAAGACCGATGTAATTACAGACTTTAATACTCTTAGTTTAGGTTTCTTTCCAGAATACAAAAATATTAAAGGAATAAGGGCTTCCAAATACAGAAAAATAAAATGGTTAAGACATATTAGCCCATATACTGCGAAATGAATCACAGCAACAATTGCAGGAATTACAGACATAATTCTAACCAATCCATACTTTTCTTTGCGTTTTAATGTAGGACTTAATATTGCAAGAATTATTGTATAAAGAAATATTCCGACAGCAATTAAGCCATTTGTTGTTTTTAACGTCAAATAGAACAAATACATGTCGTCCTCCATTTTGTATATAAGTAATATTTTCACTTACTCCAATTTCATTAGAGTGAAAAATTCAAAGTTTCTGTTCCTTACAAATCCCGATTTGTTAAAATGTTGCATTGATTATATCAAACAATCATACTCACAACAATCCCCTTAAAACTAGAGGCAGGCATGTCCTCCTGTCGCCCTTAATACCCTGATGTTTCATTGCATAGTATAATTCGACATTAGCTTATCGACAACCTTGCCGAGTAATGTCTCCTTCTGCTCTTCGCTCATACCAGGATTCTGCTGTTCAGACCGCTTACACGCATCCGCAATGGCAGTAATCAGATCTACGCTGACAGTCACAATCGCCTTTCCTGTCTGGAACGACTCCTGCGTCAATTCATCGACCATTGTTCTGTCCTCCCGATATTATTTTCTCTGTGCTTTCTGTCATGTGTGGGTGGTCTTACCCACGGAATACCATTTTTGCTATACATCAGGTGTCCTCCTTCATTTTTATTTGAACTTCTGGACAACTTGTCCAAAAGCTGCTTTCCTGTTCTTTATCCATAAATGCACAAAAAAGAGCATTCATGCTTTTTACACATAAATGCTCTGACGCTGTTTTATTATAAAATTCTTTCCTTCTACCTATTTATACCAATGCCTATTTTGCTTTTATTCTCTTTATTATAAACTCAATAATTTGAGTTGAGCATACTAGCACACATATCAACCAAATGAATGACCTCAATAACCCATCATGATTCATAAGAGATACAATCCTCATTATCAGACAGGTTATTACCCCTACTATCGATACTACCAATTCATTATACTATTCCTATAAAACTTCCCCAAAAGTCATGCTTCTTCCTCCAAATCATTGTAAATTAATAAAATCTGTACTTCTATTTCTTCTCATTCAATAATTCTTTTACTCTCTCTATTGGAAACTTATCTTCTATATCTATTATTTCAAACAGATTTAATGGCAGCTCCTTTTCTCCAATGAGTGACAGATATTCGTCAACAGCCCTACGATCAATTAAAATTTTCCCATGACCTGCCCAATGACGATTACTCTCTTTCTTTTTCAATCCAGAAATCCAATATTCCTTACCATCTTCAATATCCATATAGTTTGAATAATTGCCAATATTCTTCTGAAAAGCATGATCATTAAAGTAAATTGTTTTCTTACTCTTTGAGGTTTTTACATATCCAATCCAAGCTGGTCCATCATCAGAATATCCAGTTTTAAGTTCTATATACATTAAATCACCAATCAATATTAACGCCTCCAATTTTTGTTTCGCAATTTTATGAATTGCGATTCATCGAGTTTTTTATTAGGTCTTCGAATCATTTGTTTTTTTTCGAATTACCCATTCATAAAATTTTTCATCACTACCATCATATTTTGATTTTTGTATAGCCATAGATATTTGAGCAATATCACTATCAAGGTCATTTATGTCTGAAACCACTTTTCGTCTACAATATTGCACCTTAAACATATCCATTCCAGGTGAAATTATCATTGGTTTTATCTCTAATAAGTCATATAACTCTTGATAGTCGTTTTTCATACAATCTAAAATTGTTTCAAACTGTTGGATTCTTTTTTCGATGTGAAATATAAACGAAGCCAGCTTCTCAACAGTATAGCCAACTATCTCTTTAATAATCACAGGATTAATTTGAGGTACTATTTTCACAAATTCTTTTAGTTCTTCAGGAATTCTTCTCGTTGCAGCCTCATCTCCAGCAACCAATATAGATTGTGGATTATGAAAAGTCCAATTTCTAATATTGAGAAATTCATTCAACAAAGCTTTTTTATCTTCATCCAGCTCATTTTTTAAATATCCACTTTTAAATAATAGGCTTCTAAGATTCATATATGAAAACGAGCTATTTTGATGATCTGCAATAAATTTTAATAATTCATGTTGCCGATGTAATATCTTATCATATACGTCTTCATATTCTTTGGCTGGAATTATATCTTCTTTCGAATTAACCAGAAGTTCTATTGCCTCCTGATAATATTCTTTATACTTTTCAAGATTAACTTCTACCGGCGCAATTAAAGAATTTAATGCCGAGCAAGCATGTTCCACATTATTAATTGAATACTGCTTGTACCGTTTATTATCTTTTGACATAACCCATTCTCCATTTATATATTTTGGCTATACATATCTACTCAGTATGCTTACCTGCCTCTCGCAGAATAAGATCAATATTTATCATACACAATTCCAATTTTTCCTAACATATACAAATTCTCATATTTATATACGTTGCATTGATTATATCAAATATAAAATTATACAACAATACCCGTAAACGATAGGCTAAAAAAGAGGCTACCTTTTACACTTTATAGTCAACCGCTATTATTGTATCTTCTAACTGTATATGGCATAATCCAAGAAATACAAAATTAGTATATATTAATCACTTTTCCTTCATTTGAACTTCTGGACATAATGTCCAACTGTAACTTTCATGTCCTTTTATCCTTAAAAAGGGAAAAAGCATTTATGCCTTTTCACATAAATGCTCCACTCCTGTAATTTTCTTGGTGAATATTGTCACTTTTTCCTTATAGAACTAATCCAGTCAAAAACAATTGGTATAATAATTGCACTTGCTACAAACTCAAGAATAGCAGTTGTTGCCTCCTCATTTCTAAATATTGGTTGGTATCGATTTATAACAACTGTACATACCAAAGCCAATATAATTGCTATACGAAAGCATATGGCTATCATTCTTTTATTAGTTAATTCAACTAACCGATCTGCTAATCTTCCCATGGTTATTTTTATCATTCTTCCCAAAACATAAGTATAGCCAACTGCTGATTCTATCATAGATATAAAAACTTTAATCAACATAATTATCACATCTGCGACAAATGAAGCCGGTAATAATATATACATAATATAGCGTACTCGTGATTTCATCTGTTTGATATATTTCCAGTGCATTTCAAATATGGATTTATAACTTATTGATTTTTCTATCCTGTTTATCCAATTGTCTCCGTGCTTTTTCATTTTTTCACTGCAAAAAATCTTTTTATTTATCCACCTCAACATTGTTATTGTATAAACTATCAAATCTGGAAACAGTCCACAAATGAAAAAAATATATATAGAAAATATCAAAATATATATTAATGCAATTCCAATATCAGATATATAAATATTATCAAGCACATATATTTTTTCTACTAATTTTTCCCAAACATTAAATGCCCCTAAAAACCATACACCATATGCTAATAAATAGATTGACGTTCGTTCTTTTAAGGACAACTTTCTCCTATCACTTGATTGTATTATATCCTTAACCATTCCTATTGACTGATATGCTATAACAACTTTCTCCATATAAGTTGGTATAATAATTATAATAAACAACCACATTAATCTTTTTATTTCAAAACAGATTCCAAAAACAATTAAAATAAAAACAATCAAAGATACAATAGTAATCATCATCTGTATCTTATCGTTTGAATCATTATCTGTATAGACTTTGGAAGAATCACTTTTTCTCTTAGATTCTTTACACGAATTAGAAAACCATTTTATTACATAATCTATCAATGTAAACACTATTGATAATATAAAAACAATGTTAAATACCCTTTCTAATATATTAAAAACAAACATTCTCCCCTAACCTCTCAAATATCCATGGACATATCTATAGTTGAATATTATATCAGACTCTTTATTGTCTCTCAATATTTCAAGAAAGAGAGAAGATAATGTTTTTTTCTAAAAACGCTAATCTATATTCATCTACCATACTTATGTCAATTATAAATCAACCTTGACCATAAAAGTCATGGTTTACTTCTGCTTTATAGTAATTACTACATGTTACAGGAGCATTATACAGTGTCGTGAGCATATAGCTTCGTATGTTGCGTACCTTTGTAGTATTGTTGCGAAGGCATTCCAGCACATACTCCATCGTATGAAAATCTATCTTCTCCAATCTGCTCCGAACAACATCATATGGGAAATCATATTTATTGATACGGATTACTGGCTGTTTAACCGCTATGGTCTCAACCATCAGCTCCACCAATTCGTTTATGTCCATCTTCTCTGTAGGATGGCACTGAAGCAATACGTCATAATCAATATTGTCTTTGATAAATGAGCGCACTTCATCCATCCTATCCATCGTATCAGTTTTCACGCCTGTGCCTGATGGAATGATAGGATAGGTAATCTCCTCCGTATTCTCTGTAGTATTCTCTGTATTTGTCCCACAAAATTTTGTATGAGGTGGTACATCGTTTTGTGGGAGGGTCATACAAAGTTTTGCAGGAGGGCCATACGAAATTTTGTATGGGGTGGTACAAAATTTTGTAGGAGGGTCATACAAAGTTTTGTAAGAGGGGGTACAAAATTTTGTAACAGGCTTATTTGCTTGGTTTTCAGACTGTTTTTGTATTTCTTCCCCTGCGTTTTCTACATCTTCATAATCTCCTGGTATGTCCAGATATGTACATGTGTAAAGTTTATCAACGCATAAATCTATGTACATAACGTTATTTAAGACCATTCCGCTATTTGTTTCTATGTTACGGAATTCACGACGGATCACACCGATTTCCTCTAGTCTGTCAAACGCTGCCTTCACACTTCTCCGTGATTCTCCAAACTGCTCGGCAAAATCATTGTAGGTTTTCTGTAGCAAATCCTCTCGAAACTTTTTTCTGTAACCAATTGTCATGCCGCTATGCTCGTCCCGTACTTCCACAGGACGATACCAATACACGATTTCCGATAACACACAGATAGCGAGAAGGTATGGCTTGCCATTTTCACGCAAAATTGTTTTATACCAATTTACCGGTGTAACATTGCCACTAATGCTCATCTCTGCCAGCGCATCCACTGACGCATTACCGGTATTTACAATATTAGTCATGCCCTCTCACCTCTTTTCTTCCATTCATCTAAGAGGTTTATTATAACCTCTGTAATCTTTTCTTCCGTATATCCTTCATCAAAGTAGTCATCCAATCTGTCTGCCTTGAACGTTACTTTTCTCGGCTTTGCTAACACCTGTTCCGGAAGCATGATGTTCCTCACTTCTTCCTGTGTAAGCATATTTTCACGGCAGAATGCCTTTAGTCTTGCCGACTGCTCTATATTAGGGAATACATTCCTGTCGAGTATTATATCGAGTACCCACTGTTGCTGTTCCTCACTCAGATACGAAAGGTCCACTCCTTGAATAAAGCCAATCTTTTTCCGATCAACAAAGTCAAGTAACTCATCAGACAGTTTCGCAAGTCTGATATATCGCTGAATCTTCTTTGCGTTCTCGCCGGTTTCCTCACTCATGATATCGAGGCTACTACCCTTATCTCCCTTAATGCCCTGATGTTTCATGGCATAGTAACGCATACTATACGCCCTTGCCTTTTCGCTTGGAAAGATATCTTCTCTCTGAATGTTACTGTCCACCATGACAATGGTAGCTTCATCATCATTCAGATTGCGAATGAACATCGGCATGGTATCAAGACCGGCAAGTTCACAGGCAGCCTTTCTTGTGTGTCCGGCAATGATTTCATAACCACCCTGCGGTCGCATTCTCGCAATCCCTGGAACAAGCACGCCATACTGTCTGACACTCTCTACCATTTCCTCCAGCTTATCTTCATGAATCTGAAACGGATGATTTCTGAATGTATGCAGACTTGCTAAAGGTATTTCTCGGATTTCACCACCATTTGCATTTGCCTGTTCCAGATTTTCGTTTGTACCAAACAGATCGTCAAATGATTTCATCTTTATCTTGGAAGCACTATTGGATTTATTCATCTGCAAGCACCTCCTTTGCGAGCTTCTTATACGCCGCCGCAACTTTTCCTCTTGGGTCATGCTTGAATATACTCACACCCTCTGCGGAAGTCTCTGCCGCTCTCACAGAATGTGGGATAACCGCACCAAACACACGGACATTTTTGCCATAGATTTCTTCCACCATGGACTTGATTTCCTTTGCGTAATTGGTACGTCCAACCATCTTTGTAAAAACGATTCCCTCTATTCCAAGGTTAGGGTTCAAATATTTCTTAGTCCTGCCAAGAGTGGTAATAAGCTGCTGTAAACCCTTTATGGAAAGGTACGCTGCTTCTATCGGTATGATGACTGAATCAGCTGCAGTAAGGGCATTCATTGTCACCATGCCAAGACTGGAATTGCAGTCAATCAATATATAATCATAAAGATTTCTTACACTTGTTATGTACTCTTTCAATATGTACTCTCTCCGCATGGTATTTACCAATGTGACTTCCAGTCCGGAAAGTTCGATATTGCATGGAAGAAAAGATACTCCCTCCTCATGTACAATAATCCCTTCCCGCTTTCCATAATCTTCATCATTGATCATTTTACACATGATCGTCGAGAGAGTAACATCAAGCTCATCAGGCTCTGCCACGCCAAGGCTTGATGAAAGGGATCCCTGACTATCCGCATCTATAAGTAGTACCTTCTTGCCTTCTCTTACCAAACCTATACCTAAGTTCACTGTTGTCGTAGTCTTTGCTACGCCACCTTTTTGATTCACGATTGCTATTACTTTACACATACCGTTGTACCTCCATTCCCTATCGAATCACCATGCCACTTCCTACATAGTGACATTTTTCTTCTACCTGCATAACGTTACTTGGTTTCTTACCAGAATACTTTTTCTTTCTTGATACTTCTGCATACACACGTTTATATTTATCTGTTCCAACATTATCGAAAAAAGTCGAAACATTATTCACTTCAAATCGTTTATCTCTCTGAAGTAAACGTACAAACCAACGTATGTCATTTTTTGTCCCTTGAAGCCTTATCTTTAACATATTGACACCTCCTTGAATAGAAAAATAAAAGGCAGGGATATTCAATATTTTGTAATTAAATATCCCTGCCAAATTGGCTATTTTATTCACTTTTATTCATCAAAGAATATTGTATCCCTCGTGTCGACTCTATAGCCGACAACGACATGAATTCTGTCCACTATCTGCTTTTTATGCCTTTTCACATCGGTTCTGCCGAAATTGAAAAAGCTGCAAAAGTGCGTAAATTCAAGGATTTTCACGAATCTGTACGACGTAGTCCTATTATAGTCTCCACATGCGGCGACAATAGCATTGGAACACGCCTTGCCCACCTCATCAATAGCATTGGAACACGCTTTTATGACATCCTTTGCCACTGATTTTTTACCATATTTCTCTTTCGAATGATACAAATCATCCTTATATCCCGTTTTGTATATAAAAGTAATCTTGTAGGGATCTTTGTTACCATCCTCGTCATATCCACCGAGGATTACCTTTTCAACTAGGCTTTCAAATACCTCTCTGTTGAACTCTGTTAATTCCGAATTTGTTTCTAGCACATGCTTAAATTCCTGCATGCGTTTTTTTCGGTTTTCAATTTCCTTATCCTGATGCGATAAAACTTCCAGCTTTGATTCTTCACTAGATAACTGCATCATGTAATCGGCATCTTTTTCTTTATAGATATCTTCTGCAATATTACCTTCTAAGTATTTATCCAGCAGGAGTTTTCTTTTTTGCCGCAACCTCCGGATTTTATTATGTGTACTTCGGATTTCTTTCTCTGCATCCTCTTCCGAAAGCGCTTTATTCACTCTCCCAAGAAATTCCTCTAGCACATCTTGGTTTTCATCCTTTAGCATTCGATAAGACTCTAGGAAAGCCGATTCAATCACATCCTCTGTAATACCTTTACTATCCGGACAAACCCGTTTACCATTCTTCGTACTATTTGAACACTGCCAAATCGTCTTGGAATGGGTTGTGCTGCTATGCCATGTTCTACGACTTACATTCTTACCACAAAATCCGCATTCTATCATACAACTAAATGCATATTGGCGAGAAAACTTTTCTCTTTGTCCAACAGGTCCTTCTCTTCCGGTCTTTCTATTTCCATTCCGCCGGTTACGAATCTCCTGGGCTTTTGCATACACTTCTCTTGAAATAATCGGTTCGTGGTGATCTCTAATAAAATACTTATCTTCCTCACCACGATTATCAAGTCTTCGTTTCGATATTGGATCCACTGTATAAGTCTTACCTAACATTAAGTCACCAGTATATTTTTCATTCTTTATTATACCAATAACACCTGACACCGTCCACTTATTCCCACGAATCGTTGTCTTGCCCATTTCATTCAGCTCACGTGCAATCACAGTCGCACCAGCTCCGGCTACATATCGTTCAAATATGTACTTCACATCCTCTGCCTGTTCTTTATTTACAGAAATAGTCTTTGTCACCACATCATAATCATATCCGAGGCACCCTTGAAATCCAACAAGTTCGCCACGTGCCATTTTCATTTTAAGTCCTTTTTTCACATATGCCGAAGTATTCTCAACCTCCTGCTGTGCAACCGAACTTAATATCGTCATAAGAAACTCGCCATCTTTTAAGGTATTTATTTTTTCTACCTCAAAATATACTGCAACATTTTTCTCCTTAAGCATCCTTACATATTTCAGCGTATCAAGCGTGTTTCTTGCAAATCTCGGAAGACTTTTTGCAATCACAAGGTCAATCTTTCCATCCATACAATCACTGATAAGCCTTTGGAACTCTTCCCGTTTGTCCTTGGTTCCTGTAATAGCCTTATCTGCATAGATATCAACCATTACCCATTCCTTTGTATTGTTGATTAAATCCGTATAGTGCCTTACCATCGAATTATAACTCTTAATCTGGTCCTCATCGTCCGTACTAACTCGACAATAGGCAGCAACCCTTAATTGCTTATTCCGCTTTACCAATGATTCTGTATCGAATGCATTATCCGCTTTTATAATCTCAACTTCCATCTGCTATTCCTTTCTCATAACCGTATTGCTACCGTCGTGTACATATAATTATTATATACGAACACATTTTCGGAGTCAAGTAGTAAAGCTTGATACAATGCCGTAATCCTTCTGCAGTTTACTTAGAATTTTTTTATATTCCTCATCACTAATTTTTCCCTTGTCTTTTAAGATTGCAAGGTAACGAAGCTGCAGATTATAACGTATCAACTTATTCTTTTCTGTAGCCATCTTCCTTCATTCCTTCCATTGTATTTTATCGTCTTTTCCAAAACGAAGTGCCAACGCACCGATAAAGGCATAGAAAAAATACCTAAACCTTTATCGCTGCTTTGGCTTTATTATTCATGAAACAATACCGGTAACTGTCGGTTAAGCAGTCCACATTGGATTTTCACCAGCTTTTTAGCCCCTTTCAGGAAGTATCATTATTAGCAGGAAGTCGCAACCACGAAGCCACCATAGCTTCTCTTTTGCAAGTAGATCTCGCAGCTTTTTGTCAGAATCTTTTCAGAATCCGCATGTTAAAAAAGGTTATCGCGTACTTGCAGACGGTCAAATGCGTATTTTCCCGTACGTCCGGTATTAGTTGTTATTTAGTTTTCAAGGTACTTCGACCATATCGGTCTGATAAGCACACAAATTTTTATGTCTGTTGTTATCATTTATGTACTTATTTAGAACGATATTATGTTTCTTCCAATACATCGATGAAATCAGATACAATGCTTTCTGCATTTTCGGGATTACAATGACGGAGTAATATGTTAAGCAAATCTTTTTGATTCTCCCCCCTCAGCTCATTGCAACATTTTTTAATTACGTCTTCCTCCCACTGATTAAAATGAACGATAACTCTGCTCCATGTCTCCGCAATCTTTATTCCACCGCCATTCCCCGGTGTTCTGACAAGCGGAACCCCCATTACAGAATCAATATAATCTAAATCACCAACAAGAGTTGGACGAGAAGCACCCGTAAGCCGTTGCAGATCATTTAAGCTCACACATCCATTACGCAATATGTACGTATATATTAAATTGCGTCTTGTAAGCTGATCTGTTATACGCTTCACTGTACTTCTCTCCTTTCCTTTTTGTTAAATAAAATACATCCCATCAGTAAAATCTAGCTTACTAATGGGATAAAAATACTCACGCAAAAATAGTAAAATATTCACAAAAACATCTAAATACGAATATTTCTATTTTCACAACACTGTATTTATGCTACACTTACGCTAATATATTGGTAACATAATTTCAAGTTTTTATGGTATATACTGTCATTTTAAAAATATACACTTACACTTTTGAAGGAGATTTTATTATGGAACAGATAGAAATGGCGATTCATATTGATACAAAGAGAAATAAAGAAATAATTCTTATTGAAAAACATAGTAACATTAAAAAATTTTTACAAACCGGTAAATTACCAGTGGAACAAATTTACTATGCCGAAAGAGAAATTGGAGATCTGCTTAGAAATGCTAACAGTGGAATTCCTTCGTTAAAATACATTGAGGATGTCGAAAACAATAAACCAATTTTACCAATATTAGATTATGATGAAGAAACGGATCATTTCTATAAAGATTTAGTTGGTATTCGCCCATATAACAGGCGTTATTTTTTAGAAGAGACTCAACCCGACTTTGACGATTGGTCTGACTCACCACTCGCACGTACTGTTAGGGATGATATGGGTATAGAATATGGCAATTTCAAATTTCACTTTTATAGTTCTCTAGAAAACGGAACATTCATGCCATATCAAGAAACTTCTTTTGATAAAAAATATATAGAATTGAACAAGGATACATATATTGATTATTTTGATTTGTATTGCGGTACCCAGAATCCATATTTTCGATTTTATTTTTTAAAAACAAAAGAATTATATTTTGAACTCGTGAATATAATCAAACGAAATTTAGAAAAAAACAAGCTCCCAATTCCAAAAGAAATCGTTTTACGTATTAAGGAATATCTCACCAACTCAAACGGTAATCACCTTAGAAAACAAATATCAGAAGCAATGCCGACCAACCACCTCACAACACTTGATTGTTGGTTCTTTATGGCGAATGCTTATCATCTTGCTGATACAAAATTTGATTTAGTTGATTCACACCTTTTAAATATCTACCAACAATTGTGTCCATATAATTTTAACTACACTTCTGACATTTCAGAGTTATCTGGAATTTATGAAGAAAAAGATTACCTTGGTCGAGATTTCTATATCGTTCAAAGCTATCCTGTATATGGTCTTATTGCCTATGAGCGAAAACTAAGAGAAGAAAACCTATACATAAGATTATGTGACAACTGCAAGTCTGCAGTCATTACTAATAAAAATACTTATCCATTCGCATGCAAACGAGTTGAAAAAGTATTTAATACTTCAACAAATCAATACGAAGATGTATTTGTTTGCCGACGCAGAAAAGCAACAGAACTTAAAAAAAGTTATGATGCAATAAAAAAAATACATGTACCCGGGGAAAAAGAACGGCAAGCCTTCTATAATAGCATTTACAGAAAAAGAGAACGTAGCTCCGTAAAATACGATAGCGATGTAACCGAGTTATACGATAGACTTGTAGTAGAATGTCAGGAATACAAAAATAAAATCACAGATGATTCAAATTATTCACTAGATGATTACACTCAATGGTTAAAGGAGCAAAGGAAGTACTTTTTTGCTTTTATCAAATCAAAAGAATCTAACTCCTGATAGCTTTTGGATGCTTGGCTATCGGTTATCCATACAAAAACCATGCCAGAGCACAACCACTCTGGCATTAAAAGGATATATATCAATTTTTACTTATACATTTTTCTAAAGGTTCCCCATACCGTCTCTCAGGGGAGATAGTTGCTTCCACTTTTGGACAACTTGTCCAAAGGTTTCATATCACAACATTACTTATTATCCGTGATTTCCCAATGTCCACTAAACCCACTACCGACATAATTTACATTATCCATTTCCTTTATATGGCGTTTAATTGTTCTTGTACTAACTCCCAATATTGTTGCCATACTGTCAGTACTTATTGAATCATCCTTACGTATCAGTTCAATTATTTGATTGTTCAAACTGTCTTGGGTGACATCTTGGGTGACATCTTGGGTGACATCTTGAGTGACACCATAATTCAAGTTTGGCATAATCACCGTAAATTGATATCTATCAGAGCGAAAAGTAGGTTTTTTATCTTCATTGTAATTAATCTGAATTTGATATCCGCTTATGATTTTCCCAAATCCACTACCTTTACGCTCCATATATCCCAAATGATTAAACACATCCGCCAAAACGGGATTTCTTCTCGTTGAAGGTACTGTAAGCGGATCTCTATCCTGAATCAGAGAACCATCCGGCATTCCTCCCGGAGAATAAATTTCCATCCGGTCATCATATATATCAATATGGACCTCACTTCCATTTACAAGATAATCCCGGTGAGCTAATGCATTTACAAGGGCTTCGTGATAACTTCGTTCAACATATTCAGGCATTTCTTCTCTCGAATTAGCGGTCTTTCGCCATTGCATTTTACAGTTTCTCTTAATAAACGCCTCTCCATTTTCAATCAAAGAAATCACACTGCCGGAATACTCTGCATCATCTAGAGCATCAATAGCACCACCACTTTTATCCAAACCATTCCATCTAGTGCAGAATAGTCTTGAACAGCGAATTGGACTTTCATCCGCAATCAAAGCTCCAGCATTTGTCAGTTCTCCTTTTGTATTTACAAGTCCAAAAGAAATCAAATTTTTCTCATCAAAACTGCTTCCTGTCCACTTATTATATCTTTCTTTCAGTTTTGAAAAAGCATAATCATCTGCTTTATAAGTAGAATTTTGTGAATCATACGACGTATTTTTTCCTCTTAACACAAGCCGTTTTAACTCTGTTGCAGTCGCTTTCACACTTTCATTTCCGACACGAACAAAGGCTTCTAACACTCCATCCCCCGAATAATAATACGGTGTTTCATCACCTTTATAAATATCAAGAACAACCAGAACTTTTCCGTCATCCGTTTTATGAAATTTTAGATTAAATTCCGGAATTGGATCCAATCTTGTTTTTATCGTCTCACTTATCTTTTCAGCATCTCCTTCCGGATCTACCAACCCAACAATCTCTCCATCATTTGATATTCCAAAAATCAAAGCACCACCAAATGAATTTGCAAATGCACTAACACTTTTGCACCAGCTCTTTGGTTTCTTTTCTTCTAATGCAAGTTTTTTATCATATTCTGTTGCCTCACCAATTATGTCTTTTATATTCATAACAACCATTCACTTTCTTATTGTATTGATAGTCTTTGCTTAATTCTTGTTTTCATACAACACTCATGCCATAAACTTTTGGACAACTTGTCCAAAGGTTATCGACTTTTTATTCCAAACTCTTTAGATATTCTTCAAAAGAACCATTTATCTTTTTTAATGGATTCAAACCTACGGTTTCGTATATTATTCCATGCGAATCCTGCCAAATTACTATCCCATCAATGCCCAGTCTCTCTAATACATACACACCTGATAATACATTATGATTACGTTTTCTCTCATATAAAGTTGCTTGAACAACATTCAATCTTGGCGAGTCAACAATTCCAGTAAATTCATGACCATTGGCAGATGCAACACCATATTCAGATAAGTACTCTTTGTAATCTGATGCAAAAGGAATTCCTAATTCTATTTCCGCATTTCTAATTGCATCTTTACTTGCTCCCTTCAAAGAAACAAAATCTTCCTGGCTTTTAAACAATTTCATTATATTACCCATATCACAACTCTCCTGCTTCTAATATCTTTGCCATTGTTTCCCAAAATTGTTTTCGTTGCTTCTTGAAAGCATTTCTATTTATTTCCGATGTCAACTTATAACCATGTAACGCAGTATTATCGTGTTCTGCTTGTGTAAGTATTGCCAACGTACCATCCGGATTCTGTCCTACATGATGAAGTTCAAATGTCATACCATTACTATCTAATGGAGCATAACCATTTTTCATTCTTTCTAAATTGGTAATTCCAAATTCATCAGTTTGTTTCAAATCAATATCAGAACGAATCAAAGCAGATTTACCATTTACCATTTTATTTGTCAAGCCAGCATCTTTGAACGCCTGGTATTCTTGCGTATTATGGAACTCCGAAATAACATCCAACGGGTATTTTGATTCTTTTTGAATAGCAGCTGCTTCATTCATTGTTAAGCCATTCAAAGTCGCACCTTTTAGTGCTAAAGTTTCTGTTACACCACCGGCAACAGAACCACCAATTGCTCCCCACATAAACCCATCTGCACCAGCACTTGCTGCCGCCTTAATTGCTTGGTCCATATCACCTGTTTGAACACCAGTAACAATACCGGATGCCACGCCACCCAGTCCCCCAGACGACAATGCCATTACTGTGCCAGATTTTGCTGCAGTTGCAAAAATCATACTAACAGCAGGTGCTCCTGCTCCGCCAGACACGCACGATACAGTTACGCACACCAAAATAACACCAGTTCCAATAGCGACTTTTTTTATTGCCTTTTCATAGGTATCATCATATTCTTCAAACTCTTCCACTGTTGTCCGGTTATCATCGCCTAAAGTAAATACATACCTTTTACCTTCAAATTGTGAATCTAATTCTTCTAAAGTATGCCCAAAAAATATATTGGATCGTGAATTATATGCAAGCTCATCAATATACTCTTGTGAGATATATGTAGTACTTACATCTTGAACATAATATTCTTCGCTATTTAGTGACTGAACCAATTCATAATATAATGAATCCTCCATGTATCCCATCAATTCAGGATCATCTAGTTTGTCAAATTTCACTTCATATTCATATGGCGAATCATCTGTTTCCTCATCCAATTCTTCTTGTTGTGTAACCATTTCGGTTGTAACTATCTCTTCGGTATTCTCAACAGTTGTTGCCTCTTTTTCAGTCTGTTCTGGAATTTGCTTTCCACAACCTACTAAAACCAATGAAAGTGCCAAAATTAATGAAATAAATTTTTTCATCAAAATCACTCACCCTTCTTCTTTTTAGAATAAACAACAAATGCTACAACACCTACTACGACAAGAAAAACTACCAATAATATAATAGGAATTACATTACCAGACTCATTATTTTTATCATCTTCTATGCAAACTGGTTCCGTACTTACAGGGACAATTTCGTTCTCTGTTGTTTCAGTAGTAATTTCTTCTTTTACTTCTTCCTTGGTTTCCTCTGTAGTAACTTCCACTTCAATTTCATCTTTTTCTAATGAGCCATCATCATTCAAAACATATCCATTAGCCAATAATTCGTTTATTTTCTCTAACGTATAACCTGACGATGCCATTGCTTTAATAATTGCACTCTCTCCGACATATATTGTTTTTTCAGTTGGAATGGATGAATATTCACTAGATGCGGTTATTATATATTTTCCTTCTTTAACAAACGTATCTCCATCAGACGCAACAGCATTACTTCTAACATCCTCACAATAAACGCCATTGTTATCTACTATCTCAAATTGCTTTACATTCATATTCAGAAATCTTGACTTAGCCAAATCCAATCTAAATCCCGATTCTGTCAAAGCTCCGTCTTTCAATTCTGAACCTGTACCCATATCGAATGGAAAAAACATACAGTTTCCGTTACGAATAGAAAACTTGAATGATATCCTATAATCCGAATAAGAATTAGTTAAACCATCATTCTTAATTTTATAATCAAGGGCAACCTCATAATCACCTTCTTCAAACAACTCAACTTTGGTATCTGCTCCTGTTGTCGCACAGGCAGCTAAATAATCTGTATATATAATTGGATCCTTTTTCTCGTTCTCACAGTTTGTATATTTAATAATCAGTGTTCCATGCTTAAAGTTCGTTTTCTTTGTACCAAAATACTGATCATATCCATCTTTATCTTCGCAAATTGACAATTTATTGTTACCATTCAACTTGTTAATATCCTGTTTCAGATTAAACCATAGTGTAACAATATCACCATACTTTTTGAGAAAAACTGGATTATCATCCTTTCCCTGTTTCTCAGTATATCCACTCAAATAAAATGAACCCAAATCCCAGCCATAATGCACATCCTTAATATCAATTTCTTCTTTTGACTTTTCAGAATATCCGGAATCCTTTTTAACTTTTATTGTTGTACCTATATTGTACTTATTTGATAAATCAGAAACAAATTGTGAAACATTCTCGTTAATCAAATAAAACTGATACACCTCTGCACATCTCTTATAAGAATAATTATGTTTTTTTACAAATGCTATCTTTGTATCCTTTTCCTGTTTCTCCAACTGATACACAACTGTTATTCGATAATAACAACCATTTACTTGCTGAATGTTGTTAGTCTCATAAAAATCACTTTTAAACCCTTTGGAATTAATATCTGTGTAAATTTCATCCGTAATCCATTTCTCTCCATCCAACGAGGTCTGAATAATAACTGCCCCCGACTTAATATCATCCTCAAGTTTCAACTTATCAACTTTCTTCGACTTACACTCATCAATATGCCATTCTGTCGCTTTTGCCTTCTTTATTTCCTCGCATAAATTGTATGAAAAATCAACATTATCTTGTGATATTTGATATGAGGGATAACCATTTACACTTGAAATAGCTTTTACATTTCCACAAATAGAGAATGTACCATATTGGGTTCCCGAATTGATTTTATTAGACTTATTAGCTGATGATATTTCAAAATCATTCTTCTTGTTAAATTCGTATTCCATTCCTGCAACAGTGTTTGTCTTTTCCTTCGCATGTGCCTCCACATTATAAAAGAGTACACAAACACTAAAAGACAACATCATAGCCAACAAGAAATACGTATAACTATTCATTCTCTTTTGCGACTTCATAAATTCACCCCAATTCATATCATATTATTTGTTATTTAATAATATAACACTTTCTGTCCTATAAAAATGCCTCGCAATTAGCAATTCTTAATTTTACTTCTGCTTCGTGCATCAACACATCCCCTTAACTTTATCAATCATCGTTTTCAGTATTATTTTGTATCTCAAGTCCCAATTCAGAACCGTCAAGTTGATACAATTCAAATAATCTTCTCAAATTGCCTATCTTCGAGCGTGTTGAACTTGCTACATAGAGATATACTTTTGGTGCGATTTCTACAAAACCACTTGATTCCTTTTCAGAAAAATGATACCCCAAGCCCGTCTCTTCTTTAACAAGCTTATAAATAATCGTTGAGTCTAGTTCAAACAAAAATCGAACTACCTGCTGGTACATTTCAGACCAACTGTCAGCAGAGTATGGTGTATCCAGAAAAGTATATGACGCAATTTTACGACCGGTAAAATCAAAATCGTCATCTAAATAATGCTTTTCATTTATTGCGACAGCAGGTTCAAAATTCGTTTCAGGATACGCCCATAACTTCAATGCTTTTTCCTTTAACAGATTGTTTCTTTTTATCAATTCTTTTTCTGTCCATTCATTGCATTCAGCAATCATAGAATTAATATGAAGGTGACTGTCTTTAAATCCCTTTTCAGCATTTTTCTTATCAATAAATGCTCTATTACTATACTGCGAATTGTAACCTGTTAATGTTAGATTGGCTAATCGGTTTATCCATTTATCATATACTTCCTGATAATTTGCACCCAGTGCTTCTTTCCATGAAACCGAAAGTGTTTGTGGCATTACATGTTCAATGGTATATGTACCGTCTTCCATCAATTCAACTACATTAGTGTGTTCAACAGAATCCCCATTTTCAAAGCGATCAAACAAGTACATTTTATTTTTTGATTGCATAGAATATATATTTTTCTCTTCCAAACCAATCAGAAATTCACTATCTTTTGGCAAACGTCCGGAACCAGCTTTGCTAACTAACAAGTAAATCAAAACATCTACATATGCGACATCATCTTTCTTATATTTCAAGCAATCTCTATGTAACATTGAAAATATTTTATTTAAAGCATTAGTCGGTACTCCACATATCAAACGTCTAAATATGTAAGTCTCCAAAGTGATTAAAATCTTTGCAAATTCATCCTCGCTCATCGAGTATTTTTCTTTATAATCCATTACAGCCATCAAATATGGAATCGATACACTCATGTCAAGTACATTCAAACGTTTCATAATTAAATCTACTTTTGCATTTCCAGTCACAGCATTTCTAATTTGTTTATAATAACGAGCATATTTCAACATATCCTGTAACAATACTTCTGTTTCAATTTTATTTTTTTCAACATATTCCTTAAACACAGAATAGATTTCTTTTATTGTTGGTGTTTTTGACAAAACCACTGTCAAATAATAACGTACGAAGTCACTTACCTCATAGCCTGTATCCTTCTCAATTTTATTCCAATATTTGTTATAAAACTGCTCCTGTTTATCCGGCTCTTTTCCCATCAGGACAAAATTTCTGATTTTATCTCCCTCACTCAAATCAAGACCTGTAGAATTAAGGCTTTCAAAGATTAACTGGGCATCATCCTTTTGTGGATCCAGAGAAATGTCAATTATTACAAGCGAGCAGACTGCCGTAAATAATTCATCTGCTGTCAATTCTCCATCTAAAATACGGTTATAAAAATAAAGGTAATTTTGCGTTACATTCGATGCATGATTGTATTCTTCATCGGTATCAAAAAGTTTCAAAAATGCATCCTGGTCATCCTTAATAGGTTTCAATTTCACTTTCTTTTCTTCTGGCTGATACGGATCTAACAAATATGTATTTTCAATCTTCTCACATAAATTCGGCTTTTCCGATGTGATTTTTCCTTCTTTGAGGAGATTTACCACCGCCAAAAAGAGCAAAGAAATCGTTGTAATTCGTTGCTGACCATCAATAATGAGCATTTCACTGGACGCTCCTTTGGTATTTGCCACTGAAACCACACTTCCAAAGAAATGAGACTCTCTTTCATTTTCAATAACTTTTTTCAAATCGTCATAAAGCTGTCTACAATTTTCAATTTTCCAATCATAATTTCTCTGATATACCGGAATGATGAATCTTGTATCTGAACCATCCAAAAATTTTACCAATGGCTTTGCCTGTCCGTTCATACCTACACCTCTCAAACTTATTAAGAATCACCTTATTTTACATTCACATTTTCGTATGCTAACATTCTCGTCTGATACATATCTATAATAGTAAATAACATCTCAAACATGTATTAATTATAACAATTCCAAAAATCCATTCATAAAGGCATCAGGGAATATAAACGTTTTCTGTCCAATATTAAAACTAACATTAATATGCTTTTGTCCTTTATCAATCTTTTCAATTGTTCCTTCGCCAAACTTCTTATGCTTAACCTTTGCCCCTGCTACTGCACCTGATAAATCCATATCCAATACACTTTCAACCCTTTTCGGAGCCATTATCATATCTACTCTTGGTTGTTTTGATTCTTTTGCAACAGGATTTACGACAAGTTTTTGCTTATTTGATGTTTCATCCTTCTTTATTACAATTGGAACTGTTTTCTTTGGTTTCTCTATTTCAATCAATATTGGTTTTTGTGTATCTTGGTCTGCTTTCATAGTTGCCTGCTGATTGTAAAACAGTCTTTCATACTCTTCACGCTTAATCACAGTATCCCAGCCACCAATATCATCACCTTCATGCATATCAATCCCGGTATATGACAAACTTGCATCTTCATATCTCTTAAACTTAAAGATTGCATCATTCATCAAAGCTGCGTTGAATACACCAATAGAACATAACAACTCAAAATCTTTTACATCTAATCCCGTAACCTTTTTAAATAACCCAGGTTCAAGTTGGGTAATAACATCTTTAAGACTTCTTTCACGAAAATCTGTCAAGTACATAAATACAGGGACACGCGTAGCAAACTTAATCAATTTCTCCTGAATCTGCTTACGCATTGACTTGTATTCTTTTTCTTCATCAGACATTTCTTTCTTTTCCTTAGGTGTAAGTTCAGTTTTTTCCTTCTTAGCCTGTTTAATTTTTTCAGATTTATTAATTATAGTTTCAATATCTTTATTTAAGCTACGAAAACCTTCAATACGCATCAATGCATCCAATGCATCCTTGTTATCCATTAATCTTTGTAATGTATCATTGTCAACATTTACAAGAAGTGCACTTTCCCATCTTCTAGCAAGAAGTGTAGCTGATGTTCCAGCTAATGCTATATCAAGAACATCCTGTGCATTTATCTGTTTCATAGTGCTACCATCATAAGCAAGCACAGGCAAGAAATGAATAAACTCAGCCACTTTCTTTTCTGGATTATCTTCATCCACATTTAATCTACATGAATAATCTGATATCTGTTTCAGTGCGCGATCCAAAGCAAAGTCAAATAAATAGCACTCCTGCTTCATTATTTGATTATTACCCTTATCATCTTTAATAACCCATGGAGATTGCACGCGGAATGCCGCCTGAAAATATGTTTCAGGGCTCTTCAAATTACGAAGCATAAATATACCAGTCCATGGTTTTACTGTTACACCAGTTGTCAATTTACCACATGACAAAGTGATAGTTTTTGTTTCAAGTGGATTACCCATTGACTGCTGAACTGGTTCTAATGCATCTAATCCAATTCCAGCCTTTGTTCCAGCACATACATTTATCTTATAATCATGATAGAACTCATTCTGTCTTTGCTGTAGCAAATTATACATAGCATAGCATGATGCAACATTTGGCAAAAACCATAATGTATGGGACAGTACATTTAACAATCTTACATCATGGTATGGCATAGGTGGTCTTTTATCTTGTCCTAATTTCAGATCATCAATACTTGAAGGAAGATATGAACCTCTAATTAAATCAAGCCATTTTTGTACTTCATTTTCATACTTGAACTTTGCATCAGCCCCTTTACCCTCGGCTGAAAAGAATACATTCAAATCAAACTCATTGAACTCACCACCCATAGCAATCTGTCTAATGCTATCAGGTATTTTATATGTCATCATTACCATTCTTGGTAGTGCTTCATACGGATTATTACTACCACGCCATTCTTCTTTTGCACGCTGTTCAGCTGAATAAGTCCAATTGCTAATCTGATCCTCAATAAATTCGCCGGAATTAAGCGCTCTAAAAGGCGTTCCTGATAAGAACAAATAATAATCTGTTGTTATAGGAAGCCATGTTTCATTGTAAGCATTGTCAGCTTCTGTTTTCTTATACTTTTCAGCATCAAAATCTGACTCTTCTTCTTCATCAGGACTTTCAAACAACTTCTTTGCATTTTCACGCCAAGCACCAAAATGATATTCATCAAAGATTACAATATCCCAGTTTTCGGTATGGATAAATTCATTTTTTGCTTTAATTCCACCAGCATCATTTGTTCCTAAAAGATCCTGAAACGAACCAAATACCACAATCGGTTTTGATTTATCAGCATTTTCATATTGCTTGTCAATGTTAACATTTTGATTGTGTGCATCTTTATTTGAAACGAACTGCCACCCTTCAAAATCCACATGACTTAACACATCATCACGCCAAGCTGATTCAACAGCTGGCTTAAAGGTTAATACAAGCACACGTTTAAAGTTCATCCTCTTTGCTAGCTGATATGCCGCAAAAGTCTTTCCAAACCTCATTTTTGCATTCCACAAATACTTAGGTGCTTTTTCTGGTTCTTCCTTTTTAGCCAACTCATAATAAGCCATTGTTCGTTGAACAAACCTTTGCTGTTCTGGTCTCATCTTGAATGTTTCATTTCTACTACCTTCATATATTTCACCAGATCTAAGTTCTTCAATTGCAACCTGAACATCCTTTACAGAACAATTAAACCATTCATTCTTATCTTCACCAGCATTAAACTGTCTAAATCCTTTACGTTTTAATATTGCATGAACATCATGATCTGTAAAACATGAACCATCCACACACATAGCCGATTCTTTTAGCAATATTCTGTATCTAACCGCACTTGTATGCAACTGTTCTTTAATACGAGTATCAACATCTCTTTCTGTATAACCAACTTTTATATATCCCTTATGCGTAGAAACATCAGGAAGTTCATAGGCATATATGGTTGGCACAACATCAGGTCGTTGAACAAAAAATTCCATATCTGACATTATTCTTCCTCCTGTATCCCTAATTTCATATTTACAGCATTAATAAATGGTTTTAATCTTCTATCTATTCTCGCCTGTACCTGAACTTGACCCAATCCATGCTTAACCAATTCTTCTCTCGTCAACACACCACTCGGATATTCAAATTCGATTTCAATTTGGACATATTTTGTCTTTTTATTTCCATTCTTAGGTATCGCATATGAATTTTTTTCAACAACTTCCTCTGCTACATCATCATCAACAACTATCCCGCGATATTTAATCTCAGCATAAGGTGCTGCCAAATAGAAATATACAATGTCTCCTTTATGAATAGACGCAGTCCTTCTCCAAACAATAGTTCTATTCTCGTTCAAATAATTTATTATATCAAAGTATTTTACATTAGATGGAAATATCCAATAATCCTTCATTTTCTATTCCCCCTTTGTGTGATTACCCTGTCCTACTATTGTTCCTATACGAGAATCTATATATTCCCATTCAGTTTCATTAATTCCCCACTCTTCACAAAGCTGTTCATCTGTATAGTTCCCCGAATACTTTCCTAAATCTGGGATAAAACAAAAATTCTTTTTCGTAACATCTTGTGAAACCACAGTTTGTAAGAGCAAAAATCTTACAATTTTTGTAAAAATATATGATTTATATGACAAAACCTCTTCTTCTGTATCAAACGCTCCAAGAACAATAAACGATTCGGTACAACATTCCCCTGGTGCAGCAATCCTTGTATTTCCATCATAATAGAATCCAACAGGTTTGGAAAAATCTGTTTGTCCAGCAATTGGTGCTTTGGGTGCCAACAGTTTCCACTTATCTAATAAACCTCTTGAATCATCCACATCTTTTGTATCAGCAAACTTCTTTCCAATTTTTTGAATAAAATAGCATGGAACCCCACTATCTTTTGGCAAATAGTTCGTAGGCAATCCAAAAGGTTTTCTCGAAGAAACTCTATTACTTAATGTTTCCTTTCCATTATTTACTTCTTGAACTTTTCTCACAATTTCTACGGCTAAATTTTGTCGAATGAATATATCATACTCATCAAGACGTCTTGTCATAGATGAAGAACCGTTTTCTTTATAATTTACAACTTCACATTTATCCTCCTTATCTCTCTCCCAAAGAAAATAGCAAGCACCACCTGCCAAATCTACCCCGGGAAAAACGTCCTTAAAATTCTCATAATCAACCAATTTAGTAATATGTCCATTAGTTAACATATACGAGCGAAAGTCTTCCAAGCCTTTGCCACCCGAAAACCATCTTGAAGGGATTATCATAGACATAAATCTAGGATTAAGTTTTATTGCTTGTTTCACAAACATTTGGTAAATCGGTTTTGCACTTTTTCCGTTTCCACCATCACTTAACTGATATGGCGGATTTCCTATAATAACATCAAATTTCATTCCAAAAATCTCCTCTGGTCTTAAATGATGAATCAATTCATATGCATATGTTTCCAAAGCATCACCTCTATCATATTCCGATCGTGTCGCCCCACAATACGCACACTTTCCATTTGTCCAATGATGCTTCAATCTTTTATATCTAATATTCCCATCAGCATCATCAAATTTAGATACCGCATATTCACTATTTGCATATTTTGAACAATATACACTTCTTCTTGACAGCAAACTTGTAAGTTCTGTTATTGCAATTCCGTATAATTGTTCATGAAAAATGTGATCTAATCTTTCTTGTAAATCTGGAATTTGATCTGACAAACCATTAATCAAACGCTTAGCAATCTCTCTCAAAAACACCCCAGTCTTACATACAGGATCTAAAAACTTACTATCTGGGTTTTTAAACAAATCCTCTGGCAACATATCAAGCATTTCATTTACTATTTCAGGTGGTGTAAATACTTCATCATTAGAAAGATTTGCCAAACATGATAGCACATCTGGATTATACACACTACTAAACAAATCCTCAGCCATTTTCTCTCAACCTCCTATAATGCGATATATATTGCTTTAATAAGATACCTTCATCATCTTCTGGATTTGCATCAAAAAGAGTTCTTTGATATCCTTCAACATTCATATCTATCGGTGCTTCTTCTCTATTCAACATTTCAGCAAATGTATAATCTTTCCTTTGCATCTGAAATCCGGTAATAAAGGACCACTCTGAAAAAACAATCGGAACATTTGTATCATTACCTTCCTCATCCACACACATCAATGATAATGCATTACCACACACGATGTTTCTTTCAAATATAAATCTTACCGAATCTCTTGCTTCATCATTACATTCTTTTTTACACACAGATTTATATTCTTTATCCCATATCTTGAACATTCTTTCGCGACAGGCAATAACATTATCTAACATAATGTCAACACCATATATGCTTCCTGCCGCCAATATAGAATTTTTCTCATAATCCAATGCACTTCTCTTATATTTTCTTTTTACTTCTTCTAATTTTCTTCTTAATATTTCAGCCAAAAAATTCCCATCACCACATGCCGGTTCTAAAAATCGTGAATCTATTCTTTCCGTTTCTTGTTTTACCAAGTCAAGCATAGCATTAACTTCACGTTCTGCAGTAAATACCTCTCCACGTTCTGCAACTCTTTCTTTTGATTTAACCTGTTTTTTTTCTACCATAATTCCAAATATCCTTGCTAACTAATAAAATATAAACGAATGCATCCATTTTTTCATTTTCGATAACAGTCTATCAATCTGTCCATCTGCTCCACAACGCTTTCAGGTCCGACAATCTTCACTCCACCAATCCCGATAATCCAGCCAAGGAAGTTTCCGCTTACTGCGACATCCACTCGAACTTGGAAATGCTCATCATCAACCCTTTGCATACGGATGTCTCTGCCGAATCGGTCAATGATTACATTTGCCATATTGTTCTCGCAAAGAAGTGTTACCAATTCCTCTTTTCCGGCATACATTCCGAATCGATTCTTTGTATATACGGATTTGTCTTTTTTCTTAAATATGTCTCTTCCTTTTCGACGTTTTCCATCTGCAATCGACACATCCTGCATTTTATCGACTCGATAAGTTTTCAAATCCTCAAATTTTTCATCATAGGCCTCCAGATAATAATTACTATCATCATATATTAAAGCCCATGGACTTACCTCATACAGTTTTCCATCATGTTTCAATTTTGCTTTACCATCCATATCCCATTCAAAATAGTGGAATGTAATCTGGTAATTTTGATTCATTGCTTCATGAATCTGATCCACAGTATAAAGAATACTTTCATTCATACTCTTTACCCTGTCCGCTACATACACCTGACGCTTCAGAAGTTTTGCATCATAATTACTGACCAGTGCAGTAAGTTTCTCAATCAGTTTTTTGCTTTTTTTCTCTGTGATAAATTTTGAGTTTTGTACCACATCAATTAAGAACTTAAGCTCCGCAATTTCAAAATCTCTATTTCCAGCATGATAATATGTTTTATTTCCTTCCGTTGTCTTTATGATTTCAATTCCGAAATCATCAAGAGCCTTAAAATCTTCATAGATTGTTTTTCTATGTGCATCAATATCATATGCTGCCAGCTTATCTATAATCTGTGGCATGGTCAGTCCATGCGTATCATCTGTCTCTGCCTGCATAATACGAGCCAGATACAATAGTTTTAGTTTCTGATTGTTTCCTCTTGCCACAACTATCCCTCCTGTAGCTTTGTCGAAAAAGTATAAAAAACCACTAAAATTATACCACAATTCTCTGTTACAATAAAGTGACAGTTTCAACAATCGAAACTTATTAAATCTCTTCTCCTCCCTCTCTTCTCCTGCCAATGTCATCTCCATCATTTCTGCAGTCCTTGTAAAACTCACAGAATAGACAACACTTATTGCAGCATCTCTTCTGTACCCTTTCTTTTTTCTTCAACCAAAATAATAACCTATTCACGTACACACCTACTTCCTAATATAATCTGATTGAATATTTACTTTTTCAATTGATTTTTCCTTGATAAAATAATATCAAAATGTGTGTATCATAAAAATACCAGCATTTTTAATGATTGCAGTTGACACAGTTTACTACAAATAAAAAGAAGTGCTCCCATTATTCCAGATAGCACTCCCTACACAACAACACTATTCAATTATGCAAATTCAAAGCAATTATTAACCATCCTGTTCTATGCTTTTTATATTTTGCCCCATAATTCGTTCTATTTCAAATTGGGTAATGCCATTCAGTTCTGACAAATAGTCGACTACTGTAGTATCCCATGGCATATAAGGAATACTATTTTTCATGGTGAATGGGGCATCTGTTTCCGGTACTATTTTTGAAAGAGGTATTAAGCTGATTATTTCACGTCCCGATTTAGTTTGACACATTCGAGGATTAATACTAAACCAGCACCCAATGGATAAAGCCCATTCCAGTTCCTTTTTTGTTCCGGTAAACCAATGAAGTACAGGAATACTTTTCTGAACTTCGCTTTCTATAGATGTTAAAACATCTTTTATTGCACCCCGAGAATGAATGCTCATTATTCTTCCGTTGTACTTTTCTGCTTCCTTTAGAATGTCTATAAACAATCCCTTTTGAATAGAAATCTCATTTCTATTCTTCCCATCTATCCCTATTTCACCAATATACTTACATTTTGAAAGATGCTCAAAAAAAAGCTGCCGTTCCGTATATCTTTGTACAACCAACTCCGGATGAAATCCCAACGCTACCCTTACATTTTCTGCACCACCAAAATATTGAGATGTTTTCAAGTACGCCTTGGGACTTGTTGTAACTGCAAACACATCCGTTTTACGTTTTTTTACCTCGTTAAAAACAGAGATTGGATTCTTATACAAATCCAAATGGCAATGATAATCTATCATAATACCTCATTCTCCTTTAAAATTTCTTCTATTTCAAAAATTCCTCTTTCGACGACACCTTCATATAACTTTCTTTCATCACTTGGGGCAAAAGAAAGAGCCGATTTTACAAATTTATCAACTCCAACTTTTCTAATTTGAACTGAAGCCAGTGCGGCAGCTGCTACATCTAATGAATCACTATTCTTTAATTCATCAACGCAATATCCGTTTTCTGTTTCATCTGCGATTCCTATTCTTTTAAACGAAGCTCTCCGAACCAAACACGGAACACAGGTGCCACAATGCCGTAAACCATGCCTTTGATATTTCCCACAACTTGTTGTTCCAAATATAAATTGTCTCATCAACTCTTGATTCTTACACTCCAAAAGTACCTCTCCTTTTGTTTTAAATCTATATGGAAGTATTAAGTCTACATTCATTCCCATAGAATCCCATATTTCTTGCAATGCTTTCATATAAACTGGATGTGTTGTTTTTGTACTTAATGTTCCAAGTCTTAATGAATCTAATGCAATATTCAGGCTTATAAAACCATTTTCAGGAACAAATAATTCCTTTCTTCCCTTTTCATTAGCTGCGATACTACACGATGCAAGTAATGCATACGCAAAAAATATAATGGAACGTGCACGGGTAGAATTTTCCGAACCACCTCTTTTATTAATACTATTACTCCATTGACAAAGATTATTTTCCCCAAATAAGGCTGCATATTCACGTTGATGCTCCGCATCCCCTCTGACTGTTTGTGCTACAAATAGTGGATTACGTCCTGACTCATGTAAATCAATTGCACCTACAAGGCTATCCATACCTCCTGATAATAAACAAAGACAATCATTATCTCTTTGCTCATAAGCCTCTTGAGGCAGTACTGACTCTTGTACTGATTTAAAATCAATTTTCCAAAAATCACCACTCACAAACCGAAGCATGAATTCAAGTTTTTCTTTCACCTGATTCCACTTCGTTGGGTTATGTAGACAAACCGACAGTTCAATTTCTCTTGTCCATCCATCTGAACTATCTTTCCTAAGAATAGCTTTATCTGCTGATACGACAGACATTGCAATCATTGCAAAATCTAATGCTTCCTCTGTTGGTTTTACCCGAGCACGACGAAGATTGCTAAACAACTGTAGGCCAACACAACCTACATTTTTCTGGTCCGTTTCCGGTCTTGAAAACATCTCAAAATACCAATTCTTTTCATCATATTCTTTTGGCACACAACTTCTCGTATAGCAAATCACCTTACTCATACTTCCACCTCATAAACTTCAAATGTGTTTTGTATCGTTTTCTCAAATAATTTTTCCATATTTATTGCTTGGTTTTCTTTATTTCGCAGAGCGTTTAATTGTGTAGATATTTCCGATTGTATATAATCTCTCATTTCATATAATCGATTAATTCGCTCAACATATGAAACATTCTGCTTTTCAAAAGCCTGTCCGATATCAAGTTGAACTCTGGTAAATACTTCATTTCCTAAGAACAATCCTGTCAAACTCCAAATCTGATCATCTGTCAACTTTGCAATATCTGCGTCAGGATTAACATCCATAAATTCACTTAAGGCAGCTCTTCCCGAATCTCTAACAGAAATCTCATCTATACTGCCACCTTGAGGACACACATAATCAATAACTGTATCAATTATTTGATTCGCATTAGCTCCGCTTTCCCTTAGATCCGAAATGACTCTTCCTAATTCAAAATCACTCTCTTCTCTCAAAGAACGAAATGCACTAACAAAACCTGTAGCAACTTTAGAAGATGTCCTCATTCTCCGTGCAAGATTTTGCGAACCTCCCATTCCAACTTTTGAATAGTGTCCCAATGATTTTCTTAATGCTTCCTTACTACCTGTTCTTACATATTCTCCCATACCACGTCTGGCATTGCTAAACCTCGCCGGTGGTGCTATTATCGGGCTATTTTCTACTGGTGTATCTTCTTGAGATGGATTTTGATTTGGAATATCAATATCATCAAGCCAAGCTGGATCTAATGATACGCCAGCACCCGGACCTTTACTAGATGCAGATGTTCCCATATTTTATTTCTCCTTTTTCATATGCTGAGTGATAGATTTTTTTACCGATTGAGGGCTTTTTTCATCTTCTGACCATTTTTGCAGCAATATTTGTGCCCACTCCATTTCTGCTATAATTGGAATCATTGGAGCCTTTCTTGCACTTGCCGGAATCTCATCTAACGCAGCAGCTAGATTATTCCCCAGTTCCGGGAATGCGTGTATAACATGCATAGCTGCAGCTAGCGTATCAACATTCCACTGATTTCCTCGTCCAAGACTAATCATGTGATTCAGTATTAATTCAGCCTGTCTAGATCCAAGCAATTCTATATTTTTTATCACATCTTTTATTATAGTACCATTTTTAATACGTTTTAGTGATTCAAGTGCTTTTTTCCCTTCCTCTGATATTTCATCATAAGCTGCGTAAGATAACGATTTGTCTTTGCTCAAATACAATATTGGCCTCAAATCATATTCGCTAAGTCGTGGCTCTAATAGAATCCAGTTTTTAATAAACTCATTATTCCAGGTTATGTCAGGTTCCTTATAATCCTCTCCTGCAACTAATGCATCCTCCAATATTCTTATAAACTCTGGTTTTCCATTCTCAGACTTTGCTACTTCCTTTGACAAATAATCAAACGCACCTACTGGTGCACATCGTTCAAACAACAACATCTTTATTAATACACCTGAATCAATTGTTATTCCATTTAATGAGGCTATTTTCTTTCGAATTTCCAATGCATTCAAAAATCTTTTTATTAAGCGTGGATTACCCTTTATTGAATCTGCAGAAACAAGTATCCCAGCTAATTGATCAGCAATAGATACGTATTCTTTCATAATATCTAAATCATTCTCACTAAACTGTTCAAGTATCTTTTCCTTTGTTACTCCTTCACGCCATGCATTTGTGAGCACTTGTTCAAATCTTCTTTGACTTTCATCTAATACGTCTTGAGATATGTTTCCCTTTCTCACTTGTAACTCTAAAAATAACAGCACCATGTATATTTTTATCTCGGGAACTCCCAATCTCGGAACTGTAATAGGTACTTGAATAAGCTTATCAAAATAGCTCGTAACCAATCCATCTGAAAGTTCTACATCACCAAAATGAGCTCTAACCCCGTTCCGTATCATTTCTTCATCTGCTGCAATAATAAAAGCTGTGTTTTTCACAAACAATAATAATCTCATTGCTTCCAATGTAGAAATTGCTGTTTCTGGAAGACACCGGTCTAAATCATCCACCAATACAACTAATTCAATATCAAGATCTTTAAGAATATCTTCAAACTCATTTCTTATCTCTTCTATTTGTTTCGTTGTAGTTTCAGAAATCTCATCGCCCATTATTTCTTCCAGTTCCGGTGTCAAAACGGTTAATGCATCTTCAATTGCTTTACTATTTTTCTCTACATGTTTCTTATCATCTATACTACCTTTTATCGCACCTGCAAGTGACGCAATTGCACCAACTGGTGCAGCCCCAGGAATTAATCCTGCCATCAAGGGCACTGACATTTTCGCAACTTGAAACCAATTTATTCTTTTTATAAATTTATTAATCTTTTTACGTATATCATCTGTATCTGGACGTTTTCTCTTTTTTATTTCATCAGAAAGCGTTTTTGACACAACTTGCAAAAGTGCTGATTTTGCATCCTCATATCCTTGATATAACCATGCATTGAATTCTATGAAAACATACTTATCATTATCTTCATTACTATCCATTAGATTTTTTCCAATCATCTTTACCATAGATGATTTCCCAGATCCCCAACTTCCTGACACCCCTATAGAAATGGGATCTTCACCCGATTCAATTATTAATTCAGATATTGTTTTCGATATTACCGAAAAATGTAAATAATCTATTGTTGTTTCTACATCATTCCACATGTATTCCCCTCCTTCGTATTACTCACTCTATACACCTTTATCTGCTTTTGCCATTTATATTAGTAGCACCTTCTCTTTTCTCTCTTCCAATATAATTTTTAAATTTGACGTTACAATATACACTTTATTCCATAATGATTATTTTATCATAAGTCGCAAACAAAAGGAAGATTGAGCCATTTAGCTTAATGTTTATCAAATACAATAAATTGAGTTCATTTACTATTACATATGTGTACTTTACAGTTGTATTCACACATTAATTCCGCTATAATATCCCTATACATATAAGTCTGTTGTTATCCATGGGAAAGTGTGCCCGAAGAAACAATAGACTTTTTTTCTTTTTCTCTGTTTCTGTAAGGTCTATTTTACTATCCCGCGAAAACCAAAATGCACCCCGGTGCATTTTAGAAAACAGCAAGCATTGGTTTTGTGTCCCAAAACCGCCTATTTTTCAAAAAATGAAATCTTCGCCTGCGTGAAAAATCAAAGATTTTCCACTTGGCTTGCTTTCAATTTTTTCCAAATGGCACAAGAAGCATGGGGCACATCCCCAAACCCCTGCTATTTTTTAACTGTATTTTTTGAAAGGAAGATTCATTATGGCGAATAAAACACATGAAATTCATTTGCGGTTAAGCGAAACGGAATACCAGAAACTACTAGAACAACAAAAATTTTTAGACTGTCCTTCTTACGCAAGTCTCATTCGTATGTACATTCACACCGGCATTTGCTACCGGATTGATTACAAAGGATTATCCGAGGTTGCATCGCAAATTGCGAGAGTCGGTAACAACATTAACCAGATTGCTGCTATTGCAAATGCCACAAGTGAGATTACTCCCCTGCAGCTTGAAGACGTGAAAAAGCAGCTTTCGAAAATCGAAAAAATACTAAGTGATAACATCAGTCAAAAGGCAGAAGTAACAAAAAAGCTTGGCTCCTTCTTTTCGACGGATGAATGGATAGATGGATAGATAAGAAGGTGATTACATGGCGATTACAAAGATCATAAAAGTAAAAGCAAATCCAAAAGCCTGCATTAAATATGTGACAAATCCGAATAAAACAAATGACAAACTTTTGGTTTCCTGTGTTGGATGCACCGAACAAAATGCCCCTGGCGTTTTCAATTTGGCTCTCATGGGAAATGGTCAAAAAGTATTGGATGAGCAGGTCGTAAAAGCCTATCATTTCATTCAATCTTTTGCTCCAAACGATGAAGTTACTCCGGAAGAGGCACACCAGATTGGTATGGATTTTATGAAGAGGACATTTGATGACAAATACGCTTTTGTCTGCTCTACGCACGTTGACAAAGGTCATATTCACAATCATTTTGTGATGTGTGCTGCCGCTCGCGATATGTCCGGAAAAAAGCTAGATGATAACTTATCCCTGCTTCATAAAATCAGAAATACAAATGATGCCATTTGCAAAGAACACGGTCTTTCTGTCATTGATAAGAAAAAAGGAAAATCAAAATCCTACAAGGAGTGGCTGGCTGATAAAAAAAATCCAACCGGATCTAACAAGACAAAACTTCGCAAACTCATAGACAAGACCATTATCGAAGCCACGGATTTTGATAATTTCCTAAAAAAACTTTCTAATCAGGGAATTGAAGTAAGCTCCGGTACTTCCCAAAAATACGGTACCGTAACCAAGTACAAATTCCATGATGAAAAGAATTTTCACAGAGGCTATTCCCTTGGCACGTTTTATGGAGATGAATCCATTAAGAAACGAATTGGCAGGCATATCGCCTTTCTAAAATCGCAGGAAGAAAAGAAAGAAAAACGAAAAGAGCAGGCAAGGATTATACGAGAATCTATGTCGCCCACAGAGAGAAAATCAGATAAATCAAAGGTGAAAATTAAGTCGATTCGTAACCAGGATTATCAAAATATTACAAAGGATTCCATCGGAAAACTTCGCTGGACGAACAAACAAAATGCCATGCGTCTGCAGCAGATTTCTGATGAAGTTAAGACAAAGTACGGTATTTCCTATACCGATATCAAAGGACAAATTTCTTCGCTTCGTGCAGACAACAATCGTTTGTCAGGCGAAATTTTAAAATCGAAAAAAGAGGCAGAAGAACTTCGGGAATTTATTGAAAACTGCGTTACTTATAAGCGTTACAAAATATATTCCATCCATGAAAGCAAAGCTATGGATAAAGAAAAATATTATGAAGAACACGACACCGAGCTGGATGCCTTTCACGATGCCGTTTTTGCTTTGGAGCGCCGAAATATTGACCTTGATTCCATCACATCAGAGGCAATTAAAACTATGCAAAACAGGCTGAAAGAAGTTGAGGAAGGAATCCAAAAACAGGATGATTTAAGACGCCAAAATGAGCGGGATTTGAAAGAGCTTTCCGAGTATCAGAAGGAAATCGACTTATATCTTGGGCGTAAAAATGATGAGATTTAGGGTACCATTCCGAACCCCCTGCCAAGAAAAAGTAAGGCTTGCGATTGCTCGCAAGCCAACATTTTCTAAGGGCTCCCCGTGCCCGAACTCCCAGGGGAGAGATTATACACATATATATCATTCCTAACTTTTATATGCACTATTCTCACTTGGACTAGACATTTCTATCATTTATGATATCATAAACGTTGTTCTGAAGTTCTACGGTGGTATAATGCTATAACTGAACAAGAAATGAACCATTTTTCAAAAACAATCCATATTAGCTGTTTCACAATATGCTACTTCACAATTATACCATCAATCCATTTCTTTCGCTGAATTGATGCAACCCACTCTTCAGGAATTGCCTCCATTCCATAATACAAGCCGGCAAGTCCTCCCGTCACTGCAGCAATGGTATCGGTATCAGAACCAAGATTTACCGCCTTCAGCACTGCCTCACTGTAAGACTGCGAATTGATGAGGGACCAAACAGCCGCCTCTAACGTATCCACAACATAGCCACTACTTTTGATCTCTGTCTCCGGCGTATTCCGAAACTCCTGCACGTCGGTCAATCTGACATATTTTTCCATTTCCGCATAATTCTGCCTATCCTGACGATAATAATTCCAAGCATTGTCCATTCCAAGTTGCAGACGGCGGATAAGTACATCATCACTTTCCAAAATTGCCTTCACCATAAAATAGTACATTCCACAGGCCAGTTGACTTCGCAAATGTGCATGTGTCAATGCCGATGCACAATGAATTGCATATATGCTTTCATTCTCTGAGGTACTAATCCGTTTCTGCCTCTCATATAAATACAGACAAACCGGCAATATTCTCATCAGAGAACCATTTCCATTGTCCCATTCCGTAAGCCCCCCGCATTCCGTTGGTTTCACACCTTTTCCATAATTCATAATAGCCCTTGAGGTAGAAATCCCCATATCAAAAACCTCGCCAAACGGTGTATAATCTCCATACAAGCACCATTCAGAAAATCGCTCCATGATATCTTTGTAATCGATTTCCCCAAGTGTCTTTATGCTATCCATTGTAGCAATTGCCATACTACTGTCATCTGACCAGGTTCCCTTTGGTTGTTCATGCGTTCCATATTCTCGCATGCCTGTCACAGGATCAACTTTCCTCTCCTGTCTTGAAGTAAATTCTACGGGTACTCCAAGCGCATCCCCAACGATTAGTCCATACATTCCGTTCTGCCAAATATTCCCCATAAATTTCACCCCTAATCTTTTAATTCGCAGGAAATCATTACATTTTTTCCTTATTTGTTCACAGCAATATAGATAATCCACCCAATCAACAAAATCGTACCAAGCAACTCATTAATTCCATACCCAATAATCAGTGCAAAGATATAAAACAGCCAAAGCTTTCCACTGGAACTGGTCGATTGATTCTTCAAGCTGCGATGATAACCTCCAGTTCCATATGCACCATCAGTCCCATCATATACACAATCATCAAAATGATATCCATCACTTCCACCACATTCCGGACAATTAAAATCATAATCGCTCATATCTACTTCTCTCCTTCAAAATACTGCTTTTACTTGCTGTTTGTGCTCTTTTCAAGGCATTTCTATTCCCATTCTATTTTTTTTACTTCATACTTTTTTCCCATATGAGCCACAACATCCCCTATAGAATGCCCCAGCAACTTTTCAGGTAATGGATACAATGTTCCAACCCCTTCTTCCTTCGGAATAACTGGTTCCATATATCTCCCTGATACAAGCTCCTTAACAATAACTTTGCAACCATAAATAACCTTGTCAGGAGAACCCAAAATAGATTGTGCATCAAGGGGTTCAACATCAACATATTGAGATTCTTCATATTCTTGGTAGTCAATATTTATTTCATCCATCTGTGTAGCATCTGATTCATCATCTATTATATTATCTTCTAGTTCTTCCTGCATTTCCTCTACAACAAAAGCCGACTCTTTTCCTGTACGAGCACGTTCAATAGAATTTATAACCTCCTTTGCTATTTCATCTTCAGTGTACATATCAAGTAATATAGACCCACCTAATGCATTCAAATATTGCATTGTAGGTCTTATATGATCTTTCACAGACAAACTAATACCTTGCTTTCTATAAAAACTTAATCCTTTACATATCCCTTTCATAATATCTGTATTTGCAGCAAATGTATTACTATACAAAATATCACTTACCTTTGTAGCAAAATCTTCTGGACCAATCGAATCTAACATTTCCCAATGTTTTGGGTTCATACTATCATATGTTGACTGTCCTGCCCACCAACATTTTGCTAGAGTATTTCTGAATATACCAGCACGACCACCACCTGAAAAGAAAAATCTCGAAACTACCGTTGACGCATCCAACTCAGGTTTCTTTTGCCTCATTGTTGGATATTTCCAACGTTCTCTTACATATTGATAGAATACTCCATTACACAATCCTGCCCACAATCGTTCGTCAGATGCCTGAGACTCGCTAATTCTCTTTAAATGTTCATACAATATTTTACAATTTTCAAGTTCTATTTCACCTATATTTCTACTATCTAACATAGAAAGTTCGAAATCTGGCACTTCCATAAAAAACTCAAAAGGATCGTATTCATATCTTTCCATTATCCAATCATTAGTATTAAACTTATAATAATTGGTATGAAGGGTAAGCATATTTTCTTTCAAATCATCAATAACTTTCTGTTTCATAAAATATAACTTCATTGTTAACCCTCCATTTCCATAAGTTCTTTATAAGCTTTTCCTATTGGATTCTTCAGCATTTCTTGAGCCAATTCAAGTGCATTTTTTCTCGCTTCTCCAATTAATTCGTTCTCCAAGTCTCTTCCTTGTGATTTATAATATTGTTTCATTTTCATATACCAGTTTTTACTTTCATATGCACTACAACTTTCATCTTCTCTGACTGCGTCAATCATAAAAAGCAATGCTGGTAAAACAAACATAGACATCGCAATCGCCGAGGATTGTTGAAATTTAATATACGAATCATACGTATTGGCATCAACTCGAATCTTAATCCTATCATCATTTAAAACAATATCTAACGGATGCTCTTCATCTGGATCTGGATATTCAACTCGAATTATACTAAACAACGACTCATTACCCGCCAATTCTTCATAGTTCTTAGAAATAAGAATCTTGGGCATATTCTCATATGCTAAAATCGCTGCATGTTCGAAATTTATCTCCTCTCCCAAATAGTCCTCATTAAGAAGAGAGCTGTAATATCCTTCTATTTCTGTAGTAGCGACAATCATTGCTACAATATTTATTTCTTTATTTACTCTTGATTTAGGAATGCTACATTGTATCTCTTTCAAATCGGTTTTGATTACTTTTCGGTATGACGTGTATCTACACTCTAAATGTATGACGTATTTCGCTTGCCCCTTTCGAATTAGATTTTCTAAATCATCATTTTCCAATTTAAATTCAAATGTCAATTCAAGATTATTCATTGATTCCATCGAAATCATTTCAACATCAAAAAATCCCTCAATATAATCATCTGTCTCATCGCACAATACAGGATAAGGAAATAAACGATTTCTAATTTCCATATGCTCTTACCCCCATAGCGTATTTTTTATTACCTGCAATCTTAAATTCTACCGTATGCTTTTCGTTTGCCTTAACATTACTGATTACTATATGACCATTTTTCACAGAAACATCCCTACCATTAACTTCTTGAACAAACAATTGTAGGGCTTTTCCATTTTCACCTTTGGTAACAATTTCCATTTCACCAAGTGATATATCTTCAAAGGTGTTAAATATCAATCTGCTCACACCTTCTCCTCTTGATATAATACGCGCAGATACATCTACCTCATGTGTTCCTGGATATACTTTATCTACACCTATCGGATTTTCCTTTCCTGCTCGTCCGGTTGGTTTTAAACCCTTCCTTGAACCTGTTCTATGGCGATGACCTCTTTTATTTCCATCTGGTTCAACTGTACCTGGTAACATTTCTCCAGTCCCTGTCCCTCTATCTCCACCTTGGTCTCTTAATTTAAATGTTTTTGATGGAGTTTTTCTCATCTGATCAATAATAATATCTTGCACAGTATCTACAATTGTTTCCTTGGTCGCATCATCTTTATCTGGTCGATTGTCTTGTTCTTTATAATTGAAACAATCACCCACATCCAACAATGCTTCTTCACCACTCTTTTCAATTAGTTTTTTTATAATAATGTCTCTTACCCAATCCTCTACTTCCTCTTTATGCTTTTTTGCAAATGAAGGATTATCGTGTCTTTTGGGTTCCCATGCATTATGTTTGGGATTCTCCATCCCTCTAAATATTTCATTCAACTTGTCCCCTTGCAATTCAAAAAATCCCACATAAGACATACCCTTTGGTAAATTAGGAATAGTTGCAATCTTCATACCCGAATTACGAACAACTAAAACTTTTTTATTCATATCAGGTTTGTATAATAATCTTAACCTTAATTGACCTAATTCATAATACTGTCTTGTTTCTTCTATAACCTCACTATTGTCTTCTCTAATCACATCATAAAACATCATCGCATTCTTTGCCTTAGCACCTAAAAACTGAAGCATAGAAGGAAGCGTCGCCTTTGTTAGTTTTCTATCTTCCACAACAACCTCTAATTTACCTGAATAGATTGAATACAGAAAACTATCCACAATCTCAATCATTATCTTTCTAATCCATTCATCATCAGCTGTTGAATATGCAAAAGCAGGAATAAATAAATCAGTCCCATATTCTGTACGTTCATAAATATTATCTAATGCTTCAATCGAAACAGAGGGTTTTTTTTCCTCATTCTCACCATAATACCCCACTGAACGCCTAACAGGATCTTCTCCTGACATACACTCACTAATAGGTATCTCATGAGCCATCAATCTTGCCACACCCAATGTAGCTCTTACATTTTCCATGTCGTAGGTTCTATAGAAAATGGTTTGTATAGCAGATGAAACAAATGGAGCTGCCTTTCCTATACCAAAGCTACCTTGTGCATTCTTTTCATCTGTCTTTACAGAAAATGAATTTCCTTTTACCAAACCTCCCCATGGAGTTATATTTTTATCTGAAAAAGCACCTTGCACTCCTTTGGTATTGTAATCACTCACTCTTAACACAAAAAATTTATTTCCTTCAAGTGCTCTTCGAGCTTTTGTTAAAAAACTTTTAGTGTTCGCATCTCCATCCGTTCCCCAAAATTTATTACATTTTTCAATAACTGATCTCATATCTTCCATTCCCGGGAAACTATTTATTTCAACAAACTCTTTATGAAATTCTACACGTACTGGTCTTCCTGAACCATCTGCTGCATCCAAAGAATTCTGACAAACCTCTCTAGCTAATGCCTGCAAAGGATTACCCTTAAATTCTGCCAAACCAGCATTTGAAAAGCCTTCTGTTTCTGCATGTCCCCTAGTAGGGAAAAACCATTTATCCATAAGTAAAAACCCCTTTTCCTAATTATAATTCAAACTTTTTGTTCTGTGCCTTTGATTGGTACTTCGCCTTTGTTACCTTCAATTCATTCTCTATTGCTGAAAAAATTTTCTTTATATCTTCATCTGAATACTCATAATTCGACCTATTTGCACAATTCCCCAATAATCTAATTTGATCAATAATCTTATTGGTTCTTCCTTCTGCAACTCTCTTAAATCTCTCTGCTTTTTCCTTTTCTGATGCCATACAAAACCTCCATATTGTTATTATATTGCATATATTATAACAATATATTGCATATATTGTCAATATTTTTTATATTTACCAATATATTTTAAAAGAACAAAAAAGTGCCAGACAGCACATATGGCCACCTGACACTTTCTACTTACATCATAAATAACATACTCATAACACATAGGCATATCAGAATCGATATGACACCTTCTTTTGTGATTAGATTCCTTTTCTTATATCTTCCCTTTTCAACAAGCACCGGATTTCTTGATAAAAGCCATACAAACATAATTAGGAATCCAACTACTCCCATAAGAAAAGACATGGTAATAATCCAGTTTGGAATACGTTGAAGGTTAGCATAGGACAACAACACATTCATTCCATTAAATGTCATATGCATGACTATCGTCATCAAAAGATTATTCGTTGATAGTCTGACAAGAGCAAATACACATCCAAAGAAAAATCCATATAATACAGATCCCGGCGAAAAATGTAAAAGAGCAAAGAATAAGCTACTAATAAATACTGCTTCCATCGTTCCAATCACTTTTAATTCTTCCAAAATCACACCACGAAATACATACTCTTCCACTACAGAAGGTACCACTGCAAAAATAAGTAGTGCCAGCCAGACCGGATATGCATTGACATCCTCAGTAGCCTGATTTCCGTTGCATGATAATACATTTGCAAATGCATTTAGTATCATCGCAATCGGAATCCCACACATTGCAGTTGCAATGGCAAGAAACAGATTCAAAATATTATTCTGCCTATCAGCCTTTGTTCTTCGCTTAAGCAGATATATTGGCACTGTAAGATTCGTCTTTCTTGCCATACCAAATGCAAACACAAACGTCATAAAATATATAGCAAGCTGTGCTCCAATACTTCCCCAAAAGAGCATTGTCATAATGCCTACCACCTCAAACAGGATGCACCATAAAAAACACTGATTTGCTCTTTTTACCTGTCTGTAATCTTCTGATTTCTTATCCATTGTTATTTTCATGTTTTTTTCCAACCTTTCAAATATAATAAACATGAAGATAGCAGTATCAACCATCCTCGATACTGCCACCTCGACCTTTACTTTGTTCCTTTTTACTTAATTCTTTATCACCGCTTATTTGCTGCTTATGTTCTATCTTTTTCTTAAGGCTCCCGGTCAAATCGTCTGCTTTGATATTATTTTTCTTACAAAACTTCTCACAGGCTTTCTTACTTGGGAACTCCGCAATCGGCTTTTCCTTTGATATCTCGCCACTTGGGTATTTTACATCTGCAAAGAGATAATATCTTTTATCCTGGTCACTTTTAACCATCTTAAAATTTGCAAATTTTCCGGTTTCTTTTGTAGCCCTCTCAGTTTCTTCTCGCTCTGCTTTTTTAGTTGCTTCTTCCATTTGCTGTGACTGCTCTACCATCAGTTTTCTTTCCTCATTTTGAAGAAAATCTCCTAGTGGCATCGGCTTATCATTGACTATGGTTTCCATGACAACACTCTGCCCTGCAATCTCAATGTTTTCTCCATTAAGCAGTCCTGTAATTTCTTCTTCCGGAACATCCCCCCTAATATTGACAACTAATTCCACATCACTTTCTTCATACTCGATGCCTCGGCTTCTGCTACCGATCAGTACCGCATCCAAAACCTGTGCATCAATTCCCATAGTGTCCATAATATCCTGTGCCTTACTTTTTACCATTTTCTCAATACTTTCTGCGTTTTCGCCGTCAAGCTCATGGAATACTTCCATTGATTTTGCCCGGTAGCTTTCAATCGCATCTTCTGTCGCATAAACGGTTTCTTCCTGTACAGTTATCCCAAAAGGTTTTAACAATTCATCACTTACTTCCAAGTCCGGCACCTGCTCCTTAAGCTGTTGCAAAAGACCTTGTGCTTCCATCTGTTCAGAAACGATTCCATCCTCATCATTTATAATATCCGCAAGATAGTCTGCAAGGTACTGAACCTCTCCACTTTTCAAATCTGTTACCATCATGTATATGTTTGCATCCGAATCTTTCACATCATCCGCATATCCATATGGATTATATCCTTTGGCAAATTCATCAATCTTTATTGCAAGCTTTTCTTCCTTACTTAAATTTGCTTCCTTATACTTGGCAACCTTTTCGGCAATCGCTTCAGGCACCTCGCCTCTTACTTCAAAATTTGGCAATGCTACAATGATTTGTGCAATCATATTTTGACAGACTTCACTATCTTTCACTTCCGGCACATATGATAGCATATCAAGGTCTATATGATTTCCAACTACGATATCAAACTCTCTGTTATTCACCGGGTTCTTCTCATCTTCTAGGACAATTCCAATCGCTTTTATACCATTCATTCTTGCTGCAGGAATTTCATTAAATATCCCAATTGCTTTTGTTACATCATCAATTCCTTCTTGATATTCTCCAAGACCATGAAACTCGCTACACTCTGCCGCATACAGGGATACCTTTTTCTCTGGCATTTCCTTTTGTTCTAAGAACTCAGGCACATCTGTAAAGCCAAATGCATCCACATACTTGGCAGATACTTTCCCATCACGATTTAGCACCACAATATCACTGACTGACATTGAGTGTCCTGTAAAATCCTCTGAGCGGTCAATATTAAACCGTTCATATAACGCATCCAAACTTATTACATCTTCAATCGGTCCGGAATATACCATTCTGTAATGTTCCCTATCTACGTTAAGCCCGGCATTATTGATATCGTCCAGACTTCGGAAAGCATATTCCGGTCCAATACCATCAATAAGCTGATAAATCTCATACGTGTTCTCTTTTTCTCCGATATGGTTCATCTGTTCCATTTCCTGCTTCCTTTCCAATCTGATTTCAGTAAGGGCATCCTCTAAATCCGTAATGACCTTACTGGCGGTTGTCCTTATCGTTTCCATGGACTCCTTAAGCTCCGGCAGTTCTTTTCCGCTGCTCCATCCGGCAAGGTAACCAAAGCTGTAATCTGAAGTATCGATGCCAAAATGCTGACAAACGGTATATGCAACGGATTCTGCTTCCACTTCCTTCGTCTCGCGATTCTTTTGTTTCTCCTCGATACCATCCATATGTTTATGTTCCTGATCGTGAAGAAGACTATGTGCCAGTTCATGGACTGCAGTCTTTACGGTTTGTGCCTCCGGCATCCCTTCCTTAAGCACAATTTCCTGATTCACCGGAGAAAAATATCCCTTTGCTCCACTTTCTATTTCCTTATACGAAATCGGTACCGAGGAAACGGTTTCTATAGCCTTCATAAAGTCCTTATAATCTTCCACACTGCCATCAAGTTCATCCACCAAAAGTTTCGGTAACGCTTCCCCTTCGGTCTGACTGGCATCAAATACCGTTACCACCTTAAATGCCGGAACCTTTACTTCAACCTCTTCTTGAATCTTATTTCCATTCTTGTCCTTTGCAGGCTGATTAGTATTTGGATCAATGACATCACGAAGCTCTTTTTTCTTATACGGTGCAGGAGCAAATATCTTGATTCCCTTTTCGCCCTTTTTTACATGCCGGTGAAAATCCTTTACCCAGGACGTATAACCGGCAACCTTTGTAGCATCCGGTTTTTGCAAAGCAATCAGCAATGTATTATTAAAGCTATAGCTATGGAATTTTGACATGGTATTTAAGTAATTTTTATACGTATCGGACTGAAACAAATCCTTAATTCCCTGCTCCAATTTTTCCGTAATCTGTGCTACCTGTGTAGGCAGCTTCTCTCCCTTTTCCTGATAGTCGCTCTTTTCCGCTACGCTTCCAATGTTTACGCTTTTATAATCGCTCTTAAGACGCAGTGAAGGCATGGGCATCATTTCCTTTTGCTTAAAAGAAAAAAAACGGGTATTATCACCGCCCACAATAATATGGTCTGTAAGCGGAATACCCATTAGTTCACATACCCGGTTCATCCGGTCAGTAAGCATCGTATCTTCCTTACTTGGCTCTAAGTTCCCGGACGGATGATTATGCAAAAGCATCATATTGGAAGCATTAGATAGAATCGCTGCTTTCATAATCTCTCTTGGATGGGCAACTGCTTCATTGATGGAACCCATCGAAGCAAAGTGAATGTTAATGGGTGTCATATCAGAGCGAAAATTTATAACGCCTACCACTTCCCGGTCAAACTCCGACATCATCCCGGCAAGCTTTTCCACCACCTTTTCCGGACTGTTAAGCGGCTCATCCCCTAAAAGCGGTGCATCCTTTACAAGGCGTATGCTTACCTGGTCAACGTGAAATGCTTGTTCTATCTCATCCATCTATCTCACCACCTTCAAATACAGACGGCATGTTTTCTTCGACTTTTCCATCTGACAAAGGATATTTCTTTTCGGCAAAACCCGACAAATCAACAGCAATCATAAACTCTTCCTTTGTATCTCTTTCGTTAATCATTTTTGCAAATTCCCGGGGCGTCATTTCTACCACTTGTTTTTCCATCAAAAAATCTCCTTCCAAGACAAAAGAGCGATTTATCTTCTTTGGGAAAACAAATCGCTCATTTCATGTAAAAAATAAAATTGTATTGAATTATTGGATACAAAATGGTATATTATGAATAAAGGAAAGCACCCACACAGCAGTGGATGCTCCCGAAAAAAGTATGGTTTGTCCTTACGGACGTTGCCTACTCTGTGTGTCGGACAGGGTAGGCATTTTTATTTCTTCTTGTTCCTCTTGTCGAGAAAGGCAAGAAACGCAATCACTAAACTACCAAAGGATATCAGCAAGCCGATAATCCCTATAAATATCAATATGATATCTGCAGCTGTCATAACTACGCACCTCCCTTCCTATGTACTCCAGTTGCCTGGTATAAGCTCGGGAGGTTACCACCCTGTTGTAGGTACTTTCCTGTGCCTAGGCACAATTAAAGAATACCATTTCTATCCCTAAATTTCAACGTACTTTTATATCTCCTGACCTTTATTTTTGGTCTGTTCCTTCTTCGGTTTTTCCTGTTGTTTTTCCTGTGACTGTTCTTTCTTTTTAGAAATTCTCTCACTTAAGGATGACTGCTCCTTTTCCTTTGTTTTTCTTGGAGTTTTCTTTTCTGCCTTTGCAGGAGCTGCCTTTTCTTCCTTTGCTGGTGCTTTCTTTTCCTCCCTCTTTGGAGACTGCTGTGGCTGCTCTTTGGACTGGTCATGATCCTTGTAAAACTCAACCATTTCCTTAAGCTCTTTATTTGGCACCTTGGTTGTCTTTGTCTCATACTGCATCTTGCCATCCTTTTCCATGGTTGGCTCATCCTTACGCACTGTGGTACTTCCCTCTGCAGGAAGCTTCATAAACATTCCCTTACCAAACTTATCCTCATGAATCTGGTTACTTTTTACCACAAAGGTTGCCCATGGGGATTTATCCGCTTCATCCTTATTTGGAATCTTTACCTGACGATATTCGTTTCCGTCTTTCCCCTGAAACGGTTCGCCCACAACGCCCTTGGCACACTTAATGGTTACCGTTTCCATCTGATTCTCTCTTGGACGTTCCTTATAAGCTTCTACCATAGCTTTCAGTTCCTTATTCGGCACCTTGGTCATGGTATCTTGATACTGGTTCTTGCCATTTTCATCCTGTCCGATGATTTCAGGCTTCTTTACCGTTGTACTGCCTTCTGCCGGAAGCTTAGTCCACATGCCCTTACCAAACTTATCCTCATGCACCTGATTACTTTTTACCACAAAGGATGCCCATGGGGATTTATCTGCTTCATCCCGGTTTGGAATTTTAATCTCACAGTATTCATTTCCATCCTTACCCTGAAATGCTTCTCCAACTAAGCCTTTTCCAAACTTCATGGTGACCTCTTCAATTTTTTCATACTCTTTTGGCTCACTAGATACTTCATGCACATCTGCACCGTCTACAAATGGCGAATCATCCTTTGCGGCAGCATCATAAGCAATTTCTTCCTGCACCTTTCCGTCAATATTTTGGCTTATCTCCTCACTCCGGTCTGCTCTTGTCAGCTCATGCGACTGTGCATTATACGTATAAACATGATCGGAAAGTCTCTCCTGCGGGAGCACCTGCGTTTCATTGACTTCCTGAACCATCTGCTCTAACGCTTCAAGCTCCATTCTGCCGTCATTCGGAATCACGATGCACTCATGAATAGACGAAGGTAATACAAAGAAGTCATCTCCAACCTGCTCTGCCACCTGGTCCATTAATTTTTCATCCAAGATACTGCTTGCACCATTAATGCCCTGTTCATTGGAAATCACATACATGGGCGTTTCCTCTGCCGGCATCATGGATTCAAACATTTCCTCTGCAGCCTCTTTGTCTACTTCCATATCCTGCATGATTCCGCTGACAGCTTTTTCCTTAATGATATCCATAAGAGAAGCAAACCTTGATGGAGATTTCTCTTCCATGTTTGCCACCGCAGTCTCATGAAGTTCTTCCGTGGTAACGCCATAAGATTCCATCATCTGATTGGTAATCGGAATACTTGCCAGTCCCCTTTCATCACTTTCCACCACAACTGCATAAATAACTGCCAGATCGCTTACCTCTGTATGCGGACGGTTCTTAAGAAGTTCCTCATTCATCTCTGCATTCACAAGTCTTGGTATAATGTTATCCTTTACCATATCAAAATCCATAACATGGCTGACATCCATTGACTGATTCACTTCGTTGCTTACCCTAATTTCTGCAATCTGTGTCATAATATCTTCCATATCTCTGCCATTTTCATACTGCGTATAAAAATCATTTAAGTAAATGGTAGGACTGATGTTACTGTCCGGACTTAAGATAGTAACTGCATCAAGCTTTGTGTCATTGTTCTTGATAACTTCGTTGATTTCTACTTTGCTGTCGGCAAATTCCTCCGGCAAAAACGTCTTAATATTGTCTTTTATCTCATCCTTAAACTCTTGATAATCCATCATTTTTAACTTCCTCCTAATCTTTGGTCGCTAAGGGCAAAAGGCGTAGTGTGCTTTTGCCACAATTTAAGTGTGTTTTGTTTTCGGCTGTCCAAGGTCAGGTGGTATTTTCTAACCGAAAATCTCCACCTTTCCCTTGACAGAGTGTAGATTTTCGCGTGTTCTACTTACTCGCATTTTTTGCTTCCTGCTTCTGTTTCATCGCTGTCGCATAGGCAAGCAGTCTCTCAGTTGTTCTCTTTTCGTTCTTTTCCTGACGAAATGCATTCTTATCCTGCTTCATGAAAACTTCCTCCTTCCTTTTCACCTTTGGACAAGTTGTCCAAAAGTTTTCTATAAAAAAACAGCCATAAGACTTACCTTACAACTGTTATTTCCTTGGATATGTCACATCAAACTCGTACTGATATCCGCTATATTCTTTTTTATCTTTTCCGGTATAGGAATACGCCTTGATTCCGATTGGATAAAGGTATGCATCGTATTTCCCATTTTTTCCATTGATTCCCTTTACCAGTATTTTCTTATGGTTAAGCAGGTTCTTTACCTGACTGTCGCTAAGGCTTACGCCAAATGCCTTTGCAAGTGTCATACCGCATTTTCCTACGCAGTAGGCTCCAAACTTCCCTTTTACTACCTGCTTTCCACATTTTGGACAAATCCCAAGTGGTTCCTTACCAGAAGAAAACATATCCTTTTTCTCTTCACTGACACTGTTATAGGTGGCAACCAAGTCTCTGACCATGGTTTCGATGCCGCTTAAAAACTTACTTGCCGGAATTTCTCCCTTTGATACCTTAACGAGTTCATTTTCCCAGTCTGCAGTAAGCTTAGGTGACTTAATCACATCGGGAAGAATCGTAATCAGCCTCATTCCGTCATCCGTTGGAATCATCTGCTTTTTCTCTCGCTTAACCAGTCCGTCCTTTACCAGTTTCTCAATGATATCTGCCCTCGTAGCCGGTGTGCCAAGACCTTTTCTCTCTACCTCATCATCCATATCCTTTGCACCGGCTTTTTCCATCGCCTTTAAAAGGCTGTCCTCTGTATAGTGCTTTGGCGGCGATGTAAAGCCATCCTTAATCTGTGCATTTTGTATCATTAGCATATCGCCCTTTTTAAGAGCAATACCTAATTCTATGATTTCATCCTCTGCCTCATCTTCGATGCTTCCCTTATAAAACACTCGGAGATGTTCTTCGTATTCCTTCCATCCCTTTTCTTTGATGTTCTTCTTTGTGAGCTTAAAGGTTTCCCCCTCTGCACAAAGCGTAGCAGCTTCCGCATTATATACGTAAGGACCTGAAGTCGCACAAAGAAGTCTTGTTACAATCAAATCAAGGATCTTTTTTTCTCTATCCCCAACGCCTGTCACACCTTTTTTGATTTGCACCGTTGGGATAATGGCATGATGGTCGGTTACCTTTTTACTGTTTAGCACCTGCTTAATATTTACAGATGCCACAATTTGGATTGTTTTTCCAAATTCTTTCCATTTTGTTGCATCAATGACTGCCATAGCCGTATGCATCATATCATCTGACAAATAGCAACTGTCCGTTCTAGGATAGGTAATATACTTTTTCTCATAAAGGCTTTGCGCTGCATCTAATGTCTGCTTTGCTGTAAATCCAAAAATACGGTTGGCATCTCTTTGCAGCGTGGTAAGGTCATAAAGCTTTGGAGGATTTACTTTCTTTTCTTCTTTTGTAACTTCCATCACCTCACAGCTTTTATGAAAAACCTTTTTCATAATCTGCTCTGCTTCACTTTTATCTTTGATCTTTTCACTGACTGCACTTACGCCATCCGCATCAATACACACCGTAAAAAACGGTTCCTTCTTAAAATTCATAATATCCATTTCACGGTCAACCAGCATGGCAAGTGTCGGTGTCTGGACCCGCCCAACCCTGAGCATCTTGCCATTATATAAAACCGTAAATAATCTGGTACCATTGATGCCTACAAGCCAGTCTGCTTTTTGTCTTGCCAGGGCTGATTCATAAAGATTGTCATACTCTTTTCCCGGTCTTAAATTCTGAAAACCTTCAAGTATAGCACTTTCTTCCATAGAGGAAATCCAAAGCCGCTCGATTGGCTTGCTACATTTCGCCTGGTTAATAACTAGGCGAAAGATAAGCTCGCCCTCACGTCCTGCATCTGTTGCACAGACAACACTTGTTACATCACTTCGCTCCATAAGTTTCTTTAAGATGCCATACTGCTTTTTTGTATCGCCTTTTACCTGATACTGAAACGCATCCGGAATAATGGGAAGCGTTTCATAGTTCCATTTATGATAAGCGGCATCGTAGCTTTCCGGCTGGGCAAGCTCAATCAAATGCCCAACACACCACGAAACCACATATCCGTTTCCTTCTAGGTAACCATCCTCATTTTTATCTGCACCAAGCACCTTCGCAATGTTCTTTGCCACACTTGGTTTTTCTGCGATTACTAGCTTACTCATTCTCTTCCCCCTTCATATGCAAGTGAATATCTATACTCCCATGAGGTAATTCATGGTCAGAATCCAAACCATCAAAAAATGCTTCATCAAAATCCTCTTCATCCCAGAAATCATCATGTTCTAAATCATACGTTTTCTTTTTTAATTTCTTTACCATGGCAAGAACAACTATCATTCCGAAAATGGATGCTCCCACCAATAAATTGTTTTTGTTTACTTGTTTCATTTTCTCTTACCTTCCTTTTTTATTTTTATATAAACAACAAAAAGCAGCTGATTTTTCTCTCAAAAAATCAACTGCTTTTACGCTGTTATATTCAATTAATAAGACTGTTACCATATCATTTTTTCTTTCTTACTTCTTCTCGTATTAACGCATATTCAATCAAATTGTATATAAACTCAGCTACCTCTATATCATCTAAATATATTAGCTTACTTGCATTTATTTCACCTAAATCAATTTTATTATCTATTACTTTCACTCCATCGCCTAGACATTCAACCATGTTTATAACATCTATGTTTTTACGATTGCCAATTTGACCATTATGAATAAACTTAATTTTTCCATTAGGTTTGACTATTGCATATCGGTCAACATTATATTGCAAAGAATTATGACTTGTTTTGAATCGATCAACAGATACAATTAGTGAAGTATAACTATTTCTATGTTCATCTCTAAAATCTGCATCTGTTCCAAACATTGAAATTGAAACAATCTGCGGTTCTCCATTTTTATCATTCACTAAAAACGAACGGTAATCTCCTATATAATGTCCACCACCTGCATTCCCGTAATCCATATATCTTTGTCCGATATCCTCAATCAATTCAAAGGTCTTTCTTTTAACTTTAGGCAACCTATGCTCAACATCCAGCAAGCTTTGAAAAAAATTAACTGCAAAAGAACGAAGAACATTATTGGTTCCCATGCCGAAAATCCATGAACCCTGCTCGTTATATTCCTGAATCGTTTCTTGATTCTTTAGCTCCTCGATACTAAATCTTATAAATTTTGTATCCTCGATTTCGGGAATAACATAATTACTATCTACCATTTTATCATACGATAGAATCTCATCCAAAAATCTATACTTATTTAAGGATTCATCAAAAACAGCCATTTCCAAATCTATTCCATTTGTTATGACAAAATATTTTGCGGCTAAAATATCACAATATCTAATTGCCTGGTCAACTACCTTATCAGTAAGAAAAACATCCTGCTTCTTACATTCAATTATTGCCAATGGGTACATACATATCTGTTCCTCATCCAATGTATGTATAATAATATCTGCTCTACCAACTGCACCCTCAACATAATGAGACATCGGTGCTTCCAACGAAATCATATCATTAGGCACACCATACCTAGTCTCAAATAACATTGCTATCTTTTGTCTTACTATCTCCTCAGGAGTTACCTCGATAAGCTTTTTCCTATATGGATCATAATAGCAATCTTTATTTTCTCTTTTGTACTTCATAGGCTCTGGTATTGCTTCAAATAATTCATCAATCTTCAACTAATAAACACCCCTTCTCTTACGCCGTATTGACATTTCCCCTCAAAGAACTACCATATATTATACTTTATTAACCATCTTTTTCAACCAACTTTCTCTGCCTAATTCTTTTTCTAAACAGTGCAAAGGCAGCCAATTCTCATAATCGACTGCCCCACACCAAAATAATTACTCTTCTTCCTCATCAAGATTCTCTAATGGTTCCGGCTCGTCCTCTTCTTCCTCGCCCTCGCCGTACAACTCATCATCGTTCTGGTCTGCTTTTCCTTTTTTCCCGCCTAACACCTTAACGCCGATTACAACAAAAGCAACAAGTCCTACGATTACATAGAGGATAAGATTACTGCCGCTGCTTTTCTTTTTTTCCACAGGCTCCGGTTCTTCTTCCGTAGTTGCCTCTGTGCTTTCATCCATCTCCGGTGTCACCGTTTCATCATCAATACTGTTATTTGCTGCAATGGAATTTTGTGGTAAAGTCTGTTCATTACCATCTACAAAGTTAAGCAGGTTCTGGTTAGATACCGATGTTAAGAAATAAACCGTTCCGTCATCCGGCGTCACATTGACGCCATCATCATCCGTATAAGCAGCACTCATATCAATGACAAGATAATACTGCTGACCGTCTGCCGTCACAATAGTATAAAACTGCTTTCTCTTTACTTCTGTTGATATATCATTTCCGTCCTCATCCGTTACACTGGTAACAGTTCCTGTAGATGGATTGGTGACATTCGCATCTGCATTACTTGGTAATGAATCTGCAGGATTGGCAGAATCCGAATCCTCATCTTCCTCACTTGCATTTGGATCCTTATAATATGGATTGGCAATGGTATTTACCGGACTCATATTTCCTGCATTATCCACTGCATAAATATAAAACTTCTGATAGGATGCATCAAACTTTTGAAGTCTGACTGTGATAACTCCGTTCTGATCAGGTACAAAACTATACTCATTTACATATACTTCTTTTACGCCACTTTCCGTGTCATAGGTCATAATGTTTAATAACCCCTCATTCACTGCAGCATTTAGGGTAGGTGCCACGGTATCAAAGCACTTAAAGGAACGTGCCTTTTCAAATTCAGCACCGTACACATCCGTTACCTTAATGTATGTGGTACAGTTTTCCTGAATCTCAAAACTCATGTCATCCGTAATGTCAATCCATGCACCGGTGGAACCAATCTTTGCTTCCACCTTTTCAATCTTGAATTTGCTGCTTCCATAAATCTTTTCTACCTTGACCTTTACATTCGCTTTGTCAGAGTACCAACCTTCCTTTTCAAGCTGGGCAGTAATCTTAAGCTTGTAATCCGCCTTTTCACTTTCTACAACCTCTGTTGCCTGCTCTGTCGCATTTTGTGATACCGTTGTTGCTACCTTTGTCGCTTCACTTACATTTGATAATAAGCCACTTGAACCACTTACCAGCGTACTTGCAATGGTAAGTGACAAAAATGCTTTTTTTAATAAAATACTCATTATTTTACTTCACTCCTTTTATTCGTTTGTATGCATATTTGCATCTATCGGCTCATCCTCTTTGGAATTACCATACTGTTCATAGATAAGCAGCAAATCCTCTATCCCATCCTCCCCGGTAATACCGTATTGTAACAACCGTTGTTTTAAGATATAAAATTCCTGCTTATCAACCTTATCATTTAGCTGACCAAGCTTTGCATTTTCCTTCGTGATTTTCTCCCTTAGCTGATTCATCGCCTCGTTTAATTTATCCACTTTCTCCTGCTGCTTATCCCGGTCTGCTCTTGCTCTATCCAGTTTCTCCTTGATTTCCTTAATGTCCATAAAATCCTCCTTAATACTCCGGGTGAATGAAGGATGTGATTGGAAAGCTTCCTGATGTGTACCTTGTCTTTAATGCTACGCATCCGCCATTTGACTGACTGCCTGCTTCATCGCTGGATGTATTACCGCCAATCGTTGTAACGGAACCATCCGGATTGACACTAACAACAAGCTCTATGTGATCTGTGCCAAATAGTACGATATCCCCAAACTGTGCCTGATTTTTCGTGATAAAGAGTCCGTCCTGTTGTGCCCATGTGTAAACCGCAGAACATCCTGCAGTCTTTCCACCGTTATAAAAGGCAGCTCCGTTTCCACTCTTGTTAAAACACCACCATACAAATGCACAGCACCATGGGTAATCATCACCGCTTACTTCCCGCCCATAGAAATCAGTATTAAATACCACATCATTAGAGCCCGGTGGATCCTCACAAATTCCAATCTGATTCTGTGCCGTTGCCATCACGCCACTAGGTCCTGCCTGTTCCACTACTTCGCCGCTACCAACAGACGAACCGGATTTATATTTATCAATCCACTCCTGTCCATACGGCTTATGTCCGTAGCTTGACCACCCTGCAGCTGCAGCTCTCATATCCGAATATTCACTGGATAATTCTAATGACCACGTTGTGACATGTTTTGTATCTCTTGCCCAGGTCAAAAATGCAAATCCATAGTTATATCCCTGTGCTACCATCTGCAGTCCGTCATAATCTTCCGGATCCGTAACATTCCATGTTTTTAATCCGCTGTAAAAATACCGGATTCCGACATCGATGGATTTTTGCTCCGTTGTCCAGTCAGACGGCATGGCAGAATCATCCCACAGTCCACAGGCTGCACACTGCATCAGGTCACCACCGCAGGATTCCGATACGCCGCCTGATTCCTGCTGAATCGTTGTTAATATGGCATTGACAAATAGCGTAAGGTCTACCCCGCTTGCACTGTCATTGTTTGCCTCGCACCGTTCCACCACAAAATCCTTCCACTGCAATACCTCCGGCGGAAATCCGGTTCCTATCTGGGTTTGAGTTTGACTTCCGCCAAAGCTCATAAGAATAACAGTTCCACCTATACTAATCAGACCGGTTAAGGCGGCTATCGCAAGCATCACCACGATGGCAATTTTCCCAATCTTGGATGCAAGCAGTGCCTTTACCGTCTCCACCAAAGAAACAACACTCTGTTTTACCTTGTCGTAGAAATTAAGTCCTGTCGTATAAGTCACCTTTGCTGACGCTCCGGTTTTCTTTGCCTGCTGATACTCTTTGATGGCATTTTTCATATACTTCTTTTTGATGGCTTTTTTCTGCAGGTGCCTTTCATACAGATTGCTATGCTTCCATAGTTCACTCTCTTTTGCAATCTGAAGCTGACTGCCATACTGAAACTTAATGTTATTTATGGCAATCTTATCTTCCTGACGAATCAGCTTTGCAATCTCTTTTTCCTTTTTCGATGCCCTGTAATACTTTGCCTGCTTAGACAGACGGTACACTCTGATTCCTGTATCTGTCACTTTGCTTGCACTGTCTGTCCAAGCATTCTGAATACCCAAGCCGTCCTTATCGTCTGCAAGGTCATCCGCAAAATGCAATACCCTTTGTCCAAAGCTTGCTGCAGCTTCCATGCCACTATATTTACCCGCATCCGATAACTTACTCTCTACACTCTGCTCGATGCGAAGGTCTGTTTTTAGTCCACCTTCCACAGATGTTTTAATGCGATATTGCTGCTGCAATTTCTTCTGCAGTTTCTTTCCATTATCATGCAGTTTTTTCGTATTGGGATCCGATTCTGATAAGTTCACAACGCCAAGACGTTCCTCCGGCTTTGTTCTATGTAAAAGGGCATCACTTGCCATATCATGATTGCTAAGTAGCTGTCTTGAACGTTTTCTTGAAAGCGTATGGTCCACACTTTTTGTGATAAGACTTTCTGCCTCTCCTTTTACGGTTTGTGACAGTTTTCCTGCAGTATCGGTATTTGGTGACAACTTATCACTTCCGGTAGCACTTTTTAATGTCTCTCCCGCCACATCCATTGCTTTGTCTCTTAAATTCATATGGCAACCCTCCAATCATCAGGAAGTGCCATCATCCATAGACTCTGCTCGGGCTTCTGTTTCTGTTTTAGTTTCTCCCGGCTTCGTTGTAAGAAGCGCGTACATGACGGTATCTTTCGGAAACCGGTCTACAAATGGCTGTACGATATCTCCAAAGAAAATCAGTCCTTCGCCCTGTCCTACATTCGTGACATACTTAATTTGGTGCTGTGAGATATCAAGCTTTTGTGCCAGAATGTCTCTGTCATCTGCACCTTGATTTAACATATAAACAAAGTCTGAGTTATCAAAGATATTCTCGATTTCCTTACTTGCCAAGAAATCTTTTACGTTCTGCGTAATACCGGTAGGGATTCCGCCCCACTTTCTAAAACGCTTCCAGATTTCCATGGAATATGCTGCCGTTAGCTCGTCCTTTAAGAGCAAATGAAACTCGTCAATATAAAATCTCGTATATTTATGCTGCTCTCTGTTTACTGTGACACGATTCCAAACCGCATCCTGCACAACCAACATGCCAAGCTTCTTTAATGTCTTACCAAGTGACTTAATGTCAAAACAGACAATACGATTGTTAAGGTCAACGTTTGTTCTGTGATTAAACAGGTTATTGCTTCCTTCCACATACAGATACATACACTGTGCGATATGTCTGCTGACCACATCATCCTGGCTCTTTAATTCCTCATATAAATCCTGTAAGATTGGCATATTGTCAGGTACCGGATTTTCAAAATATCTCTGATAAATCCTTGATACCGCAAAGTCGATTGCCGATTTTTCCTCTGCCTTAAGTCCTGACTTGCCACCGACTACAAGCTCCATAAAGGACAAAATAAAATCCGCCTTAAGTGACACCGGATCATCGTCATCCGAATAATTTAAGTTAATGTCAAGCGGATTGATATATTGCTTTGAACTTTGTCCAATTTTTATAATCTGACCACCAAGATAATTTACCAGTGGATAATACTCTGCCTCCGGATCACAAATTAAAATATCGTCCGTAGTTACCAAAAACGTATTTAGGATTTCTCTTTTCGTTGCAAAGGATTTACCGGAACCCGGTGTTCCAAGAATCAGTCCATTTGGATTCTTAAGCATTTTTCTGTCTGCCATTATCATGCCATTACTGAGTGAATTAAGTCCCATATAAAGACTTTCCTTTGACTCCATAAAAAGCTCCTGCGTCGTAAATGGCACAAATACTGCAGTGGATGATGTCGTAAGAAAACGATTCTGTTTTATGAAATTCTTACCAAGTGGTAAGCTTGAAGCAAAACCCTGCTCCTGCTGATGGTCAAGCTTTCTAAGAACACAGTTAGCCGACTGGATATTATTAGAAAGCGTAAACCGAAAATCCTTCATCTTCTGCAGGTTTTCATTAAAGGATGTGATAAGAAATGTCACCTTGAAAAGCCGCTCATTTCTTGACTGCATTTCCTTAAGCAGTCCATGTGCCTCTTCCGAATACGTCTCGATATCCGGCGGAATAATATCCATGTCATAACCGGCTCTGATTGCTTTCTTTTGCTCCTCAATCTTCATCTTGTTAATATCCGATAACTTACCCTTGATATACTTCATCGCCTCTGTCTGATTCATCGTATCAATGTGCATCGTGACATTTAAGGCATCTTCCATATTTAAGATTCCGGCAAGCATCTCATCCGAAATCTCCGGTGCGGATATAATCAGATAATTGGTCGTTGCAAACATATCTCCAATCTTGTAATAATCCTTTGCCCTGAAATCAAACGAGGTAGGCGAAATAAAATTCTTTGGTGTAAGTCCTGACTTTGCCACATCCTTAAAGGAATGCATAGCAAACTTTTCAAGACTGTCCTGATTTAAGTAATCATGCAAAATGCGTAGTCTCTCTAAGCCGTTAATGGTATTACACCGGCATCCTAAAATCTTAAACTTATTCAGGATATCCGACTCAATTTTGGAAAGCCTTGAAATCGCATTTTTCTTATCTCTTGCCTCAATTCCAAATATCAGATACTTACTTTTGATAATTCCGTTATTACCCTTTTCAAGCTGTGAGCGTAGATAGTCAGCATACTCTTTTCGTACCACATTAAACGCATCATCCTGATCGGGAATCGAAATGATTTCCTTGTACTCTTCCATATCTACCCTTTGATTGATAAAGCAAAACTGGAAATGTATGCTTTCATCAAAGTAATTTAAGAACTGACAATACTCTCCAAAAATATGCTGCTTCTCATCATTTTGTGCCAGCTGATAATTGATGTCATAAAACTGCACCATTCTGGTATAATAATTGCCACTCACCTTACAAAGTCCGTCGGGGTAAATCTGTTCAAAGGGCAGCGTATCCAAAGTATTTCTTGGTGCTTTCCTTTTGTCTGCCCGCTCCACAATCTTTTGAAATAATCTTGTCAGCAGATTGCTGCTTTGCTCTCCGTGATAGGCAGTCTGGTAAGTCGGTGTCTTTGCAACGCTTTTACTTTCTGTTGCCATGCTGCACTTTCACCCCCTTCTTACCTTTTGCAGTCTGTATTTTCATCTTCTTTTCTTCCTTTCGCTTCTCGTCATAATATGCATAGATGTTTTCCGTTTCCATTAGCCTTATCTGCGGATAAACAAATACATGACGGATATAATTAAGCAAATATACTTCAAGCGGCAGCCCATCCTTTTCCACAATTCCAAACAAGAAAAAAGGAGCCATTAATGCGATTAACACATAAAAAGCTCCTGTGGTTCCAAGGGCACCCCTTGCTAAAAAATAGCCTGGGAATCCAACCAAAACTCCGATACCAAAACAGACACACTGTCGTTTCGTAAAGTTACCAATGAACTTTGTCTTAATATTGGTCAGATCCTTTGGCACATCTACATAAGCCATAAAGACCTCCTATATCTCTTACTGAATTGCAAAGACCTGTTTTGTAATGCCTTCGCATTTGAATAGTGAATAAACTAGCAAAATGGAAATACCTACGGTACTCCAGCATGCTTTCGTTAATAACTTAATCGCTGTTACTCCGTTATCCGGATCAAGCGTAATCGTTGTAGGATCAAACACATTTGCTACAAGCACTCCATATATCGCCACACAAATCATCATTAGTACCGCCTGCATGGCAAGGGCAAATACATTCTTCATGTATCCTGTTCCGATATTAGACAGGTGATGATTTGTGACTGTCGCAAGAGGCAACGGTGCCACTGCACAATGCAAATATATGGATATCATTCTCGAATACAAAATAATCGTAATCAGGATTCCCATAATCTTTATGATAAGGTCAATAAGCCACGTGGAAATCGTCAAACTGATAAGTCCTGATACATCCCCACTTTCCGCATCTGCATCCTGATCTCCATAGTTGTCTGTCAGATATTGCAACAAAACAGAGCCTTGCGTATTCTCTGTTTCTATGGTTCCAAGCACATCCGTGGTCTTTTGTACCATGGAGGCTCCCACCCCGAAAAAGCAGTTACATATCGTCAGTGAATTGGCAATAAACCATGCTGCAACCACCGTCTTAAGTAACCACTTCATCAGGACAGAAACAAAATCAACATCGGCCAGATTGTTAGGCTGCACAAGCATACTAATAAGCTCCCATAAAACCACAAAGGTAAATACAGTGCCCGCAACCGGTAATGCTACCTGTTCGGCAATCTGCTCTATCAGTGTCCATATGGTACCGCCCTGCCACGCATCCGGCGCTGTTGATAATTCTGCGGAGATTGTACCAACTTTTTCATTCATATCCGAAAGCATATCGCTCAAATTGCTATATGCTAACTCATAGAAAATGTCTCGATATCCATTCATCAGTTTCTGAATTGTGCTGTCAAACAATCCTAAAAACACTGGTAGAAATTGAAACATTCTTTTCTCCTTCCATACACCTTTGGACAACTTGTCCAAAAGTTATTTCACTTTAATCTTAATCTTCTTTGAAAGACCATTTTGCGTATAAACATAAATATAGCAGTTGCCCTTTTTCTTCGCCTTAATCACTCCCTTTGACGAAACTGTGGCAACTGCCTCATTACTGGATTCATATGCTATTTTTCTATGTGTCTTGTGCTTTCCTGCAGAATAAGTAACCTTTGTTTTTATTTGTATCTTCTTACCTGCCTTGATTGCTTTCTTTAATGTCTTTTCATTTCTTACCGTGATTTTAGATGCATTGCCATAGGTTTTATCCTTTTCCAAGTTAGCATCCCCCTTTGTCACACCATGCACATTTTTTGAAATTGCAATCGGCACCTGCTTACCCTCAATATTTGCATACGCAAGCACAATATAACGGTAATAAGTCTGCTTCTTAAGCTTTTTATGCGTAAAGCCACTTGTACTGGTTGTCGTGCCAAGCTTAAAGTAATTGTTGCCACAGGCACTTCCATATATCACATAACCGGCTGCACCTTTCACCTTACTCCACTTAACGGTAATGGCAGAGTCGGTTGTCTTACTAACCTTTGCTTTCATTGGACTGAATTTGGATCCCGATACGTCCGAACCGGACTTCTTTCTCTCAATGCTTTCAGGCTCCGTCACAATAACCTTATAACTTGCCCCAAGCTTTGTTGCTCTTGTCATAATATCTGCAGCAACCTCTGCCTTTACCTGATATAGATTCATGATATTTCTAAGCTGATTCTTTGCATAACCGGATTCCTTCGCAACCTCTTGCAGTGTTTTTCCTTTGTCCTCTTCATAAGCACCGGTATCATCACTTGCCGGATAGAAATAATCTTCATCTATCTTTTCCTCCGGGATTTTCTCCCATCTTGCATACAAATCAAAATCTGCAGTTACAGTGACTTCCATTTCTTTTGTAATCTGCTCTCCACCTTCCTTTGCGGTCCACCAGCCAAGAAACCGGTAACCTTCCCTCTCTGGCATTGGCATTTCTCCGTAAATATCATCATAGGTGTAATACCACTGTTTAGCCGTACAGGTTCCGCCATTTGCATGAAATGTGACCGCATATACATTTGGTGTCCACTTGGCAATTAAAACATCATCATCGGTTATGGAAACGGTTGTCTCTGCCACTATCTTTTGCTTTCCAAGATGCCAGCCTGAAAAAGTATATCCTACTCTGTTGGCATCCGGCAGGCTTCCATATATTTCTCCGTATGTGACAATCTTTGATTTCGTATCACACACACCCGGTTCTGCCTCAAATACAATCTCGTAAGAGTTGGGATGCCATGATGCCTTAAGCACTTCATTCTTTGTAATCTCTACAAGGCTGTCTTCTTCAATCCGCTCTTTTCCCAGATACCATCCGGTAAAGGTGTAACCTTCCCTCTCCGGTATTGGAAACGTTCCATAAGCTGCATCGTAGATTACATTTATCTTCTTGATTTCAAGATCTTTTCCTCCATTGGCATCCAATGTAATTTCATAAACATTGGGTTTCCAGTGTGCATACAATGTCTGCTTTCCTGCCACGCTCATGGTAGAAGATGCCGTAATCTGACTACCTTCTTTTTTCTCTGTCCACCATCCGTCAAAGGTATATCCAACTCGTTCTGCAGTCGGCAGCGTTCCATATACGCCCATATAAGTGACTTTCTTGTTGACGCTGCTTGCTATACCTCCGTTTCCATCAAAGCTTACGGTATAACTGTCGTTAGTCCAGTGGGCATATAACGTATGATCCTGATTGCGGCTCATAACCGTTTCACCCGTAATCTGTGCCCCACCTTCACTTTCCGTAAACCATCCGGCAAAAATATAACCTGCCTTTGTGGCACTTGGCAGTGGATAGCTTCCACCATAGGAAACTTGTGCCGATGCCATTTTACAGGCACCACCACACGCATTATAAGTGACTGTATAGGGATTGGCACTCCACTGTGCATAAAGAACATGCTTTTCTGCTTTTGTTACCTTTGTATCTGCATAGACATATTTTGTGCCTGCAATGTCAGTGCTCCATCCAACCAAACTGTAACCAGCTCTTTTTCCGGTTGCAAGGGTTCCATAATTTTCTCCATAAAAAACCTGCTTTCCTGCCATTTCACCAGTGCCACCATTGTAATCGTATGTAATCTCATACGGATTGGCAGTACAGATAATACGAAGGGTTACCGTTCGCTGCGAGGAACTTTCTGCCGTTCCGGTTCCCTGAAACACCAATACAATCTTTTTCTTTTCATTTACAAATTCCGTATGCACGAATTTGTCATTGTCATCATACTTCGGATTACAGGTCTGTTTCTCAATCGTTACATTTTGAAAACTGTATCCTGTCGGTACAGAAGGAGCATTGATTCTGACTGATTCGCTCAAAGATGAATTGACAGTAATCGATGCTGTTTCTGTTGCATATCTCTCTGCAGTCTTTGCACCTCTAGAATCTCTAAATTCATATAAAAAGTTAACGGTAACGGTATCATAAAAGGCTGCATACACTGTTGTCGTTCCTATGTCACTAAATAGCGTAGCAAATACCATTACAATCGCTAACAAAAACGCACTACATCGTCTCATATCTGCCTCCTTCCTGATTCCATAAAGTCAGACGGTATGCTAACACATACCACCTGACCGGATATACACGTGCCATCCATTATAATGTTGTTGGAATCAGATCAGAAAGCTTAGGTACTAAGAGTGCTCCAATCAGCATAACACCGGCACCAGCCATGAACTGCTTCATACCCTGTGATTTAGCACCGGGGTTATCATTACCATAACCTTCCAAAAGATTGACAACTCCAAGAACTGCAAGACCACCGCCTACTGCAATGATAACTACCTTAAGAGCAGATACACCACTTGTTAAAAATGATGTGTAGTCAAGTAACAGGAAAAGGTTTGCCAATAATTTATGCTTTGCAATGAAAGCAGCCGCTGTTGAAAGTAAGTTTGATTCGCCCACACATGAGAGGGCACTTTTTAATAATAATGAATACATGCTATTTTATTCTCCTTTGTTCTTTACTCATTTTTTTGTTCCTTGTCAGAAGCTTCATTTGTGGCATTATCATCTGTTTTCATCATGATTCCAGCCTCTTCAATCGCAAAGCTTACCAAGTCATCCGGATATTTTACCCCGGTCAAATCTAACTCGATAAATACATCCTTCTTTGATCGCTTCGGTATGCCATACGTGGCAACATACTGTTCGATGTCAAACTGATTTTTCTTATCAAAATCTGAAAGCTCCTTATACATTTCGTGCTTTGTAATATCCACCTTATCTGAAAAAAATGGTCTTACGCCTCGCACCTGCAGAATACACTTGCCACCATCCATAAGGGCAAGTCTGTCCTGACTCATAAGCTCACGTCCTAACTTTTGATAATTCTGCCCATAGGAACGTGAGGTGCCTCTGGTATCAGAGGTGTTATACGTGTCAATGGTTTCCTTTCCAAGAACCTCAGCAAGGTCCTTAAGCGTTGATTTCTCTTTACCACCAAGAAAAAGAAAAGTATCACAGTTACCTTCTATCGTCTCTGCGTTATCCTTATAAATCGACTTTAATTGTGCCTTAGACTGAAGGATGATACTTGCTGATATCTCCCTGCTTCGTATGGTGGCTATCAGTTTGTCAAACTTCGGAATCTGACCGATATTGGCAAACTCATCTAAGATACAGCGTACATGTACCGGCAGCTTCCCATGGTACTCATCATCTGCGATGGTACATAATAGGTTAAACAGCTGCGTGTACATAATGGAAACCAAAAAATTAAGGGAATCATCTGTATCTGAAATAATGACAAAAAGTGCTGTCTTATTCCGACCAATGTCCCCTAAATCAAGCTCATCATATGCAGTTATTTCTCTGACCTCTTTAATATCAAAGGGAGCAAGTCTTGCTCCGCACGATACTAAGATTGATTTTGCAGTCTTTCCGGCTGCAAGCTTATACTTATGATACTGTCTTACCGCAAAGGAATCCGGATCCGCTTCAATGCCCTCTTCCTCATTTCCAAACTCGATGTCCTTAAACATCAAATCAATGGCATTTTCAAATTCCTCATCATCTTCCCTTGTTTCTGATGCATCAATCATGGTAAGCAGTGAGACAAAATTCCTCTCACTTTTCTTACAGTATTTCACAATATAGGCAACATACGCAGTAAAGAGTAATCGTTCGGCTTTCACCCAGAAATCCTCCCCTGACTGGTTGCCCTCGCCCTTTGTATTTGCAATCAGAGTATTTACAAATTTGAGCACATCCTGCTCCGTCTCAATATAGGCAAATGGATTATAATGCAGAGACTTCGCAAAATTGATGGTATTAAATACCTTAATCTTATAAGGTGTCCTTTTATAAATCGGTTGTCCGCTCCTGTTTTTCCGGACCTTACCATTCTTATCTTTCATCGGAATCTTATTTCCATGCTTGTCTGTCTCAAAACAGCCTCTTGATAACATGGTACCGACTTCTTCAAGGACAGTTCCCTTCGGATCCGTGACCACATAACTACTATGCATCTGCATAAGATTGGGTTTTACAAATCCTCTGGTCTTTCCGGCACCGGAACCGCCCACAATTAAAATGTTCTTATTGCGGTCATATTTGGGATGTGCCGGTCTTGTCATACGTAGCCATTCACTGCTTGTCAGCGGAATGTTATTCCACTTGTTTTCATCCGCATAGGGTTCAAAATCCTTTTCCGTACCCCACTTTGCAGAGCCGTACTCTTCCCCATGCCGATACTGTTTTGCATTTTTCTTTCGAGAATCCATATAGAGCTTAAAAGCCACGCCTGCACCAATGCCACATAAAAGCGGCATCATCTGAAATGATGGTGCAATCATTGGTTCCACCTGAAAAAACAACGAAAAAGCATTTACACACTTATCTAATATGTCACCGCCATCTGCAGCTCCTACCGCCTGCACATACTTATTTGTGAAATAAAACAGTACAGTAAACGGAATCGCATCAATCGCTACTTTATTTGCATTCAGCTTTCCGTTTTTGTAGTAGGGTTTTAAGATATTTCTTGGAATCGACTTTATATCTTCAAGGATTGCTCCTAAAATATTACCCATCATTACCTACAAACTTGCATCTCTGGTTTTCTTCTTTGCTTTTTCTCTTTGTCGATTCCTGTCTTTTTGCTGCTTTTGGGATTTCTCTTTTTTATCCTGTATTTTTTCCTTTAGCGTTTTTTCTTTTTTGGGACTTAAAGCCTTAGCTTTTTCCTTAATCTGACTTTTCACATCCTCTGAGACTTCACCCTTTTCTACAATATCCTTTTTGTGATCCGTGATTTGAAAAGTCACTGCATCCGCACCGGCTTCTTCTAGTTTGGCATAGTCAATATCCGTATCTTTCACAAAATCCTGTGAGAATACTTCTTTTCCTTCTTCATTTGCCAATGTTAAAGTTTTCGTCATCGCCTGCTGTTCCTCCAAAACCTGTGCCGATGCCAGTTTTAGCAGTCCTGATAGCTGGTCCACATTTTTAACCTCACAAAATGCCATAAATGTCATGGAACCATCCGCTCTTGAAATCGGCTTCATATCCACCGGAATATGACTTTTTTTACAGGTTTCCTTTAATATCTGGGCAGTACGTTCATCATTGACATCTAAATGCGTAATGTCCGCACCATCCTTATTGAAATTCTTTAAGGAACCATGCGTTTCCTTGTAATGACTGGTTGCCTTTTCTGCTACTTTGGATAATAAAGAGTCTTTTTGTTCGGCGTTCATACCGGGATTTTGTTCCTGGGACTTTCTACAGGCTTCCGAAATTGCAAGAATCAAATCTACAGTCACTGTAACAACCGCTTTTCCTGTTTGAAATGATTCATTTGTTAATTCATCTACCATGTCTAATCCTCCTCAACAAAATCATATGTGACATATTCTCTTCCGCTGTTGGATGTCGCAAGAGACAATACAAGCTTCACCCTGCCTGCACGTAAATCTTCCATGGCATCCTCATCCTCTAAAAAGTCCTCGCACATTTCAGTCAGCACCTTGCCGCCAAAATAGAACGAATTGGGATGCTCTGCAAAAATAAGCACTGCACAACGTCCATCCTTTGCATTGATCACATCCACATTGGAAAGTGTTAATGTCTGATTCAATACATCTTCCCTGCTTAGCTTTTCCATTCCATCAGCAATGATTGAGCTTCCTCGCCTCTTGTTCTTAATGTCTGCGTAACTCATGATGTTCCTCCTTCCTTAATTTTTTATATATAAAAAGCAGCTGACTCCAAATGAGGAAAATCAGCTGCTCTTTACGCTGTGTTTTGCTGTATTCTATTCATATATCTTCATAAGTCCAATAAAATAAGAATACAAGCGATTCAAACTATTCATAAAACCTGCCTCCTTTCATCTCCCTTGGGAATTGGAGCAGGCATTTAGTTCCTGCTCCTTGAGGGGAGAATAGTAATACGATATATTGTCAAACCTTTGGACAAGTTGTCTAAAGGTTTTTGTACTAATCTGTACCATATAAATCATGGTTTACTTCGCTTTGATAATAATTTGATATGGTACTTGGTGCATTATATAGGGTAGTCAAAAGATATGCTCTAATGTTTCTTACTTTGGTGGTATTGGAATGTAATGTATCTAATACATATTCCATCAGAAACATATCGTACTTTTCAAATCTGGAACGTACGATTTCTGTTGGCATTTCTACACCATTGATACGAATGGTCTTTGCCGGTGTAATAATCACTTCCGCCATAAGCTCTACCAGTTCATTAAGAGAATCAACCTCTGTTGGAAACTGTACTATCAACGAATTATACTCAATGATGGATTTGACATACTGACGTACTTCTTCCATCCTATCAATCGCATCCTGCTTTGGGATAGATGGATAGATAGAATGCTTACACTCCATGTTGTTATAACTATGTTTCGTTTGATTATTGTCAGTATGACTATTATCCGTGTAACTGTTATAAGTATAATTAGAGTCCTCATTTGAAACCTCTTGAAGTTTGTTTTCCAAACCTACAGAAGTTTCATTTTGGGAATTGCTGAGGTTTGCATTTGAAACTTCCTGAGGTTTACTTTCCAAACTTGCAGAAGTTTGTTTTTGAAACTTCTTGAAGTTTGCTTTTGAAACCTCTGTGGATTTATGCGGGTTTGAAGGGATTTTTTCCTCTTCTTTAGCAGCATCTTCATCCTCATAATTTGGTTTTTCAATAATCTGTACACCCACAAAATTCTTCACATAAATAATGTCCGGCTTGCCAAGTCCACGCCGCACTCTCTCGATCAGACCAATTCCATCCGAAGAATCCAGCTCTGCCATGATTCTTACTGCTTTGTTTTTACCACAATTCAAATCCTCCATAATATTATCAATCGTATAAATGATATATGTACGGTCCTGGTCATCCTGCCACTCATTTTTGAGTGACAGGGACATTCGATCAAGCATCAATCCATAGAGAATTTTTGCATCATTACTAAGGCTTGAAAAATGTTTGTCTTTAATTAGCATTCTTGGAATCCGATAAAAAGAAAACTGTTCTGCTTCTTTACCGTAATAGTAATCAAACACTAATGTTTCATTCATTCTTCCTCACCCTTTCTTTTCCATTCTTCTAATAGCGTAATAATAATATCTTCTATTTCGTCCTCACTGTAATTGTCAGGGAAATAATCATTTAATCTCTCTGCCTTAAACGTAACCTGTCTCGGCTTTGGTTTCACAGCTTTAGGAGAAAGAATCTGTCTAACCACTCTTTCCTCTAAACTTTGTTTCTGGCTAAGATTCTTTATCTCCGCTGACTGTTCCATAGAAGGTGTCACATGCAGGTCATTTATGGCATCCAACACCCACTGTTGCTCTTTTATTTCCAAAAACGATATATCAATGGCTGGAGCCATCGGAAGCTTCTTTGCATCCACAAGCTCCAACAAGTCATCACTTAGTCTTGCCAGCCATATATATCTTTGTATTTTCTTTGCATTCTCACCTGTTTCCTTACTCATTGTACTTAGGCTGTTACCCTGCACACCCTGGTGCTTCATGGCATCGTAGCGCATTTTATAAGCCTTTGCCTTTTCACTGATAAGGATATCCTCTCGTTGAATATTGCTATCAATCATAACAATGGTCGCTTCATCATCCGATAGATTTTTTATTACCATAGGCATTGTTCTAAGACCTGCCATTTCACATGCAAGCTTCCTTGTATGTCCTGCAATAATTTCATAACCACCCTGCGGACGCATTCGACAAATCCCCGGAACCAACACACCAAAATTATTTATACTGCCTGCCATTTCCTCTAATTTATCCGCATCCGCATGGAAGGGATGATTCTTAAACTCATATAACTCTGTAAGCGGAATCTCCCTTACATCATTTGACAGCTGACTTTCAGATATGGTATCTGTATTTCCAAACAAATCATTAAAACTGGTTACTTTTATCTTTGATGCACTTCCTGCTTTACTCATTGCCCAGCACCTCCCTTGCTAAATCCTCATAGGCTTTTGCAACCCTGCCTTTCGGATCGTGCTTAAAGATGCTGACACCCTCTGCAGATATCTCCTCTGCTCTGACGGAACATGGAATCACGGAATCAAAGGTATGTATTACCTGACCATAATTATTGCGGATGATTTCCGAAATATCTTTTGCAAAGTTCTTCCGTTTATCAACCATTGTAATCAAAATACCTTCAAATCCTAATTTAGGATTCAGATATTTCTTTGCCCTTCCAATCGTTTTAATCAGCTGTTCCAATCCTTTCAGTGGCAGATATGCAGCCTGCACCGGAATTAATATACTGTCAGCAGCTGTAAGTGCATTCATTGTCACCATGCCAAGGCTCGGCATACAATCTATCAAAATGTAATCATACTGGTCCTTTAAGCTATCCACATATTCTTTCAATATGTACTCTCTACGCATTGCATTAACCATAGATACCTCTAAGCCGGATAATTCTATGTTGCATGGAACAATATCTACATCTTCCTCATGATACAGAATACCGTCTGTCGGATTAAATTCTTCCTCATTCATAATTTTTGCAAGATTGGTTGCTAATGTTATCTCCAAAGAATCCGGCTCTGCAAAACCAAGACTTGCGGTCAGGGATCCCTGACTGTCTGCATCAATCAGTAATACTTTTTTACCTGCTCTTACTAATCCTATTCCAAGATTTACTGTTGTGGTTGTCTTTCCGACTCCGCCTTTTTGATTTGCGATTGCAATTACTTTACACATGATAATTTCTCCCTTCGATATTAGTCTCTGCTTCCAAGCATCTTGTGAAGCTGGTCATTATAAGACACATACTCCGGATAACGGATTTTGATTGCCTGCCAGAAGAATGGGGCATATTGGCAACAGAACAAATCTTCCACATTGTAATGGCTCTGTTCATAAATCTGCTCGTCCATTGTCTTATACAAATCCATGGTCGGTGTACCATTGCAATACAGGTTGAATGCCATGCGTACCACCTTCAAGCTTCCACTGGTCTGCCAGCCTTCAAAAATACACTCCGGTTTCACAAGTCCTGTTGCAAAATCATAAATTCTGTCAACATGATTTCTTGCATCCGCATTCATCCCCAGACAATAGCAAAGTGCTTTGTGATATACATCCTGGTATCTGACCTGTCCTAATTTCTCATAATAAAATTTCTCATGTTCTTTACTAATAAATGCAATCTCTGCTCTTTCCGCTGTACTGTTCATAATTCATTCCTCCATCTTTAACAAAATGTTTTCCCTGAACCACAATAACTATCCTTTGCAGAATCATTTGTGGCATCATTCTTCTTGTTACTTTTCTTTGAGCCTTTTTCAATACGATGCACTTCTGTATATAACCGCTTGAAACGCTCTGTTCCCTTGTTGTTGTAGAATGTTGATGTGTTTTCAAGTTGAATTTTAGGATTTCTACCCAGAACTCTTAAAAACCATCTGATCTCATTTTTTTGTCCCATGAGCCTAACCTTTAACATCTCTAACCTCCTTTTCTAAAATAAAAAGGCAGGGATAACTAACATAAACTAATTATCCCTGCCTATCGGCTATACAATATTCTTTTATATACAACTAAAACGTATCCCTCGTGTCGACTCTATAAGCTACTACAACTGTAACTCTGTCATACAACACTTTTTCTTTCTGATTTGGACCAATATTTTCGAATGAGAAAAATCTGCAAAAGTGCGTAAATTCAAGGATTTCTACATATTGGTTCGACGTAGTGCTACAATCGTCTCCACATGCAAAGTATTCACGAACTGATCAACAGCGCATCCCTTTACAACGCGATATCCCCGTGCCTGAAAGATCTCTAGATCCCTTGCCAAGCTGGTGGGCTTGCAGGAAATGTAGACAATCTCCTCCACACCATATGCAATGATTTTGTCCAGGGCTTTGGGATTGCAGCCATCTCTTGGCGGATCTAACACAATAATATCCGGCTTTTCGGTAATGTCATCTATGACCTTCAACACGTCTCCGGCAATAAATTCACAGTTCGTAAGACCATTTAATGCCGCATTTTCCCAGGCAGCCTCCACGGCCTCCTCCACAATCTCCACACCGATGACTTTTTGAGCCACCGGAGCTAACATCTGGGCAATGGTTCCGGTTCCACTATACAGGTCAAAGATCACCTTGTCCTTGGTTTCCCCTACATAGGACCGCACTGTTTCATAAAGTACTTCTGCACCCTTAGAATTCGTCTGGAAAAAGGAAAATGGTGATATCTTAAATGTCAAGCCCAGAATCTTCTCATAGATATGATCCTGTCCGTACAGTGTCACAATCTTTTCCGGAATCACTGCATCCGACAAGCTGTCATTGTGTGTATGCAAAATGCCGACAATCCTGCCATGGAGAGAAAGTGCCAACAACCGTTCCACTAACTCCGGCAGGAAAAGCCGCTGTTCCAATTCTTCTTTCGGAAGATGAACCGGTACAGCCTGCCCTTCTCTGGCTGACACATCTGCCTTTATTACAGACGCCCCATAATCCTGCGTTGTTGTCACAAGATTCACCAGGATATCCTTACTGCATGCTGCCTGCCGCACCACCAGATGCCGCAGCACTCCCACATGCTGCATTTTCTTATAAAACGGAACCCCTTTCTCTGCATAGAAATCAAGAATCAGTCGAAGAATCTGATCATAGTCACTATCCACAATCGTACAATGGTCCACAGTTACAATATCGTGAAAACTTCCTTTTTTATGCATGCCAAGGGCAAGGGGCCCTTCCTTGTATTCATCTCCAAACGAATACTCCATCTTATTCCGGTAGCCTTCCTGCACCGGACTTCCTTTGATCCCCTCCCATTGAAATGCCGTGTCACTGTCCATTTTATCCGCAGTTAAAATCACAGATTCCAACAATGCCTTAACCTGTTCTTCCTTTAAAGCAAGCTGATGTTCGTAGCTAAGTGTCTGATACGCACATCCCCCGCACTGACCATAATGTGGACACGGAGGAGTACGGTCTTCCATGGAGGAAGGCTCCAAAACTTCTAAAAGGCGACCTTCTCCGCCGCCTTTTCTAAGCCTTTTCAAAGAAAACCGAACCTTCTGTCCCTTTAATGCTCCCTTGATACAAATCTCCCTTGTCACTACCTCTTCACCAGATGAGGTTTCTCTTCTTTCTTCTATATTCACATATCCCTTATTGGGAAAGGTATATCGTTCTACCACTCCCTCACAAACCTGACCTTTTTTCACACTATTTTCTCACTTTCTTTTTCTATTATGATTAGGGTGTCAAAAGCCCATTTTCAAAAACCTGGAATTCTCTTTAATAAAAATTCCCATAAAAATCCCTCAGAGAAGACTTTAACAATCCCTTGGAATAATGAAATTCGCCCTTATCATCCACCTCAATGATCATAAATGTATGCTGTCTGCCATCCTGTCTCGGATAAGAAATGCTTCCCGGGTTCAATATGGTAAGCTCCTCCCCTTGCTCAAGGTACGGCATATGGGTATGTCCAAACATCACAATATCATAGCCATTGTCGATTCCATACTGGCGAAGCCTGTCCATCCCGGAACCCACATAAAACCGATGTCCATGGGTAATAAATACCTTCTTATCCCCGATCATAAAAGAATCCGTTGCCGGCAGATTGATATCATAATCATTATTACCGGCGATCATATGTGTCTCACAATTTGCCAGCTCCCGGATGTAATCCGGTCCACGCTCAATGTCACCCAAATGAATAAACATATCAATGTCTCCAACCTGTTCAATTACCTGTTTGACGTCATCATTTTTCCCGTGGGAATCACTTATTACCAGTATCCGCATCTTTATCTCCTTGTTGTTCCTTCCAGCTTCTTCACCCAGCATCTGCAAAATCCGTTTTCTGAATTGTTTCTTCCATCCCATCATTGTCTATAGTTCATTTTTAATCAATTCCAACGCTCTTCCTCTATGGCTGATCTGATTCTTCTCCTCCGGAGAAAGCTCCGCAGTGGTCTTTCCATACTCAGGAAGAAAGAAGATTGGGTCATAGCCAAATCCATTCTCGCCACGTTCTTCATAGCCGATGATTCCTTCTATTGTACCACGCTTTGTAATCACACGTCCATCCGGAAATGCTGCCGCAATGGCACAGACAAACCGTGCCGTCCGTTTTTCATCCGGCACCCCTTCCAACTTATCAATGATTGCTTTATTCTTGATCCGGTAAGAAGTGTCCTCCCCCATCCATCGTGCTGAATAAATGCCGGGCATCTTGTCCATGTAATCCACTTCCAAGCCCGAATCATCCGCTAACACCAGACATCCGCTTAGCTTGCTAATGGCAGTGGCTTTGATAATGGCATTTTCTTCAAATGTCTTGCCATCCTCCACAATATCCGCCGAGATGCCGGCTTCCTTCATGGATACAATCTCATAATCCAAATCCCCAAGTATCATGCGGATTTCTTTCATTTTATTCTCATTTCCTGTGGCAAATATTAATTTTTCCATACGTGTCTCCTTCATCAATTTTTTCTTCGACGATAATTTATGCCCTCAAAACGAACCTGAATTCTGTGTCATATCTCACGCACCCTTGTACAACAACTTTATATGATACGATTCTCTCCCTCTCTTCTCGGAGGCTTCGGTCCCATATACTGATAGAAATAGGACTTGATCATCCCATTGTATATCTTCCGGTTCTTTGTGGCCTTTCGCCCAAGATACTTCTCTGCATCCTCATAGGAGGTAATGATGAACTTAGACCAGGTATCCAACTTATCAAAAGTAACTCCTATATCCCTGTAAAGCTTTGGCAGATCTGCCTTTTCCTCTAAACGCTCTCCATAAGGTGGATTGGTAATAATGAAACCATATTTCTTCGGACTGGAAAGTTCCCTCATATCCCGTTGCTGAAAATGAATGTGTTCCTCCACACCTGCTTCACGGGCATTTTGCATGGCACATTTCACAATGCCACCATCTACATCATATCCCTGAATATTCATCTTGATGTCTCTTAGAATCCGGTCTTCTGCCTCCGTTATGGCTTCGTACCATATCTTCTTTGGAACAACATTTTTCCAGTTCTCGGCAGTGAATTCCCGGTTCATTCCCGGTGCAATCTGTGCCCCGATCATGGCCGCTTCAATGGGAAAAGTTCCACTTCCACAAAAGGGATCCACTAAAATCCGGTCCTTATTCCATGGTGTCAGCAGAATGAGTGCCGCCGCAAGGGTCTCAGAGATCGGAGCTTTCCCAACCAACTGCCGGTATCCTCTCTTATGAAGAGATACCCCGGAGGTATCCAGCGCAATGGTTACCACATCCTTCAGAATGAATACCCGAATGGGATACTCTGCCCCATTTTCCTCAAACCAGTTGATATGGTAAATGTCCTTTAACCGGTCCACAATCGCTTTCTTCACAATGGACTGGATATCGGAACCGGAAAATAATTTTGACTTATTCGTGGTTGCCTTGGTAACCCAGAACTTACCGTCTTTGGGTATCACATTCTCCCATGGCAATGCTTTTGTTCCCTCAAACAATTCATCAAAGGTCACCGCCCGGAAAGAACCCATCTTCAACATAATCCTCTCTGCTGTCCGGATAAATATATTCGCACGTACCAATGCATCCACGCCACCCCGGAAAGTCACACGTCCATCCTCCACTGATACAATCTCGTATCCTAAATCTGTAATTTCCCTTTTCAGCACTGCCTCCAGTCCAAAATGACAGGGTGCAATGAATTCCATCTCCTGCATATCGCTCTCCTTGATACATCATAGTAAGTGGCAAACATCCCTTTTGACACTCACATCCTATTATTCCTTACTATAACAGATTTTATAGTTTCTTAAAAGATAAAAATATTAAGATATTCTGCTTTATGATTTGACACAAAACACACGTAACTTTAGTCATGAGATATATGTGTAACACTTATCTGGATATGACACAACCGTTTGTTCCTTCTTCCGACCCGAATACATGGCGGAAATAATCCTGCTGTAACACACTCTTACTGTAAGTGATTTTGTTTTTCACTATGGTTTTCATATTCTCAATATATTCCTCCGAAACCTCCTGTCCTTCTTTGGCAGGAATAAATTTCCCCCGGCCAGCAAAATAGGTTCCCTTCTCTGTTTTCCAGTCATAACCAAGGGTAAACACCAGCGGTTGGGCATCTGAAAACACATCCCTTCCCGGCAACAACCGGGAATCGAAGTCCACCGCAAACAAATTACACAGCGTCGGTAATATGTCTATGCCAGACGTAGGTGTATCCACAACAACAGGCTCCTGTTCTTCTAAGCATCCGCTCCATATGATCAAACGGTTATGATCCCTTACAAAATCATTTTCAATTGGCATACCATACAATTCCTGCAAATAAGTCATAGAACCGGAATCCTGGTCAAGACCGTACGGAAAATGATCTGCACTGATCACAATCACAGTATCGTCTGCCATATCATACTGTTCCAATTGTTCCACAAGATAGGTTAATGCATCCTCTAACTCTAACTGACAGGCGATATACGCTTTCACCGGCTCCGAATATTCCAGATCCTCAACCTGTTCCTGATGTTTTGCCGCCATTGCATTCTTGCTGAAATTATATAAACTATGCCCACTAACCGTCATATAGTAAATACAAAATGGTTCTTTATTGATGTAAGTAGAAAACGTTCCCTGTAACATCTCCAAATCGCTCTCCGGCCACTGGGATGTGATCACATCTTCCAGACCATTTCCCACGCCCTCATATCCATCGGAAAATCCAAGATTGATATGGGTTTTGTCCCTGTCATAATAGGTATAATCATTATTGTGATAAGCTTTTCCATAATATCCCTTTTCCGATAAACGGGAAGCCAGGGTAGTCCAGTTCAACTGTGTTGCTGTTTTTTTTATGGAACTTCCTCCCGCTGTTGGTAACATTCCAAAAATATTACTATATTCGCCTCCGGTGGTTCCGGCACTAGACGGCTGGTAAAAATCCGTAAACTGTATTCCTTTATTCGCCAATCTATATAACGTTGGAGTGAGATGTTCGTCAATTACTTCGGCAGTAAATGCTTCCGCCGTCATAAATATTACATTCTTCCCTTCAAAAAGACCTGTAAACTCATTTTTGGAAGAAGCCTGCTGGGATGCCACGTACTCATCTAAGGCAGCATATCTTCCATCCTCTGTCTCTGCCAATGCGGAAAAATCAATCTCCAATTCATTTTTCCCTACAGGAATATCCGCCTCTTCTTCTGTCTCTTCCTTTTGAGACAACGACGCTTCCGCATCCATCCCACCTTCGGTTGTAGTTTCTGTTATTCCAACTGCTTCAAATGTAACATTTTGCGGATCTTGTGACATACCATTGATGATTTCTAACCGAAGTCCCGTTAACAAGCCAAAATCTGCAATTGCAGAATCAAAATGATATTCCTTTGTATAGACATTGTAATCCGTTTTGTTTAAAAAAATGATTCCTGCATTTGCCCCCAAGACCAGAACTGCTAACGCAAGTAACCTTCCTTTTGTTTTGAAATCTGTTGGCTTTGCAAATGTGCATTTTCGATAGAATCGAATATACAACATGAACGGCAGTAAAAACAAAAGAATGTGCAGTAATCCATCCGGCGTCAGCACCATGGCAATAATATCTCCCGAAAAATCTTCCATTGCATCGGATGCACCTGCAAGCATGGTATTCAAATCATAGAATAACTGAAATTCGCAATAAAGAAAATAAATGATACAAAACACTATGGAAGAAAGCAACAGACAGCCCACTTGTAATATCCCATTGACACGCTCCCACTTTGTAAGTGTTGTTACCAGTTGCAGAATCAACCCATATCCCATACAAAACAATGTAATATAGATTCCGCAATGGCTGAAAAAATGTCCCCCTGTAGAACATGCCATTACAATCTCTATCAGAAGTAAAGCAATCGGAAACAAAGCAAACCGAAGCAGTTTCCCCTTCTTCTGTGAGTTGTCCGGTGCGTTCATCATCGGGGACATCACTGTCTGACTAATCGCAGCAGGCAAAACCTGTTCCTCCTTTTGGGTATGCTCAGCAATCGCAACACAATCTGTAGTTTTTCCCTCAGATTCAACACTTTTATTATTTTGTTGTCTTAACGCATTCTCTGCCTGCTGTTTTAATTTCTTTTTCTTCTGTCTTCTGTTCATCTTTACCACACTTTATTCGAATTACGCCAGCAAAAATCTGTTGTATAGCCTGGCAATTCCCATTTTTGACGCTACCATTCTATTATATGATCCCATTCGACACTTTCACCTTTGCAAGCAGGTGAAAGTGTCTTCATTGTAGCATATATAATTCTATTTCGTCAAAGAACCGTTATAACTTCGTAAACCGCCCACACAATTGATTACCCTGTAGCCCATATCAGAAAGTAAAAATGCCGCCTGCATGCTTCCACCGCCTGTATCACAGTAGACAATCAATGTCCTGCTTTTCGGAAATGTAACCTGCCGACGCTCTATCCGCTCAAGAGGCAGATTTACTGCCATGGGAATATGCCCATTCCTGAAACGATCCGGTGTTCTTACATCAACAATAATTGCATCATACGTAAGTGCTGTAGCAACAATCTGCCGAATATTAATATGATCAACTGCCATAACCCGCCCCGCGTCTTCTTTACTTACTACTAATTTATGCAGCTATTTGCTTGCCGTGACCAAACCATCCAAAAAAGGGATATGTTTTGCAAAACGTATATCTATTTTGTTGTTATCATGTTATAATCATTCTACAAATACTGTATGTACGAAAGCGAGGATAAAATATGGAAGCATTAGAGTGTATGAAAACAAGAAGAAGTATTCGAAAGTTCAAGGAAGAGCCCGTCAGCCACGATACCATTCATGCCATCATCGATGCAGCACGAATGTCACCATCCTGGAAAAACACCCAGATTGTTCGATATAACATTGTTGAGAACAAAGACACTTTGAACACCATTGCCAATGAGTGTGTTCTGGATTTTGAATATAACCAAAAGACCATTTCCCGTGCACCGCAACTGGTTGTGGTAAGCATGGTGGAGAAACGGTGTGGTTACGAAAGAGATGGAAGTTATACCACTTCCAAAGAAGACCGTTGGGAAATGTTTGATGCCGGCATCGCCTCCCAGACTTTTTGCCTTGCCGCACATGACTTAGGTGTTGGCACTGTTATTCTCGGCATCTTTGACGAAGCCAAGATTGCCGAGACTATCTCCCTTCCGGAAGGAGAGAAAGTTGCTGCTCTCATTGCCATGGGCTATCCTGCACAGGAATGTGAAGCACCAAAACGAAAAGGCACAGAAGAATTGGTACGCTATCTGTAAACTTCACGACCGGAGTTCCTGTCTATGGCTGTCCGCAAGCAAATCAAGGGAATCCTAAGCTAATAACCCGCTTAAAATTCCCTTGATTGCATGAGCGAATACAAACCTGATATTCTACATTCCATATTGTCTTGCAGGAGGCTTCCATAGTCCTCCCCTTTTACTTTGTCATCCCTTTATTGCCTTTGAGCTTTGTCTTCGTCTTCGTACCATTCCAGATTCCATGTTTCTTGCACTTCTTAATGGTATTCTTTGTAACCCAGCTTACTTTTGCTTTCTCGGTAAGGGAAATACCATTATTCTTAGCACCGGTAATCTTATTCTTCCCAATAGATGACACTTTGCCATTGCCGGAAACCGTAATTCCATTCTGCTTACAGGTTGTGACCTGATTTCCCTGAATTCCTACAGAACTCTTAGAGCCTTTTCCAACCATTCCTCCAACAACAGAAATACCATGTTTTCCTGCATTCTTAACGGTATTGTTATTGATATTGATAACCGTACCTTTATCCATACTGATACCATTTTGTTTGGTCTTTGTAATCTTGTTAGCGGAGATATTCTGAATCGTACCTCCTTTATTTCCACTGGTTGCCCCTGCAATAGAAATTCCATGCTTTCCTGCATCCTGTATTACATTGCCTGTAATATCCGTCACCTTGCCATCGTCAATGCAGATTGCATTCTGCTTTACTTTGGAAATCCGGTTGTCTGCCACCTTCCCTGCAGTTCCTCCTCCCACAGAGATTCCATGTTTGCCCACATTTTGAATGGTATTATTCTGAATGGAGATAACATCACCACGGTCTAACATCACTGCATTCATAGAAATATCCGTATAACGATTCTCATTGATTGTTACACCCGTTGACGCAATCACGTGGGAGCCAAACCGATAGGGACCTTTTATCACATTACCGGTTACTGTCAAAGAATCAATTCCACAACAGGTAATTGCCGTCTTACTATACTTCATTGCCGCAGACAATTGAAATGTGTTATTGCTGATCACAATATCCCGATTCCGTGCTTTCCCTTTCGGTGAATAATGATGTTGTCCGATTCCACAAGGCATATCTATCAGTGTATTCCCCGTAACCGTAATCTGTTGGCAGGATGTCCCGTCTATCACAGATCCATTTGCCCACCAGGACTTGTTATCTGCCAGATTGGATTCATTATTCGTCCATGCCGACTCAATCTGGACTGCCTCTCTTGCATATGTATAGTCCTTCTCTTTTCCCTTTCTATAGCGGAAACCTGTCATGGTACAACCCGTTATGGAACCATTTTGCACACCAATCAATTCAATCAAATGACAATCGTACACGTTCTTGACAGTGCACTCCTTAATAGAAATATTCTTTGCATGATCGAATCGGATCACATCGGAGGCATCTGTTGCAAGTGCCGTGTTCCCCCCATCCCATGTTCCGCCTTCTAAAATTATGTCATGGGACATATCATAACCACCAACCACATTCATCTTACCCTGCTGGTCTACGTTATGCAGGATACTTTTATTAATTCCTGCATCCATTCTATAGATAGTTGCATCCTTGTCCAAAATGATGTGGGTATTGGAATATACCCGCATGGGCTCGTCCACATAATATGTTCCCGCCGGAAAATATATTGTAACCATATTCTGTGCGCCAATGGCTTTTTCCAATACACTCTGAATTCCCTTGGAATCTGAAATATTATCCGTTGGATTCACCGTAACCTCTGCCTTTGTCACATCATAATCATAAGATGGTGCTGCCTGCACACCCTTTACAGGTAAACCTATTCCCGCAGCAACGAACAACACACCTAATGCACATCTCATATACTTCTTCATATCATCATTTCTCCTTTCCTGTCTCCTTATCATAGGCAATTGCGAAACTCTCTATCGTGGAATGTATGCTAGGTGTTATACAATTGGCTATTTCTTATCATCTTCTCTATGCTACCAGCAACCGGTTAAATGATTCCACATCCATAGGTCTCGCATAGTAAAAACCCTGTGCCGTATCACATCCACAATTCATTAGAAATGCAGCCTGCTCCTTCGTCTCCACACCTTCTGCAACCAGATCCAGTCCTATGGCTTTCGTCATCTGAATTGTGTGTTCCACAATCTTCTGCCCCCGTTCTGACCCTATGAAATCCTGCAGGAATCCCCTGTCAATCTTAATGACATCAAACCGGGTATCCTTTAATGTATTAAGCGACGAATATCCGGAGCCAAAGTCATCCATCAACAACCGATATCCACTATTTTTCAAAAGTTCAATTCCCTGGGCGATCTGATGGTTATCCATGGTTTCTGTAATTTCAATCTCCAAATATTCCTTGGGAATCTGATACTTATCTATTAAATCATTTAAAACATGAATAAATCTATCGTTCTTTAAATGAACCCGGGATACGTTTACCGAAATGGGAAGAGGATTCACCCCCAGATCAATCCAGCGTCGAATGGTTTTACTTGCTTCATCCCAGATATAATAATCTAACTTTGTCACAAATCCGTTTCTTTCAAATACAGGAATGAAATCTGCCGGAGAGACAATCCCTTTGTCCGGCTGTACCCAGCGCACCAATGCTTCCGCACCAACCATCTTACCGCTTTGCATACTGTATTTGGGTTGAAGGTACATCACAAATTCTTTCTTTCGCAATGCCTGCTCCATGTGGTCTTCTATATATTTTGCAGTTAACACAGAGCTGGTCATATTCTCTTCATAAAATTCCACATACTGCAACGCATTATTCTTAATACTCTGCCTTGCCATGGCTGCCCGGTCACCATATTTTCGAAGGGGTTCCTTCACATCCTTCACATACGAAACGCCAAACACCATACGGTATGCAATCCCTTTATATCCTTGAAGATTCTCTCTTAGCATCTGAATGAAATGAAGGATATCCTGCTTCGATTCATAAGCTGTCATAATCATAAATACATCTGCCGTCAAACGTACAAACACCTGATCTTTGTTGCATATCACGTTCAGAGATTCAATAAAATAATTGAGCATCTCATCGCCAAACTGTTCTCCGTACATTTCGTTAATTGCTTTGAATTTCACAACATCAAACTGTATTAATGCATACTTTTCATCGGGATTCTTACGGACAATCTCATCTGCCACCCGCAAAAACATGGCAGGGGTACGATCATTTGTAATATTCTGTGCCAGTTGCAGACGATAGATCTCTTCTGCATTCAACTCTGTTACCACCACACTCATCCTGACAATGGCGTCTGAATCATCTTTCTTTAAAAAACATTCCACCTTATGATAGGTATATCTGTTATCCTGTGTCCTCATATGTACAGATACCCCAAGGCGGTCTCCCTGTACCGGAACAAAAGATGTACTATGCTTCATCCCGGCTGTAAGCTTCCGAAGAAACACCTGATATGTCTCCTGGTCTTCTTCCTGTACACAATCCACCAGTTCTACCAAAGCATTCACAGTATTTGTCCTTCCGAAGAGCAAATGACTGTTCTCATTCACAACATGCCATCCTTGATGTACATCCCAAAACATTACCAGCACATCTTCCATAGACTGAATCACGTCCAATATATCCGCACTCGCTGCCATGGTAACAACCCCCTAATTCATCAACTATCTCCGCTCACTTAATTAACAATCTCCTGCTCCTATATTAACAAATATTTCTAGCTTTGTCACTGTATATTTATATAAAATGCACACGCAAAAACGGGGCTGTCACATCATGCCGGCAGCCCCGTCCTACTTCATTCCTTATCCTATTGTTTTCGCGAACTAAAGATTCTCTTTTACCTGTTTATAGATACCCTCTGCATCTAACTCATATTTATGAAGCAGCTCAACTGCAGGACCGGATTCACCAAAGCGGTCTCTCATACCAATCTTATATACCGGTGCCGGATGCTTATCACATACAACATCACATACTGCAGAACCAAGTCCGCCAATCACAGAATGTTCTTCTACGGTGAATATCTTTTTCGTTTCCGATGCAGCCTTTACAATAATATCTTCATCAATCGGTTTAATCGTATGAATATTGATCACTCTCGCATCAATACCATCCTGTTCCAACATTTTAGCCGCCTCTAATGCGAAAGAAACTTCTAACCCGGTTGCAACAATTGTGATATCTTTCCCATCTCGTAATGTCACACCCTTACCAAGTTCAAAATTGTAATCCGGATTATCATTAATTACCGGCGCTGCTAATCTTCCAAAACGAAGATATACCGGACCCATATGCTCATAAGCCGCTCTTACAGCTGCCCTAGCCTCCACATCATCAGCCGGATTAATAATTACCATATTCGGGATGGTACGCATTAATGCAATATCTTCATTACATTGATGGGTTGCACCATCTTCTCCAACAGAAATTCCTGCATGGGTCGCACCTATTTTTACATTCAACTTTGGGTAACCCACTGTATTACGCACCTGCTCAAATGCACGTCCTGCCGCAAACATGGCAAAGCTGGATGCAAATGGAACTTTACCTGTTAAGGATAATCCGCCTGCAATACCTATCATATTACACTCTGCAATACCACAGTCAATATGTCTGTCCGGAAATTCTTTTTTAAAGATACCCGTCTTCGTTGCTGCCGCAAGGTCTGCATCCAAAACAACGACATTGTCATGCTCTCTTCCTAACTCAACCAAAGCATTACCATAGCTTTCTCTTGTTGCAATCTTCTTTACTTCTGACATAATGCGGCTGCCTCCTTTTCCAAATCTTCCATTGCTACTGCATACTGCTCATCATTTGGTGCTGCACCATGCCATGAAGCCTGGTTCTCCATGAAGGAAACACCCTTGCCTTTGATTGTCTTTGCAATAATAGCGGTTGGCATTCCTTTTGTTGCCTTTGCCTCTTTAAATGCAGCATCTATGGCATCAAAATCGTGTCCATCTATCTCAATCACATGAAAATTAAATGCTTTAAATTTCTCTGCAATCGGATACGGAGAGCAAACATCTTCCACACTACCATCAATCTGCAAGTTATTATTATCAACGATCACTACCAGATTATCCAAGTTGCGGTGTCCGGCAAACATGGAAGCCTCCCAGACCTGTCCTTCCTGAATCTCGCCATCTCCAAGAAGCGTATATACCCGGTAACTTTCATTGGAAAGCTTGGCAGATAATGCCATTCCCACTGCCACGGAAATACCCTGTCCCAAGGAACCGGCTGACATATCCACACCAGGAGTTCCCTTCATATCCGGATGTCCCTGTAACATCTGTCCGGTTTTGCGAAGTTTCAAAAGTTCTTCCTCCGGAAAATAACCTTTCATAGCAAGTGCACCATAAAGTGCAGGCGCCACATGACCCTTAGACAATACAAAACGATCCCGATCCTTCTTCTGTGGATTCTTCGGGTCAATATTCATCTCCTCAAAATACAAATACGTAATAATGTCTGCTGCAGAAAGTGATCCACCCGGATGTCCGCATTTTGCAGCATGCAAAGAAGACACAATGTGCTTTCTTAGCTGGTTTGCTTTCTTCTGAAGCTCTAATTTGTTCATGCTAATCTCCTAACCTCAAGCGATTCCTGACATCACCTGACCTATTACAATTACTTCCTTTCGTACACACGTTGCACTCGTATCCGTCATACCATTAGACAATTATGCATACTTATTTATTATTGTATAATTAAATGAAAAAAAAGCAAGCCCTTTTTTTCAAAACTCGGCAGAATCTCAAGCATTTTGCTACTCCTCCAGATGCAGATCATCCTCAACAATTATTACCTGTCCCATTTTTTCCTGCTCTTTTTTCTTCCTCTGTATCCATACGGATATCCCCACCGCTGCAATGACAACACAACCAATACAGCCGTAAAACACATCTGCCGGATTCGTCATGGAATAAGAGGATAATGCCATATCGTTGTCATAATCATATCTTCCCTCTCTTGTATGTTTATAAAAATCCACATCATTTTTCAGGAAAAAGTTATAGGATGGCAATCTCCATCTTCCCTGATCATCCCATGTAACATCCATGTTGTACCATTTTCCTTCTACTTTCACAACATTCCATGCATGATCCGGATCTTTTTGATAATCTTCTGACGCCCCAAGCACAATTCTAACCGGAATTCCCATATCGGATAACAGATAAAATGCTGCCATACAATATCCCACACACACCATCTTTCCCGTCTTATAACCTTCATAATCGATACGGTTCTCCTTGCTTCTATCGTACTCATACTCCTTGATAATATAATCATGCACCGCTTTCACACTTTTATAATCCGTATCCTTCTTAAGCGTTAGCGCCAACTCATGCATCTTCCCAAAATATGCGTCCATTTCTTCTTTGGAATACTTATACTCCACCATTACCTCTATCTTACAATTGTGATTATCTCCATACCGGCCTCCCTCCCGCCATTCCATGGAGTAGCTGTCTAAATAGTTACATAGATAACTTCCACTTGCTAAAGGATTATCCACATCATGAAAATAACAATATCCATCTAAAACCTCCTGCATGTCATTCCCTAGCGATCCTACATCCGTTATGTATATCTCACTTTCATTATGTGCTAATATCTGCTGGGATAATCCTTTATAAAACTCCTGTCTGTTTGCAACAACATTGCCCTCCGTCTCTTCAGCATGCACCGGTACTGCCCATATCCAGCAAAGACAAAGTATCCATAATCCAACTGCGCATCCTTTCCATAACCCCTGTCTCATATGTATATCCTCTCTATTACTTTCTATAAAAACAATTTACAGATACACACAGTATAACAATTAATTGTTTATATAGCAAATAAATATGCCGGCATCCTTTATATATTGGACGACAGACGGATTTTTTTCTAGAATTCTATGAAAAAATATGATATAGTAGGTATGGATTAGACACAAATTACATATAATAAGATGCATAATTTATGAGGGAGGTTACCATGAGTGATTATATTCTTTCCTGCTGTTCCACAGCAGATTTAACAAAGGAACACTTTGAGCAGCGGAATATCCATTATATATGTTTTCATTTTATGTTGGATGATGTTACTTATCCCGATGATCTGGGACAATCTATATCTTTTGAAGATTTTTATCAGAAAATGACAGATGGTGCCATGACAAGAACTTCTCAGGTGAATGCCGATGAGTTTGTGGAATATTTTCGTCCCTTTTTACAGGATGGAAAGGACATTCTTCATTTAACCCTTTCTTCCGGCATTTCCGGAGTGTATAATTCCGCCTGCATTGCAAGGGACATGTTGATGGAGGAATTTCCTGATCGTAAGATCTATATTATCGATTCACTGGCCGCTTCTTCCGGCTATGGTCTCTTAATGGATGCTTTAGCTGACAAGCGGGATGAGGGGCTTGATATTGATTCTCTCAAAGAGTGGGCAGATGCACATCTTTTACAATTGAACCATTGGTTTTTCTCCGGCGATTTAACCTTCTTTATCCAGGGCGGGCGCATATCCAAAACCGCAGGAACCATTGGCAATATGTTAAATATCTGTCCTTTAATGAACGTAAACAACGAGGGCAAACTGATTGTCCGCGAAAAAGTACGTTCAAAGAAAAAGGTAATTAAGGCCATTGCCGGTAAAATGGAAGAACTAGCAAGAGACGGTCTTAACTATAATGGCAAATGCTATATCAGCCAGTCAGCCTGCTACGAGGATGCCCGTGCTGTTGCTGACCTGATTGAAGCCAAATTTCCGAACTTAGACGGTAAGGTTGTGATTAACAACATTGGAACCGTTATCGGAAGTCACACCGGTCCTGGAACAGTTGCTTTGTTCTTCTGGGGACAGGAACGGGGAGAATAAAATATTATACACGGAGGAGAAACACATGAAAAAACATTTACGACACTTATTTACTTTATGTCTGATGCTATCCGTATTTTTAATTCCGGGCATTCAGGCACAGGCAGCTGGTAACACAATTGACACCGCTTATTCTTGTTCACCAGGGGTAAAATATTCTGGTGCGATGACAGGCACTAGCAGAGATTCTCTTGATGCATATTTTTACAAAGTAGATTTGCCAAAATCCGGCTTATTTAGTATAAACTTAAACACTTCTGGTGCCAGAAAAGTCCGGATTAGATTCTATTATGCCGATCGTTCAAAGGAACAGTGGAACCAAGTCGTTGAATGGAATAGTTCTACAACTAAAAAGGGGGGAGCAACCTTCACCCATAACTTATTGGCAGGTGCTTACTATTTTTCAATTGAACAAGTTTATGACGGATGGGATGATACATATGGTCCTTGTTATACTGGAAATTATGATTTTACATATAGTTTTGAATCAGCTGAAGAAACATTTCCGGAAAACCAAAATACTACCTATAACGAACTCCCATTATCCCAGCCAGTTGCTGTCAATGGCGCATCATATGTTGGTCAACTAGCCGACAACGACAGTATTGACTATTACAAGTTCAATTTGCCATCTTCCGGCAAATTAACCTTTAACTATGTTCTCTATTGTGAAGGACAATCTGTTGTCTTCTATGATGCCGATGGTGATGAAATTTGGTCATTTAATACAAATTGGAACTCTACTTCTCATATGCAGTCCTATGTGGAAAGTAATCAATTAGCAAGTGGTGACTACTACTTAGTTGTAAAAGGACGCGGTTGGGTTGACTGGGCAGGTAAATACACATTCAGCTTCAATTTTGCCCCTGCAGCAGAAACCTACCCGGAAGGCAAAGGCGGTGTAAACAATGCCATTGCCACTGCTTCGCCGCTGGAATTTAAGCAGACCGTTTCCGGACATCTTGCCATTAATGATGATTGTGATTATTATAGATTACAGGTTCCATCTGCAAGAAACTTAAACATCCAGTTATTATCATCCGAAATGGATGAGGTCCGCGTGACTGTATTTAATTCAAATGGTGATGAAGTCTATTCTAAACAGCCGGGTAGAAATTCTACTACCGGAATGATTAACTATAACGATAGCGACGCTTCCGTTTCAGCAGGAACCTATTACATCTATGTGGGAAAAGGCAACTGGGCAACTTCAAAGGGATCTTATACTTTAACCGTAGACACCTTTGTACCGGTTACTTCCATTGCCCTGAATAAGCAGAAAGTATCCTTAAAGAAAGGAAAGAGCGTCAACTTAGTTGCAACTGTTGTTCCGGCCGATGCAACCAACCCTGCATATGAATGGAAATCCAGCAACACCAACGTTGCCAAAGTTGCAAACGGTCATGTAACCGCTGTGGCACCGGGAACTGCTACCATCACAGTGACCTCCAAGGAATCTGACAAGATTTTTGCAACCTGTGAAATTACAGTTGTTCCGTCTGCAACCAAACTTAAGACCGCAAAACGTTACAAGAGCAGATATTCTTCTACAAGATACATTTATATCAAGTATAATAAGGTATCTAATGTAAGCGGCTACCAGATTGTGATTTCCAAGAAAAAGAATTTCAAGAAAGTATACAAACGCACTGTCACATCCAGCAACACAACTTATGTAAATGTGAAGAAAGGAACCTATTATGTTAAGGTTCGTCCATATATTACGGTAGGTGATAAGCGTGTATATGGTGCATATAGCAATGTGAAAAAGGCAAAGATTAAATAATACTCTGTGTCAGAAGGCATGAAAAAAGAGCTACTGCTTCACAAATAAAAATTCGTGAAGCAGTAGCTCTTTTGCTGTTTTTATGCTTTACTAGCAAGTATTTTATTAAAACTGCTCTTTACAGATATTTCTTCAATGTATCCACCATGTCTAATTTCTCCCATGGCAGATCCAGATCAGTTCTTCCAAAATGACCATACGCAGCTGTCTGTTTGTAAATCGGACGACGAAGATTCAGCATCTTAATGATACCAGCCGGACGAAGATCAAAATTCTCACGAACAATCTCTACCAGTTCCGTCTCTGTTAACTTGCTTGTACCAAAGGTATCCACACGGATGGATGTTGGACGGGCAACGCCAATGGCATAGGATAACTGAATCTCACATTTATCAGCTAATCCGGCAGCTACAATATTCTTTGCTACATATCTTGCAGCATAAGCAGCGGAACGGTCTACCTTTGTACAGTCCTTACCGGAAAATGCTCCACCACCATGACGGGCATATCCACCATATGTGTCAACTATAATTTTACGACCGGTAAGACCGGAATCACCATTCGGTCCACCAATCACAAAACGTCCCGTTGGGTTGATGAAGAACTTGGTATTCTCATCTACCATATCTGCCGGAAGAATCTCATCAAATACATACTTCTTGATATCCTTATGAATCTGCTCCTGGGTCACCTCTGCATCATGCTGGGTAGAAAGAACCACAGCCTCCAGGCGAACCGGCTTACCAGCTTCATCATACTCCACAGAAACCTGTGTCTTTCCATCCGGACGCAGATACGGAAGGGTTCCATCCTTACGAACCTCGGTAAGTCTTCTTGCAAGCTTATGTGCAAGACTGATTGGATATGGCATATATTCTTCTGTCTCGTTTGTTGCATAACCAAACATCATACCCTGATCCCCGGCACCGATTGCTTCGATATCCTCATCGCTCATCTGGTTTTCCTTTGCCTCTAATGCTTTGTCAACACCCATGGCGATATCACTGGACTGCTCATCAATTGCAGTGATGACTCCACAAGTGTCACAATCAAATCCGTATTTTGCACGGTCATATCCAATCTCACGGATTGTTTCGCGAACAATTTTCTGGATATCTACATATCCCTTTGTTGAAATCTCACCCATTACTAATACAAGACCGGTTGTAATTGCTGTCTCGCAGGCAACACGGCTGTTGGGATCCTGTTCCATTAATGCGTCTAATACTGCATCCGAAATCTGATCACAAATCTTATCCGGATGTCCTTCCGTTACGGACTCAGATGTAAAAATTAATTTGTCCATTTTATTCCTCCTTAAAAAATGTGATAACTGTGAGTGGGGGGGTAAGTGCATTCACTTCGTAGATTGATTCATCTCGTAGATTGATTCACCTCGTAAGCAAAGCTTACTCGGTGTTGTGCGTTCGCTTCATCCCCTTCACAACTTCGCTACTGATTGCGAAGATTTCTTCTCCCGGTTTATTCCTTAAGGATGTACCATCCTCAGGTTAGAAAGATATTCTCACACGATGCAAGCAAGCTTGCCCTGTGTGAAAACATCTTTCCAACCCTGAGAAATGCTACGCATTTCTCAGGAAATAAACCTATACAAAAAACTTCAAATCCGAGAGGATTTGAAGTTGATGAGCTCACTATATTCAAATCCTCTTATTGATCGATGCGAAATATCGCCCGCCTCAGGCCGGCACCTTCCATGTACATGGGGTTGCCGTGGCTTCTCAGTCCCTTCTGACTCCACCACTCTGAATAAGAGAAGTTTTCCTGCAATTGTGAAGCTGCTTTTACAGCTCTTTCTTATCATACTCTATCTAAGCATATTGGTCAAGCTATTATTATATCTTTTTATGCCCCATAAGCGGTCCATGATATAACCCTGCTGCTTTATAACTTGCATTGTAATAATGGGCAAAATCCGGATGTGCATAAGATGCACCATGCTTTGCCTCCGCAAATAATGTATCATACACCTTCCCATTGATCTCTGTCCAGGCATGTCCGGTATCATCACATACATATACATCCTTATAACCACATTCATGGGCAAGAAATGCAAAGGCACAGGCCTCTGAAACACAACAGCCATTTCCCTTCTGATAAATATCATTTGCGAAAGTCATTTCCCAACCCTTATTGACTCTTGCCTGCCGAATGGTCCGGTACCGGTGATAGGAATGCTTCATCACCCACATAAAACATTTTTTCAGTTTTTGAGACTTCGTATCGGATACTTTTGTATTACTAAGCATAATATTTCTTGCCGTTATCATGGTTTCAATTTTACTATCATTGTAGGTAGATTTCACTGCTGTCCCATCTTTCTTCAAACGGATGCCATCCACTTTACAATTGAATTTCTGCTTTCCTGTATTCCGGTCAAAATAATAATATTTCCCCTTCTGTTTCATCCAGCCCTTTTTCATATTGCCTGTTTTGTCAAAATAGTAGGTCTTCCCCTTCACCGTTACCCACTGTTTCTTCACTTTCTTTCCGGAAGCATCATAGCAATAGGTTTTTCCCTTCTTTTTCCTAATCACATACTCGGTCTTCTCTTCTTCCACCGTCTCGGTAGATTGTGCTGCTTCCGTATTCTCCGTTACATATACAACGGAGGCCTCTGTGGCAAATGCTGTCTTTCCGCTCAAAAACGTGAACAGCATAACTGCCACCATATATGTTAACTGCAGCATCTTCCTTTTCATATTCTTCCTCCTTAAATGATCCTTTGTACCAGCTTTTGCAAATTATGAATCGCATGGTCTCTTTCCATAGCCTGCTGTTGTTCCTCTTCTGACAACATCTCTTCTATCGCATAGCAGTCATCAAACAAACCACTTTGCCTACACTGTTCTACATCTGCACCAAAACATCCGGAAACGGCAATCACCGGTTTTCCATATTTTTTTGCAAGCCTTGCGACTCCCGCCGGTGTCTTCCCCATCAATGTCTGTGCATCCAGCCGTCCTTCTCCGGTAATCACATAATCCGCACCGGCAATCCCATCTTCCAATCCGATTGCTTCAAACAGGATATCAATTCCCGGTTTCAGCTTTCCATTCAAAAACATTAAAAACGCATATCCCAGACCACCTGCGGCACCGGTTCCCTGCGTATTGCGATTCCCATTAAACCGAATCGGTCCTTCATCGCACATTGCAATATGCTCTACCAGATTGGCAAAACGCACCATGCCCTCATCCATAACCTTCACCATATCTGCATCTGCTCCCTTTTGCGGACCATAGACAGCACTGCAGCCCTGTTCGCCGGTCAGCGGATTGGTCACATCACACGCAATCTCGAAGGTACTAGAGGATACTTCCAACATAACTTCATCCAATCCAATATCTGCAATCTGTAAAAGCCCTTTCGCTCCATAAGGAACCTCATTTCCCGCTGCATCCCAGAAATGATATCCCAATGCCTGCAACATTCCAACACCTGCGTCATTTGTGGCACTTCCACCTATTCCAATGACAAAATGCCGACATCCCTCCGATATGGCATCCCCAATCATTTCTCCCACGCCAAATGTTGTAGTATGCATGGGATTCCGCATGGATTCCGGCACCAACGGCAGTCCCGCTGCCGCCGCCATTTCGATAATCGCTGTTTTCCCCTGCCTGCTTTCATACCATACATAAGAAGCTTCCACCGGATCTCCCAGAGGACCCGTCACCGAACATACCCTCTGGGTAACCTTATGTTTATAGGTAAGTGCCTCCACCGTACCTTCTCCTCCATCCGCAACCGGATATACCAAGACTTCCCAATCTGGATGAATCTGTTCTATCCCTGCTTTCACAGCCATTCCCGCCTCAACAGAGGTCATGCTTCCCTTAAAGGAATCTAATGCTACAATGACTTTTTTCATGTTTTTATCCTCTCTCATAGAATAATCCCCCGTTTATATTTCATTCGTAATATTCTCCGAACAGAATCATTGATTCGTTTCTTTAATATTCTGCCTTTCATACAAACTGTTTTTTACGTTAAGATTCTCTTCACTCATATTATAATCACTTTACTTTATACTTCGTATATTTTCCCTTATTTTTATTTTGATTCTCCTCTTTTGAGTAATGTAAGAAGTCATTTTGTATTATAGTACCCCTTCCCACTTACGTCAATCTTCTCCAAAATTCGACTTTATTCCCCTTGACATATCCTGGAAAAAACGGCACAATAAACTCATTACAAATAACATCGAATCTATGTCAGAAAGGGGGAGCTTTACGCCATGAATATTGTACAGATCATGCTTCACAGAGTCACACTGGGTATGACCCTTGCAGAAGATGTATATAAGGGCGACCAGCTCCTTGTTACGAAGAATACCGTTATTAACAATGAAGTTATGAATATCCTTCGGTATTCCTCCATCGTTTCTGTTGCTGTCTACGGCAAAGATGCTTCCCGAAAACAAACAGAAGCCGAACTGCCTGGCGATCAGCCAACCCACTCAGAGCAGATTCGCAACAGCGAATCCTTCAAAGAATTTGAGAAGAATTTTAATGAGGCAACCGAGTCCTTCACCTGCACGCTGAATGACGTTGCCAGAAGAAATGAAGACATTGACATGGATGAGTTGTTCCGGTCTGCCAACAATATTATGGCAGGAGAGACCAACACCTATCAGCTGATGGATATTCTGAGCAACATCCGGTATTTTGATGATTCTACCTATGCCCATTCCCTGAATGTTGCCCTGCTGGCTAATATTTTCGGCCGTTGGCTGCATTTTGACGATGAGGATCTGAAACTCTTAACCGTAGCCGGTATGTTACACGATATCGGCAAAGTATTAATTCCTGTAGAGATCATCCAGAAACCGGGACGGCTCACCAAAGAAGAATTCGAAGTGATCAAACAGCATCCATTAAAAGGCTATCAGCTTCTAAAGGATAAAAATATAGACGAAAGAATTGCACAGGCCGCACTGCTTCACCATGAGAAATGCGATGGCAGCGGCTATCCATTAGGACTGAAAGGGGATAAGATTAACGACCTTGCCAAACTGATCACCATTGTTGACATTTACGAAGCCATGACTGCCAACCGCTGTTATCATGAAGGCATCTGCCCTTTTGCCGTGATCCGTATGTATGAAGATGACGGATATCAGCGCTATGACCCGAAGTATCTGATTCCGTTTTTACAGGGAATTTCTGACACCTATCTTCACAATACTGTTTTGTTAAATGACGGCAGACAGGGAGAGATCATATTAACAAATAAGGCCAAGGTTTCACGCCCCGGCCTTCTTGTAGATGGAGAATATGTGGATCTTACTGTCCATCCGGAATTAAATATTGTATCCATTCTATAGCATTGTGCTATTTTTCATCAATTTTTACGTTTATTCTTTCATAATCACCAGCTTATCCCCTGCCTGCAGCTGGTCAGAATCCAATTCATTGATTTCCTTGATCCGGCCAACCGTTGTATAGTAGGCTTTTGCAATACTCCACAAGGTATCATCCTTTTTCACAATATAGCCGATGACACCCGGCATCTCCTTCTTCCGTTGAAGATCAATGGGCTTACTTTCCATATGAAGCACCGCCCGTGCCTGTTCATTTGTAAAAGCAAGCACTTCCAATGAGACCTCGGCTTTTACCTCTATTTCCTTTTCCCCTGTCTGAATCGCCTGAATACGGTCTAAAAATGGCATAATTGAGTAGGTCACACCCTCCCGCATACCCGGAACTTCAATCTCATAGGAAAATGGAATATCCAGATTAACCGACGCAAGCGCCCCATTTTCTTCCTTGTTTAGATACGTGATCTGTGCTCCCACAACGCCTTCCACAAGGATTCCTTTTGCAGAGGACTGTGTCTCTTCCACCGATACCGAGCCCTCTACATTACATATTTGCAGCACAGATTGCTGCTTCGGCATAGCAAATGTATCTGCAACCTTTGTCTTTGCACAATTTCGCACCAGTAAATGTTGTAATACAAATTTTCTGTACTCTGGCATGATTTCCATCTGCGTCGAATATGCGTCCCTCACAAGAGATAATTCCTCCGTTCCATATAATTTCAGTTCCACTGTAAATTCACCTGCTAACTCAATCAACCGATCATGGCCTCTCTCGTCCGGCACAACTGTAATATGATACTCATCAAGACTTAAAAAGCTGCCCGAAATCATATCCGCATTCGCATTGTCCATCTCCAGCCGCTGTTCAAATGGCACTTCCACCGTAAAATATTGAAGTGGCATGCCTTCCTCCTCCGCAGTATACACAAGGAACACATTCATCGTTCCACCGGCCTCTACATACCCATCCATCGCCTTCATCTGTGCTCCTGTAACGGACATACTCTTCCAGATAACCTGATATATATCCGGTTTATTGGCGGGAATCTCTACTGACTCTGTTACCTGCATTTTCCGAGTTTCCTGCAACTTCAGGCTCATCATGGAATAACCTTCTTTCAGAACCTCTGCACCTTCTCCTTCTGTCACATCACAAACAGCTTCAAAACTCTCACGTTCTTTGACCTGATAATCAAATCCAATGAGTGCTTTCAAACTGATTTTTCTGGAATGCAGCATTGTCACTGTCAGATCATTTAAACAGGAATGCACCTCTATGTAGTCTGTTTCCTTTGTTCCGTCTGCATTGACATACTCAATAAATGGTACCTTGCCAATGAGACTGTCAAACACATTTCCCTCTTTATCTCCGCTGTAGAGAATCTGGTAATGCAGCGTTCCCTTCACCTGGAACCGATCCACCATTGCCTGGGTTTCTTCCATCACAACATTACCCTTCACAAGGATCAAACGTTCCATGTCCAGCTGGCTCTCCGGTACGTTAATGGCATCATCTATTGTAAATTGCATTGTATTTTTCACTTTCCATGTATAATTCTCAATTTCCTTTTTACTAAATTCCATATATCCTCCTAAATTATTCTCTCACAATATCCTCTACAACCAATTATATGATAAAGACATTCAAAATATGTCTGTTTCATTTCTATATATCTTTCCCATAGCAGGAACTAACGGAAATTCACCTGTACATCATATAACTCACACTTTACTGCGATATACGGATAAGTAACTTTATTTTGCGCAAGCGTAGTTCCCTCCACAGACTCTAAATCCGTATCAACATAGATTGCATTCTCCGTAAGATATAATTCTGTCATAATCACATTCAGATCTGTTCGATCCTGGGCTCCATATCCCACCACAATATACAGATAATCCTTTGTTCGGTAAGTAAGCTTAAATGGTTCCTTACGCTTTTCCCTGATAATTTCTTTCAATTCCTCCGGAAGCTTGCTCTCGTCACAAACCGTATAATCTAAATCTTTTATTTTCTTTTCGCTGCTCTGCTCCATTTTACAGCCGGACAGAGTTGCTATTATGAAAATAATACACATTATAACAATAGAAACATATCTTGCACGACGCATCTGCTACCTCTAACCTTTTCTTATTTTCCAATATATGAGACAGCCTGCCATTTCATGCTATATAAGATAACAGGGTGGCATAAGCTCATGTTCAAAATACCGGATGGCATATGACATAGAAAAGATTGTTTAAATGACTTTTGCACTGTGCAGATGAAAAAGCTGCCCCATCAGGATATTCAACTTTTATCCTGATGGGGCAGCTTACAAACATATATCTTTACTTAAACTGATGTCCACCTAATGTAAACTTTGCATTACGGACTCTCTGAGAGAAAAACAGATATTTCTTCATCTCTTTTTTCTTACCATTTACCTGAATGGTGGTAGAACCTTCTAATGCTTCAATGGCCGCTTTGCGGCAGGTCTTCATCGTCTTTGTCATCTTACCGGACTTTGTCTGTTTATCATACAAACCAAGCGCCTTGCTCATACTCCCATTCCGTACCGGAGAGAACTGCCCTCTCTGATAAATTACTTCTTTCACACTGTCAGGAAAGAGATCACTTCTCTTACGGTTCATTACCACGATACCAACTGCTTTCTGTCCCGCGTAACTCTCTCCCCTTGCCTCACAGTAAATAATACTTGTCATATAACGAAGTTCACTTTCTGTATATTCCCTAACCTTCTTTTCATCTGTAGTAGCTTTGGTTGCAGCCTGGCATGGAAGCTGTAGTATCATACATAATGTAAATACTGCTGCAATTACGGTTACTAATTTCTTCAAATTCATAATACTTTTGGATTACTCCATTCTCCTTTTCTTAATTTTGTTACATTTTTATATATTTACAACATAACATTTGCAAATGATTTGTAACAATTTCGTAACAATTATTGCATAATAATTCCGTTATGTCAACCCTAAATTATGATTATGTCAACTTCTTATCCCCTTCATCCTGGTTTTTTGACAAATCATCCCAATATTCCAATCATAATTCTGTCATATTTATTACATATTTGTTACATTTTGTTGGAAAGTTTTTCCTGAAGAAACTCCATAATCGCATCATAATGATCCGGATTATGCGGAAACAGACAATGACTGCAATCTTTCACTCTGATTCCATTTTCTAGAGTGAAAAATTCCGGATTACCCAGACAGTCATCATAATAATTCATAGGACAATAGCAGAACAGACAATTGAAGCGCTCCGGGTTCACACCTGCATGGCAGGGAAAATATTCACATTCTTTATTACAAAAAAATCTGGAACTATTCTCCATCACCACTATACTCCTCCTTACTTGTCATGAAACAAACTTTTCTTTCCTAAAAATTTACAGATTATGTTGTAGCAGGCCTTATAACCACCTGCCACCCCTAATATTAGAAAAAAAACAAATAGATTCGTGTTAAAATATGCATCAATTGCATAGCCGATTCCACCGCTTACCAGGATTGCCGTAAGCATTGCAATGGCAAGCTGGCTGATCAATGCAAGCATTTTCATATGGCATCTACTCCTCAATCATATGAATACGACGAATATGTCTCTCATCATTCGAAAATGGTGTATCCAAAAATGTATCCACAATCATAAGAGCAAGACCGGGGCCGATTACTCTGGCTCCCATGGCAAGCATATTTGCGTCATTGTGTTCTCTTGTAGCCTTTGCACTAAAACAATCATGGCAGAGTGCTGCACGGATTCCTTTTACCTTATTGGCCGTAATGGAGATACCAATTCCCGTTCCACAAATAAGAATTCCCTTCTCACATTCTCCATCGGCCACTGCATTTGCCGCCTTTTTCGCATAGATTGGATAATCTACGGATTCCTCTGAATAACATCCATAATCCTTGTACTCCAATCCTCTGTCATCTAAATGCTTCTTAACCTCCTGCATTAAAGCATATCCACCGTGATCACATCCTAAAGCTATCATTTTGGTTCTCCCTTCTTTATAACATAAATTTTAGGCGTTTGCGAAACGCCTGTTTCTTCTATAAACGTTGTGCAATTTGACAATATCCTCACAGGCACGCTTGCGCTGCTCTCGCCTCGCAGCGGTACTAAACTCGTGCTTCACACTCGTTAAGTACCGGCGGTCTCAAAGCACCTGCTTAGGATACTTGTCAAATCTGCACAACTCAATATGCATTTTTAAGAGTTTCGCAATTACCTATAACATAAATTTAGTCAATTGCCTAAATTATCATACGTATATAACACGTTGTCCCGCTGCCTTCAGCAGCCGGTTCATAATGGCATAGGAGAGTCCATCTCCTCGAAAGCTTTCTGCATAAATGTAGTCAGCACCTTCTGCATCAAACTCCCTTAACGCTGCATATAAGCCTGCCGCAACCGTATTCCGTTCCTTCCTTGCACCTACGCAGACTACTGTATCCGCATGTCCTTCATAGGCAGCAACCGTCTCTTCCGGAGCCATAATTCCAACCTTGTATCCTGCTTTTCTACGTTCCTCAGCCAATTCGCAAATCTTATGAATTACCCTCTGCTGACTATCGGCATCCTCAGCATTCATCGCTTCCACCAGACTTAATTGTCCCTTGGGTGCATAGTGAGTGTATTTCATACCAGGCGCCTTAGGCCGCAAACCCTCCATTGGCTTTTCCAATGCCGGATCCATTGTAACTTCTCCGATAATCTGCTCTAACATTTTTTTTGTTATAAATCCCGGTCGCAGGATAGCCGGCATGTCTCCACTGACATCTACAATGGTGGATTCAATTCCAATTCCCACCGGACCACCATCTACAATATATTCAATCTTCCCCGACATATCCTCTACCACATGTTCTGCCTTTGTAGGAGAAGGTCTTCCTGACGTATTCGCACTTGGTGCTGCAACATACACACCAGATTGGCGGATCAATTCCAATGCTGCAGGATGGGATGGCATTCGGATTGCAACTGTATCCAGTCCACCCGTAGTTCCGTGGGGTACAATATCTTTCTTCGGAAGTATTATGGTCAATGGTCCCGGCCAGAATGCATGTGCCAACGCATATGCCATATCATTCGGATATCCCAGTTCTTCCATGTCTTCCACCTTCGCAATGTGTACAATCAACGGATTATCAGAAGGTCTTCCCTTTGCCGCATAGATTCTCTTTGCCGCCGTTTCATTCAATGCATCTGCTCCTAATCCATATACCGTTTCCGTTGGAAATGCGACCAGTCCTCCATTCTTTAATGACTGTGCTGCTCCCTTTAATCTTGCTGCCAACTCCTGATTGTTCTGCTCACAATCTGTTACATCTACAATTCTCGTGACTATCTTATTATTTATCCGATTCTCACCCATTCTCTGTATGCTTCTTTCTATCTGTAATAATTCTGTTCGGTGCCTATTATATATTACTTTCCCATTCTTCGCAAGATTTCCGCATAGAAGACTACATTTTCTCATACATTTAAAACAACAAAGCTCCGTTTCATAACGAAAGGAACTTTCACAATGAAGAAATATCTGTTTCTATATAGTTGTATTTTTCTTTTTCTGATTGCTTTTATTCCGTTTTTCCGTAATCTTTCCAAGCAGGTAATCTCACTGCACCGGAACAAAACAATTATTGTGATCGATGTGGGTCACGGCGGTTCCGATCCCGGAAAAGTAAGTACCAATGGCATAAAAGAGAAAGAGGTCAATCTTGCGATTGCCCGCTATCTAAAGGACTATCTGATTGCACAGGATTACACCGTATATATGACAAGGGAAACCGATTGTGGGTTATATGATGAATCTGTTTCCAACAAAAAGAAATCCGACCTGTCTCATCGAATCCAGTTCATACAGGAACACAACGCAACCTGTCTCATTAGTATTCACCAAAACAGTTATCCGGATACCCTTCAACATGGTGCCCAGACGTTCTATTATGAAGGGAGAGCGGCAGATAAAGAATTCGCTCAATCCGTTCAGGAAGCCCTTCTCGCCATGGATTCGGACAATACCCGTCAGATCAAGTCAACCGACTCCTATTATATATTAAAAAACAGTCCCGTTCCTTCTATTCTGGTGGAATGTGGGTTCCTCTCCAATCCGGAAGAAGCCGCCCGTCTCACAGATTCCAATTATCAAAAAGAAATTGCCTATACCATTGCCCTTGGAACCTGTCGTTTCCTCAGATGAAACCAGGCTGCTCCGCAACAAGAGCAGCCCGTAATCCTTTTTATTTCGCATTTCGATTATTAAATTATATAAATATGCATTGTACTGTATCTTATATGTATGATATGTCACACCCGTGATTTTCCTATTGATTCAGCGTACATGCAATCCTTTTGTTCTTCTAGGTAATCTCCCCCCTTCGCGACTCCAAATGGTGCATATGTGATGTATAACATGGAGCCTGTTTCATGAATCTTATTAGAATTCTAAGGAATAGCGTTCCCGGATCCGTTATGTTATATGAACCCTACTCAAAAACTCTACATAAACTATACTAAATGAAATTATGACTTTCAATGTTCAAAACAAACTCTTTTATGATCAATTGCGTACCATTTATGACTAAATTATAATAATTATATTTTTTGATTCATAAATATGTTTTTTTTATGAATTAAGCGATATCCTCTTTACTTGTAAACAATTTGTGTTACACTTAGATAAAAGCAATTTTTCAAAGAAATCCATATATATCTAATCATTTTTTACTTAGAATATGCTATACTAAATTATAAGCAAGTTGCAATTTAATTGAAAATGTGTTATTGTTTAGGTCACTTATAAAAGGAGATGATTCTATGAAGTTAGAACGACTAAGCGAGAATCAGATTCGCTGCACACTGAATAAAGAAGATTTAGCAGACAGAGAGCTTATGCTTAACGAATTAGCCTATGGTACTGAAAAGGCCAAGGAACTATTCCGCGACATGATGGAACAGGCTGCTGATGAATTAGGATTTGAGGCAAATGACATTCCTCTTATGATTGAAGCCATTCCGGTTTCTCCAGACTGTCTGATTCTGATTATAACAAGGGTAGACGATCCGGAGGAATTAGATACACGTTTCTCCCGTTTTTCCAAATATGCGAATGTTGAAATTGATGATGACGACAATGACGAGGACAATGATAACTTTGTATCCTCCAGTGCGGAATCTTTGTTGGAAACCATTTCCGATATTGTGGAGAATATCGAACAGGTCAAGAAGCAGACGGAATCCGGACAGAATCCTAATTTTGTTCCTTTATCTGCTGCCATCCGTGAGAGCAACAATAAGAAAAAAGCCGATAAGAACAAAGACAAGAAAAAAGATGGTTCCCAGATGACAGGATACCGGATTTTCTCTTTCCAGAATATCAACGACATCAGCAAAGCAGCTGCCATGGTTGCCCCGATTTATAAGGATTCTAACTCTTTGTACAAGAGTCCTTTTGACAATCATTATTATCTGATTGTGAATAATCAATCTGATAATATAGAGAATTATCAGCGTGCATGTAATCTGTTAAGCGAATATGGCACAAAGGTAAAGGCGAATTATGCCATGCCATATTACTTCTCAGAACATTTTAAGTTAATTATTAAAAATGATGCTATCCGTACATTAGCAAGCATTTAACAGCAAGAAAGTCCCTCATGGATTCGAAGTAACATGACTTCTTCCATGGGGGACTTTCCTGTTCTTATTACCATTCTGATCCGCTCCGGATTCGCTGTGTCAAATCCTACGCATCCTTCTTTGCTAAATACTCATTGATATCGTGAATCAATACATCAACATCCATTCCATGAACCTGTGCGGCTTCCTCTAATGTCTCAGCCTGAGAAGCCGGACAACCTGGACAATGCATTCCATTCGCCATCAAAATTGCAGCATTACCCGGATCAATCGTAATGATCTCACCAATTAACATATCTTTATTCACTGTCTGTGCCATAATATGAATTCCTCCTGTTATCATAAGTGTTCCCATAACGAGGTTATTATAAACAGTTTTCCACGAAAATGCAACCTTCACTTTGCTTATACATACATCATCCAGTTCATAATCTCCCCTAGAAATACCAGAAAAGAAACTCCACACACCACATACACACAAACATCTCCCACTGCATTCTTAATTTTTCTCATAATAATCACCTAATCCTTTCTTTTCCATGTGAAAATGTCATCACATTGTTTCTGAATTAAGCTTATCATGGGTCCTTGCCAAACCATGGCAAAAATATAATCTTTTTTTTAAATTTTTAAAAAATTTTTTAATAGGACGAATTTACAATGGGAACTCCTATTTTTACATAGGTTTTATCCTGTTTCTCATCATAAGACATCACCATCTGGATATTCACCTTCTTACCATGTAAAGTGAGGTACTGATCCTCCAGCCGGGTATACCCGTAGACCGTACAAATTCCATTTTCCGTAATCTCATCTACTTTTTTTGCCCTCACAAGGGTAAAAATCTGATCCGGGAGACTTCCTTTTTCTACAGACATTTGATTGCCATCTTCGCTTCCCGATATTTCAACACTCACCTCTGCTTCTACCCCTATCTCCTCATATACCCGTTGCAGCTTGCGGTACAAAGAAACCACCGCTTCTGCCTTCTGCTTTGTGGTGATCTCTGTCACAATATATTGTTCCGGCTCTCCATCCTTTTGCTCCATACTAATAATCTGTATCACTGTCTTTGCGTGTTTCCCTTCCTTTGTGAGAACCATCTTTTGAAAGCCGTCTCCCCTTCCCGTACTATATGTGTACCCGTCCGTTATGCCAAGCTTGTTCGCAAGATTTTCCAACATTTTTTTCCTGCTTGCGGCTGATAGTTCCATCTCTCCAAATTTACCATAACCCCGGATATTTCCTTCTATCCGGCTATCCTCCACCACAGAAAATGCTGAAATGGCATCCTCCTGCATTTGTACATGCTGCTTATAATTCACATACATCTGGATGGCCACAATACTCCAGACAACGATCAAGAAACTGATTTTTGCTTTTTTTGTCACAAAAAATGCCTCCAATCCTATAAATATCACTATTGCTTTTTATATAGGATTGACGGCATTTTCGAATTTATTCAGTTGTATCGTTGTTATACAGATTCGATGAGTCCGGATTCAACCCATCAAAAGAACCTGCTGTTGGTGTATCCGGTTGTGTTGTCTTCATTGTATCAATCGGATGGCTCTCTGTCATTTCGAAAGCCGAAACCATTTCGGAAGATTCATCCGGCATAACCGGTTGTACGTCTTTCCTCTCTGATTCCGGTATCATATTCCTGTACACAACATAAGTGTCACATAACATATCATGAAATCCCTGTTTCTTCTCCTGCACCATAACCGCAAGATATCCGATACACAGCAGGGATGATAAGAAACGCCCTACCGTTTCCCGATAAAGTACATTGAGAAACGTCCACTCACCACTTGCCGTTACCACCTCTAAGCGCATCAGCATCTTACCTGGAGTGGAATGTGTGAAATATGTGAGCAGTACAAAATATGCTGCCACTCCCACATATCCGAGTACATCTAATACGGAATACTGGAAAATGAAATTTGCCTTCAATGCGCTTACTCCCGCCATCGCCATAAGGGAAAGGGGCATTTTTACAATTGACGCAGCAATCATTGCCAGCAGACTGTCAATTCCATAGGCAACCAGTCTTACAAAAAAACCGGCATACACTCTATTGTCCAATTGGTTCTGCATAATACATCGGCACCCCGCTTCCTAATCGATTCACCAAGTCAACCAGCACCTCAGATTCAGATTTCTCTTTGGTCTGCGCAATGGAGCCCAACAGACTCGCCAGATAGCCTCCGGTTGTATTTGGCTCATAGAACTCTTTTACTCCCGTCTGCTCCTTCACATATGCATCGAATTCTTCCTCTGTTTTAATACCATCAATCAGACCATTTTGTTCTGCCTGTGTTGCTGTATAGACACGCCCATCCGCTAACTTCTTCACCTGTTCTACCGACATATTCCGGCCCTTTGCCACGATCTCCACAAAACGGTTGTAATATTCATCCACAAAGGACTGGTAGATTGCCTCCTGTTCTGCACTTAACGGCTTACTACTGGTTCCCATATCCTTATTCTTTGCAGATACAATATTCACTTCCTTAATTCCTAACTTTTCATAGAGACCGGACATATCATATGTTGTCATAATTACACCGATAGAACCCGTTGTTGTAATCCGGTTGGCATACTGCTCATCCGCAGAAGATGCCAGATACACACCACCGGACGCACAGGTATTTTCCATATATGCATAGACCGGACGCCCTGTCTTCTCCTTATATTCCTCAAGCTTTAAATAAAGTTCATCCGCCTCATACACGGTTCCCCCCGGTGTATTCAATCGCAAAATGATTCCTTTGTTGTAGCCATTATCCATAAGCTTATCCACATATTCCATCAGCAGGTCGTGGTTATATCCGGCGTCCGTACCATACAAATCCGTACCGGAGCTTGCCTGAATCGTTCCCTCAATCGGCAGCACCGCAATAAAATCATGATTCATCGGCATATCCGCCAATGCTTTTTCGTTGCTTCCATAGAACATATCCATCACACTGTCTAGTCCGGAATTAACACTCTCCTCCTGCTCCCTTGTAAATTTGGCAGAAAGCGCATTTGTCACAACACTAATAATACCTGCAACTACAAAAATGACAGCTGCTATTACAAGACCGGTTGTCTGTTTTTTTGACATTTTTCTCATCCCTTCTATATATGTAATAAAATAATTGTAGAAGAAATTGTTACAAATGTCAATTCAACAATGGTAAAACACTGTATTTCCAGATTTCTTAAGGATAATTTAAGAAATCATTCACAAAACCTATACAATTCGGACACGCTTTTTTCACAGTTTCTAAATATACTATGTATTGTAAGAACTTTTCATATGAGTGCATTAACTTGTACTCGAATTCTCCCCCCTCATTAAAGAAGCGAAGGACTTGTCCCTTCGCTTCTTGTACGTTATATGGATTCCTGATGATTAAAAATTTCACAAAACAGAAAGATTTTCTTCACCGTTTGTTCACACTTTTTTCCTATACTACGTATCGTAAGAACTTTTCATATGAGTGCATTAACTTGTACTCGAATTCTCCCCCCTCATTAAAAGAAGCGAAGGTGAATGCCTCCGCTTCTTTTTATTTTCTGTCTTCCATTGAATTTGTTACGGATTCCCTATTCTTTGCTCCACAGATAACAATAACTCTGTGTACGAGCTGCAAAATACGATGTCTTAAGAAGGTTTCGAACCTCTGATTTCGTGTACCAGCGTGCCTCAATCTCTTCCACCGTGGATGTGCTTGGTGAAAATTCACCCTCTGCCACGCCAACCACGCAAACATTTTTCTCGTTGGAAAATCCAATGGCAGAAAAACTTTCCCCAAGAATATCATCAATCCGCACCAGGTCAAGTCCCGTTTCCTCTTTCAGCTCCCGCCGTGCACTCTCCATAAATTCTTCACCAGGGTCAATCAGCCCCGCAGGAAAATTAAACACAAAATCACCGCATGCCATGCGGAATTCCCGGTTAAGTAATAACTTTTCTCCCGTTTCATCATGCATGATGAGAACAACGGAATCCGCCGGATGTTGAGAAAGCTCTTCTCGTGTAGTCAGATTATGATTCCGGCTGATCATCTCATAAACCTTCTTTTTATGATCTGCCGTCGTATACGTAATATCATACCGGGTAATATATTTTCCTTCTTCCTTTTTCTCGATACCATTAAATTCCATCCGATAAGCTCCTTTCCTCCTGGTTATACTATAGGCATTTGCGAAACTCTTTATCGTAAAATGTATGCTTTTTAAAACACATTGGTTTTCTTAAAATGCTACAGGACGATATTTCTATATTTTTCTATTATTTATTCACTTTTTCAACACATTTATCCCGTATATTATAACCATAAACTTTTCATATCGAGTGCATAAGCACTCCTCCCCCTTATTTAAAGAAAGGGATTGTCTCCTCTGAGATAATCCCTTTCGTATTTTTAATACATACTTTTATTCTTCCGGTATTTCCACCTTAATGCAAAGTTCTTCTAACTGCTTCTCATCTACCTTATCCGGTGCGTTACTCATGAGACAGCTTGCATCCTTCACTTTCGGGAATGCAATGACATCACGGATGGAATCTGCACCTGTCATCAGCATAATCATACGGTCTAATCCGAATGCAAGTCCTGCATGTGGCGGAACACCATACTGAAATGCCGTCAGCAGGAAGCCAAAACGGTCATGTGCATCTTCCTCACTGATTCCAAGAAGCTTGAACATCTTCTCCTGAATGTCGTCCTGATGGATACGGACAGAACCACCACCAAGCTCCACACCATTTAATACAATATCATATGCCTTGGCTCTTGCCTTACCCATATCCGTATCTAACAGGTCAAGGTCCTCTTCCATTGGCATGGTAAATGGATGATGCATTGCCATATAACGGTTCTCCTCGTCAGACCACTCAAATACAGGGAACTCCGTTACCCATAAGAAACGGTAATCATCCTTGCTTACCAAGCCTAACTGATCTGCCATCTCACAACGCAAAGCACCAAGTACGGAAAATACAATCTTATCCCGGTCTGCCGCAAACAATAACAAATCTCCCGGCTGACCATCCATTGCCTTCACTAAGGCATCCATCTCCTCCTCTTTCATGAACTTTGCAAAGGAAGACTTCACGGTTCCATCCTCCTGGATGGCAATGTAGGCAAGACCTTTTGCCCCATATCCCTTGGCAAAATCAACCAGTGCATCGATCTTCTTTCTCGGCATCGCACCCTGTCCTTTGACATTAATGCCCCGAACGGAACCACCATTTTCAACTGCACCCTTAAATACAACAAACTCACAATCCTTCACTACCTCTGTGACATTGACAAGCTCCATGCCAAACCGGATATCTGGTTTATCGGAACCAAACCGTTCCATCGCCTCAGCCCAGGTCATTCTCTGAATCGGAAGTGGAACCTCTACTCCTATGGCTTCCTTGAATACCCTTGCAAGGAGACGCTCATTGACATCTAATACGTCTTCGATATCCACAAAGGATAACTCCATATCAATCTGTGTAAACTCCGGCTGACGGTCTGCACGCAGATCCTCATCACGGAAACATTTTGCCACCTGATAATAACGGTCATATCCGGCTGCCATTAAAAGCTGCTTGAAAATCTGCGGTGACTGTGGCAACGCATAGAAGCTGCCCGGATGCACACGGCTTGGCACCAGATAATCTCTTGCTCCTTCCGGCGTTGACTTGTTGAGAATTGGTGTCTCAATCTCCAGAAATCCTTCCTCCGCAAGAAAATTCCGGATAATGCTTACCACTTTACTGCGCAGAATCAAATTCCTCTGTAAATCCGGTCTTCTCAGATCCAAAGTACGGTATTTCAGACGAACCTCTTCCTTGGTCTTGGAATTCTCCTCAATTGGAAATGGTGGTGTCTCTGCCTCAGAAAGAATCCGGATATCCTTTGCAATGATCTCAATATCTCCGGTTGCCAGATTCTTGTTGATTCCTCCGGCACGAAGTGCAACTTCACCGGTAATGGCAACCACAAATTCACTTCTTAACTTCTCTGCCTTTGCAAAGCTTTCACTTCCACATTTATCCTCTTCAAAAATAACCTGTAAAATACCGCTACGGTCTCTTAAATCCACAAAGATGATGCCTCCCTTATTCCGGCTCTTCTGCACCCATCCCATCACGGTAACGGTTTCATTTACATTCTTATTACTGACTTCCGTACATCTGTGGGTTCTGTGTAAACCCTTCATTGACTCTGCCATGATTGTCCTCCTACAAATAAAAAATGCGTGAGCATTTCACACTCACGCACTATTATAGCTTTTTTCAAATTATTTGTACAGTAATTTCTTACTGTGGTCCGATATATTCAGAACCGCCAAATGCAAGAATCAGAACAAAGATTGGATTCAGGAAAATCAATCCTAATGTAAATCCAATATCATGTCCGAATGCCTTAGACATCTTATGAAGCTGAATAATATTGATTACCATAGATGCAAGACTTAAAAGAGTTCCCACTACCGGAATCTCAATTGCTGCAACGATACAGCTTACAACGGCAATTCCAAGTACAATCCAGTAAAATGTTGTATCCCATGTAATCTTGAATAACACATACTGACTGTAAAACGGAATCAGACACTTCCAACCAGCTTCCCCTGCCTTCGTATAAATCTTCCAGTTTGCAATAATTACGATAACGCACCATACCAGTGCGATCACTGCAATTACACCTATTACTCCCATAACTGCAGCTAATACGGTTGAATCCATATTCATATCCTCCACCTCATTCATATTTTTCTTCAGAATAAACCTGAAGTGTCTATTATTATACTGTAAGATACTGGAAAGTGCAAGAAAGAATTAAATGGTTTCTGTTTTCACACTTACTTTCTTACCGGAAAATGCTATTCCAAATTTCAATATATCCATGATACCATCTTCCTTCATTTCTGAATCAAATCTCTTATCCTCAATCTGAGCGAAAGCCTCATCTGCAAGTTCATCAAGTTCATCTGCACTCAAATCCTTTCTCCATTTAAGCTCCATGATAATTGCCGGATATCTATCCTCTCTCGGAATCAGGCTGATATCATATCTTCCATCTCCAGACTCCCTATTGGATTTAATCTTATACTGATTATCCATAAGTGCTATCAGCCCAAGAACTAAGCCATGATAAAATCCCTCTGCCCCGGCATCATAGAAGCTAATGGTTTTATCCATATATTCTGCAATCGCTTTCTGCAACTTCTTATACTCATTTGTATAAAGACTTTCTGCTATCTTGTTAGCAGTTGTTCTTGTAATTGCACCAATCTGTAATAAATGTGATAATATTTCACCCTTATATACTGCAGCGATTTCTCTGTTTGGAATAGAAACCTCACACAAATATGAGCCATCTGCCTGCAGTTCCTTCTTTAGTGTTTTTAAATAACCTGCTACTAACAGTAAGCTGTAAATATTAGCAGGATCCTCTAAAAGTGATCTATATACAACATTTTGATCAATCCTTGCAATTACTCTTTCTCCTTGCATAAGAGCAAAGAGCTTTTCTGTTATATCTTCCGTTGCAACCTTCAGAACATCTTCAAGAATTTCATTCTTTCCCGTATTAACCCAATAAGCTTGAGGAACACAGCCCTTTGAAATATAATTAATTACAGACCAAGGATTATAGATCTCTTCGTTTCCGAATAAATATCCATCATACCAATCTTTTAGTTCATCTTCCTTTTCTGATGCTTCGTAGTATTCCAACATGTCATGAACTTCTTCCCCGGTAAATCCGAAGTAATTATCATAGTCTTCATCCATCACAGAATTCACTGTTAAATTATTAAGCCCACTGAAAATGCTCTCCTGCGCAATTCGAAGAATACCGGTAAGAAACCCATAGGTCAGATTCTTATTATCCTTAAAAGCTCCCGAGAAAAAATTCCTCATAAATCCAACTATTTCTTCATAGAAGTCCTTTGAATAACCCTCCTGAATAGGAGTATCATACTCATCAATAATAATAATCGGAGCCCTTCCATAGTGCTTTGCTAACATCTTAGAGAGCTTTTCAAGTGCAGAAGTTAGAGCCACCTCTCCTGCTGTCCCAGCAAGAATTTTCGAAAAATATTCCTTTTCATACTTTGCGAGCTTGTCACTTGTAGCTAACTCCTGGTGTCTACCATACTCTTCCTGAAGAAGTCCTCGAATCTTGTCAATTGTTGCTTCCCATGTATCAAACTTAACATCCTTAAATGTAATAAAAATAACCGGATATTTCCCCTGATGTGAACGGTATTCTACGCCACATTTCCAAATAGCCTTATCCGTAAAATACTTACTTGTATCTTCATCTGATATCTCAAAGAACACTCTAAGCATATCCATGTTAAGTGTTTTTCCAAATCTTCTTGGTCTTGTAAACAGAGACACTAAGGGCTTCTGATCCAGAAGCTCCTTAATCAGCAGTGTCTTATCGACATAGTAATATTCAGACTGCGCACGCACATAATCTGAGATTCCAATAGGAAGTGGTTTTGCTTCCAGATTCGTAGCTTTCTTTACATATCTCCCAGATGAAACTCTGCCATCAACAGGCTTTTGCGCGTCATCTGGAATCTGCCATATTTTTCCGACTTTAATAGCACCATTTATTTTCCCTTTTTTGCACAAATCATTAATGGTACGCACTGATAGCCCCCACTCAAAAGCTAATTGCTTGCAGGTTTTCATCCTAATCATCTCCAATCGTTTTTATTTAATATATATATCTTACTAACGCATATTATACATATTATTCCGCAATTTATCAATTCATTTTTGATATATTGCGGAACGGTATCTTATGCGCCACTTCATCCATTCCAACACTTCTACGAAAATCCCATTGAATCTCCCGATTCTCCGTTTTTGCATAATCCCACATATTTTCATATAATGTGATTCGCGTGACTTCATTTTCCAACTCACAATTTTCATAACAGTTCGTAAAGGATTGCAGTTTTTCTTTACTTATGTATTGATAATATTCTTTTCCAAACCACATACGATAGCAGGAGCCGAACCAAATTCTTAAGGGCTTTCAGAACATCATCCGTAAAGTTATCCAGATGGTCTGCTTTCAACAGCTTTCTTATCAGGTCATCCGTCAGTCCCAGATTCTTTTTGCTTAACAGCCAGTCCAGACCGTCTTTTCCAAACTTGTCAGCAAATTCTTTGATTACATCATCATTGATTTTCATCTTGCGCAGCTGTTTTATATATTTACCCAGCTCTGTGATATCATCTGTCTCGCGCAGCATCCGGTTTACAAAATCTTCGCCCAGTTCCCGGACCAGCTTATTCTTCAGCGTCACCCTGATGATTGGTTTTGCTATGGCACTCAGTACTGTCAGTCCTACAGTCAGAATCATGTTCATCCATATATCCTGGATTAGTTGCTGCCCCTCTTCTTCATCCCCGCTTACATAGGCACACATCAGTTCTACAGAACGTATATAAGAATATAGTGCAAATCCAAATCCGACAACTCCCAGCACTAAAAATACTCCACCTGCCGCAGTTGCTCCTGCCGCCAATGCCATCATGGCATTGGAAATAAGAAGAATGGATTCTGCCATGTCCCAGATGGAAAAACCGATATCCGCCATATATGCAAGCGTAACTTTTTCTGAAGTACTACCCCCATTCAGTCCACCACTAATCATGTATGCCCCGGCACCAGTCTCCGGATTGGTCACGATATACATGGAGCCGGTGGTAACATCATTGGTTACACTGGTATTCTGTCCACCGGAAGAGATATGAATGGTAAAGCTGCTCTTTGTTCCAAGAGTGGTTTCCAGATATTCCTCACCCTCTGCAGCAACCTTGCCATCCACCAGCAAAACCGGTTTCATATAAACAGCGTAGGCAGGAACGTCAAAAATGCTGCTGTAACTGTCAAAGATTTCCTGATCTGAACTGCTTGCAGGTTTAAAGGATAACAGAATATCCTTTCCCTGAATATCACTGGATTTAAAGCTGGCAAGTACCTCCCCGCCTATTTCAAAGCTGACAGAATCCTTTTCGGAATCTGCCACCTGGGTAAAGGTGCCTGTTTCCTGCTCCACTGTATATTGCAGAGAAAGTGGTAAATAACTTACCTCTTCCTGCTTGATAATCCGCTTTCTTGCATAGGTGTCACTTAGATCCTCGGATTCTAATCTCTCTTCCCATTCAGAAAGCAGGGATTCTATTCCTGTCGTATCACCACTTTCTGTTATACCCTGGATCTGTTCGGAGAATCCTTCTTCATCCAGGGTATCATAGATATTGGTTACCGCTTCATAATCCTTAATGCCGGTATCCAGGTCAATCCACACCTTATCTCCGGATGCATTTCCTGCCCCACGGTAATCGGTGTAAGGGATATGTGCCCGAACCCAGACATGCTCCATGGAAAGCTGTACTACCTCTCCGTCCAGAGTAAGACAGGTGACCGGGGTTCCTGCTGCAGCGAGAACATCGGATGCATGGATGATATTATCTGCTCCGGTAAGGGATACTGCCTGTTCCTCTGTCAGATATATGGTTCCCCGGACATACTCCGCTTCCATCCCCAGATGACGTAACATGGCAATTAAAAGACTTGCCTGGTCAAGATCGTTACCGCCCATGGCATCTAACGTGCCTGCCGCCCCTTTCCGGCTGCCATAATAGAATTCATAGCCGATATTATTCTTCAGATAATTATATACGGCAAGAGGCGTACCAAGTTCCTCCGCCTTCTTCTTTACCGCTTCCGTCAGCTCTGTGTCGCCCTCTGTCACCAGCAGTGCAGACAGTTCTTCCTCACTGAAAGCCTCCGGTTCTTCCTTCTCCGCTTCTGGTGCAGATTCCTCCCCGGCTGTCGGAAAGCTGCTTTTCAAAGGCTCTGTTCCGCTCCTCTTAGGACAACCATGAATTGCCTATTGTGCCTCATCATATCACAAAAAATCGCTTTATGCCGTATCTTGTAATAATTGGAAGTTTTCTCGTAATAAATGGAAGTTTTGAATCAAAATCTCTGTCGGAACCCGTTGAAATTTGCTTACGTTTCTAGTTCTAATCTTCTTGACGCAGGAAAATGAACCGCCTATAATGAACCTGCATGCAAAAAGGAATTGGTAAAGCTTACAATCCTGACGGATTCGTGAGCTCCAAAAACAGAATAGAAATGAGGATATGATATGAAATTAGCAAAATACCGAACCACTGGTCTGTCAACGACTGTTCTTTGTGCAGCTCTTTGTTTGTCCTGTGCATCCTATGTCCATGCCCAGAACACATCTGCAAAAGAATGCCTTACATATGGCACTGCTGCCGTTGCCGAACAAACCACAGAAATACCGGTCACCAGTGACAACACGCAGACACCAACACAGTCCATTGATACAACGAAGATTCGTTCCTGCACTGCCACCTCTGATTCCAGGGTAAAATTAACCTGGGATAAAATTGACCAGGCTGCCAAATACGAGATATACCGTTGCACGTCCAAAAAGGGTAATTATAAAAAGATTGCAGCAACGAAGAAAACTTCCTTTACCGACAGATCCGGCAAGGCCCTTGTTACATATTATTACAGAATCAAAGCCATTTCCAATGCGCCACAGACCTTTAACGACAGTGCCCTTAGCAAAGCTGTATCCATAAAGGTTCGTAAGAAAGCAAAAAAAATCGCCTTCGTTGGCGATTCCATTATGGTGGGTTTCCGAGGTTATCACGTTGTAACAGGAAAAGAAAACCGGGCATTTGCCAAAGTCGGTATCCATGCCGGTAACTTCTATACAAGCGATTACATGAAAAACCTATTAAAATACAAACCTGACCGCATGTTCATTATGCTGGGCATGAACAGTTTGGTAGGTAGCCCAAGTGATTCTCACTTAGACGGCATTTTGTCTTCCTATAATAAGATATTAAATGCCTGCCACAAGAAAAATCCTAATATGGAAATCATTGTAATGGGCGTTAGTCCTACACGGGGCAATGCCACTGTAAAGAATTCCACTGTGGTACGATTCAACAAGAAATTAAAAGCATCTGTTAAGAACAGAAATTATATTCATTACTTTGACACATGCTCTGTCTTAGCAGACGGATCCGGTGCTCTTCAATCCGGTTACGGCGGCGGCGATGGCATCCACTGGAGCAAATCCGGCTATGATGCCACCTACAAAAAACTACAGGAATTTATAAAGGAGTGGTAAGCACCACTCCTTTTCTCTACATCCGGTCTGTGAAGAACTCCTCAAATGCAGTATAGCCTTCTTTCTCCAACTGCTCCTTCTGGAATTTCTTATTCTTCTTCATAATGGCTATGTTAATCTGCTCGCCATTCTTCCGCTTCTCATTTGCCTGCTGTAAAATGGTAAGCATCTTATCCTGAGGCATGTTCTTCTCCACAAGATAGGCAGTCTTTTCACCCTTGCCAGGCACCTGGTAATCCTTCTCTAACAACAACATGACGATTCGCTCAAATCCAATGGAGAATCCGCATGCCGGTGTGTTCTGCCCGGTAAATTTACCGATCATCTCATCATAGCGTCCACCGCCACCAACGGAACCACCGAACTCATCCATGGAAATCTCAAAAATCGGTCCGGTATAATAACCCATTCCTCTTACCAGTGTAGGATCGAATATAATCTTGAAATCAGCAGACTTGGTGGCATCCACACTTGTCATAATGGTCTCCAAATCTTCTGCAACCCCTGCCTCTAAGAAATCTCCTAAAGTCTCCTTCAGATAACGGACACCGGCAGTATCCTGACTGACATTCTCAAACAGGGAAAGGCACTTCTCCACAGACTCTGCTGCATAACCCTGCTCTAATAATTCTTCCTTCACACCGTCTAAGCCAATCTTATCCATCTTGTCCAATGTAATAAAGACGCTGTCATAATCCTCTTCTCCGAATCCACTGTAAGCTGCCATTGCCTTTAACATCTTGCGGTTGTTAAGACGGATGGTGAATTTCTCAAAACCAATCTTTCCAAGGAGCGTAGTCGTCGCCGTAATCAATTCAATCTCAGCCAATATGGTTGGCTCTCCTAAAATATCAATATCACATTGCATAAACTGGCGGTAACGGCCTCTCTGGGGACGGTCTGCTCTCCATACATTTCCCATCTGCAATGCCTTAAATGGGCTTGGTAACTCATTGGCATTGTTGGCATAATACCTTGAAAGTGGTAGTGTAAGGTCATAGCGAAGCCCTCCATCTACTAATACATTTGCATCCTCCTCCGTTGCCTTGGGAATTGCTGCCGATAATTTATCTCCACGCTTCAGAATCTTGAAAATGAGCTTTTCATTTTCTCCACCCTGATTGGAGCTTAAATTCTCAATGTGCTCTACACAAGGGGTCTCCATGCTGGAAAATCCAAATGTCTTATATGTCTCCTTAATCTGACTAATCACATAATCCCGGATTTCCATCTCTCTCGGTAATATATCCTTCATACCTGTTACCGGTTTCTTCTTCATTGCCATCTTGGTCTCTCCTTCTTTCTTCTATACTTACTAGGTAATTGCGAAACCCCTAGTATGTGATTGTATGCTTTTTAAAACATATTCACTATTCCTTAAAGATGCTACAAGGAACGTGTTTCTAATATTTTTTCTTGACGCGCGGCCTCTTAGAAATTCACTGCTTTGTTCGGCTGGCTGCAAAGCGCATGCGGGAGAGCTGTCTGAGCACAAGCCTTAGAATGTAGTCTTGTTGGCGACAGGCACGCTCTCGCTACTCTCGTACGCAGGGTGTATACCCGGACTAATATACAAGTTTGTCCCGGGTCTCACCCTGCAATTCTTTTCGTTGCACCTCATCATATACAATACTCTGGAACGGAAGAAATACCTTCATATCAAAGTGCCTTACTTCCTCAATGAGCAATTCCACCGCAGTCTTACTGTCAAAGGCTTTCCGGTACGGCCGGTCGGATGTCAATGCCACAAATACGTCACACACCCGCAAAATCCTTGCTCCTAACGGTATGGCATCCCCCACCAGATTATCCGGATAACCGGTTCCGTCATAATTCTCATGATGATGCAATATCATCTCACATACACGGTCTGAATAACCCTCTGCCTTCACAACCTCATATCCGAGACCGGCATGTAGACGGACATACCGCATTTTCTCTACATTCAGGGTATCATCATCCCCACCGTAAAGGTAGGTGCTTGCACGTAATTTCCCAATGTCATGCAACATCCCTGCCACTTCAATGTCATGACAGAATTCGGCATCTAACTTTAACTCCTTGGCAAGCATTCCTGCTAACCGGCTGACCTCTATCCCATGGGCAATCTCCGTGCGCAGATCTTCCGTTAAATAAGCAGACATCTCGTCCACTTCCATGTCATCATAGCCCACATCTATCATCCTATCACCCCTTCAAACATACGTCTTTTTCTCTCTATCATCTCATCAATCCGGTTGATGTACTCGTCTACATTTTTCACATTCTCCACACGTTCAATGCGATTTTCCTTATGGAACACAAACTTTGAGGAGGCTCCTGCTCCCATTGCAAGAATATCTAATTTCTCTTCCATAATCAAGATATTATAGATACATTCTTTCCCTTTTGCCGCATATCCGATATTCTCAAGCTTTCCCGGAATATTCTTCTGACGGTACAGATAATACGGGGATAAATGCAACCCTCTTGCACATTCATCCACCGCAAGCAGCATCTCATTGGTACTTCCCTTAATCAGGGATTGATACCGCTCCATCTCTATATTCAGATTGGCTGCTCTCTTAATTGCCAGGGAATGTACCGTAAGACTATCCGGAGCTAATTTCTCAATCTCGGAAAGGGTATGGCGCACATGACGGATATCCTCCCCCGGAAGTCCCACAATCATGTCCATATTGATATTGGTAAATCCCGCTTCTCTTGCTAATGCATAGGCATGTCTTGTCTGCTCAACGGTATGCGACCGTCCTATCAGTTGAAGTGTCTCATCCCACATGGTCTGGGGATTGATACTGATCCGCTCTACCCTCAACCCTTTCAGAACCTCTAACTTATCCGTCGTAATACTGTCCGGTCTTCCGCATTCCACACAGAACTCCCTTACATACTGCATGTCAAAGGTTTCCCGAAGCTTTGTGATCATGGCCTCCATCTGTCCTGCCGTCAGTGCGCTGGGTGTTCCGCCACCCACATAGACAGCCACCAACCGTTTCTTCTGACAGGCAGGAGAAGATGCGACAAATTCCATCTCTTTGTAAAGTGCCTTCAGATATGCCTCTACCTTATCTGCATATGTCCCGATGGGATACGAAGTAAAGGAACAATACAGGCATCTGGTAGGACAAAAGGGGATTCCGACATAGATACAATATTCGTTCTCATAATCAAAATCCCGAAACAGTTCCTGCTCCCGCTTTGCCACTTCGATACAGATATCCGCCTTTTGGGGAATCGTCAGATAGATATCCGTATATAACCGGCGAATCTCCTCCTCAGTGGCACCATTTTCTAACCTCTCCGTTGCAACCTTTGTAGGCCGCACACCGGTCATACTGCCCCAGGGTAACGTCTTACCCGTATAATCCGAAAGCATATGATACAATTCTGCTTTCAAAGGATTTCTTGCCAGTTTCCGATTCAGGAAATCCACCACCACTGTCCTTTCACAATGGTACCCTTCTTCATCGTCTAATGTGTATGTGACATAACCGCCCTTTGCAACCTGTGGTGTCTCCACATCCCTGTCCATGGTATAGACCACCTGTAAGGAAAGTCCGGTTCCCTCCTCTTTTGTGATAATCTTCTCATTATCGAAAAATGCCTGCAGCATTGCACGTATATCATTGTTATAATATTCTGCATTTTGCTCTAAATATATCATTCCTCGTGCTCTCCGCATACCATATTGGTCTTCTTCTCCCAACCAATGGTGGAACTGTCCATATGTCCCGGAAAGATCTTTGTCTCATCCGGTAAAGTAAATAATTTCTCACGAATGGAATGCAACAACACCGTTCCATTTCCTGTAGGGAAGTCCGTTCTTCCCACACTGCCGCAAAACAGGGTATCCCCTACGATTGCCGACTGTAATTTCTCACAGTAATAACACATTCCACCTGCTGTATGCCCCGGCGTCAGAATACATGTCAAAGTAGTTCCAATCACCTCTATCCTCTGTCCATCCCGCAGCACCTCATCTGCCTGCAGGGTCATTGGATTACCAAACATACCGGAAAGATTCACCTGGATATCATTTAATACTTCCTCATTCTCAGCCTTCGATGCATACACCGGTACAGAAAATGCTTCCCTGAGCTCTTCCACTGCACCAATATGGTCATAATGTCCATGTGTCAGAAAAATAGCTTTTAACTGAAATCCCGGATTATGAAAAATCTCTGTCAATGCATCCCCTTCTGCTGCCGGATCAAATACTACACATTCTCCGCTGTCATGATTCACCAGTATATAACAATTTGTTCCCATATCTCCCACTGTCTTGCGAAAAATCTCCAAATTTGCTGCCATGTGATTCTCCTTCTCTTTCCTATATCATCTTCTATCCTTACCGTAACTCCATCAGCCAACACTTCGCTCTACATCCAATACCCCCGGAATCATCCGCAGCTTCGCAATGACATGATTGAGCTGATCCACCGTCTTAATGTCAAAGGATACCGTAAAGGTTGCCCTGTCATTTTTATTATTACTTTTACTATTCACTGCCGTCACGTTGATATTGGCTTCCGTAAACACCTTCGATACATCAAACAACATTCCGGTACGATCATTGGCAAAGATCCGAATCTCGGTAGAGTATATTGCTGTAGGATTACTTGCTGCATCCTCCTGCCACTCGGCATCAATGAGCCGAGAGCGATCACTGTCACCCATACCAACAATATTCACACAATCTGTCCGGTGAATGGAAATACCCCGTCCTCTTGTAACATAGCCAACAATCTCATCCCCTGGAACCGGAGAACAGCATTTGGAAAAATGAACTGCCACATCATCGATTCCCCGCACTGTAATTCCGCCTTTGGAATGGCTGGTCCGATGCAGATCTCCTGTCTGGTTCAGCTGGTCTAACAGCTGATCCTCGGTCATCTTAGCCTTTTCTTCCTTGTTGTAGACCTCTATCAATTTGTTCATGACCTGACCCTCTTTGAGAGCGCCATGTCCGATTGCCGCAAGAACAGAATCCCAGTCACGGAAATTGTACTTCACCATAACCGCCTTTAACATCTCCGGCTTGGAGTACGTTGCATAATTATAACCCTTAGCCTTACAATACTGTGATAACAGTTCTTTTCCCCGGCTGATATTATCTTCCTTAAACTCCTGCTTGAACCACTGATTGATCTTACTCCGGGCCTGTGCAGACTTCACAATACTGAGCCAGTCACGGCTTGGTCCCTTGGAATTCTGGGAAGTAATGATCTCCACCCGGTCACCATTTTGCAGATTATAGGTTACCGGTACCTGCCGTCCATTGACTCTGGCACCCACCATCTTATTCCCAACCGCAGAATGAATACTATAGGCAAAATCAATAGGCGTGGAACCCGCCGGAAGATTCTTCACGTCTCCATTCGGTGTGAAACAGTATACCTGCTCTGCAAACAGATCCAGGTCCGTCTTCACCGTACTCATAAATTCCTTATTATCTTCCGTATCTCTTTGCCACTCCAGAATCTGACGGAGCCAGCTTAACTTCTCTTCTTCCTTGTCCTTGGTGGTTCCGGACAGATTCTCTTTGTATTTCCAATGGGCAGCAATACCATATTCTGCCGTCTTGTGCATGTCATAGGTACGGATCTGAATCTCAAACGGCTGTCCACTCTTGCTAATCAGAGTGGTATGCAGAGACTGGTACATATTGGACTTGGGCATAGCGATATAATCCTTAAAACGCCCCGGAATCGGCTTGTATTTCTCATGAATAATACCCAATGCTGCATAACAGTCCCTTACACTGTCTACAATGATTCGCACTGCAAAAATATCATAAATCTGGTCAAGTGTCTTATTCTGATTAACCATTTTTTTGTAAATGCTGAAGAAATGCTTCACACGTCCATTAATCTCAGCCTTAATTCCAGCCTCATCAATACATTCCTTTACATCATGTACAATGGTCTCAATGAACTTCTCCCGTTCCTCTAACCGTTCATCAATCTCTGTCTTCAGCTCTTTGAATTTCTCTGGCTCAAGATACTGTAAGGAAAGGTCATCTAACTCCACCTTAATCTTGCTGATACCAAGCCGATGGGCAATTGGAGAATAAATGTCCATTGTCTCCCTTGCCTTCTCAATCTGCTTCTCCGGCGTCTGATACTGAAGGGTTCTCAGATTGTGGAGACGGTCTGCTAACTTAATCAGAATAACACGAATATCCTTTGCCATGGCAAGGAACATTTTCCGAAGATTCTCTGCCTGTAATTCAATCTTATCCTGGGAAAAATTCAATTGTGTTAACTTGGTAACACCATCTACTAATAACGCAATCTCCGGAGAGAATTCATTGGAAATCTCCTCTGTTGTCATAACGGTATCTTCTATTACATCATGCAGAATTCCCGCAACAATTGTCTCTTTATCAAGCTCTAACTCTGCTAAAATAATGGCAACACAAAGGGGATGCATGATATACGGCTCACCCGACTTACGCAGCTGTCCCTCGTGGGCCTCGCTGGCTATCTTATATGCCTTTTCAATCATAGTGATATCTGTATTCGGATGATATTCTAATACTTTCTCAATTAAAGTCTTATATAACTCCTCTGGCGGTGTAAAATCCTTTGGAGTGCTAAGCTCTTTGTCCGTATTCACCAATCCTGCCATATATCCACCTTCTTTTCTTTTGATCTCAACTTATTCGTTAAACAATAGTATAGCCTATATTTCCTAAGATGTAACGAAAAAAATGTCCCTCCGAACCAATTTTGTAAAAAATGCAACAAAACCCTCTTAAAATTTGAACCACATTGGTATTATTTACGGCTATACCTTCTATAACACTTCGCGTACAGTAGCCATTGCGTAGCGTTTCACCTGCATCTGCAGGGTCCGGTTACCATTGAATTCATTGACGGTGGGGTAGTATACAATATTCAGAATAACATTATTGAGCCATCCATGAAGCAGTTTGTCATATTCTTCCTGTCCAAACCAGTTAACGATATTCTGCTCAAATTCCTGTGCATGAAAATAGATTCCCTCTGATACACATCCGTCTTTGTCTTCTAACACAAGTTTGACAACATTGCGGTCTTTTCCCATAATCTTTGCAGACAGAACATTCAGATCCTTCTGTGCAAAAACCGGTTTCTCATTCCCTTTTCCAAAAGGTGCAAGTCCGTCTAACTGTCCAATCAGATTCTCCGTTACATAGGACATTGGCATGGGTACATCAATATGTATCGTTGGTATGAAATCTTCCTCCGTCAGAGTACAGTTTGCATTCAATGCAGATACGAATGCATCATATTGATCTGCCTTTAAGGAAAATCCTGCTGCCATGGCGTGCCCCCCAAACTTGAGAAGATGCTCCCGGCACTGCTGCAGCGCTTCAAACATATGATACCCTTCAATGGACCGGCCGGAACCTTTGAGTATCCCCGGTACATCACTGTCTACTACAATCAATACCGGATGATGATAGCTCTCCCGGATTCTTCCTGCAATAATTCCTGCCAGGCTCTCATGGCAATTAGACAAATATATGACCATAACCTTCATAGGTTCCATCTGTTCAATATACTGTTCGGCACGTTCCACACCTTCCATTGTCATGGTCTTGCGCTCTTCATTCATGTTCTTTAACTCTGTTGCCCTCGCAATGGCCATCTCCGAATCCGTCTCGGTAAGGAGCTCCATCGCCGCCACAGCGCTTTCCAGTCTTCCGCAGGCATTGACGCACGGACCTAACTTAAATCCCACATGATATTCGCTCACCGTAACATCCGAAAGCTCATTTACCCGCAGGAGAGCCCGCATGCCTACATTTTCTGAATAATTGAGTTTCTCTAATCCTTTCACGGCAAATACCCGATTCTCATCCGTCAGGGACACAACATCACAAATGGTTGCCACTGCAACAAATTCCAGAAACTGGTGCATCTCTTCCCGCGGAATCTCACGTTTTGAAAACAGGGCTTCGATTAATTTGTAAGCAACCCCTGCCCCGCACAGATCATCAAAGGGATAGGTGCACGTGTTTTTTTTGGGGTTCAATATAGCGTCTGCCGGTGGAAGGATGTATTTCTTCTCTTCCCCATACATAATAAATGGTACCTGATGATGATCGGTGACAACCACCGTCATCCCTAATTCTTTTGCCCTGGTAAGGGCTGCATTTGCTGCAATTCCGTTATCACAGGTTACTATCGTATGGATTCCATCTTCTGCCGCCTTCTCAATGATCTCTTCATTGATTCCATAGCCATCTCTTACCCGATGGGGAATGACATAATCAACATCTGCTCCAATGCGCCTGAAACCAGCGTACAATATATAATTCGACATAACCCCATCTACATCATAATCCGACACAATGCGAATCCGGTGCCCCTCCTCTATATCATAGATGATAATTCGAACAGCCTGGTTCATGTCCTCCATTAAAAATGGATCATATAAATCATTTAAATCCGGATGTAAAAAACCTGCAAATTTATTCTCCGGAATATCCCGGTTGACCAACACCCTGGCAACCACCGGATCAATATGAAATTGTTCGCTAAGAGCATGGAAATCTGCCCGTTTCATTCGTATAAGCCAATTTTGTTCTGCCATATCCTAATCTCCTAGTGAAACATGATAGGGACATGGTATATGCCATGCCCCTATTTGTTTCTGATTCCTTATGCTTTCTTTGCTTTCTTCTTACCCGATATCTTCTTATTCCCGGTATTCTTCTCATTCTTTCCGAACCTGGTCTTAAGCATATACCACAGCGGACCGGTAATACATACAGAAGAATATGCACCACAGACGATACCACACATCAATGTAAGAGCAAACTCCTTAATGGATGGTACACCTAAGATATATACAAAGAATACCATTACAAAAGTAGTAAGGGATGTATATATTGTTCTGGTGAGTGTCTGGGAAATAGAGGTATCTACAATCGTTGCGTAAGATTCCTTATTCATGCTGACCATATTCTCACGGATACGGTCAAAGATAATAATCGTCGCATTGATGGAATAACCAACAATGGTAAGCATACAAGCGATGAATGTATTACCAACTGACAACCGTCCGATGGAATATACTGCAAATACAACTAATACATCGTGCAACAATGCAATAACAGCTGCCGCACCAAACTTCATATCGCTAAACCGAATGGCGATATAGATCAACATCAACACAGTTGCCACCAATACCGATACGATTGCATTACGCTGCATCTCATTACTGATGGTGGAGCTGATGTTCTCCATGTTAAATTCTTTTATTTTGAAATTCTCTTCTAATGCCGTCTGAACCGCCTCTCTCTGGTCATTGGCAAGTTCGGAAGTCTTGAATACGATCTCATTGGAATTCTGTACATTCTGTACCTGAATATCTGCTTCTGAGATACCTGCTGCATCTGCAATGACCGGAAGGATATCACTTTCTGCCTTTGCAAGATCATATTTTTCCTCAAAGTCAACTGTCATGGAAGTACCACCGGTAAACTCCAAGCTGAAGTTCAAGGTAGAACCTGTCTTACCCTTAAATACAGGAAGTGCAATCAGTCCTGCTGCAATCACAACAAAAGAAATGATATATGCAAACTTAGAGAACTTCACATATCCATGAACCTTCGGACTCTTCTTCGCACCATATAACTTCGGATTCTGTAAGCCTAATGTATATGCTGCCTTTAACAGATGCTTGGTAACGAAAAGTGCCGTAAACATAGATAAAGCAATACCAATACCTAATGTAAGGGCAAATCCCTTAATGGAACCAATACCCATGATATACAATACGACAGCTGCAATCAAGGTTGTGATATTGCCATCTAAGATTGCAGATAACGCTTTGTTGAAACCGGAATCAATGGCATTCTTAACCGTTGCCCCTGCTCCAAGTTCCTCCTTGATACGGGTAAAGATGATAACATTGGCATCTACCGCCATACCAACAGATAACACGATACCGGCAAGACCCGGAAGTGTCAGGCTGGCATTGAATCCATTCAGACATAATAACATCAATACAACATATGCGATCAACGCAAGCACGGAAATAAATCCAGGCAACAGATACAGGGCGATCATAATGACTGCAATCACCGCCATACCAATGGCACCGGCCTTCAGGGTTGTGCTAAGAGCATCTTTACCAAGTGTTGCTCCTACTTCATTGGAACGTAACTCCTCTAATGTTAATGGAAGTGCACCGATGCGGATTGTCTGCGCAAGCTTCTCTGCTTCTTCGTCATCTTCCATACCATTGATAACGGCACTACCACCGGTGATGGCTGTCTGAACTGTCGGCGCAGAAGCTATCTCATCATCATATATAATGTAAATCCGTTTGCCCACATTTGCTGTTGTGGCATCGGCGAATTTCTTCGTTCCCTCATCATTAAACGCAAGCTGAACCACATATTCCTGAATCGTTCCGGAATTATCAATGGCTGCAGATGCATTCTTAACATCCGAACCGGTTAATACCACTTCATATTCCTCTCCGGAAGCATACTTAGAATAATTCTCCTCATCTAAGAACATCAAATTTCCCGGTTTACCAAGTTCTTCCAGAATCTTATTGGCATCACTCACTCCCGGAATCTCAATACTGATCCGGTCTGTTCCCTCTTTGTAAACACTACTGTCTGTTGAATACACATCTGCACGCTGTTGTAAACGCTGAATGGTATCCCGGATATCCTGTTCCGAAGGATTATCCTCCTTAATCTGATACGTGATACTGACACCACCTGCAAGGTCAAGGCCTAAGATAATATTCTTAGCCTTACCAATGTGATGCTTACCAAGTCCCTGCACCGCTGTATAAGTACCAAGTGCAAGTACCAGAATAAAGATCACGATGGTCAGCACACTGTTTCTCTTTGCTTTCTTCATTCCTTTACTCTCCTTACTCTAGGCTAAAGCCGCCTTTATCATGATTGCACATTCTACACGTTTACGTTCCAATTCACAACCAATATCATATGCATCCAATAGATTACCATGGAAATTATATGAATTCGCCGCACATCCACCGCTGCAGTAGAATCTTGCAAAACAATCTTTGCATTTGTCCTTTGCATATACATTACAAAGTTTGAACTCATCTACGATATCCGTCCGCTCAATTCCGGTATCGACATTACCAAGCTTAAACTGTTCCATTCCAACAAACTGATGACATGGATACAAATCTCCCCATGGAGTTACCGCAAGATATTCTGTCCCGGAGCCACAGCCGGATAATCTCTTGTATAGACACGGACCGCCTGTCAGATCAATCATGAAATGGAAGAAATTGAATCCTCTTCCTTCTTTCTCTCTCTTGACCATCTCTTTGGCTAACGCATCGTATTCCTCAAACAACTTCGGCAGATCCTCTTCCCGGATTGCATATTCCATATCATCCGGTGCCACCACCGGTTCCGCCGAGATCTGTTTAAATCCCATATCCGCTAAATGCAGAACATCCTTGGAAAAATCCAGATTATGATGAGTAAATGTTCCCCTCACGTAATAATTCGTCTGGTTCCGCATCTCGGCCATCTTTTTGAATTTATCAATAATCAGATCATAGCTGCCTTTTCCATTTCTTGTAGGACGCATAAAATCATGCACTTCCTTACGGCCATCTATGCTTAAGACCACATTGGCCATCTCTTTGTTGGCAAACTCCATCACTTCATCTGTAAGCAGCATCCCATTCGTTGTCAAAGTAAAGCGGAATTTCTTATTGAATTCCTTCTCTTTGCTTCTTCCATAGGCAACTAAATCCTTCACAACCTGGAAATTCATCAATGGCTCCCCACCAAAGAAATCCACCTCAAGATTCACACGGTTACCGGAATTCGCAATTAGGAAATCCAAAGCTTTCTTACCAACCTCAAAGCTCATCAACCCTCTTCCGCCATGATATTCGCCCTCTTCCGCAAAACAATATTTGCAGGCAAGGTTGCAGTCATGGGCAATATGAAGACACAATGCTTTGACAACCGTCTTCCGTTTCTTAAAATCAACAATAGCATCTTTGTAGACATCCTCTGTAAATAGCTGTCCGGCATCCTTTAACTCTGTTATCTCCTCGTATGCTTCCCGTACCTCACTCTCCGGATACTGTGATAATTTGTCCACTATCTCCGGAAGGCTGCACTCTTCATATAAGGCAATGACATCATATACCAGATCATCTACCACATGAACAGATCCGCTACAGACATCTAAAACGATGTTATATCCATTATTCTTATACTGATGTATCACTTCTATATACCTCTTATTCTAATCGCAGAAAGTTAAAGCCAAGAAACCCATGCGAATTTACAGCACGAAATGAAAGAGGACGGCCCGAATATAAGCAGTCCTCTTTATTCCATTCCTATACCAGAAAATGAATTATTTGTTCTCACAAGTCTGGTTTCCAACTGTGCAGGATGTCTTGCATGCTGACTGGCAAGATGTCTGGCACTCGCCACATCCACCCTTTTCCATTGTGCTCTTTAATGTCTTGTCTGTTAAAGTCTTAATATGTTTCATCTTATATACCTCTCATTTATAATAGTATCCAGGAGCTTCCTGAACCAACACACATTTCATTAAGTATAACACATGCTTTTTCCAAGGTCAACGCTTATATTTACTAGCTTAACATACCGCCCAACAGCCCTCCTCCTACACACAGTGCTGCTGTCGTTATATTGGCTGTGCTTGTTACGTGAAATGCCTGCCCTATTGCAATTGCTACAACGGAGATAATCAGGATGTACAGTGTCCCCAATAACAATCCCCAAAGAAATTTCTTCTCACGTACCTTCTTACCCGTCACAAAAGCTCCAATAAATGTCACAATCACATAGATGGCAACAATCGCCGCATCTGTAACAGACTCACTTATCCGGAACCGGAATACCATAAATGCCAACAGTGCCAGCAGCGCACCTGTTACCGCATATGCAATAATCAATCCTCTCACAACAACTGCAAATTTCCTACCAACGCTCATATTTCACGCTCCCCTTCCTTACACCTGTCACTAATGTAATTAGGTAATTGCGAAACTCTGAAGTTGTACAGATGTAAGCTTCGCAACTGTCTAACTAATGCAATATATGAGCGCTCTCCTGTATATATTCCAGTTGTCCGTATAGAATTCCTACAAACCTGCCGTCCTTCCTACATGTCCGTTTTGGAATTGTTCCAACACCTCCAAAAGAGAATTGTGTATCTCATGAGCCAGCTTTTCCGTCTCCTCCGTCGGCTGAATCAGATCAATTACCATCACCGTATACAATCCCGCTGCGGCAGAAGATTTCACACCATTAATGGAATCTTCTATTCCCATTGCTTCTTCCGGCCGGACACCCAGACGCTTACAGGCTTCTATATAGATATCTGGTGCCGGTTTCCCATGTGGAACAATCCCTCCATACACAATGCTGTCAAAAACTTCCAGGATTCCCGCTCTCGTAAGATTCCGTTTCGCCCGGTCTTCTATGGTAGATGTCGCCAGTGCTATCCTGTAATCCTGCTCCTTCAGGTAAGCAAATAACTCTTTCACTCCCTGTTTCAATTCGAGACCGTCCCGTTCGATCTCTGCATCCATCCGGTCCATGGTCTTCATCCGGAAGCTGTCATAATCGAAGTCATCACCGAAATGCGACTTCATGAGCTTCTCGTTATTCTCCCGTGTTGCCCCGGCCATCCGGTCACAGAGATATTCCATCTTATCCTTCGGAATTCCATATTCCTTACCGGTTATCATCCAATGCTTCCGGTACAACCGCTCCGAATCAAATATAACACCATCCATATCAAACACAACTGCCCTTATGTTATCTGCTCTTATCATAACTTTTCTTCTTCCTTTTCTTTCTTCATTGTCCTTACCCATAACCAGATACATGTTATAACAATAAGTCCACCCATAATAGCAAATAAAATAGTAGTCGTCAATGGATTATGATAGGTAAAACGTAACGTTCTTGTCACCTTATTACCGGCTTTATCAACGCAGTCCACATTGATCTTATAAAAACCATATTCCGAATATTCTAATTCCCTGGTATCTGCATCATATTCCGTACCATTCATGGAAACTCCCGTAATCTCGTCCTCCGGGTTGGTGAGAGAAAGAATCACCTTTCCCCTTTCTGTCACAGCCTGTCCATCCTTTACACCGGTAAAGATTACCTTCGGTGCGGTATGATCGATAATAAATTCTGCCGTCTCCCTGTTCTTATGTCCCAATTCGTCTTCCACTTCTACCGACAGATTGTATTTACCCTCATCTGTCACCGGTGTGGTCCCATCATATTCCACTCCATTTAGCAGAATACGATAAGATACCACCGTGAGATCCTTAAACACATCTGCTAATGTATCTGCGATTCTGAATTCCTGATAATATCCACCATTGTAATTCCCTACTTTATAAACCTCCGGTTTTGTCTGATCTAGTACAAAATGAATTTCCTTCCGGTCTTCATTTCCCGCTTCATCCTTGGCTTGCAGCACCAGATCGTAGATGCCATCTTTGTTGAAAAGCTGTGTCATACTTGAAACCTTCGCTGTATTGGCAAAGGTTGTAAACTCCAGTTCTTCCTTCTTCCCATTTATATCCTGCCGTGTTCCCCGGATTGTAATCTGATCTCCTGTATAATATGATTCCTCTACCGAGAACCGTACCGTAACCGGCTTATCCCACTGTTGATAATTGGAAGTGCCTGTAATCTCAATCACCGGCTGAGTCTTATCCACAGAGAAGGAAATCGTCTGTGTTTTTGCAACATTGCCTGCCTTATCCTTTGCCGTAAAGGTAATCTGATAGGTTCCATCCTCCGAAAATGTACGATTCCATGTAGAATGTTTTCCTGTCTTAGGGAAATCCTTCTTCTCCTCTGAAGTTGTTGTTCCATCTATTGTTTTCTCTATCCGGATAAGAGAATCCGTTGTGGAATAAAACGAATCTGTCAGGTCAAACTGTACCTCCACATCTGTTCCATTCATGGAACCATCCTGCACTCCGGAAATTGCAAGCTTAGGAGACGTCTTATCTATCACAAAACGCAGTGTATTGGACCTGGTTCGGTTTCCTGCACTGTCTGTTGTTACTGCATATACCTTGTATCGTCCCTCTTTATGGAAGGTTCTTATACATTTACCCGCATATTTTTTCAGAGTAAAGGATGGAACACTTTCTGTATATGTCTTCCCATCCAAAGTCCGTTCCACATAGTACTGCGTTTTCGTGTTCTTAAAAGAAACATCTCCCACATTTGCGGTTATCTTCTGATTCTGATTATAATATGTTCCATTCTGGATGCCGGAAAGTTGTACACTTGGCGCTTTCTTATCCACATAAACCTGTCTCTTTGCAAAACTGCCGGTTCCATTATTATTCGTCACCTCAATGGTCATACTATAACCTGTGACCTTGTCAGCTGTCTTTGTTGCTGTCAGATCATAGGAATACTCCTTCACAAACTCTGTAAAGGTTACTGTTTTGACTTCCTTACCATCAATGGTATATTTTACTTCCTTTAATCCGGATTTCTGGTCAGATACCTTGGTATGGAATGTCACATTCCGGCTCTGCCATTTGGTATAGTCCAGATCACAGTCCATTACGATTTCCGGTTTGTCTGCGTTTTGAATGATCCGCACCGTCTCCGCACCTGACTCATTCTTCAGACGGTCATTTGCCCAGATACTGAGCGCCCCGTCATATTCTGTCACCGCAAGATCGGATGGCACATTCACATGGTAATATCCATCCAAATCCTTATTTGCAATATACATCGGCGCACCATTCAATCGTTCCTGTGCCGTTCCCAAAGTGACATACACAAGGGAATCCTCAATGCCAACTACCCGGTCCTCCACACGAAACTTCACCTGTATCACCTGATTACTGAAAATCGTCTGATACTTCGGTGTCAAAAGCCCCGACGGGTCAGAATAGCTGATGTCTGAAATCACCGGTGCCGTATGATCAATGGAGAACGAAATGGTCTTCACCGTTGCAACATTGCCTGCCTTATCGGTACCTTCAAATGTAACCTGATAGTTACCCTCTTCCTTATACATGGAAGTTCTGGTGGTTGTATAGTTCTCCTGTCTGTCTCTGTCATATCCTGTCTGTTTCCAATCTGCTGCATTCTGTTCCATCAGGGTTTCATCCACACCATCTAACGTTGTTCTTCTCACTGTTACCCGGTATTGTTCAAAGTCATGGTTCTTATCCACAGACTGGTAGGTTAAAGTAACAGGTTCCCGGGTCATCTGCCCCTGGGCGATTCCACTAATGGTAAGTTGTGGACTGGTCTTATCTACCACGATATCCCGGTATACATTTACTGCCGTATTATTCGCTTTATCTTTTCCACCCACCGTAACCGTATATTTCCCTTCTTCGGTATATGGTGTCTGTGTGACAAAGGAGAACGGAGAGGAATCCATCACATATCTCTCCTGTTGCATCACTGTATCTTTTAATTTGCCCTCAACATATACATGACCATCCGGCGACGGAAAATGATCCGTCACTTTCACCGCTAATCTGCCATCCTCATTGACATAATAGATGCCATCCTCATTCACCGGTTGCTCGGTTTCATGAACTCCTTTTATTACTCTGGCTTCCACAATTACCGGTGCCTCTTTATCTATGGTAAACCGCAATGTGTTCGAAGTGGTCTGGTTGCCTGCACTATCTGTAGTCACAGCATAAATCTCATACGTTCCCTCTGCAGATACCACCTTATCTGTCTCAGCTGTATAGTTTGTAGACCGGAAATCATCCCATGTTACGTCCACATTCCTTCCATCATACTGACGGGTTACATAGTACTGTGTCTTTGTATCCGGATAAGACAGATCCTTTACCACGGTATGAACCGTCTGACTGGTATTGTAATATACTCCATTTTCTATTCCTGAAAGGGTAACTTCCGGTGCCACCTTATCCACATACACCTTCTTCTCCATAAAGGAGGATATGCCACAGTTATTGGTTACATCCACCCGCAATATATAGCCATCCACCGTCTTTGCCGTTTCCGTTGCTGTAAAATCATAGGCATATTCCGTCACAAAGGAAGACAATTGTCCCTGCAGGCGCTGCTGTTCAAAATCGACCTCTTTCACAACATCCCGTCGTTCCACTCCACCCACGGTCTCAATCTTTGTATAAGTAATCTTGCTGATTCCGCACCTTGTGTCAGTCACCACCGTATGATAGGTCACATCCCCATTCGTCCAGACTCCATCATTATCTGTGGTACACTCCATGGAAATATCCGGTTTATATGTATTAAATATGGTTCGTACAGACTCTACCGCAGCTTCATTAAATAACTTGTCATAAGCCCATATCGTAATGGTATTATCAAAATGATACACATCTTCTAATGGTATTGTAACACAATAGGTTTCACCCTGCAGACTGGCGGCAGGATACAGCTTTGTTCCATTATTCCTGTCTGTCTTCTTTCCCACCGTTACCAGTACAGCATCTCTATCTTTTAATCCCACAACGGAGTCTTTCACGGTGAAAGATACCCGGATTGCCCGTTTGTTGAAAATGATTCCGTATTTTGGTCCAATCAGCTCACCACCTACTGTATAGGTCACATCCTTTATCACCGGTGCTGTGTGATCAATGGAGAAGGAAATGCTCTTGGTCACTGCCACATTGCCGGCTTTATCCTTACCCTCAAAGGTAATCTCATAGTTTCCTTCCTCTGAATATACAGACTGTCTGGTAGTGGTATAATCCACCTGTTCATTCCTGTTATATCCTGTCTGTCTCCAGTTCGCTGCATTTTGTTCCACCGTTGTTTCATTTACGCCATCCAGGGTTGTTCTATGCACCGTTACCTTATACCGGTCAAAATCATGGTTCTTATCCACTGCCTGATACGTCAGGGTAACCGGATCTTTCGTCATCTCTCCATTTGAAATCCCATGAATGGATAATTCCGGAGCTGTCTTGTCCACCACAACTGCTTTGTTGACATTTACAGCTGGATTCCCCGCCTTATCTTTTCCTCCTACCGTTAAAACATATCGTCCCTCCACAGAATAGGTATTAGAGGTAAAAATAAGTGGTGAGGTTGTCATGGCATGTGATTCTTCCGGTACAGTGGCGCTGCTATGGGTTCCCTTAATCCAGACAGATGCATCCTCCGTCGGAAAATGATCCGTTGCCACCACATCTAACTGTGCATCATCCTCCACATAATAATTGTCATCTGCATCCATGTTCTGCTCTGTCTTAAGAAGACCTTTCACCACTTTCACTGACTCAATGACCGGTGCCTGCTTATCTATAGTAAATTGCAATGTATTGGATCGGGTAGTCAACCCTACACTGTCTGTGGTCTCTGCATAAATCTCATAATTTCCTTCTGCCGACAGATTTTTATATGTTGTATCTGTATACTGTGTGGACGCAAAATCATCCCAGGGAATTGTGACACTCTGTCCATCATACTTACATGTTACATAATATTTGGTCTTCGTTCCACTGTAGGACACATCCGTAACCTTCGTACAAATTCTTTGATTTGTCTTGTAATGGGTGCCATTGTCAACACCGCTTAATTCTACAACCGGTGCCACCTTATCCACATATACGGTTTTTTCCATGGTTGTTGTGGTTCCACAATTATTAATCACTTCTACCAGCAACTTATATCCATCTCCTGTTAATGCCGTATCGGTTGCGGTAAAATCATATTGATATTCCGTTACCGGTGCTGTAATCGTTCCGGCTGCAAGCTGCTGGTCAAAATCAACCTTATATACTTCTGTACTCTGGTCAGTTCCATTTACTTTCTCAATCTTCTTATAAGTAATGGAACGAATCCCACACATGGAATCTGTCACTTTTGTATGATAGGTAACATTGTCCTTCGTCCAGACTCCCTCATTCCCTGTTGTACAGGTCATGGCAATGGTAGACGAATTGGTATTATAGATTGTCCGTTCCGACTCAAAGGACTGTTCATTCTCCACCTGGTCATAGGCCCAGATGGTTATTTTATCGTCAAAATCAGCAACCGTCTTCAATGGCAATTGCACATAATAACTGCTACCGGACACATGCTGTGCCAGATAAGGTATGGGCGTGTTGTCTCGCTCCTCAGCTGTTCCAATGGTAACCAGCACCGGCTTATCCGTCTTCAGTCCGGTGAACGCATCTTCCACCGTAAAATTCACCTGAATTATCTGATTCCCAAAAATAATTCCATATTTTGGAGTAATTGCCACCTGGTTTGTTGTATAGGAAACCCCGGAAATGACCGGCTTTGTATGATCGATGACAAAGGAAATGGTCTGCGATGTCCCTACATTACCAGCCGCGTCCGCGCCTTCAAAGGTAATCTCGTAGGAACCTTCCTCCGAATATTCAACCGTTGTGTTGGCTGTTATATTATTCTGTTTCGAAGTATCGTTGGAAGACAATGTCCAGTTTGCCGAAGCCACCCTTTGTGTATCATTTGAGACTCTCCCTGCTGCATCGGTACGCTTCACGGTAATCTTGTATTGATCAAACTGGTGGTTCCGGTCTGTTACCTGATAGGTTACCTTCACATTCTTTTTTGTCTTTCCTCCGGTTGTAACGGTCTGGTCTGCTGTATCCTTTGCCAAAATGCCCAGAACTGGCGCTGTCTTATCCACCACGAATCCGATTTCATGTGCCGCAGCTGCACTATTACCCGCTGCATCCTTGGCATTTACCGTAATCTGATAGGCTCCCTCTTTGTCACAGGTATGGGAATCCGATACCTCATTTCCTGTACAAGTCTGTGCGATGGTCTGCTCCGTTGAAGTCACTCCATCCAACGTCCGTTCTATCTTCCCGGACACCTTGCCGCCTGCCAGATTCGCATCTGTTACTTTATACTGGAATGTCTGATCTGCATTATAATACTTGTCATTCTCCTGGGGGGATGTCTGGGTAAGGACCGGTCCGGTTCCGTCCACGGTAAATGTCACCGGTGTTGTCTCCTTCTCATTCCCGGCTCCATCCTTCGCAACGACGGATACCTGATAGGTACCATCTTCTGTAAATGCCTTTTCATAGGTTCCGGAAGAAGATGCCGTCACCGTACTTGCAACCTCACTTCCCCCATCTTTTTTCACTTTATAGGTTACTACCATGCCGGTTGCAGATAAGGATTCCGTCACTGCCGCTGCCATGGTGACCGGATTACCATACACTTTATTATCTTCCACGGCACTACCGGTTTCCTTGATGGTCAGGACAATACCCGGTTCATCCTTATCCACCAGAATGTAACGGGTAAATGTAGTTTTCTTATCTCTTGCATTCACCGCCGTAACAACAAGCTTATGGCCTGTAGCAGAGGAAGCACTGGTATTAACCGTAAAGGATTGCTGCACCTCACTCTTCTCATAGCTCCCGGCTAAATAACTTTTGTTCTTATCTGTCTGTGAAACATCATCCAGTTCATAGGTGATACTCTTCAGGCCCACAACGGCATCCTGTACCTTTATGTTAAATGTCACATCCTGATTGGTCCAGGTTCCGCTTACACTTCCATTCTCCGCAGCTTCCACAACCGACGGATCCAGACTGCTGTTCAAATCCGTCAATGTGACCGTCGGAGCATTGATTGCTGTGATATAAGTAACGGTAACATCCTTACTGGCAATTTCTGCACCCAAAGCATCCTTCACTGATATTGTTATCTTATACTTCGCTTCTGCATCCGGTTTCTTAAGATAAACTGTTCCCTTCGCCGCATCGGATTCCGCAAATTGCACTGCCACCTGGTCACTTCCACCGGCTCCGGCTCCCCATGTCAAATCTGTTCCAGTTAATGATATCTTATCTACCAACGTAACAGGAGAACCTCCTGTCTGCGTGCTCTCAACCGACAAATATACAGGATTGTCCGCTGCCAAATCCACTATCTCATAGGGAATTGCCCACGCATCCACACTATCTACCTGTGCACAATCCTCTGCTGAGTAGATTGCCGCATCATTTACGGTAAATGTTATGACCGGTGTTCCACCTTCGGCACTAACTTCCTTTACTCCCCATCCGGTGAACAGCTGCAATACCATCATCCAGACCATACAATATGCGATTGTCCTGCGATATATCTGATTCCTATTCACTCGTCGTTCCCCTTATCTATGCTTTTTCTATCTATCCCTGCCGGGTGTCCCCTGTAATAAAGCCATTAACTCCTCGTCCTCCTGCAATACAGGTTCAAACTTCGGCATCCTTGCCTCCGAAGCCAGTAACGTGGTGGCACTGTCATCTTCTCCTGCAACCAGTAATGTGGTGGCACTGTTATCTCCCTCTGCTACCAGCAACGTGGTCTCACTGTCATCTCCCTCTGCTGCCAGCAACGTGGTCTCACTGTCGTCTCCCTCCCCTGCCAGCAACGTGGTCTCACTGTCATCTCCCTCTCCTACCAGCAACGTGGTCTCACTGTCGTCTCCTTCCGCTACCAGCAGCGTAGTCTCACTGTCGTCT